>JAJNAZ010000010.1 GCA_021155855.1 Solirubrobacterales bacterium
GCCAGCTGGCACCGAGCTGCTCGGTGTTGGCGAAACAAGCGGGGGCGATTAGTGGCTTACGAAAGCCCTGTCGCTTCGAGCGCTTGGTCCTGGAACAAGTAATAGTCGGCGCGAACGATCCGCCCGGCGCGCCAGATCATTAGAAAAGCTGGGTGTTGCTCGATTTCGGCGTCACGGCCCCGGCCACGTGCGTGGCTGTGGATGAGAACCAGCTGGCGCCGGCCAAAGTCGATTACCTCCTGCGGTTCGAATGATCCGTTCGCCCACGCCTCCTCGATCGTCTCCAGAAGCCGCATCGCGCCCTCACGCCCGTGAAAGCGACCTTCGAGATTCGCGCCGGTTCGACCAACCGCTCTGAAGTCGACATTGGGATCGAACGGAAGAAGCAAGACCTCGTGGTCGCGCCTGTTGCGTGCCTCAGCGTTGTCACGGATGGCACGAGCCAGGAGCTCGCGCCGCAGTCGAGAGCGGAGCGGGAGGCGCAGCAAAGCAGCCCTGTACAGGGAAGACAAGCGTGGGAGTCTCAAAGCGAGGCGCTCAGTGAACGTGCGGCGGGACCGCTCGCGGATTGCTGGGACTCGATACCTGATGGCGTTCCCATGTGACATCGCCCATGCAGTATTGCGTGAGAAAACCTCGCCTAGGTCCGCGGCTAAGTCGAGGCGCAAATTGGGGCTGCCGAACGTGCTGGATCCGACTGCATTCGTGGAACGCGCTCGCAATCGATATCCCCGCCCGCCGGTCGACGTCGGCTGCTTCGTTTCCTGGACTCCGAAGCCGTCGAGAAAGACGCTATGACGAGGGACTCTTTCGCCGGCTCAGCCTGTCGTCACCTGAGACCGTCTGCATGGTCCCGCGGAAAATGAGGCTTACGGGAGCGAGTCTGGTCTCCGCGCCTGCGGGCGATGGAGACTCGACCTAGCGCGCAGCGCGCAGCGAATCGTTGTCTCCCGTAGGGACAGACTCAGTGGCGCGCGGCTGTCTTCTCGGTGGATGAGAGACCGCGTCAACGATGCTGGTCAGTTGGCCTCGCGCTCCCGCTCCACGGCTCGTTCGTCGTGAAATTCGGCAAAGCGGCCTTCCCGGTGCGCGCGCTCCGCAGCCTCGGTCGCGGCCCGTTCGCGCTCCTCCGCCACCTGCGCGTGCTGCGCGGCGACTTCGCGCGCCTGCCGGGCCTCGTCACGCTTGTCCTCGGCGAGGCGATACTCACGCCCCGCGCGCTCCTCCGCCTCTGCCCCACGCCGTTCTCTCTCCTCCGCCCGCTGCGCGTATTCCTGAGCTCGTTCGCGGTCACGTTTGGCGTCGTCGTACCTCTTCTGAGCCATGGCACGTTCGCGCTGCGCGCGCCCCTCCGCGTCCGCCGCGAGCCGTTCGCGCTCCTCCACCGCCAGCCGGTGCTCTTCTGCAATCGCAGCATGATCTCCCGCGCGTTCGCTCTCATGCTGGGCCTCGGCGTGCTTTTCTGTCGCCTTGACGGCGTGGGCCTCGGCCTCCTGGCGATGTCCGGCTGCCTCGCTGCGAAGCCGCTCGCGCTCGCGACGCCGGTTCTCGGCCGCCCGTCGGGTCGCAAGCGCCACGATCGCGACCACGACAAGGACGCCAATTATGAGGGCGATCACCGCAATCGTCGACATGTCCGGCCTCTACCCGGTCGGACTTCCTTACACACTCGCGGGGGCAAGGAAGGGCGCAAGGCGAAGGGCAGGCGCGTCAGGCCAAGGGCTCGGGCTCGGAAGAAGCGCGGGCACCTGCGAGACGCAGCCAGAGCGGCTGGATCAAGCTCGCACTCCGCGCGCAGGTCGCCTACCGGCTGAATTTGGTCGCGGGCGTACACGTCGGCATCGACGAGGAGAAGATCGGCCTGGAGGACGCGGATGTCGAGGCCGAGCTCGAGGTAAGGCTGCAGAACACAGAAGTAATCCGCGCCGGGTCGCGCAATAGGCTCGCGGAGTCGTGGAGATCACCCACGCCGACATCCTCGTGGTCGCCACGATCGCGGCGATGGCGCCGATCCTCGCCGACCTCAGCCGGCGCGTACGGGTGCCGATCGTGGTCGCCGAGATCGCGCTCGGGATCATCGTCGGCCCCGAGTTGCTCGACCTCGCGAGCACCGACGACTTCGTCGAGTCCCTGTCCACCTTCGGCCTCGCCTTCCTCTTCTTCCTCGCCGGGATCGAGATCGACTTCGAGCGCATCCGCGGCGCCCCGACCCGGCTCGGGGTCGGCGGCTGGGTGGTCTCGCTCGCGCTCGGCCTGGGGATCGCGGTGGCGCTGTGGGCGGCGGGAGCGATCGACGCCCCGATCCTCGTCGGACTGGCGCTGACCACGACCGCGCTCGGCACCCTGATGCCGATCCTGCGCGACTCCGGCGTCCTCGATGAGCGCTTCGGCAAGTACGTGCTCGGCGCCGGCGCCGCGGGGGAATTCGGGCCGGTGGTGATCGTCTCGATCATCCTCGCGGTCGAGGCCGGCGAGCCGTGGAGAACGACGTTGCTGTTCGTGTTCGCTGCGCTCGTCGTCGGGGCGACGCTGCTCGCATTGCGCGCCCAGCCGGCCCGGATGGTCCGGCTGATCGAGACGACGATGGGAACCAGCGGCCAGCTCGCCGTCCGCCTCTCGGTACTGCTCGTCATCGCGATGGTGGCGCTGGCGTCGGAGTTCAGCCTCGACGTCATCCTCGGTGCCTTCGCGGCCGGGATCATCGTCGGCTTGGTGATCCGCGATCGCGACGCGCAGGAATTCGAGGCGAAGCTCGACGCGCTCGGCTACGGCTTTTTGATCCCGATCTTCTTCATCGCCACCGGGATGGACTACGACGTCGACGCGCTGCTCTCGAGTCCCACGGCGATCGCGCTCGTCCCCGGGTTCGCACTGCTGTTCCTGATCGTGCGTGGGCTGCCGGTACGGCTGCTGTACCGCGGCGAGCTCGACCGGCCCGAGCGCCTGACGCTGGCGCTGTTCTCGGCGTCGGCACTGCCGTTGGTGGTCGCGATCACCGAGATCGGCACCGAGGTCGGGGTGATGCGCGAGGAGGAGGCCTCGGCGCTGGTCGGTGCCGCGATGCTCTCGATCCTGCTCTTTCCGCTGCTGGCGCTGTGGCTACGCCGGCGCGGCGGGTGAGCTGCGCTAGCCGTTTTCGTCCTCGAGCAGCGCCCGCAGGCGCTCGAGCGAGCGGCTCGCCTCGCGCCGGCCGGGGGCGGCGGCGAGGAGGCCGCCGGCCAACCTGCCGAGTGCCCCGCCCGGGAGCGAAAACCGGTTGCGGTACTCGAACCGGGTGCCGCGATCCTGGCGCTCGAGCAGATAGCTGACCTCGGCGCGAGCGCCCCCCGGACCGGCGCCCTCCCAGCGCGCCAGATGCGGCGCATCGGCCACGACCACGGTCCAGGCGACGTCGAACGTCTTGCCCGCGAGCCGCAGCTTCTGGGTGAACGAGTCGCCCTCGGCGACCGGCCCCGGCTCGGCGCCGGAGAGCGAGTCGTGCGTTGTAACCCAGCGCTCGAGCAGTGACGGGTCCATCACCGTCTCCCAGACGCGTTCCGGCGACACCGCCAGAAGGACCGTCTCGGTGACGGCCTTGCTCATCCGGCCGAGGACTCCGCGGCCGCCGCGTCGACCGCCGTGGCGAGCACCGCATCGAGCGGCTTCGGCCTGACCGAGAACAGCTCCGCCCCGCTCGGGTCGGTGACCACCGTCGGAGTCGTCAGCCCAAGGCTTATCTGCGCCGCGATCTCGGGCGTCCCGGGCGTCACCGCCGCCGCCCCGGCGGCGACCGTCGCCGGGCGGGCGATCTCGGTGGGCATCGAGACCAGGCGCGGCGGCCTGCGACCCAGTGCGGCGGCCATCTCCTCGATCAGCTCGAGGTGGGTGAGCACGCTCGGGCCGCCGATCTGGATCTCGCGACCGGCGGCGCCGGGGACGTCGAGGGCCTCTCGCAGATAGTCGACCACGTCCGCGGCGCCGATCGGCTGGGTCCGGGTCTCGAGCCAATCCGGCGCCGGCATCGCCGGCAGCCGCTCGACGATGCCGCGCAGAAGCTCGTAGGACTCGCTGCCCGGCCCGATCACCATCGCCGCACGAAAGTAGGTCAGCGGGGGACCGGACTCCCGCAGGGCGAGCGCGGCCTGGTGGCGAGCGGCGAGGTGCCTGGAGGCGTGCTCGTCGCCGAGCCCGCCGAGGTAGACCATCCGCTCGACCCCGGCTGCGCGCGCGGCACCGCCGAATCGTGCCGCTGCGGAGCGCTCGATCGCCGGATAGTCGTCGCCGTCGTCGATCATGTGGACGAGGAAGTAGGCGGCGCCGACCCCGTCGAGCGCCGCGGCGAGGCCGGCCGGCCGGGTCAGGTCGGCGAGCGCGAGCTCGCAGCCGGCCGCCTCGAGGTCCTCGGCCGCGTTCGCGTCGAGATCCCGCACCAGGCATCGAACCTCGAACCCGTCTCCGAGCAAGCGGCGGGCGAGCTGTCCGCCGATGAAGCCGGTGGCGCCGGTGATCAGAATTCGCATGCACGTTCGTTGCCCGGGCGGATCGCGGCCAAACAGACGGCTCAGCGACGGTCGTCCGCGGCCGCCTCGATCTCGCCCGCGAGCGCGCCCACCCGCGAGGGCGGCAGGTCGAGCCGCGCCAGCGAGCGCAGGAACCCGTTGCAGATCAGCACATGGATGCGAAGCTGGGTCTGGCCGTAGAGCCAGGCGCCGAAGCGGGCGAAGCGACCGCCGCCGCGCAGCCACGGGTAGAAGTTGCGGACCTCGAGCCGCACCCGCAGCCGCTCGGCGCCACCCGGCCCGCCCGTGGCCGGTCGGCGCTCGACGCTGATCCGCAGGAAGCCGTCTTCGCGGCCCTCCGCGGCGACCAGCAGGCCGCGCTCGATCCGCCAGGTGACGGAGCCGCTCTCGGCCGACGTCTCGTAGTCGGGCACCCGGAAGCGAAGCAGTGGCAGGCGGGGGCTGAGCAGGACGACCGTGCGCGAGTCCTCGGCGTAGACGACCCGGATCAGCCCCACGGTGGCGCGGGTCAGGTGGCGCCAGTAAGCGCGCCCGAGCCGCTCCAGGTACTCGGGGCTCCAGACTTGCTCGAGCAGCGAGGCCGGCACCGTCACCTCCGCCTCCTGGACCGAGCCCACGGCGCCCGTCTGGGGTACGCGCTCGGCTTCGCGAGCGCCGATGAGGCGCACTTGGGCGGGGGTCCTGCGGGCGGCGAGCAACGTCACGGGCTCTACAGGTACCACGCATGGTGGCGCCCGAAAACCACCTTTCGGCCGTAAACCGAAAGCTACGCGGCGATTTAGCTCTCGCCCTCGCACCGCCACACGCCCTCGTCGACGGGTGCGCCCGCCTCGCGCAGCGGGCCGGCGCTGGGCCGATACCAGGTGGTGACCGGGATCTCGTCGACGACGCGGACGAGGTCCGGTCGCTCGGCCACAGGGACGACCGAGAGCGCGGCGGCGATCGTCTCCGCGCCGAGCTCGGCCCTCCTCAGCTTGAGGCGAATGAGCCCAACCGAGGCCGTATGCTCGCGGCGGATGAGGGCGCGCCGCTCCTGCCTCTTTGTTCCGGCACGGCCATCCCGGAAGCTGGAGAAGGCCTCAGAGATCTCGGCCGACGAGGTCGTCGTCGACCTCGAGGACTCGGTGCCCGTCGGGCTCAAGGACGAGGCCCGGGCGGCGCGCGCCGAGAGGCTGCTCGCCCGTGCCGGCGCCGCCGAGGGGGCCACGGCCCGGTGAAATGGATCTACGAGTTCTCGGAGGGCTCGCGCGAGCAACGGGAACTGCTCGGCGGCAAGGGCGCCAACGTGGCCGAGATGACCCGGGTGCTCGGCGCGGACCGGGTCCCGGGCGGGTTCACGATCACCACCGAGGCGTGCGTCGCCTACATGGAGGCCGGGCGCAGCGCACCGGACGGACTCAACGATCAGGTCGACGAGGCGCTGGCGGCGCTCGAGCACCGCGCCGCCAAGCGACTCGGCGACGCCGGCGACCCGCTGCTCGTCTCGGTGCGCTCGGGCGCCCGGGTGTCGATGCCCGGGATGCTCGACACGGTCCTCAACCTCGGCCTCAACGACGAGTCGGTCGCCGGGCTGGCGCGTCACACCGGGGACGGGCGCTTCGCCTGGGACGCTTACCGGCGCTTCGTGCAGATGTTCGGCAACGTCGTCCATGGGATCGCGGCGGCGGACTTCGAGTCCGAGCTGCGCGAGGCGAGGGAGCGCGCCGTCGTCGAGGCGGACACCGAGCTCGGCGCCGCGGCGCTGCGCGAGCTCACCGAGAGCTTCAAGCGGCTGTTCGAGGAGCGCACAGGAGATCCGTTCCCGAGCGAGCCCCGGCGCCAGCTCGAACAGGCGATCAGCGCCGTTTTCGACTCCTGGGACACCGAGCGGGCGGTCGCCTACCGGCGCATCAACGGGATTCCCGACAACTGGGGAACGGCGGTCAACGTCCAGCAGATGGTGTTCGGCAACCGGGGCGAGAGCTCGGGCTCCGGGGTCGCCTTCAGCCGCGACGAGCGCACCGGCGCGCCGACGCCCTCCGGGGACTTTCTCGCCAACGCCCAGGGCGAGGACGTGGTCGCCGGGACCCGCAACCCGGAGGACCTCGACGCGCTCGCCGAGCGCCTGCCCGAGGCGCACCGCCAGCTGCTCGATGACCTCGCCACGCTCGAGCGCCACTACGGGGACATGCAGGACGTCGAGTTCACAATCGAGGAGGGCAGGCTGTTCCTGCTCCAGACCAGGAGCGCCAAGCGCCCGGCGCAAGCGGCGGTCCGGTTCGCGCGCGACGCCGTTGCCGAGGGCCTGCTGACCCGCGAGGCCGCGCTGATGACGATCGACGTTGACTCGCTCGACGCGCTGCTGCACCCGGTCTTCGACCCGGAGTTCGAGTACGAGCCGCTGACCACCGGCGTCGCCGCCTCGCCAGGGGCGGCACGGGGAGCGATCGTGCTCAGCGCGGCGGAGGCGGTTCGCCGGGCGGCCGACGGCGATGACGTCATCCTCGTGCGGCGGTTCACCGAAGCCGAGGATGTGGCCGGGTTTTACGCGGCGCGGGGGATCCTCACCGCCGAGGGCGGCAAGGCCTCGCACGCGGCGCTGGTTGCACGCGGCATGGGCAGGCCGTGCGTCGCCGGCGCCTCGGAGCTGACGATCGACGAGGGCGCCGGCATCGTTCGGGTTCGCGAAACCGAGCTCGCCGCAGGCGAGGAGATCATGATCGAGGGCTCCACCGGGGCGGTGACGCTCGACGAGGTGCCGCTGGTCGAGCCCGAGATCGGCGAGGCGTTCGGCGAGATCCTGCGGTGGTCGGACGAGCTGCGCCGGCTCGGGGTACGGGCGAATGCCGACCGGGCGGAGGACGCCGCGCGGGCGCGGGCGCTCGGAGCGGAGGGCATCGGCCTCTGCCGCACCGAGCACATGTTCTTCGGTCCCGACCGCGCCGAGCTCGTGAGGGCGATGTTCGTCGCCGCCGAGCGGTGGCGGCGCAGCGAGCTCGCCGCGCGCACCGACGGCGACGCCGTGCGGGCCGGGCTCGACCGCGCCCGGGCGGACTACCGGGCTTCGCTCGAGCGCCTCGGCGAGCTCCAGCGGGCCGACTTCGTCGCGATCCTGCACGAGATGCGCGGCCTGCCGGTGACCGTGCGGCTGCTCGACCCGCCGCTGCACGAGTTCCTGCCCCTCGAGCACTTCGAGTCCGAGCTGCGGGCACTCGGGCGCAGCGGCGACCCGGACCGGCTCCGGGCGGCCGCTGAAGCGATCGAGATCGTCCGCGATCTCGAGGAGTCCAACCCGATGCTCGGCACTCGGGGGATCCGCCTCGGAATCCTCTATCCCCAGATCTACGAGATGCAGGTGCGGGCGCTGATCGGCGCCGCCGCGGAGGCGACCGAGGCAGGCGATATGCCCCGGGTCGAGATCATGTTGCCCCTGATCGCCTACGAGACCGAGCTGCGCCAGGTCCGCGCGCGGGTCGTCGCCGCTGCCGAGGAGGCCAAGCGGGAGGCGGGCCGGGAGGTCCCCTACTCCGTTGGCACGATGATCGAGCTGCCGCGAGCTTGTCTGGTCGCGGGAGCGATCGCCGAGCATGCGGACTTCCTCAGCTTCGGCACCAACGACCTCACTCAGACCGCGATCGGGCTCTCCCGCGACGACGTCGAGGGCAGCTTCATCCCCACCTACCTCGAGCGACGGATTATCGACCGCAGCCCGTTCGAGACGATCGACGGTCCCGGCGTCGGCGAGCTCGTGCGCATCGGCGCTGAGCGCGGGCGCGCGGCAAACCCGACCCTCAAGTGCGGGATCTGCGGCGAGCACGGCGGCGATCCCGCGAGCATCCGCCTGTTCGCCTCGATCGGCCTCGACTACGTCAGCTGCTCGCCCTATCGGGTGCCGATCGGGCGCGTCGCTGCGGCGCAGGCCGCGATCAGCTGATCTCGGCGGTCGTCATCACCAGCATTGCGACGTCGTCGAAGATCGCCTCGGCGTCGAGCTCCCCGGCGAAGCTGTCCAGGCAGCGTTCGGCCTCTCGCGGCGTTCGAGCGAGATGCGCCTTGAGACGTTCGAGGCCGACCTCGAGGCTCTCGTCCCGGCGCTCGATCAAGCCATCGGTGAACAGCAGCACCGTGCTTCCGACCGGGATCTCGATCGCGTGCGTGCGGCAGTCGAGCCCTTCGAAGATGCCGAGCGGCGGCGTTCCCCGCCCGGCGAGCTCCTGCACCCCCCCGTCCGGCAGGCGAAGCAGCGCCGGCAGGTGTCCCGCCCGAACGTACTCGGCAACCCCGGTGGCCGGATCGAACGAGAGCAAGAAGACCGTCGTCATCTCCGGTCGTCGGGACTCCTTGAGCAGGGCGTCGAGGCGCTCGATCGCCTCGCACGGGCTGTGGCCGTCGGCGATGTAGGCACGCAACGCCGGCCGCACCCGGCCCATCACCGACGCCGCGTGGATCCCGCGCCCCGCGACGTCGCCGATCACCAGCGCGACCTGGCCGTCGTCCCGAGCGACGACCTCGTACCAGTCGCCCCCGACCTGCAGCCCCGGGCCCGCCGGCCGATAGCGAACAGCGAACTCCAGGCCCTCGAGCTCCGGCAACGATTGCGGCAGCAGCGAGCGTTGCAGCGTCACCGCCGCCTCGTGCTCGCGCCGGAACAGCATCGCGTTGTCGATCGCCAGCGCCGCCCGGCGGGCGAGATCCTCGGCCAGGGCCACGTCCCCGTCGTCGAACCGGCGCCCGGACTCCGCGGCGATGAGGGTGAGTGCCCCGACGTTACGCCCGCGCGCCTGGAGCGGGACGATCATCGCCGAGACCATGCCCAGCTCGCGGATCATCCGCAGGTGCTCGGCATCGCGGGCCGCGTCGACCAGCATCTGATCGTCGATCTCCGCGTAGAGCTCCGGCTCGCCTGTGCGAATCACCCGCGGGACTCCGGTCTGCGCATCGGGATCAACCGGGTAGCGAGAGCGCAGCTCCTCGGCCAGCCGCATCCGCCGCGGGTCGGCATGCGCGACGGCGACGTTTCGAAGGCCGCCGTCGTCGTCGACCACCTCGATCCCGCACCAGTCGGCGACGCTGGGTACGGCGAGCTCGGCGAGCCCGCGCAGGCTGGCGTCGGGATCGAGCGAGCCGGCGAGCAACTCGCTCGCCTCGGCGAGGAAGGAGAGGCGCTCGTTCGCGATCCGCTCGGCCTCGTAGAGGCGCGCCCGCTCGAGCGTGTACGCGGCCTGCTGGGCCGCCGCCCACAGAAAGCTCTGCTCCTCGGGGTCGAACTCGCGGCTGGTCGCAAAGCTGAGCGCCAGGGCTCCGAACGGCGCCGCCTCCACCGACAGCGGGATCACCGCCAGCGAAGCGAATCTCACCTCGGCCTCGTGCAGCACCGGGAACCTTGTCCGAAGCTTCTCCGCCGAGGTGGTCCAGACCGGGTCTCCGGAACGGATCGCGGCCGACATCGGCAGCTCCGCCGACAGCGGGAAGCGCTCCCAGCCCGCCAGCCCGCTCTCGGAGTAGCCGATGCTTCCGGCCAGCTCGACCTCGGCCCCGGAGCTGCTCACGAGCCCGACCGCGCCAGCGTCGGCGCCGAGGCCGCCGACCGCCTGCTCGAGCAACACGTCGACGGCACGCTGCGAGCCGAGTTCCTTCGAGAGCGCCTCGGTCAGCACCTGCAACCGAGAGGACAGCTGCAGTGACCGATGGCGCGCGCTGATGTCGCGCGCGATCACCGAGGCGCTGACCACGGAACCGGTCTCGTCGCGGATCGGCGAGACGCTCAGTGAGACGACGATCATCCGCCCGTCCTTGGTCACGCGCTCGGTCTCGTAGTGGTCCACCGCTTCGCCGGCGAACACCCGGTCGAGGATCCTGCGTTCCTCTCCCGCTCGGTGCCTCGGGACCAGCATCGAGATCGGCTGACCGATCGCCTCCCGCTCGCTGTAGCCATAGATACGGGCGGCCGCCGGGTTCCAGCTCGTGATCACGCCCCGGCGGTCCTTGCTCAGGATCGCGTCGTTGGAGAACCGGACGATCGCCGCGTGCTGATCGAGCGGCGGGGCGGCGACCGTCGCCCGCGAGAGGGGGTCGCCCGCGGCCGGCTCAGTCGGCGTCGGACGCTCGGTCGGCGAGTGCATCGATCGCCTCGTCCTCGGTCGCGTAGACGGGCAGCCGGTCGGTGACCTCGGCCAGCTCGAACAGTCGGAGCACCGGTGAGCCCGGGCTGAGGACGACGGCAAGATCGGGTTCGAGGTCTCCGGCCGCGACGAGGACGACCCTGAGCCCGCTCGAGTCCATGAACGGTACCCCGAGCAGATCGATCACGACGCCATCGCTCTGGACGCAGGTGCTCGACCCGAGCGCCCCGGCGAGCTCGTCCGCGTTGGCGAGGTCGACCTCCCCCTGCGCCCGTACCACGGCGATCTCGCCGTCGGCCGTGGAGCGCCGCTCCACCGAGAGCTCGAGCCCTCCCGACGACGCGCTCCTCATCTCGCCTCCGGTCGGTCGATCGGGGTCATCGCGGCGCCTCCTCATCTACCGTGAAGCTCATCGAGACGATCGTGCCTTGCTCGGTCGAGTCGAAGTGAACGTCGGTCGCCAGCTTGGTGATCAGCGAGATCCCGAGGCCGAGGCCGGCGCTCTCGAGGTTCGGCCTCATCCCGCTTCCATCGTCGCCGACGGCGACGATCAGCAGGCCGCGATCGAGATGCGCGCTGAGCTTGATCGTCCCCGGGTCGCGGTCGCGGAAGGCGTGCAGGACGGAGTTCGTGACCGCCTCGCTAACGGCGAGCTTGACGTCGCTCTCGGAGGCGCCGACGCTGCGCGCGAGGTCGCCGAGCGCTCTCCGCGCGGTGCTGACGCTGCCCGCTTCGGAGGGCAACTCGATCTCGAGCTCGGCGGTCCCGGCTGACCTGGCGGGCACCGCCGCATTATGACCGGGTGTGCCTGAGGGGTGGTGTAGACGTCACCAGAGCTGAAACTTGGCCCTCGTGCGCGTCCGTGGATGGCGGCTCTCACTGCCGCTGCCCGACGAGATTTTCGAGCGCGGAGTCGGGATTGGCCAGGCGTCTGGCATCGACGGGCTGCCGGGAGCGGATCAGCTCGCGGATCGCCTCGTTGACGTCCCAGACGTTGACGTTCATCCCGGCGACCACGCGTCCGTGCTCGAGCCAGAAGGCGATGAACTCGCGGCCCGCGACCTCTCCGCGGAAGACCACCTCGTCCCAGCTGGTGGCGAAGCCGCCGTACTCCATCCCGACCTCGTACTGATCGGAGAAGAAGTAGGGAATCTCCTCGTAGGCGACGGCCTGGCCGAGCATCGCCCGCGCGGCGACCGGTCCCTGGTTGAGCGCGTTGGCCCAGTGCTCGACCCGAAGGCGGCGGTCGTAGAAGGGGTGCTGCGCGTTGGCGACATCACCCGCGGCGAAGATCCCCGGGAGGCTGCTCTCGAGGCGCTGGTCGACGAGGATGCCGTCGTCGATTCGCAGGCCGGCGGTCTCGGCCAGGGCGGTGCGCGGCGCGACCCCGATCCCGACCACCACGAACTCGGCATCCAGCGACGCCCCGTCCCGGGTGAGGACGCGCTCGACCGAGCCCTCGCCCTCGAAGCGCTCCACCGTCGTCTCCGACAGGAACTCGACCCCGTGGTCGCGGTGGATGTCGAGGTACACCCGGCCGACCTCGGGGCCCAGTACCCGCTCCAGCGGCAGCGAGGCCATCTCGATCATCGTCACCTCACAACCCTTCTGGCGCGCCGAGGCGGCGATCTCGGCGCCGATCCAGCCGGAGCCGACCACCACGAGCCGCTGGCCGCGCTCGATTCGCTCGCCGATCCGCCCGGAGTCGGCGACGGTTCGCAGGTAATGGATGCCATCGAGCTCCGAACCGGCCACGTCGAGGCGGCGGGGCGCGGCGCCCGTCGTCAGCAGCAGGCGGTCATAGCCCAGGCGGCGATCCCCCTCCAGCAGCAGCTTGCGCGGCCCGGGGTCGATGGCGGTCACCCGGGTCGAGAGCAAAAGCTCGATCTCGTGATCGGAGTAGAAGCTCTCCGCGTGAACGTAGGGCTTGTCGGTGGTCTCGCCCCGCAAGTAGTCCTTCGACAGCGGTGGGCGCTCGTAGGGGCGCTCGGGCTCATCGCCGATCAGGATCAGCCGACCATCGAAGCCCTCCTCGCGAAGGGTCTCCGCCGCCTTCGCTGCGGCCAATCCGGCGCCGACGATGACGAAGGTCTGGGGTTGTGCGCTCATCTGGTCCTCTCTGGCTAGGGGTTGATCCGGCGCATTCGTCCGGCATTCTCGTATGCGTCGGCGCGAGCGCGCTTCTTACCCGTGCGGACGGCCGGTACGACCCGCGGCGCCCGCGATCGCCAAGCGGACATGGCCGCGAAACGACACCGAACTCGGCCCTTTGTCCTCTCCGGCGGCGCCAGCCTCGGCGCGGTCCAGTTCGGCATGCTCGCGGCCTGAGGTAAGAACCTTCCGTCCCGGGGCGCTAATCGGGTATGGGGCCGAAAGCAAAGCGTCCATCCGCCGCCTCGGGCCGGCAACCTCTGGCTCCTCGAGACGACCTCGCCGGCTGGCGACGGCAGCGGCTCGTGGGCGCCGGCTTCGACGCCGAGCTGGCCGCGTCCGCCGCGGCCGATTGCGAGATCGATCTCCACGCCCTGATCGAGCTCGTGGAACGGGGCTGTCCTCCTCGGCTCGCGACCCGCATCCTGAGGCCGCTCGACCGCGAGAGCAATCCGTGCTGAGGGCGCCGCGAAGTCCCGCTGCTAGGGTCGAGGCCCCGCTCGAGCCCCCGCCGCGGCTTGCGATGAGCCACCCGGATCAAGCCCCGCCCGTCATCGGCCCCGATGCGGAGTCGCGAGCCTGGATTCGCGGCCTGCGCGCGGAGGGCGTTCGCGGCGAGGATGCCCGCCGTCGCCTGCACGACCTGCTGCTGAGGGCGGCGCGCTTCGAGATCAACCGGCGGCGTGGGTCGCTCCCCCACCTACGCGGCGGCGACTTCGACGATCTTGCCCACCAGGCGGCCGACGACGCCCTGCTGGCGATCCTCGGCAAGCTCGACGGCTATCGCGGCGAGAGCCGATTCACCACCTGGGCGTACAAGTTCGCCCTGCTCGAGGCCGCGGTCAGGCTTCGCCGTCGCGCCTGGCAAAGCCGTGAGGTGCCGCTCGAGCCCGAGCACTGGTCGGTTCTCCCGGGCCCGGACGCTTCGCCTGCGACCAGCGCCGAGGGCCGCGAGGTGCTCGGCTCGCTCGCCGAGGCGATCGAGACCGAGCTCTCGCGACATCAGCGCGAGGTCCTGGTCGCGATCGCGCTCAACGGGGTGCCGATCGATGTCTTGGCCGACCGGCTGAACACGACCCGTGGCGCCCTCTACAAGACGGTCCACGACGCGCGAAGGAAGCTGCGCACCCACCTGGCCGATGCCGGCCTCAGATTCGCAGCCGAGCCAGAGGAGGCGAGCCGATGAGCGAGCGACGAACGCCAGACGATCTCGAGCTGCTCAGGAACCTGCTCGGTCCCGAGGGGCCGGAATTGAGCTGCGAGCAATGCTTCGCCGAGCTCGATCGTTACGTCGAGCTGGAGCTGAGCGAGGCCGACCCCGATCTCGCGGTGCCCGGCATGCGGGCGCACCTCGAGGGATGCGGGGCCTGCGCCGAGGATCACCGCAGCCTGCGAGCCCTGGTCGAGGCCGAGACGGCCCCCGAGTAGGAACGGACTCCGGTTGGTCGCTAAGTAGGTAACGACCTTCCGAAAGGAGCAACCGATGAACACCATCGCCGCCTTCCTGCGGCCGATCCCGTTTCCAGCCCTCTCGCGACTTCGCGAGGACCCCGTCAGCCAGGCCTTCACCCTGTTGCGGATCGGGTTCGCGGTGCTGCCGATCCTCATGGGACTCGACAAGTTCGCCGAGGTGCTGAACGACAACTGGACCGCGTATCTGGCCAGTGAGTTCAACGACGTCATCCCGGGCAGCGCCCAGGACGCCATGTACGCGGTCGGCGTCGTCGAGATCCTCGCCGGGATCATCGTCTTGATCGTGCCCCGATTCGGTGGGGTGCTGGTCGCGGGCTGGCTCGGAGGAATCATTCTCAGCCTGCTGCTGGTCGGCGGCTACGGCGACATCGCACTGCGCGACTTCGGGCTCCTGCTCGGCGCCCTGACGCTGTCTCGCCTCGCCGGCGCCGAGTCCGCCATCGCGGCCGACGATCGAACCGCTCCGAAGGTCCACCGCCCGGCAGCCCCGTCCGCCGGCCACGGGAGCGCCGAGTCGTCAGCGGCCTCGAGCGCTCGGCAGCCCACGATGTAAGACCTCCGCGAGGACGACGGCATTGTTGTGCTCGGTGTCGCGTGCGGCGTAGACGAGGGTCAGCGTTTCCCCGCGAGCTCGGCGCCTGAGGGCGGCGAGCCGCGGGCGCTGGCTGCGAAGCTCCTCGATGTACCGACGGCGAAACGCTTCGAAGCGCTTCGGCTCGTGCCCGAACCACTGCCTCAACTCGGTGCTCGGTGAGAGCTCCCTCTCCCAGGCGTCGAGCTTGGCTCGCTCGCGTGAGACCCCTCGCGGCCACAACCGATCGACCAGCACCCGAAAGCCAGCGGCGGGGACGGGGGGCGCGTGCGCCCGCTTCAGGCGGATGTCGATTGCGACTCCTCTCGGGCTGGGGCCGAGGTAAGGGCATCCGCTCGCGCGGCGCTAAGGAACCACAACGTCCCCCGCTCGAGAGAGCGATACCGATGAGAGGAGTACCAAAATGACCACTCAGACCACGCGCGGCCACCGCCGCTCCAGGTTCACCGTACTGATCGCCACCGTAGGAGCGGCGCTCGCGCTCGCGCTTTCGACCGGCGGCGGCCAGGACGATGATTCCGTGGCCGTCGCCGACCAGGCGGTTGCCGCGGAGCACGATCACGCGAGCGCGTCCCCCCAGGTTCATACGGAGGCCGCTCATGCGTTCCAGGACGAGATGCGAAAGCTCTGGGAGGACCACGTCACCTGGACTCGCCTGGCGATCGTCTCCTTCGTCGATGACCTGTCCGACCTGGAGCCGACCGTAGCGCGCCTGATGCGCAACCAGAGCGATATCGGCGACGCGATCAAGCCCTATTACGGCGAGCAGGCCGGCGATCGGCTGACCGAGCTGCTCGAAGGCCACATCAACGGCGCTGTCGATCTGCTCGGCGCCGCCAAGGCCGGCGACCAAGAGCGGCTGAAGAGGGCAAACGCAGCCTGGTATCGGAACGGGAACCAGATCGCGGACTTCCTCAGCGACGCGAACCCGGACAACTGGCCCCGGCGCGAGATGCGCTCGATGATGAAGACGCACCTCGATCAGACGATCGCTGAGGCGACCCAGCGGCTCGAGGGCGACCACGTCGCCGAGATCCGCACCTACGACGAGATCCATCTCCACATCCTCGAGATGGCAGACGCGCTGAGCGACGGCATCGTCGCCCAGTTCCCGGAGCGCTTCTAGGTCTGCCGGACCACTCGCGCGCCCGCCCGGTCGTCATGATCGGGCGGGTGTGCGCAATCGGACCAGCGAAACCAACGGCGAGGCCCGATCCGACCGCGCGGCGGGATCTGACCGCCCTCGCCGCTGCGAGCCTCGTCGCCGCCATCGTCGTGGCAACCGTCCGGGCCGCGGAACATTTCAATCACGGCACCTGGCTCGTCGCTTACCTGGTCGGCTTCCTGGCCCAGTTCTTGCTCGGCCACGGTCAGGCGGCGCTGCTGCGTGGCGCGGGCCGACCGCCTCCACCTGCGCGCGCCCGCCGGGCGCAGCTCGTGCTCTGGAACATCGGGGTGATCGCGGTCCCGGCCGGCGTTTTCGCCGATGCCCGGCTCGCGGTCGTCGTCGGAAGCGTGAGTCTGCTCGCCGCCCTGGCCTCATTTCGGGAGAGCGTCCGAGCCGTGCTCGCCTCGCACGCCTCGACCCCCGGCTGGCTGCGCGGCGGCTACGTCGTCCTGCTCTCCTTCATGGCCGCGAGCGTGCTCGTCGGAGCAGCGCTCGCCTGGGACATCCCCTGGCTCTGAGCTCCATCGTCGAGCCCACTCACCTGTCCACCCCGACCCCCGACCGGCGCCGCCGCCCGGCGTCTAGCGGCTGATATCGAGGCCGAGCCAGACGATCGCGAGGGTGGCGATCAGGATCGCGGCCTGCAGGGGGTGCGCACGTGGAAAGCAAAGATGGGCGAGGGTGAGGACCAGCACCAACCCGACTAGCCCGAGCTTTGCCCGCAGCATGCCCGAGTCCCAGAGCTCGTAGTGCGAGGCCATCGCGATTCCGGTCGCGAGCAGGACGGCGAGCGCGACCAGGGAGCCGTATCCGAACCGTCGCGCGATTCCGCGCAGCCGCTCGGGGTCGGGGTTCAGCCGCTCGACCGGGACCACGGCGACGCCGAGCAGGAGCTGACCGCCGACGAAGAACGCCATCGCGAGCAGGTGCACGTAGAGCACCCCCTGCCACAGATCGGCGTCGCTCACCCGCCCGTGTCCCCGTGGGCTCGCGCCTCCGCATCAGCGATCTCTGCGCCGAGTTCGGCGATCGCGGCGGGCTCGAGCGCCGTCTCGATGCACGGGAACAACTCGCGCTCCTCGAAGCGCACGTGGTCGGCGAGCAGAACCCCGAGCTCGCGCAGCTGCTCGCCCGAGAGGCCCTCGCGCTCGGCCCGTCGAACCAGGGCGCGGATCGCGAGGTGCTCCTCGGACACCCGGGCCGCCATCTGGCGCTCGGCGGTCGGGTCGCCCTCGAGCCAGCCCGGAAGCAGGATCTCCTCCTCGATCCGGAAATGGTCGCGCCCATGGGCGCGCCAGAATGCGAGCAGGGCCTCGACCGCCGGCCCCGGTTCGTCGGCGCGCTTCAGCTGCTGGGCCGCGAACAGCGCCTGATGATGGTCGTGGGAGAGCGGGGTGAGCTCCGGGCTGCGCTTCATCGGGCGGCTTCCGGCTCCGACGGAGGGGTGGGGGCGGGCTCAAGCAGCGCCACCGCCATCCCCGCGCACATCCAGGCGAAGGCGACAAGGAGGACGAAGGCGAGCACGAAGTCGCCGGTCGCGTCCTTGACCACCCCGAGCACCAGAGGGGGGAAGAAGCCACCGAGGCCGCCGGCGGCGCCGACGATCCCGGTCGCCGCGCCGGTCGACTCCGGAAAGAACGTCGGCACGAGCTTGAACACGGCGCCGTTGCCGAGCCCGAGGAAACCCGCCATGGTGAGGCAGAAAATCGTCACCGGGACGATCGAGGGCTCCGACGCCTGCCAGGAGAGCCCGATCGCGTCGATCCCGATGCCCATGAAGGCGAAGGTGAGCACCCGGGTCCCGCCCAATCGGTCGGAGAGCCAGCCACCGACCGGACGTGCCGCGGTGGCGACGATCGTGAACCCGGCGGCCCGCAGCCCGGCGTCGGCGAGCGAGTAGTCGAACCAGTCGGTGAGCAGCTTCGGCAGGAAGATCGCCATCGCGACGAAGCCGCCGAAGGTGACGAAGTAGAACAGCGAGAGCCGGTACAGGTCCCAGCCCGAGCGCAGCACCTCGCCGTAGGGCTGACGCACGGGCTTGCGATCCGGGACGTCACGGGCGATCGACCACCAGATCAGCCCGTAGACGGCGATCACTGCCGCGTAGACGAGCCCGGCGACCTCCTGGCTCGCCCCGTCGCGGATCGCCGGCAACGAGAACGCCGCGACCGCGGTGCCGATGTTGCCCGTTCCGTAGACGCCGAGCGCGAAGCCCTGGCGCTTGGGCGGAAACCACTCCGCCACGAACGGAACGCCGACCGCGAAGCTGGCGCCGGCGACGCCGAGCAAGAAGCCCGCGCCGAGCACTGCCGCGTAGCCGGAGGCAAAACCCACCAATGCCGCGGCCCCGGCGGAGTAGAACAGCATGCCCACGAACACGATCCGGCCGCCGAGGCGGTCGGTGACGACCCCGATCGGGATCCGCAGCAACGAGCCGAGCACGACCGGGATCGAGATCATCACCGAGGTCTCGGTGTCGGAGAGGCCGAGCTCGTCCTGGATGTCGGGGGCGATCGGCGCGATCATGCCCCATGCCGAGAAGCAGAGGGCGAAGGCGATCGTCGCCAGCGCCAGATTGCGGCCGCCGCCGGCCCCAGTGGCGTTCATCGGGCCTGGATCCGGGTTGCCGGCTCGGGCCGGCGGCGCGGACGCCCGTAGCGCGAGCGATACGGAATCGGGCTGCGGCGCAGATAGTCGACAGGGATGCTCCAGGCGTGGACGAGGCGGCTGAACGGCCACCAGGCGAACAGCAGCCAGGCGGAAATGACGTGGAGCTGGAAGACGAACGTGACCTCCCCCCCGGTCATCAGCTCGGGCTGGGGATCGAGCACGAAGAGCTGGCGGAAGTAGGGGGCGACGCTCTCGCGGTAGTGGACGGCGTCGCCGAAATTGGCGATCGTCGCCAGCATCCCGGTGACGATCCCGAGCGCGAGCAGGCCCATCGTGATCACGTCGGCGCGCGTCGTCGTTACCCGCACGCGCGGAAAGCGCAGGCGACGGTAGACGAGCAGGACGAAGCCAACGCAGACAGCGCCGCCGGCCGCCAGCCCCCCGATCACCGCGATCACGTGATAAGCGTCGTCGCTTACCCCGACGGCGGCCGTCCACGAGCGCGGGATCAAGATGCCGAGCACGTGGCCGCCGATCGCCGCCAGCACCCCGAAGTGAAAGATCGTGCTCGCGTACTTGAGCACCCGGCTCTCCAGCAGCTGGGTCGAGCGCGCGCCCCAGCCGTACTGGTCGCGCCGATAGCGCCACCAGTGCCCGACGACGAACACCGCCAGCGCCGCGTAGGGCAGCACCGCGTAGAGGAGGACGTCGCCCTGGCTCATCGCGCCTCACCGCCGCCGACCAGTGGCTGCCCGGCGGCCGGGTCGTCGACCGGCATCACCTCGGGCGGCGCGAAGGGCTCGAGGCCGACCTCCTCGTACGGGGGCCCCTCGGCGGCCAGGCGCCTCACCCGGGCGAGCTTGGCCGCGCTCAAGCGCCCGAGCGAGGCGATCACGACGTCGAGCAGCGGCGCGTAGGGGCTCCCCTCCCGCCCGAGCCCGGCGCGGACGAGCTCGATCGCAACCCGGTGCTCCTCCAGCAGCCCGGTACCGGCGGGGGTGGGCGCCAGGGCGGCGAACTCGCAGATCAGCGGCAGGAAGTCGGGGAGCTCGGTGCCCGGGGGCTCGAACCCGGCCGCCCGGTAGGCCCCCTTGAGCCGCAGCAACGCCATCCCCCGCTGGCGGCGGTCGCCGTGCACGTGGTAGGTGAGATGGAGGCTGCACTGCTTGCTGAAGTCGAACGCATCGACGTAGAGGCGCTGGAGCTCACCCGCCGGCGTTCGCGCGTACCACTCACAGAAGCGGCGCAGTTCCTCGGCCTGGCGACCGCGCGCCGGACGGAGCTCCAGCCCGGCCACCTCGAGGGCGGCGGCCCGCAGCTCCTCGGTCGGGTACTGGAGCAGCAGCGAGACGAGCTTCAGCGGGTGAACGGACTCAGCCACGCCCGTCTCCGTTCGGGCGATGGCGGACGAGGTGGTCGCGGAGATCGAAGTCCGGGTCCACCGCGCCCTCTTCGTATCCCGCTTCGCCCGTCGCGTGGGCTGCGAGCGGGACCACGGTCTCGGCCTTGCCCGAGAAGTCGATCCCGCACGAGCCCTGCTCGGCGAACGCCTCCGGCGAGACCTCGCCGTGGCGCTTCGGGAGCACGTAGCGGTCGTCGTAGTCGCCGATCGCCACCATCCGGAACATCTTCTCCATCTCCGTCGGCTCCATGCCGACGTCGGTCGCGATCGCGGTGTCGACGCGGCCGTCGACGTCGGCGGCGCGCATGAAGCGGCGCATCGCCGCCATCCGGGTCAGCGAACGCCGCACGGGCTCGGGGTCGCCCGCCGCCAGGAAGCTGGCCAGGTACTCGATCGGGATCCGCATCTCATCGACCGCGGCGAAGAGGTGATCGGGATCGGCGTGCTCCGTGCCCTCCTCGATCATGCTCTCGACCGGCGACAGCGGCGGCACGTACCAGACCATCGGCAGGGTCCGGTACTCGGGGTGCAGCGGCAGCGCGATCCGCCAGCGCTTGCACATCGCGTAGATCGGCGAGCGGCGCGCCGCCTCGATCCAGTCGTCGGCGATCCCGTCGCGGCGGGCGGCCTCGCGGACCTCGGGATCGTCGGGGTCGAGCATCAGGTCGAGCTGGGCGTCGAGCAGATCGTGCTCCTCGGGCACCGAGGCCGCGGCCTCGACCCGGTCGGTGTCGATAAGGACGATGCCGAGGTGGCGCAGGCGCCCGACGCAGGTCTCCGAGCACACGGTCGGCAGCCCGGCCTCGACCCGCGGGTAACAGAAGTTGCACTTCTCCGCCTTGCCCGTGTTCCAGTTGAAGTAGACCTTCTTGTAGGGACATCCGGAGACGCAGAAGCGCCACGAGCGGCACGCCTCCTGGTCGACGAGCACGATCCCGTCCTCCTCGCGCTTGTACATCGCGCCCGAGGGACAGGAGGCGACGCAGGACGGGTTGACGCAGTGCTCGCAGATCCGCGGCAGGTACATCATGAACGCCTGCTCGAACTCGAGCTTGACCTTGTCCTCGAGCTCGCGGCGGTTCGGGTCGTTGGCGGCGTTGCGCGGCGAGCCGGCGAGGTCGTCGTCCCAGTTCGGGCCCCATTGGAGGTCGAGGTCGCCGCCGGTGACCAGCGACTTCGGCCGCGCCGCCGGCTGCACGTCGGACGCCGGGGCGCTGATCAGGTGGTCGTAGTCGTATGTCCAGGGCTCGTAGTAGTCGTCGATCGTCGGCAGGTCCGGGTTCCAGAAGATGCTCGCCAGCTTGCGCAGCCGGCCCCCGGCCCGCAGCTGGAGCTTGCCGCGGCGGTTCAGCTTCCATCCGCCCTGCCAGCGCTCCTGGTCCTCGTAGTCGCGGGGATAGCCGCGGCCGGGCTTCGTCTCGACGTTGTTGAACCAGATGTACTCGGTGCCGCGGCGGTTGGTCCACACGTTCTTGCAGGTGACGGAGCAGGTGTGACAGCCGATGCACTTGTCGAGGTTCATCACCATCCCCATCTGCGCCCGGACCCTCATCGGTAATCCACCTCGCTGCGGCGCTTGCGAACGATGATCAGCTGATCGCGCTGCGGGCCGGTGGGCCCGTAGTAGTTGAAGCCCCAGGAGAGCTGCGCGTAGCCGCCGATCAGATGGCTGGGCTTGATCGAGATCCGGGTCAGCGAGTTGTCGGTGCCCCCGCGAGCGCCCGAGATCTCGGAGACGGGGACGTTCACGTGGCGGTCCTGGGAGTGGTAGTAGAGCGCCACGCCGGGGGGCACGCGATGCGAGACCACGGCGCGGCAGGCGACGGTGCCGTGGCGGTTGTAGACCTCGAGCCAGTCGTTGTCGGCGACCCCGATCCGCTCGGCGTCCGCGGTCGCCAACCACATCGCCGGCCCGCCGCGAAACAGGGTCAGCATCAGCAGGTTGTCCTGGAACTCGGAGTGGATCGACCACTTCGAGTGCGGGGTCAGATAGCGCACCGTGACCTCGAGGCCGTCCTCCGCCGCCGGCTCGCCCGCGAGGCCATGGAGCTGACCGGCGTCGACCGGCGGGCGGTAGGCGGGCAGGCCCTCGCCCAAGTCGAGCATCCACGCGTGGTCGATGAACAGCTGCTGGCGGCCGGTCAGCGTCCGCCATGGGATCAGCAGCTCGACGTTGGCGGTGAACGGCGAGTACCGGCGCTCGCGCGACTCGAGCCCCGACCACTCCGCCGACGCGATCACCTTGCGCGGCTGCACGTTGATCTCGCCGAAGCTGAGCCGCTCGTCGGCGCGCTCCTCCGGCACCTGGGCCAGCTCGAGCCCGGTCTGGCCCTCGAGCGCGCGAAAGCCCTCGACCGCGAGCCGCCCGTTGGTGGTCCCCGAGAGCGCCAGGATCGCCTCGCAGACGTCGACGTCGCGGCGCAGCGACGGTCGCCCGTTAGCCCTGCCGCCGCCGTTCGCGCGCCCGTTGCGGCGACCGAGCTCGGCGACCTCGATCTCGGGCTTCCAGGCGACCCCCTTGGCGCCGATCCCGGCGCTTTCGACCAGTGGCCCGAGCGCCGCCATCTGCTCGGCGACCGCCGTGTAGTCACGCTCCACGGTCGCGAGCTTCGGCATCGTGCGGCCCGGGAGCGGCTCGCACTCCCCAGCCTTCCAGTCGCGCACCCGGCCCAGCGGCTGAGCGAGCTCCTCCGGCGTGTCGTGAAGCAGCGGCGCCGCGACCAGGTCGGTGCGGGTGCCGAGGTGCTTGGCGGCGAGGCGGCTGAACTCGGCGGCGATCCGGTTGAACGCCTCCCAGTCGGTTTTCGTCTCCCACGGTGGCGGGATCGCGGCGTTGAACGGGTGCACGAACGGGTGCAGGTCGGTGCTCGAGAGGTCGTGCTTCTCGTACCAAGTCGCCGCCGGCAGGACGACGTCGGAGTACACGCACGAGCCATTCATGCGGAAGTCGATTGTCGTGAACAGGTCGAGCTTGCCCACCGGCGCCCCGTCGCGCCACTCCACCTCCCGCGGGCGCTGCTCGGGCGCCGACTCGGCGGCGCGGACCGCCGCGTCGGGCACGCCGAGCAGGTGGCGCAAGAAGTACTCGTGGCCCTTGCTCGAGGAGCCGAGCAGGTTCGCCCGCCAGAGCGTCAGCACGCGCGGGAAGTTCGCCGGGTCGTCGGGATCCTCGGCCGCGAACCGCAGCCGGTTCTCGCGCAGCTCGTCGACCACGAGCTCGGCGGGCTCGAGCCCGCGCTCGCGCGCCTCGTCGCAGAGGTCGAGCGGGTTGCGGTCGAAGCTGGGGTAGGAGGGCAGCCAGCCGAGCCGGGCGGCGAGCGCGTGGCAGTCGGCGAGGTGGCGCTCGCCGAGCGAGCCGTTGCCGGCGGGCGAGGTGAACTCGTCGGCGCCGAAGGTCTCGTAGCGCCACTGGTCGGTGGCCAGATACCAGAACGGGGTCGCGGGCTGCTGACGCGGCGGGCGCGACCAGTCGAGCGCGAAGGCGACCGTCATCCAGCCGGTGATCGGGCGCACCTTCTCCTGGCCGACGTAGTGGGCCCAGCCGCCGCCGTTGATGCCCTGGCAGCCGCAGAACAAGACCAAGGCGAGCATCGCGCGGTAGGTCTGGTCGGCGTGGAACCAATGGTTGGTGCCGGCGCCCATGACGATCATCGAGCGCCCCTCGGTGCGCTCGGCGTTGGCGGCGAACTCGCGCGCGATCCGGACGCAGCGGCCGGCGTCGACGCCGGTGATCGTCTGCTGCCATGCCGGCGTGTAGGGCGCCGAGTCGTCGTCGTAGCCGCTCGGCCACTCCCCGGGCAGGCCCTCGCGCCCGACCCCGTACTGAGCCAATGCGAGATCGAGGACGGTGGTCACCAGCCGTCCACCGATCCGCTTCGCGGGCACGCCGCGGCTGATCGTCGTGCCGCCCTCGGTCCTGCCGCCCTCGAACCGCGGCAGCGTCACCTCGACCAGCTCGTCGTGGTCGCCGAGCAGGGTCAGCGCCGGCTCGACCTCGCCCAGGTCGAGGTTCCAGCGCCCGGCGCCCTGCTCGCCCCAGCGAAAGCCGATCGAGCCGTTCGGCGCCACCGGCTCACCGCGCGAGGCATCCCAGACGACGGTCCTCCACTCCCCGTTCTCGCCCTGCTCGCCGAGGTCCGACGCGCGCAGGAAGGTGTCGGCGACGCGGCTTCCATCCTCGCGCTCCCGTAGCGTCACCAGCATCGGCATGTCGGTGTAGCGGCGCGCGTAGTCGCGGAAGTAGGGCGCTTCGCGCTCGACGTACCACTCCCTCAGGATCACGTGGCCCATCGCCATCGCCAGGGCGCCGTCGGTGCCCGCCTCGGCGGGCAGCCAGTGATCGGCGAACTTGGTGTGGCCGGCGTAGTCCGGGGAGATGACGACCACCTTCTGGCCGCGGTAGCGCGCCTCGGTCATGAAGTGCGCGTCCGGGGTCCGCGTCTGGGGGATGTTCGAGCCCCAGAGGATCAGGTAGGAGGAATTCCACCAGTCGGCCGACTCGGGGACGTCGGTCTGATCGCCCCAGATCTGCGGCGAGGCGGGCGGCAGATCCGCGTACCAGTCGTAGAAGGAGAGGCAGACACCCCCGATCAGTGAGAGAAAGCGCGTGCCGGCCGTGTAGGAGACCATCGACATCGCCGGGATCGGGGAGAAGCCGGCGATCCGGTCGGGCCCGTAGCGCCGAATCGTGTGCACGTGGGCGGCCGCGATCAGCTCCGCCGCGTCGTCCCAGGAAGCACGCACGAAACCGCCCTTGCCGCGCTGGGACTTGTAGGCGCGGGCGCGCTCGGGATCGTCGGCGATCGACGCCCAGGCCTCGACCGGATCGCCGAGCCGGTCGCGGGCCTCGCGGTACATCTCCAGCAGCACGCCGCGCACGTACGGATACTTCGGCCGCAGCGGTGAGTAGACGTACCAGGAGAACGAGGCCCCGCGGGGGCAGCCGCGGGGCTCGTAGTCGGGGACGTCGGGGCCGTTGGAGGGATAGTCGGTCTGCTGGGTCTCCCAGGTGACGAGCCCGTCCTTGACGTGGATCTTCCACGAGCACGAGCCGGTGCAGTTGACGCCGTGGGTGGAGCGGACGACGCGATCGTGCTGCCAGCGCCGCCGGTAGGAGGCCTCCCAATCGCGGGCGTAGGTCGAGGCCTCGTTCCAGCCGTCGGGGGAGCGCTGGCGTGGCTCGAAGAACTGCCTCGCGCGAAGCAGGGCGCGTCCGTCAGCCATCGCTCCCTCGGACTCGGCGGCGATCTCTCATCCGCGCGGCGATCCTATTGAATCGGTGCATGTGATCAGCACGCTCGGGTTCCCTCGGGGCTCAGCGGGCGATCCGCCAGTTGACTGGTGCGTCTTCACCGGGGTCGTTCCGACCGACTCCATGCAGGCTCGTCGAGATCGTCGCTCTTGGCGGCGGCCCACACATCGGTGTCGATCGCGGATCGGAGCTCAGGGGTCGCTACGCAGTCGCGAGCGCATTGCGCTCGCGTCCGGCCTCATCGAGGTCGGGCCGCTGTCAGGATGGTGCGGGCGATGGGGTCCCTCGCTGCACAGCCGCCGCTGGTGCGGGCGATGCTCGAGCCCGGCTTCTACCCCGGGGCGCCGCGGGTCGAGCTTCGCGAGACGCACACCTCGTGGGTGTTCCTGGCCGGTGATCGTGCCTACAAGGTGAAGAAGCCGGTGGTCTTTCCGTTCCTCGACTACGGCACCCTCGATCGCCGCCGCGAGATGTGCGAGCGGGAGCTGCGGCTCAATCGGCGTCTCGCCCCCGAGATCTATCTCGCCGTGGTCGGCGTCACCGAGAGCGAGCACCGGTACTCGCTCACCGACCCCGATGACCCGGCGGCAGTCGAGTACGCGGTCGAGATGCGGCGCGTCGACGAGAGTCGCAGCCTCGAGGTTCTGGTCACGAACAGAGAGCTCGAGCCCGCTCACGTGTTGGCCGTCGGCCGTCTGCTGGCGCGATTTCACGCCGAGGCCCCGATCGCCCCACCCGCGCTGCGCGGGATCGAGATCCTGGTCGCCACACTGAAGGAGAACCTGACCACGCTGCGCGAGGCGGGCGAGACGGTACTCGGTCGCCACCGGCTCGATGCGACGGAACGCTTCACCCATGCGTTCTTCTCGGCTCACCGTGGAGAGTTGGTCGAGCGCGGGCGGAGTGGGCTGATCCGCGATGGCCACGGCGACCTGCGCGCCGAGCATGTGATCGTGCCGGCTGAGGACGCCATCTACATCTACGACTGCATCGAGTTCGACCCGGCGCTGAGGCAGATCGACGTCGCCGCCGACCTCGCGTTCCTGCTCATGGATCTAGCGCGGCTCGGCGCCGAGCACCCAGCGTTCGAGCTCGTCGACGCGTACCGGTCCGCCGGGGGCGAGCCCGGGGATGACGCTCTGCTCAGCTTCTTCGCCGCCTATCGAGCCTGGGTGCGGGCGAAGATCGCCAGCCTGCAGGCCCACGAGCACGCGGTCGGCGATCCCGAGCGCGATGGCCTCGAGGCCCGGGCGGGCACGCTGATGCGGCTCGGGCACCGCTTCGCCTGGCGCGCCCGCGGTCCCCTGGTCCTGGTGATCTGCGGCGTGGCCGCAACCGGCAAGTCGACCCTCGCACGGGAGGTCGCCGCCGCCAGCGGCTGGGAGCACGTGTCCTCCGACCTGACGCGCAAGCGTCTCGCCGGCATCGATCCGCGGCAACGAGCGGGCGAGGGGCACTACTCGCCGGAGTTCACGCTTCGGACCTACGCGGAGCTGGGCAAGGTCGCGCGGGCGGAGCTGGATCGGAACGCAGGGGTGATCGTCGATGCGACCTTCCACCGCCGTGTCGAGCGCGACGCCTTCCGAGCAGAGCTCGGCGATCGCCGGACGCTGTTCGTCGAGTGCCGCGCGCCTTTCGAGCTGCTCCGGGAGCGGATCCGCACCCGCGAGCTCGACCCGGACCGCGTTTCCGACGCCGACGCCGAGGTGGTTCGCCGCCAGCTCGCGGAGTTCGAACCGCTCGCCGAGGTGGCCGCCGGCGAGCGCACCGGCATCGCCACGGAGGCAGCTCCCGCAGAGCTCCTCACCCGCGTCGAGAGCTTCGTCGACGACCGGGTCTGGAATCCGGGCGGGTGACGGACCGACCTCGACCGCCCGATCTCAGCAAGCCGCGTCGCCGAGCGCGCGCCGCCATTGCTCGCGCTTGAGGGAGTACTCGGCGGGGAGCGTGAGCTCTAGCTGCTCGGCGACCGCGAGCCAGCGGAGGGCGTTGCGGTGGTCACCCGCCGCGGCGTCCGCGTCCGCCCCGGCGAGCGCCATCGCGATCGCCTCGCGGTGCTCCTCGGCCCCCCGCGGGCCCTCGGGGTCGAGATCGCCAAGCGGCGGGGACGGCTGGTTCGTCTCGCTCGCCCGCGCGGCGATGTAGGGAGCGAGGTATCTGCCCGCGACCTTGGCGGGCGGCCACCACAAGGGCGCGGCGCTACTCGCGGCATCGTGATCACGGTCGGGGTGGCCGAGCGCGGCGCGCAGGTAGTGCGGCCCCGAGCCGGTCAGCATCGCCGCGCGCAGCACCGGGCGGAACGGGCGCTCCTCGGCCTCGGGGTCGATCTCGGCCGCGATCGCCGAGGCGGCGGCATCCGCCTGCTGGGCCGCCAGGCCGCCCTGCTTGATCGGAAACCAGGCGGCATCGCCGGCACAGAAGACGCCCCGAAGCCCGTCGACCCTCATCACCATGTCGGTACCGATGAAGCCGTGCGGGCCCTGCGGGACGCCGGGGATCGGCCGCACCTCGAGCTCTGGCAGCGCGATCACGCGCTCACATTCGATTCGCTCGCCATTCATCAGCGCCAGGCCGCCGAGCTCGACCCTGGCCGGGGCGACCCCGGCGTGCAGCGAGACCCCGGCTTCGTCGAGCAGCGCGCGGACGGTCTGGCTCGCGCGGGCGCCAAACAGCGCCAGCGGCTGGGGTTCCGCGGTGACCAGGTGAAGTTCCTTTCCGGCGTCGCCGATGTCGGCGAGATGCGCCGCCGCCAGCAGCGCGAGCTCATACAGCGGCAGCGCCCAGCGGACCGTCGCCGGTACCGCGAAGCCGAGGCTCGAGATCTGCTCCCGGTCGAGCGCCAGGATGGCCTCGTGGACCTCGGTGTTGCTGGCGAGGCCGCGATAGGTGATCGCCCCGGGCAGGGCCTCGCGCGAGCCGGCGCCCACGGCAAGCAGCAGAGCGTCGTAGGAGACCTCGGCTCCCGCCGCCGTGACCGCTACCTGCTCCGCGGCCCGAACCTCGGCCAGGGAATCCAGCCGATGCACGCCACCGGCGCCTTCGATCAGCTCGGTGAGGTCGAAGCGAGCGATCTCACCGAGACTGAACGGCTCGGCGACCGCGAGCTGGCGGTAGGAGAACTCGGTCTCGGGCGCCAGCACCTCGACGTGCGGCGGCCCCGCGGCCAGCTCGCGGATCGCAAGCAGGCCCTCGAGCCCGGCCACGCCTCCGCCGGCGATTAGGACCCTGAACGCGTCGATCGGGGTGGGCATCGGCCTCTGCATCGATCGCCTGCCCTAGCCGATCCCCTCGAGGGCGACGCCGACGAGGAAGGCGACGGCGGCGGCCGCGCCACCGACGGCCAGGGTCTCGATGCCCGACCGCCACCACGGCTGTTCGACCACCCTCGCCTTGAGGCTGCCGACACCGAAGAAGGCGACCGCGGTCAGCCCGGCGCTCCACGCGAACGGATCGGCCACCGACCCGGGCGTGATCAGGTCGATCAAAAAGACGATCAGCGGCAGGGCGCCGACGACGACGAAGGCGGCGAAGGTGGCGGCCGCAGCGCGCAGGGGGTTGCCCACCTCGATCCCGTAGCCCAGCTCCTCGGTCATCATCGTGTCCACCCAGCGATCCCGGTCGTCGGTGATCACCTCGACCACCCGGTCGAGGTCCTCACCCGCGAAGCCCTTGGCGGCGAACAGCTGGCGGACCTCCTCGCGCTCGCCCTCGGGGATAAGCGTTACATGACGCTCCTCCTCGCTCCGCGCGAGCGCGCGCTGCTGGCTCTCGGCCCTGATTCCGAGGTAATTGCTGACCGCCATGCTGAGCCCGTCGGCGAACAGGTTGGCTAGGCCGAGGATGACGATCACCTCGTCGCTGAGGTTGGCGCCCGCGGCACCGGCGACGATCGCGAAGGTGGTCACCACGCCGTCGATCGCGCCGTAGACGAAGTCGCGCAGGTAGCTGACCGGCGGCGGCACGGACAGGCGTCGCCGAATCGCCTCCGTAGTGTGCTGCCCTCCGAGCTCCGGATCCGCTCGCGATGAACGGCCCGTGCGCACCCGATTCATGGTCGGAGCCTAGCCCTGCCGAGGGCGCTCGGACGGCCGTTCCGGCGCGATCAGCAGCTTCCGTTGCCGATCGCTCATCGGGCCTCTCGCGGGGTCCCCCCCGAGATCTCGACGTCCAGAGCACGTGAAGGCGGCTCGACGTCGGTCAGGGTCGGCTGGCCGAGCCAGGCCGACAGGTAACGCCCGGCCACCTTCTGCGGAGGCCACCACAAGAAGTCGAGCGAGGCCGTCCCCGCGTCCTCGCCACCGGCGACGCTGTGCCGCATCTGGAGCGGCTCGGTCCCGGTCAGAAGCTGGCCGCGGAGCACCGGATCGAACGGCTCGGGCTCGACCTCGGCGCCCAGCCGGGCCGCGATGTGCTCGGCGGCGGCATCGGCCTGCTGCGTGGCGAGCCCGCCCTGCTTGATCGGGAAGCTGGTCCCGTCCCCCGCGGCATACACGTCCTTGAGGCCCTCGACGCGGCCGTGCAGATCGGCCGGGATGAAACCGCGTGGGTCCGCCGGCAGTCCGGCGATCCGGGGCCCTTCGATCACCGGCAGCGTCAAAGCGAGGTCCGGCGCCAATGGCACACCCATCGGCGGCAGGTGAAGCATCCCGGACGTGTCCTGGGTAACCAGCCGGTTGGCCTCGACCGAGATCCGGCGCGCCGCCAGCAGCGCGGCAACGGCCTCGCTCGCTCGGGACCCGAAGATGATCAGGGGAGCGCTTTCGGGGGTGACCAACCGCAGGCGCAGATCGCCGAGCCCGAGCTCGTCGCTGCGACGCCGAATCAAGAGCGCGAGCTCATATAGAGGCAGCGACCAGCTGGTCGCCGGCGGGACCAGCAGGGTGAGTCCTCGGTCGAGGGCTGCATGCGCCCGTCGGATCAGCTCGTCGACCCCGAGGTCTCCTCGGTTGCTCCAGAACGTCTCCACGCCGTCGTAGGCGGCCCGCACGCGGCCCCCGACGCAGACCACCAGCAGGTCGTAGGGGAGCCGCGAGCGTTCCCAGAGCGTCAGCGTGCGGGTGTCGGGGTCGACGCTGGTGACCGCGCCGCGGACGAGCTGGACCCCGATCCTGGCGAGTGCCGGTTCGAGCTCGCGGCGTTCGGCCGGCCGCTCGGTGAACGGCTCCTCGACCGTGAGCGGCTTGTAGACGAACTCCGGATCGGGCGCGACCAGCGCGAGCTCGGCCCGGTCGGCGACCAGGTCGGCGAGCGCAAGCGCCGCCTCGAGCCCCGCTATGCCACCCCCGGCGATCACCACGCGCGGCTTTGCGCGCGCCCAGGGGTCACTCATCTCTGACTCCAGGGATCACTCGAGCACTCCGGTCCGATCGAGCGGTCGTCGTATCCGTGATCATCACCCTCGCCACGGTACGCCCAGCGGCCCAAGCCGCCATCCGGATCGGCTACGTAGTCGGCGCGGGCCAAGCGGGCCCGGCCCGTCGTTTGCCGTACTCCGCGGCCACTACGCACCAGTTTCCGTGCTCGATCCCGATTGCCGGCGGTCCGCCTGAGACTACGGTTCCAATATGACCGACGACACCCCCTCCCGGCCGGCCGACTCGGCGATCGACCGGCTCGCCCGTCGGCGCGTCGACGAGTTCGCCAGCATCGGCATCTTCAGCTGTACCCCCGACGCTCAACTCGACGAGGTCGCCCACGTGATGGCGAGCAATCGCGTGCACGCCGTCGTCGTTGCCGGCGACATCGCTCCGGAGCCGCCGGTGATCGCCGATGCCGACCTGATCGCGGCCACGAGCAGCGGTCACTTCAACGAGCTCAGCGCGCGCGACATCGCCGGCACCGAGGCGGTCAGCGTTGGCGGCGAAGAGACCCTGGAGCGCGCCGCGCAATTGCTCGCCGAGCACGGCGTGTCTCACCTTGTGGTTCGCGACGGGCGGGGGATACCGGTCGGGATCCTCTCGACGCTCGACGTCGCGCGCGCGATCTCGGGCCGGGGCTGAGGAGATCGAACGGAGGCGACGATGCCGCTGATCCGCTGCCCGCACTGCGGCGAGGACACCTTCGCGATCACCGGCTGGGGCGCCCCCGGGCACTGCGCGAGCTGCGGTCGCCCGCTCGGCGGGCGCCGGATCAAGCTCGGCTCCGCGGTGAGGGCCGGACGACGGCTCGCGGGCGAAAAATCGGCTGCGACGCCAGAGAAGCCCGCCGGCGAGCGCTCGCCGAGCGCAGGCGCGCCTCGGAGCTCACCTTCCGACGCTCGCATGCCGTAGGCCCGATGACGGGTCGCGGCCCGATCGTCACCGGCTACGACGGCAGCGACCAGTCGCGCGACGGGTTGGCACTCGCCGGACGATTGAGCTCGCCGAGGCACGGGCGGCACTATCAGGAATCGACCGCGCCGCAATATGCAGGACGTGCTCGATCGTGCGCTCGAGGTGATGCCAAACGGCGTCAGGGCCTCCGGCGAGGTGGTCGTCGACGTCGACCCGAGGCCGGACGAGGCTGCGACCGGATCGTAGGCGCGGCGTACTACCGCTCGCGCGCGGCCTCCTCGTGCTCGAAGTGCTGGACGAAAGCGTCCGAGCTCGGATAAAGCCGGCTCACGTGCCCGTCCTCCCAGCGCACCAGATGCTGCGGTCGACCCTCGCCGAGGTCACCGCGAGACGGAGGTGATCGGCGCCGCGTCGACCTCGATCTCCACCGGGATCGACGCGCGCTCCGCCGGAGCGGCCGGCACGGGCTCGGCGCTTGTCAGCGTGGCCAGATACGGCGCCAGATGGCGCCCGGCGATCTTGCTCGCCGGCCACCAGAGCGCATGCTCGGCTGCCATCGACTCCTCCGCGGCGCCCGCGCCAAAGTCGGTGCGCAGGAACCGCGGCCGCTCGCCGGTGAGCAGCATGCCTCGCAACACGGGGCGAAATGGCTCCACCTCCACGGCGGCGCCCGCGTCGCGTGCGATCTGGCTCGCGACGACGTCCGCCAGCTGGGCGGCGAGCCCGCCCTGCTTGATCGGTACCGTGGTCGCATCCCCGGCCGCATAGACGCCTTCGAGGCCCGGCACTCGGCCGTACTCGTCCACCGGGATGAATCCGTGCATACCGGTGGGCAGCCCCTTGATTTCCCGACCCTCGATCCGCGGCAGGGTGACAACCCGCTCGACCCGCAGCCGCCCGGCCGGCGAGAGGCTCAGCTCGCCGCCCCGGTAGGCACTCGGATAGGAGCCTGTGAACAGGCCCAGCCCCCGGTGCGCCAGCAGCTCGCCGACTGCCTCGCTCGCACGCGAGCCGAACAGCTCGAGCGGAGCCGCCTCCGGAGTGACGAGCATCAACTCGACACCCTCCACGCCCTCACCCTCGAGATGGGACGAGGTCAGCAGGGCGAGCTCGTAGAGCGGCAGGGGCCACCCGCAGCCGACCGGGATCGCGAACGCGACACTTCGCACCCAGCCGCCCTCGACGTCTTTGAGGAGGTCCGCCATTCGATCGCGCCAGCCGGGCACCCAGAACGTCAGCGCCTCGGGGAGCGGCGCTCGGTGGCGCGCCCCGAAGGCGATCACCAGATCTTCGTAGTCGAGCGACGCACCGGAGGCCATTTGCACCCTCCTGCTCGCCCCGTCCACCGCGGTCACCCCGTCCTCGACCAGCTCGGCCGCCGCATCCGCGGCGATCTCGGCCAGGTCGAACCGCCGCTCCGCGCCGAGGTCGAACGGCTCGGCGACCGCGAGCGGTCGGTAGGCGAACGACCGCTCGGGTGAGATCAGCAGAATCTCGACCCGGTCTTCGGCCATGCGCCGAAGCGCAAGCATCGCCTCCAGCGCCGCCACCCCGCCGCCCGCAATCACGACCCGCCTAGCGCTCACCTGACTCGATCCTTCGGTCGCTGCCGTGGATCCACGAGGCGTCCGGCGGGGGTCGAGTCTGGCGACGTCGCGCTCATGGGTCGACTCTAGCCTTCGAGTATCGCCACGCCTTCGGTGCTCGCCACCTAGATCGAGGGCGGCTCAAGCCTCGGTATTGGCTACCGATGCGCTTCCGGCCACGCTACCGATGCCCCGCCGGCGAGCGCGCGTCTACGCTTGGGCCATGAGCGAAGCCCGCGAGCGGCCGATCACGGCGGTGCTCGCCGACGATCATCAGATCGTCCGCGACGGCATCCGCATGGTGCTCGAGGCCGAGCCTGACATCGAGGTCGTCGCCGAGGCCGGCGACGTCGATGCCGCGGCCCGCTACGTCCTCGGTCACAAGCCCTCGGTGTTGGTTCTCGACCTGAGCATGCCCGGCGGTTCGAGCATCGATCTGATTCCGAAGGTGCTCGAGATCTCGCCCGAGACCGCGACGATCGTGCTGACGATGCAGAGCGAGCCCGCCTTCGCGCGTCAGGCGCTGCGCTCGGGGGCTCGGGGCTACGTGGTGAAGCACGCCGCGGCCAGCGAGCTCGTCGAGGCGATCAGGGTCGCGCTCGAGGGCGGCACCTACATCAACCCTCAGCTCGGGGCGCGACTTGCCTCCGAGCCGCCGGCGCGCAGCGAGCCGCCCGACGGACTGACCCCGCGCGAGATCGAAGTGCTCAACCTGATCGCGCTCGGCTACATGAACCCCGAGATCGCCGAGCGACTCGTGCTCAGCGTCCGCACGGTGGAAACCCACCGCGCGAACATCCAGCGCAAGACGAACCGCCATACCCGTGCCGAGCTGATCGCCTACGCGCTGGAGCAGGGCTTGGTCGAGCGCTGAGGAAATCAGTGCCCCGGGGTCGCCCTGGCGACCGGAAGCTCGGCGCTGATCCGCGAACCGGCGCCGGGCTCGGAGTCGATCTCGAGCGCGCCGTTCGCCAACGAAACGCGCTCGCGCATTCCCACGAGCCCGAAGCCCCGCTCGACGGCGCCCGGATCAAAGCCCCGGCCGTCGTCGGCGACCGTGACCGCGATCGTCGAGTCGCCTTCGGTCACCCGGAGCTCGACCCGGCTCGCGCCCGCATGCCGGACCGCGTTGTTGAGCGCCTCCTGGACGATCCGGTAAAGGGTCGCCTCGAGCTCGGGCGCCAGCCTGGTCGCGCTTCGACCGCCCTCATGTGACAGCTCCAGATGAGCGTCGATCTCGACCTCGAAGGTCGAGGAGAGCCGCTCGACGAGCGCGTCGATCGCCGGACCGATCCCGAGCGCGTCCAGCGAAGCGGGCCGCAGCTCGGTGATCATGCCTTCGAGGTTGACGATCGCCCGGTCCGCGTGCTCGATTGCGCGGTCGACTGCCGTCGTCGCCTTGTCGCGGTCGTCGCTTCGCGCCACCGCTCCGAGCATGAACCGCAGGCCGCCGAGCTCCTGAAGCGTCTCGTCGTGAAGCTCGCGAGCCCACCGCCGTCGCTCCTGCTCGGAGGCTTCGATCGAGAGCTGGAGCCTGTCCGCCTCAACCGTCCGCGCCGTCGCCAACGTGGTCGCCGCGCTGGCCGCGAACGACCCGAACAAGACCTCGTCCTCGGCCGCGAACTCCGCCCCGTCCATGCGGTCCAGGGCGGCCAACAGCCCGCGGGGTCGATCGCGAAACTCCAGCGGGGCGGCGAGCAGGCAGCTCGCCGCAAAGCCGAGCCGGCCGACGAAGCCGGCGAGCTCGCGGCGACCGAATCGGTACGGCCCGCGAGATCCAAGCACCCGCGCGATCAACGGCTCGTCCGCGGGCACCCGGCGGCCCGTCAGCCGCGCCGGATCGCCCCCGCTCGACTTCGAGACCACCAGGTCATCACCGTCACGCAGAAGCAGCAGAACCACCTTCGCGTCGATCAGGTCACGCCCCCGCTTGACGACCAGTTCCGTCAGCCGCTCGAACGGGATCGAAGCGGGAACCGCGCGCGCCATGTCGGCGCTTGCCTCGAGCCCGCGCACCGCTCGCTCGAGCTCGCCCTGGCGGCGTTCGAGGCGGTCGTAGAGGCGAGCGTTCTGAATCGCCACCGAAGCCCATTCCGCCAGCACGATGACGAGCCGCTCGTCCTGTTCGTCGAACTGCGCCCCGCCCTCCTTCTCAGTCAGATACAGGTTGCCCCAGGCCTCCTCCTGAATCATCACCGGGGCCCCGAGGAAGGTGCGCATCGGCGGGTGGTGGGGCGGGAAACCGAACGAGCGGGGATGGGTGTTGACGTCGGCCAGCCGCAACGGGTTCGGGTGGCGGATGAGCTCTCCGAGCACGCCCCGCCCGCGCGGCAGCGGGCCGATCAGGGCCCGGGTCTCCTCGTCTATTCCGACCGTCACGAAACGCCTCAGCGCGCTCTTCTCGTCGTCGAGAACCCCGAGCGCCGCGTAGCGCGCCCCGGTCAGATCGCGAGCGGCGTCGAGCACCCGGCCGAGCAGGATCTCGAGGTCGAACTCCGAAACCAGCGCGCGTCCGATTCCCAGCAATCGCTGGAGCTGGTCTTCGGTGAACTCCCCGTTCCTGACAGCCATCGCGCACCACTCTACGACCCACCTAGGTGTCGACTACGGGTGCCGTGCCGTGGCGAGCGCGGATGGCTGTGAGCGGCGACGGGCCTAGGTTGCGAACAAGTATGTCGCGGCGCCTGATCATCGGCTACAACGGGGGCGGCAACAGCCAGGACGCCCTTGCCCTCGGCGGCGCCCTGGCCACGGCGCTGGCGGGCGAACCGCTGGTGGCCTCGATCGTGCCCTCCCTCGACCACCTGATCCCGCCGGCGGAGCAGCAGCAGATGAGGCGGACCGAGGCAGAGCGGATCGGCGACGCCGCCCGTGCGGGTCTCGGGGGGCTCGAGGTCGAGGTCCGGGTGCTGGCCGACGATTCCCCCGCCCGAGCGCTGGATCGATTGATCGAAACCGAGCAACCGCTGGGTCTGGTGGTCGGCTCCGGCCACCGAGGCGCCATCGGGCGGGTCTTCCTCGGCGATGTCGGGACCTCGCTGCTCTCCGGGGCGGCGTGCGCCGTCGCGGTCGCGCCGGGCGGTTATGCGGAGCGCGCCCACGGAAGGCTGCTGCGGATCGCGGTGGCAGTCAACGAATCCGAGGAGTCACGGGCGGCGATGCGAACCGCCGTCGCGCTGGCCGAGAGGCTGAACGCATCGCTGACGGTGCTCACGGTCGCCAGCCCGCTGCGCTACGGGTATGTGGTCCCGTTCTCGGTCGTCGACACCGGCCTGCTCGCCGACGCAACGCGCGAGAGGTTCGAGCGCATCCTCGACCGGGCACTCGAGCGCGTGCCCGCCCGGATACCCGTGCAGCGCCGGCTGCTCACGGGGGATCCAGCGGCGTCGATCGCGGCTGCCACCGGTGACCATGACCTGTTGATCGTCGGCGCCCGAGGTTACGGGCCGTTGCGGCGAGCACTGCTGGGCAGTGTGTCGGCGCGGCTGGCGCGCACAGCGGGCTGTCCGCTGTTCGTGCTTCCCAGGCAGGGCGCGGACGATCCCCGGCGCCGCGGTGAGCTCCAGGCCGTCGCTCGTTCGACGCCGCTCGTCTGATCCGACGCCCCCAGCCCTGGCGCTACGGTTACCTCGTGGCATCCGGACCACCGCTGCGCGTCCTGATCGCCGGAGGCGGCGTCGCCGGGCTCGAGGGCGCGTTGGCGCTTCGCGCGGTAGGGGGCGATGCGGTCGAGCTCGAGCTGCTCTCGCCGAGCGACCTCTTCACGTACAGGCCGATGCTGGTCGCCGAGCCCTTCGGTAGCGGCCCCGATACGGGCCTCGACCTCGCCCGGATCCTCGAGGCGGCGAACGCCGGCCACATTTGCGACGCACTGGAAGCGGTCGAGGTCGACGACCGGATCGCGGTCACCAGGGGAGGCGAGCGGATCGGCTACGGGGCGCTGCTCGTGGCGCTCGGCGCGCGGGCGGTGGAAGCGGTGCCCGGAGCGCTGAGCTTCAGCGGGGAAGCGGAGCGAGCGGAGTTCGCGCAGCTGCTGGGCGCCCTGGGGCGCCTCGGGACCAGGCGACTCGCGTTCGTGGTGCCACCCCAGGCGAGCTGGTCGATCGCCGCCTACGAGCTCGCCCTGCTCACCGCCGCCGAGCGTGATGCGCGCCGGATCAGCGGCGTGGAGATCACCGTGCTCACCCACGAGCCGTCGGCATTGGATGTCTTCGGGGCCGCGGCGACGCAGCTCGTCGCGGCGAAGCTCGACGAGGCCGGGATCGCGCTTCGGCACTCGAGCGCCGCCGAGCGCTTCGAGGGTCGCGAGCTACACCTGGCCGATGGCGAGGCGCTCGGCTTCGACCGGGTGATCGCCCTGCCGCGGCTCGAGGTCCCGGCCCTCCCCGGACTGCCGCAAGACGAACACGGCTTCCTGCCGACCGACGACCGGATGCAGGTCCGGGGCCTGGACGACGTCTGGGCGGCCGGAGATGCGACCGCGTTCCCGATCAAGCAGGGCGGCCTCGCCGCCCAGCAGGCGGACATCGCCGCCCGTGCGATCGCCGTTCGAGCCGGAAGGGACGTCGAGGTCCAGCCGTTTCAGCCGCTGCTGCGAGCGGCGCTGATCACGGGAGAAACGCCCGATTTCATGCAGGCCCCGGTGGGCGAGCCGGGCGCCGCAATCGCGAGCGCCGGCCGCGCCCCGTGGTCGCCTCGAGCGAAGCTCTCCGCCGGTTACCTCGGTCCGTACCTGGCCGGTCTCGGGACGTCGGCGGCCGATGCCGTCTTCGAGCGGCAGCCAGCTCGAGCCCCAGGTGGCGACGAGGGTGCACACGATCGCGCCGTGCAGACCCTGCTCATCGCCGCGGACGCCGACGCGGCCCTGGGCGACTTCGGGGCCGCTCTCGGCTGGCTGGCCGTAGTCGAGCAGCTCAACCTCGTGATCCCGACCGAGTACGTCGTCCGCCGAGACGACTGGCGACGCCGAGTCGACCCCGACCGCGACCCCGACGCAGCGGCGACGCGGCTCGACGCGCGCTTCGCGACCGCGGCGGAGGCGATCAGCGATCTGCAGCGAAGGCTCGGCTGGCTGCGCGAGATCGAGGCCCGCACCGGGGGCGGAATGCAAAGCCGCCTCGACCGGTTCGAGCAGGGGATCGAGGACCTGGTCGGGCTCTCACGCCGGGCCGGCACTCTCGGGCCGGGGCGCTGACTCAGCCCCTCGCCCGAATATAGATCAGCCAGTAAACGAGGCCGACCATCACCGAACCGCCGATCACGTTGCCGATCGTCACCGGGATCAGGTTGTCGACGACGACGTTCGACAGCGTCAGCTCGCCGAAGTCGCCTGCGACGACGCCGCTGTCGGCGTAGAACGAGTCCGAGCCCCACTCCTTGACCGCGAGCCCGATCGGCAGGAAGTACATGTTGGCGACGCTGTGCTCGAACCCGGCGGCGACGAAGGCGCTGATCGGAAAGATGATCGCGAGGATCTTGTCGGTCACCGAGCGGGCGCTGTAAGTGAGCCAGATCGCAAGACAGACGAGCGCATTGCACATGATCCCGAGCGCCAGCGCGCGCCCGAAACCGAGCCCGGACTTGGCGTCGGCAATGGCAAGCGCGCTCGAGCCGATCGCGCCGTCGCCGAACTCGTACTGGCCGCCGAGGAACACCAGCAGCACGGTCCCGAGGGCGCCGACGAGGTTGCCGACGTAGACGATCGTCCAGTTGCGGATCAGCATCGCGGCGCTGACCTTGCGCTCGGCCCAGGCCATCGCGATCAGGTTGTTGCCGGTGAACAGCTCGGCGCCCGCGACGACCACCAGGATCAGGCCGAGGCAGAAGACCAGCCCGGCGAGCAGTCGCGTGACCCCGAACGGGACCACGTCGGCTGCGCCCGCGACCACCGTCGTCGCGAACATCGCCCCGAGCCCGATGAAGGCGCCCGCCAGGACCGCGAGCGCGAAGGTCGGCAGCGTGGACATCCCCGCCTTCGTCGCGCCGATGTCGGTGGCCTTCTCGGCGATCTGGGGCGGTAGCACCGCGTCGAGGCTCGGCGGGGCGGGCGGCGGGACCACGGGTTCGGCGAACGGCTCGCGCGTGTCGGCGCCGCTTCGGTCGGCGACGCTCATGCAACGCTCCTGACCCGGACCGCCGTCACCTTGTACTCGGGGCAGCTCGTGACCTCGTCCCCGTGCTGCGAGGTGAGCAGGTTGGCGAGCGCCTCGGGGAAGTGGAAGCCGATGAATGCCTGCCCGGGAGAGACCCGCTCGGTGACATCGGCGGTCACCAGGATCTCGCCGCGCCGGCTCGCGACCCGGACCGCCTCGCCGTCCCCGATCCCGAGTGCGCCCGCGTCGTCGGGATGCAGCTCGAGCAGCTCCTCCGGGACGAGCCGGAGGTTTCCGGTCCGCCGGGTCATCGTGCCGGCGTTGTAGTGCTCGAGTCGCCTGCCCGTGACCAGCAGGAGGGGGAAATCGGCGTCCGGCTGCTCGCCCGGCGCCGCGTACGGGACCGCTGCGAGCTGCGCCTTGCCGCTCGGCGTCTCGAACCGCTCCCGGTAGAGCGCCCGCTCGCCGGAGTCGTCGGCCGACCGGCAGGGCCAGGCGATCGGCCCCTCGGCGTCGAGGCGCTCGTGCGAGATGCCGGCGAAGGTCGGGGTCAGCGACGCCATTTCGGCGAACGCCGCGGCGGACGTCGGGCAGCCGAGGTCGACGCCCAGCTCAGCGCCGAGCGCGCGGATGATCTCGAAATCCGGGCGCGCCGACCCGGGTGGATCGAGCGCCGGCCGCACCCGCTGCACCCTACGGTCGAAGTTGGTGAAGGTGCCGTCCTTCTCCAAAAACGAGGCCGCCGGGAGCACGACGTCGGCCAGCGACGCCGTCTCGGAGAGGAAGATCTCCTGCGAGACCACCAGCTCACAGGCGGCAAGCGCGGCCCGCACGTGGCCCGAGTCGGGATCGGTCTGGGCGATGTCCTCGCCGAAGACGATCAGCGCCTTCAGCCTGCCGGCGACCGCGGCGTCGAACATCTCGGGGATCCGCAGGCCGCGCTCGGGCCGGACCTCGATCCCCCAGGCATCGCCGAAGCGCTGCGCAACGTCGGCGTCGGAGACCTTCTGGTAGCCGGGCAGGATGTCGGGCATCGCCCCCATGTCCGAGGCACCCTGGACGTTGTTCTGGCCGCGAAGCGGGTTGGCGCCGCAGCCGTCGGCGGTGCCGACGCTGCCGGTCAGCGCGGCGAGGTTGCAGAGCGCGCGCACGCCGTCCGTCCCGTGCGCATGCTCGGTGACCCCGAGCCCCCAGACGATCGCGCGGCGCTCACCGCGTCCGTAGAGCTCCGCGGCCCGGCACAGGTCGTCCGCGGGGACGCCGGAGATCTCCTCGACCCGCGCCGGCGGATAGTCCGAGGCGAGCTCGCGGAGTGCTTCGAGGCCCTCGGTGCGCTCCGCGATGAACCGATCGTCGATCAACCCCTCGTCGAGCAACACAGCGGCGAGACCGTTGAACACGGCCACGTTGGTGCCCGGGCGCGGGCGCAGGTGGACGTCGGCGTAGCCGGCGAGCTCGGTGCGCCGCGGGTCGACGACGACCAGGCGAGCGCCGGCGATCACCCGCTGCTTGATCCGCGCCCCGACCACGGGGTGGGCCTCGGTCGGGTTCGAGCCGCAGAGCAAGAAGACGCCGGCGCGGTCAAAGTCCTCGAACGGGTTGGTGCCGCCGGCGAGCCCGAACGAGGCCGAGAGCCCGGCAGCGGACGGCGCGTGACAGATGCGGGCGCAGTTGTCGACGTTGTTGGTCCCGATCGCCACCCGCATCAGCTTCTGCATCAGGTAGTTCTCCTCGTTCGTGGCCCGGGCCGAGGAGATCGCCGCGATCGCGTCCGCCCCATGGGCGTCGCGGATCCGGCGAAGCTCGGCGGCGACATGACCAAGGGCCCCGTCCCAGCCGGCCTCGACCAGCGCCCCGCCACGCCGGATCAGCGGCGCGGTGAGGCGGTCGGGGGAGCGCACGAACCCGTGCGCGAAGCGGCCCTTGACACAGGCGTGGCCGCGGTTTACGGGCGCCTCCCGGTTCGGGCGGATCACGGCGACCTCACCGTCGCGGGTGTGGACGTCGAGCGTGCAGCCGACGCCGCAGTAGCCGCACGTGGTGGTCGTCGTGCGCTCGAGCGGCCGCGGGTCGAGCAGGCCCGGCTCCGACAGGGCCCCGGAAGGACAGCTGTCCACGCAGGCGCCGCACGAGACGCAGTCGGACTCGCTCCAAAGGCCGCCCGAGCCGGGTGCGAGAACGGTATCGGCGCCGCGGCCCACCATCGCCAGCGCGAAGGTGCCCTGGACCTCGTCGCACATGCGAACGCAACGCGCACAGGCGATGCAGAGCTTCGGGTCGTACTTGACGTAGGGATGGGAGTCGTCGCGCTCGCCGTCGCGTTCGCCGCGAAAGCGGCTGCGCTCGACGCCGAGGCGCCGGCAGGCGCGGACGAGCTCGCTGCGCTCCGGCGCCTGGTCGAGGGCGCTCTCGGGAAGCTGGCCGACGATCAGCTCGAGCGCGAGCCGCGCGGTCTGGAGTGCAACCGGGTCGTCCGTGCACACGCTGGCGCCCTCGGCGACGGGCGTGGTGCAGGCCGGGACCGGCCCGTCGCCGCCCTCGATCGAGACCATGCACGTCCTGCAGGAGCCGTACGGGGCCAACCGGGGGTCCGCGCAGAGCGCCGGGACCTCCGCCCCGGCGATGCGCACGGCGTCGAGCGCCCGCGAGCCCGCCGGGACGATCACGCCGGCGCCGTCGACAATGACCCTCACGGCGCCGCCCCGTAGACCCGCTCGATGCTGCGCACCACCGGGGGGACCGCGCGGCCGAAGGCGCACAGACTGCCGTGCTCCATCGCCGCCAGCATCTCGCCGTGGCCCGCCTCGACGTCGGGATCGCGACGACCCTCGACCCGCTCGAGCCCGCGCCGGGTTCCCAGCCGGCAAGGCGAGCAGGTGCCGCAGCTCTCGCTCGCGGCGAATGTCCAGAAGTGGCGCTCGAGCGCCTCGCGCCCGACCCGTTCGTCGAGCGCGATCAGGCTGCCGTGGCCGAGATCCACGCCGAGCTCGCGGAGCGCCTCGAAGGTGAGCGGCGCGTCGAGGTCGCCGGGGCCGATGAATCCCCCGAGCGGCCCGCCGATCTGGATCGAGCGCAGCGCATGCTCGTCGCGCAGCCCGCCGCCGAGCGCATCGAAGATCCGTCGCAACGGGATTCCGAGCTCGACCTCATAGGCGCCCGGGTTGCGAAAGCGCTCGCTCAGGCAGACGACCTTGGTCCCCCGGCTGTCGCCGGCGCCGAGCCGGGCGTAGGCGGCGCCGCCGTGGGCGACGATCCAGGGGACCGCGCACAGCGTCTCGACATTGTTGACCACGGTCGGCCGGTGCAGGTAGCCGCGCTCGGTCGGATACGGCGGGCGCGCCGCGACCTCGCCGCGCAGCCCCTCGATCGAGTGGATCAGCGAGGTCTCCTCGCCGGCGACGTATGAGCCGGCGCCCTCGAAGACCTCGACGTCGAAGTCGATTCCGGAGCCGTGGACGCCGGTGCCGAGGTGGCCGGCCGCGCGCGCGTCGGCGATCGCCGCCCGGACCGCATCGCGGGCCCGCGGGTACTCACTGCGCACGTAGACGATCCCGTGGGTCGCACCCGAGGCGAGCGCCGCAAGCGCCATGCCCTCGAGCACGCGATGCGGGTCTCGCTCCATCAGCAGGCGATCGACGAACGACCCGGGATCCCCCTCGTCGCCGTTGCAGATCAGGTAGCGAGGCCCGTCGCTCGGCGACTCGGACGCACTGCCCCACTTGACCGCGGCCGGAAAGCCGGCACCGCCGCGGCCCCGCAGGCCCGATTCCTTGACCTCGCGGGCGACCCGGTCGCCGCCGGTATCTCTCGTCGACCGCTCCCACACTTCCCACGCATCCGGCCCCGCCCCGAGGATGCCGGCAAGGACGACGGGCTCGGAGACGTCGACCCCCACCGGGATCTCCGGATCACGCCGCGGCGCGTCGCCTGTGAGCTGGTCGACGAGGTCGAAGCCCGCGCATGGCCGCTCGCCGTCGAGCGCCGCCGGGCCCCCGTAGCAGTAGCCGAGGCAATAGACGGGCTGGAGCGAGACCTCGCCGTCACCGGACATCCCCCCGCCGGGTGCTCCCAGCGCCTCGGAGACGTCGCGAAGATGCGCCCCGGCGCTGGCCGCGAAGCAGGCGGTGCCGGCGCAGACCTGCACGTGCCGGCGTCCGCGCTCCGTCCCCGCGAGGTCTGCGTAGAAGGATGCGGCGCCGTTGACGTGGGCGCGCGGCAGGCCAAGCTCCGCGGCCACCCGATCGATGTCGGCCGGCTCGATCCGCCCGCCGGCGTCCTTGGCCTCGCGAAGCCGGCCGAGGACCTCGGCGCCGCGGCGCCCGTAACGGCGCTCGATCTCGGTGACGATCCTGCCCGGTATCCGGCTCTCCTTCCTCGGGACACCGCCAACCTATCGGTATTCAGCTCTGCTTCACGACCGCGTAGACGACGCGTTCGGCGACGTCGACCACCACCTGGCCGATGCGCGAGCAGCGGCGATACAGCTCGCGGCGCGAGATTCGCTCGCGCATGTCCTCGACATCGAGCAGAGCGGCCATGCCCCGGTAGTACGCCTGCTCCAGCCGCCGCTCCGCCTCGATCGCGGCGTCGGCGGACTCGGTGGCATGGTCGCCGCCGGCGTCGAGGTCGGCGATTGCGTCGTCGATGTGGCGAACCGCCTCCCCCAGCAGCCCTGCGATCTCCGCGATCCCCGCGTCGGGCTCGCACGCCATCACCTCCGCCTCGTCGACCAGATCGACCACGTAGTTGAGGATCCAGTCGATACCGCGAGAGAGCGCGAACGCGTCCTCGGGCTCCAGCCGCGTGACGAAGGCCGCGCGAAGCGCGTTCAACAGCTCTCGCTTCGCCGCGTCACCGCGGGGCTCAGCCTCGCGCGCCAGCCGCGCTGCGCCGGGATCACCGGCGGCCCAGGAGGTGAAAGCGTCGACGCCCTCGGTCGTCACCTCGACCTGGCGGCGCAGCAGGCCGACGATGTCGGGCTCCTCGGGCAAGAACCAGCGCCGGTACCTCATCCCAACCCCCGCCAGAGCATGAGGATCGCGATCGCGAGGGCACCGGTGGCGGGAATCGTGATCAGCCAGGCGAGGCCCATGCGACGGACGATCAACCAATGCACGTGATGCAGGCGCCTGCGGCCGACCCCGATGCCGACGACGGAGGACGCGACGACCTGGGTCGTGGACGTCGGCGCCCCGAGGAGCGAGGCCCCGAGAATGACCGACGCAGACGAGGTCTGGCTCGCCAGGCCCTCGGCCGGCTGGATGCGGTAGATGCGTCGGCCCACGGTGCGTATGATCCGCCACCCGCCAAGTGCGGTGCCCACGGTCAGAGCCGCCGCGCAGGCGACCGTCGCCCACTCGGGGGCCGCGAGCGTGTCGATCCGTCCCTCGGCGAGCAGCAGGGCCGCGACGACCCCGACCGACTTCTGGGCGTCGTTCGCGCCATGGCCGAAGGCAAGCGCAGCCGACATCACCCACTCTCCACCACGAACCGGCCCACGCCAGCGCCGCGTGGCACGCCGCGCGAGCCGGCGGATGGCTCGGATCACCACCAGCGCGCCGAGCGCGCCGAGCGGCGGGGAGATCGCCAGGGCGATCAGCGTGCCCAGTACCCCCACCGGATGCCAGCCGTCGAGGCCACCCCATTCAACGGCGCCGAGGCCACCCTCGACCAGGGCTGCGCCGACGAGGCCGCCGACCAGGGCGTGACCGGAGCTCGAGGGAAGGCCGAAGCGCCAGGTGATCAGGTTCCACGCCACGGCGCCCGCCAGCCCGGAGCCGATCACTTCGACCGCCGCCGAGGGCGCCACGGTCACGATGCCCCCAATGGTGTCGGCAACCGCGGCACCGACGAGCAGCGGACCCAAGAGGTTGAAGATCGCGGCCAGGATGATCGCCTGCAGCGGCCGCGCGGCGCGGGTGGCGACCAGGGTCGCGATCGCGTTCGACGCGTCGTGCAGGCCATTTGTGGCCGCGAACGCGAGCGCGAGCAGCACCGCGAATGTGAGCCCCGGGTCCATCGGTCAAGAGTCCCCGCAGCGAAAGCGGATACGGTTCGCCGAATGGAGCGCAGCTACGTCGGCCCCGCCTTCGCGGACGCCAAGGTCCGCGACGCGATGCGCGTCGGGGTGGTGACGTGCCGCCCCGAGACCGCGCTCGCAGACGTCGCCCGGATGATGGTCGGCTACGACATCCACTCCGTCGTCGTCTCGGACGTGCAGGGCGAAGCCGGCATGTGGGGAATCGTGACCAGCCTCGATCTGGCCCGCAGACCGGACGAGCTCGGTTCACTGACGGCCGGGGAGGTGGCGAGCACGGATCTGGTCACGGTCGACTCGAGCGAGTCGCTCGCGCGGGCGGCGGAGCTGATGGCCGAGCATCGCGTGACGCACCTGATCGCAGTCCAGCCGGGAAGCGGGCGGCCCGCCGGGATGATCTCGGCGCGCGGGCTGGCAGCCGCACTCGCTTACGGGTAGGCGAGATTCCCCGCGCGGCCGTCAGTGCGCAGCCCAGAGGTGGTCGCGGCGGTAGTGGGCGAGCGCGTCGTGTGCGCCATGGACGGTAGGCCCGAGGAACCGCTCGGCGATCGTCGCCAGTAGGTCCTCGATCGCCAGGCCCAGCATCGCCGCCCCAAACCGCAGCGCGGGCGCCCGCTCCGGCGCCGAACAGCTCTCGACGACCTCGAGCAGACGGGGCAGCAAGACCGGAAGCGCATGGCGCGAATCGCGCGGGTGAAAGTAGTAGGAAATCGGGGAGTAGGCGATGTCGTCCCGCATCGTGACCACTCGCGAGGTCAGGTCGGCGAGCACCCTCGCCGAGACCGAGGGGTCGATCCCGATGAGACCGGCAGGGCTCGTGCGCTCTGCTTCGATCAGCAGGGCGATCTCGTGCGAGAGGGAGCGGTAGTCCGAGAGCACCCTGTAGAGGCTCAGGATCCAGGAGATGCTCGCCGTCAGCAACCCGAGCCCAATCAGGGTCTCGAGGGGACCGAGCAGCCGCAGGATGTCGCTCGTCGGCACGATGTCCCCGTAGCCGAGGCTGGTTAGGTCAACCAGCGAGAGATAGAGGGCATCGACATAGCCGTCCTGCGCGGTGGCATCGAGGCCGGCGCCGATTGCGAAGCCCTCAGGAAGCTGCGGCCAGATGATCAGCGCGAAGCCCACCGCCACCATCGTGCCCCAGGCCGCGATCACGGTGATGAACGCGACCGGCCCCGCCAGCGAGAGCATGGTGTGGTTGCCGCGTGCGGTCAGGCGCGTGAGCCGCCAGATCGCGCCCATCAGCGCCTCGCTGATGACCCCGCGGCCATGCGGATGAAAGAGCGTGTCGAAGACGTCGCGCACGGCCGCCGCGACCAGGACGATCCCCAGCGCGGTGATGATCGCGGTCACGCGACCGGCGTGCGCGGCCCCCTTCTCGCCGCCTCGAGCAGCAACCGCCGCTCCGCCGCGCCGATCAGGCGCCGAGCGCGATCGACCGCGTCGATGTTGACCGAGATCGCGTCGATCCCGGCGCCGACGAGCAGGTCCGCGTACTCGGGATGCACCGACGGCGCCTGCCCGCAGATCGAGGTCTGGAGGCCGAGCTCGCGGGCGCGGGCGATCAACCGCCGCAGGTACTCGGCGACCGCGGCGTCGCGCTCGTCGAAGATCTCGGCGACGACCTCCGAGTCGCGATCGGCGCCCAGCATCAGCTGAGTGAGGTCATTGGAGCCGATCGAGATCCCGGCCGCCCCGAGCTCGGCGTAGCGCTCGAGGTGAAAGAGGACCGAGGGCACCTCGGCCATCACCCAGAGCTCGAACCCCGGCTTCGCCAACAGGCCGGCCTCCTCGGCCGCCCGGCACGCGGCGGCGAGCTCGCGTGGCGTGCGAACGAAGGGGATCATCACGTGGAAGTTGGTGTGGCCCGCGTCCCAGACGCGGCGGATCGCGTCGAGCTCGAGCCGGATCAGGTCGGGCTCGCGCATGTACCTGAGCGCCCCGCGATAGCCGATCATCGGGTTCGCCTCCTCAGGCTCGAAGCGCTCCCCGCCCTCGAGGCCGCGGAACTCGTTGGTGCGGAAATCGATCGTCCGGTAGGTGATCGGCCGCGGCGCGAAGCCGGCGGCGAAGATGCTCAGCGCTTCGCTCATCCGCTCCACGAACTCGGCGCCGCGTCCCTGCTCTAGCAGCAGCCTTGGGTGGCGTCCCTCGAGCGCCTCGATCACCATCAGCTCGGCTCGCAACAGACCGACCCCCTCGACCTCGAGCGCGGCCGCGCGCTCGACCTGCGACGGCTCGGAGAGGTTGACCAGCAGCTTCGTCGCCGTCGCCGCGGCCGCCGCGGCAACCGGCCTGGCGGGAGCTCCCGCCGGCTCGCGCGCGACCGCCAGCGCGCCCTCGCGAACGACGCCCTGGGCGGCGTCGACGGTGACCAGCTCGCCGTCGCGGAGCTTGGTCGTCGCCTCCGCGGTCCCGACCACGCACGGGATGCCCAGCTCGCGCGAAACGATCGCCGCGTGGCAGGTCATCCCACCGGAGTCGGTGACGATCGCCGAGGAGCGCCGCATCAGCGGCACCCAGTCGGGGGCGGTCATGTGGGTAACCAGGATGTCGCCCTCCCCGAGCCCGTCCGCGGCGGCGAGCTCGCTCACGATCCGCGCACGGCCGGAGCCCGCGCCGGGGGCCGCGCCGAGACCCCTGAGCAGGATCTCGCCCTGCGGCGCTTCGGCTGCCGCGGCCGCCTCACCTCCCGCCGAGGTGACCGGCCGCGATTGCAGCATCCAGGCGCGACCGTCGGCGTCGAAGCACCACTCGGTGTCCTGGGGGGCGCCGTAGTGGTCCTCGATCCGCCGGCCGAGCTCGGCGACCTCTCTCACCTCGTCGTCGGAGAGCACCGGGCGCTTCGCCTCGGCGCCGCTCAGCTCACGGGTCACGGTGCCGCCTTCGGGCCGCGACTCGATCACCAGCTCCTTGCTGCGTACCTCACGGGCCAGGATCGAGAGGTGCTCCTTTTCGACCAGGTAACGATCCGGCGAGACGCTTCCCGAGACGACGGCCTCCCCGAGCCCGAACGAGCCCTCGATCACGAGCCGATCGGTGTCGCCGGAGGAGGGATCGATCGTGAACATGACCCCGGCCCTTGTCGCCTGCACCTGCGTTTGGACGACGACCGCGATGTCCATGTCGGCCTGCCCGAAGCCGCGCTTGGCCCGGTAGTAGACCGTGCGCGCGCCGAACAGCGACGACCAACAACGGCGCACGGCGTCGACGACCGCGTCGGCGCCGCGGACGTTGAGGAAGGTCTCGTTCATGCCGGCGAACGACGCCGCCTCGGTGTCCTCGGCGGTAGCAGACGACCGCACCGCGACGGGCAGCTCGCCGTCGTCGCCCGCGAGCTCGGCATAGGCGGCGCGGAGCGCCGCCTCGAGTCGAGCGGGAATCGGCTCGGCCTCGACCATCCGGCGGACGTCGGAGGTCGCGCCGGCCAGCGCCTCGGTGTCCTCGACGTCGACATCGGCCAGCCGGCTTTGGATCCGCCCGCGCAGCCCACCCTCGTCGCAGAACGCGGCATAGGCGGGGGCGCCGACGACGAAGCCGCCCGGTACCGGGAGGCCGACGGCGGTGAGCTCGCCGAGGTTCGCGCCCTTGCCGCCGGCGTATGGCACGTCAGCGCGACTGAGGCTCGCGAACGACCTCACCGGGTCGATCGCGGGTGCGGCGTCCACGGATTCGGTTTTGGTCGAAGGTTCCATCTCCCACAACCTAAGCCCCGTAGATGCCGCTCGCCATCCGTAGTCAGCACCGAAGCCGAGTGTGGCTCGCCCACGATGCAGGCGCGCCGTCGACCCGCGAGGATGGCGGCGGGAGTCGACACGGGTGCAAGCCGAAGGCCTCAATGCATTGGACGCGACCTTCCTCGAGCTCGAGGAGGCCGATCAGAGCGCGCACATGCACATCGGTGCGGTGATGCTGTTCGAGCCGCCGCCCGGGAAGCGGGCGCCGACGGTAGAGCGCGTGCGGGCCGACCTGGACGCGCGCCTCGACAGTCTCCCGCGGTTCCGCCAGCGACTCTCCGAGCCCCGCACCGGCGGGCTCCGCTGGCCGCGCTGGGTCGGTGACGAGGCCTTTGACATCAAGCGTCACGTCCACGCGGCCGCCCTCCCTGCCCCCGCCGGAGAGACGGAGCTTCGCGAGTGGGCGGGCGAGTACTTCTCCCAACGCCTCGACCGGGCGCGCCCGCTGTGGGAGATCGTGGTCCTCGAGCTCGCCGACGGGCGCTGGGCAATGGTCAGCAAGACGCACCACTGCATGGTCGACGGTGTCGGCTCGGTTGACATCGGCCACATCCTCCTCGACCCCGAGCCGCAGCCGCGGGGCCGAGGCCGCCCGGAGGTCGCGGACGCCCCGTCGCTGCGCGGCGAGGCGGTCGCCGCGCAAGCGGCTCCGTCGACAGCGCGACGGCTGGGGGACCTGGCGCTCGGCGCCGGCTGGCGCGCCGTCGGGGTCGCGGGCGTCGGCATCCGGGCGCTCCGCGGCGCGGCCGGCTTCGCCCTCGACACGGTCGGCGTGGCGACTCATCCGCGGCGCGGGCGCGAGGCGCTTCGACGCTCCCGTGCGATGGCCGAGGTGCTGATCCGCGACGAGCTGATCGCAGCCCCGCCGACGAGCCTCAACGAGCGGATCGGCGCGGCGCGGGCACTCGCCGTGATCGAGGTGCCGCTGGACCAGCTCAAGGTCATCAAGCGCGTGCTGGGCGGGACCGTCAACGATGTCGTGCTCGCCGTCACCGCCGGCGGCCTCCGACGCTTGTTCGAGCATCGAGGCGAGCAGCCCCCGCGCGTGGGGGTGCGGGCGATGGTGCCGGTCAACATCCGCTCAGCCGCCGAGCGGCTCGCCCTCGGCAACAGGATCGCCTCGCTGTTCGTCCACCTGCCGGTGGCCGAGCCCGACCCGCTGCGGCGCTTCGAGCTCCAGCTCGACGAGGCCGAGCGCCTGAAGGCGGGAACGCAGGCGATGGGCTCGCGCGAGATCATCGACCTCGCCGCCCACGCGCCGCCAGTCCTCCACACCTTTCTCGCCCGCTCGCTCTTCGCGACCCGGCTCTTCAACATCACGGTCACCAACGTCCCCGGACCGCAGCTGCCGCTTTACGCGTTCGGGTCCCGGATGCGCGCCGTCTGGCCCCTGGTCCCGCTCGCTGCCGAGCACGCCCTCGGCGTCGCGGTGTTCAGCTACGACGGGCACATCTTCTTCTGCCTCAACGCGGCGCGCGACTCGGTTCCCGACCTCGACGTGGTCGCCGAAGGGATCGCCGACTCGATCGCAGAGCTCGCGGAGCTCGCGAAAGGCCCGAACCACGCGGTGGACCGTGCGGCGACCGGCTAGCGCTCCGGGGCGGGCGCACCGACCTCGTCCGGGCGCTCGGCCCGCTTTGGCACGACGATCACCGGACACGGTGCCGTAGATCGACTCGAAGACGACGAAGGCACGCATCGGCGTTGGAGTGTGCCCGAATCACGATGCGACCGTTCCCGCGCAGGTCCGAGCCTGCCGGCGCAGCCTTCCGCTATCTCACGCGGCCGCCGTCGGCAGGAGCGCCTCACTGGGCAGGATCGCGGCCTGCCTGCCGGTGCTGCCGTCGACGTTGCCAGGCTTCGCGCCGCTCTCGGTAGGCCGGCGGGAGGACCAGGGCGAGCTCCTCGACCAGACGCAGCCATGCCAGCGCCCCGGCGTAGTTCCCGACGCGAGCATCGGCGTCCGCGGCCGCGAGCGCGAACTCGAGCTCCAGGTGTTGATGCTGATCCTCGGCCGCAAGATCGTCGCTCGTAGGCGCCTCCAGCGCCACGAAGGCCCCCTCATCCCCCAGACCCGCATGGGTCATTGTGCTGAGGTAGGGGCCCAGGTAGCGACCGGCGAGCTTGGTCGGCGGCGACCACAACGCGCTGACGCTCGCGGCCTCCTCGTAGCCGGCGAACAGCGCCGAGCGAAAGTAGCGCGGCAGGGCGCCGGTGAGCAGCGCCGCGCGCAGCACCGGCCGGAAGGTGGAGATCGGCGTCTTAGCACCGGCCCGCACCGCGATCGCCTGCGCAGCGATATCGGCCTGCTGGGCCGCGAGGCCCCCCTGCTTGATCGGGAACCGAGTCGCATCGCCGGCCGCCCATACGTCGGTCAGCCCCTCGACGTTGAGCCTGCCGTCGGTCGGGATGAAGCCGCCGGCCCGCTGCGGGATCCCGTCGATCCCGGGCACCTCGAGCGCAGGCAGGGAGATGACGTGGTCGGCGGGCATCTCCCCGTCCTGCAACTCGAGCCGTCCAGCTTCGAAGCGGCGCGGCGCGGACCCGAGCCGCAGATCGATCCCGGCCTCCGCCAGCAGCTCGCCGACGACCTCCGGCGCGCTCTCGCCGAGGAGCTCGAGGGGTCGCGGCTCGTGCGTCGCCAGTGAGATCTCTATCCCTGCGACGCCCCGGGCACGCAGGTGGGCGGCGCTCAGCAGCGCCAGCTCGTAAGCGGGCAGCGACCACCGCGCCTGCGCCGGCACCGCGAACACGACCCGCGCGCGCTCGGCGCCCTCGAGCTCGCCGAGCAGCACCCGGAACGCCTCGCGGCCGGGGCGGTCGCCAAAGGTGAGCGCGCCATCGACGGCGGTCACCGGTCGGGCGCCGATCGCGATCAAGAGGGCGTCGTATTCGAGCCTGGCGCCGCCGCGGGTTCGGATCGCGTGCGCACTCGGGTCCACGGTGGCCAGCGCGTCGCGCCTGCTGTGCGCATGGTGCTGACCGGCGAGGCGGCTGAGCTCGATCCGCACGGCGGACCCGAGGGAGAACGGCTCGGCGACGAGGTGGGGGCGGCACACGAACCGCTGCTCGGGCGCGACCAACTCGACCCGAGCTCGGTCCCCGGCGAGATCGTCGAGCGCGAGCACGGCCTCGACTGCGGCGATGCCTCCCCCCGCAATCACGACTCGCAGCGGAGCCATCGTCAGGGGGTCAGGGGCCTGCTCTCGACGATGCTCGCCCGCTGAGCAGCTCGTCGAGCAAGCGCAGGTACTGGATCAGGTGACGCGAGCCGAGAAATCTCTCGATCACCCAGGCGCGAGCCGCGGCACCGATCTCGTCGGCCCGCTCGCGATCACCGAGCAGCTCCTCGCAGGCGCGTCCGAACCCCTCGAGGTCGAGGGGATCCTCGAGCATCACCCCGGTGACCCCGTCGACGATCTGGTCCTGGATTCCCCCCGCCCTGCTGGCGATCACCGGCCGCGCCTTCCACATCGCCTCGGCCACGGTCAGCCCGAAGCCCTCGGCGATGCTCTTCTGGACCACCACCTGCGCGCGCCGCTGGATCGCGTTGACGATCGCCGCATTCTCCTGGATGTCGTCCATCGGCAAGCAGGCGAGATGAACTCGCGCCCGCACGTCCGGCTCCAGGCCACGGCGAAGCTCGCGCACCCGCTCGAGAACCTCGGCTCCCTCGGGGTCGTCGGAGACCGCGGCGACGCTCGGCCCGGCGAGCAACAGATGAGCATCCGGGCTCTCGCAGTGCTCCGCAAAGCCGCGCAGGACACCGCACGGATCCTTGAGGCGGTCCCAGCGCGAGACCTGGGCGAGAAGCGGCGCCTGGGCCGGTATCGGCGCCTCCTGATCGACCTCCGCCGCCCGATCGACCCGGCCCGGCGAGCCGTCGGCGCGCTCGAACGTCGCGGCCGCGCCATCCCGACTCGGCCCGAGGCCCGCGCGCGCGATGATCGCCTCGATCACCTTCGGCGCCAGTTCTTGGTTCTTCGGCGAGAACGCGTCGATCGAGGGCGGGACGATCCAGGTCTTGTTCTCGGGGAGACCCTCCCAGCCATACTCGCGCCGCGAGAACACGTATGCATGCGCCGGCTTCACGTACTCGCGCAGAAACGCCCAGGTGTCGCGAGCGATCTCGTTCGGCAGGTCGATGCCGACGTGGCAGCGCCAGACCACCGTCGCGCCGGTCTCGAGCACGGGGGGGACCAACCCCGCCGTCTGCGGGTCGTGGCAGAAGACGACATCACGCGGGCGCACGGTGCGCGCCAGCTCTCGCGCGCTCTCGCGCAGGGTTTCTTCGTAGATCTCGCGCTCCGGCGCGCCGAGCTCACCACCATCGCCCGGAGATCCATGAAGGCGGTTGTGGATCCGCTTCGTCACCTCAAAGAACGGCGACGCCGCTTCGACCGCCGCCCAGCGCGCGTCGACGCCGGCGCCGCGGGAATATCCGAGCAGCGACTGCAGCAGCTCCGCCACTCCGCCGCCCCTTGCGGTCGAGTTGACGTGCCAGACGACCCGGCCGGCGAACAGCTCAGTCGCTCGCGCGCTCGCCGCCTCGACCTCGGCGTACGCTTCTCCCATCAACGGCCGAAAGCGCTGATAGCTCAGGGTGGTGACCGGCAGGTGAATGAGGCCGCCGACGCTCACGTCACGGCTGACGACGAGATCACCGAGTCAGCGGCGATCGAGGACATAGCCAACCCTAACCCGGGGCGCGGTCGCATCCACGGCGGCGATTGTTTTTCGGTAGTCGGCACGGACCTCGGTGGGGTCCGAGCGCGGATGCACAGCCATTCGCCGACGGGGTACGGTGTCGGGGAGGAGGCGAACGTGTTTCAGGTGCGAATTCACGGCAGGGGCGGTCAGGGCGTCGTCACCGCGGCCGAACTGCTCTCGGTGGCTGCGTTCGTCGAAGGCAGCCACGCCCAGGCGTTTCCGACCTTCGGCTCCGAGCGCACCGGCGCGCCGGTCGTGTCGTTCTGTCGCATCGACGATCGCCCGATCCGGAATCGCGAGCCGATCGCCGAGCCCGACGCCCTGATCATCCAGGACCCGACCCTACTCCACCAGGTCGACGTCTTCGCCGGCCTCGATCAGGACGGATACATCCTGATCAACAGCGCCCGCGGGTTCGACCAGCTCGGCCTGGGCGAGTTCGCGACCGGCTTTCGCGAGCAGCGCCTGCTCACGGTGCCGGCCACCGAGATCGCCCGCGAGCACCTCGGGCGCCCGCTGCCGAACGCGGTCCTGCTCGGGGGTTTCGCCGGGCTCAGCGGGCTGGTGACGATCGAGTCGGTGGCCCGAGCGATTCGCGAGCGTTTCCCCGGCAAGCTCGGTGACGGCAACGTCGCCGCGGCCGAGGCTGCGTTCGAATACGTGCGTCGCGAGACCGGAAGCGTCGCTCATGCTTGAGCAGCTCGAGGGCTCCCAGGCGGTCGCCAAAGCGGTGGCGCTCTGCCGGCCCGAGGTGATCTCGGCCTACCCGATCTCGCCTCAGACCCACATCGTCGAGGGCCTCTCCGACCTCGTCCGCACCGGTGAGCTCGAGCCCTGCGAGTATCTGATGGTGGAGTCGGAGTTCGCGGCGATGTCCGCCTGCATCGGCGCCTCCGCCGCGGGCGCGCGCACCTACACCGCGACCGCGAGCCAGGGGCTCCTCTACATGGCCGAGGCGCTCTTCAACGCCTCCGGGCTCGGTCTGCCGATCGTGATGACGCTCGCCAACCGCGCGATCGGGGCGCCGATCAACATCTGGAACGACCACTCCGACTCGATGTCGCAGCGCGACTCGGGCTGGATCCAGCTCTACGCGGAATCCAACCAGGAGGCCGTCGACCTCCATGTGCAAGCGTTTCGGCTCGCCGAGGAGCTCTCGCTGCCCGTGATGGTGTGCATGGACGGCTTCATCCTCACCCACGCACACGAGGAGGTGGACCTGCCCACCCAGGAGCAGGTCGACGCCTTCCTGCCGGCGTTCGTGCCGCGCCAGGTACTTGACCCCGCCGAGCCGGTGACGATCGGGGCAATGGTCGGGCCTGAGGCGTTCACGGAGGTCAAGTACCTGATGCACGCCAAGCAGGTGCTGGCCCTGGACTCGATCCCCGAGATCGGGGCCGACTTCTCGCGCGCCTTCGGCCGCGACTCGGGCGGCCTCGTCCGCACCTACCGAGCCGAGGACGCCGAGACGATCGTGGTCGCGCTCGGCTCGGTCCTGGGCACGATCGAGGACGTTGTCGATGAGCTGCGCGAGCAGGGAGTGAAGATCGGGGTCGTCGCTATCAAATGCTTTCGCCCGTACCCGCTCGACGATGTGCGCGAGGCGCTTCGCGACGCGCAGCGGATCGTCGTGATCGAGAAGGCGTTCGCGGTCGGCGCCGGAGGGATCGTCGGCCAAAACATCCGTCTGGCCCTATCGGGACTCGAGTCCCGCGTGCACGATGTCGTCGCCGGGCTCGGCGGACGGCCGATCACGAAACGCTCGCTGCACGCGCTCCTCGCCGATGCGCTCGCCGACCGACTCGAGCCCGGCCGCCTGCACTTCCTCGACCTGAAGCGAGACGTCGTCGAACGCGAGCTCGAGCGCCTCCGGGATGGCCGGCGGCCGGGCCCGCATGCCGAGAGCATCCTCCGCGACCAGGGCATCGTCGCCGCGCGCTCACACTGAGGGAGGGTCGGGCATGGTCGAGCAGCGAATCAAGCACTATCAAACGGGCACCTTCGTCGTGGGCAACCGCCTGCTCGACCCCGAGCAGCGTTCGATACAGGCGCGGATGGAGCGTTCGAACACGCTCACCTCCGGGCACCGAGCGTGTCAGGGTTGCGGCGAGGCGCTCGGAGCGCGCTACACGCTCGACGCGGCGATGCGGGCCACCGGAGGCAAGCTGATCGCCGCCAACGCCACCGGCTGCCTCGAGGTCTTCTCGACCCCGTTTCCCGAGTCCTCGTGGCAGCTGCCTTGGATCCACTCGCTGTTCGGTAACGCCCCCGCGGTCGCGACCGGGGTAGCCGCGGCCCTGAAGGTGAAGGGCCGCGACGACATCCGGGTGGTGGGACAGGCCGGCGACGGCGGCACCGTCGACATCGGCTTTGCCTGTCTCTCGGGGATGTTCGAGCGCGGTGACGACGTGCTCTTCGTCTGCTACGACAACGAGGCCTACATGAACACGGGCGTGCAGCGCTCGGGCGCCACCCCGCCCGCGGCCCGCACCGCGAACACGAAGCCGGTCGGCGACGAGCCCGGCAACGTCTTCGGACAGGGAAAGAACGTGCCCCTGATCGCGATGGCGCACGAGATCCCCTACGTCGCCACCGCGACCGTGGCCGAGCCGCGCGACCTCGAGGCGAAGGTCGAGCGGGCGATGGAGTTTCGCGGCCCGCGCTACATCCACGTCTTCGTCCCCTGCCCGCTCGGGTGGGGCTCGGCCTCGCGCGACACGATCCGGCTCGCGCGCCTGGTTAAGGAGACCGGCCTGTTCCCCGTGTTCGAGGCCGAGCACGGGGGGGTCGTCGCCGTCTCCAAGATCCGCCGCCGGGTGCCGGTCACCGATTATCTGAAGCTCCAGCGTCGCTACGCGCATCTGTTCGGCGAGAGCCCGCGCACCGACGTGATCGAGCGCCTCCAAGCGGGCGCCGATCGGAACATCGAGCGCTTCGGCCTGCTCGCGACCGAGGACGAGGGCGCGACCTTGCCGGGCGTCGCCACCGACCTCGCCGGCGAGTCCGTCGACGAGCCGCTACGCCCCGTAGACACTGAGGCGGAGAGCAATCTGATGCGCCTGCTCTCCGAGACCCACGGGAGCCCGCGCTGATGGAGAAGCCGTTCGCGATCACACTCGACGTCGGCTCCAGCCGCGCCAACAAGACCGGCAGCTGGCGCACCGAGCGGGCGGTCTACGTCGATCGCCTCCCGCCCTGCAACCACGCCTGCCCCGCGGGCGAGAACATCCAGCGGTGGCTCTATGAAGCCGAGGAGGGCGGCGAGGGCTACGAGCGCGCCTGGCGGCAGATCATGGAGGACAACCCGTTCCCGGCGATCATGGGTCGGGTCTGTTACCACCCTTGCGAGACCGCCTGCAATCGCGCCCAGCTCGACGAAGCGGTCGGGATCAACTCGGTCGAGCGCTTCCTCGGCGACGCCGGGATCGAGCGCGCCTGGAGGGCCGAGCGGGACGCCGCGCCCTCGGGCAAGCGGGTGCTCGTCGTCGGGGCCGGGCCCTCGGGGTTGTCGGCCGCCTACTTCCTCGCCAGGCTCGGGCACACGGTGACGATCCGTGAGGCCGGCCCGATGACCGGCGGGATGATGCGCTTCGGGATCCCGAAGTACCGGCTGCCGCGCGAGGTCCTCGACGCCGAGGTCCAGCGAATCCTCGACCTCGGGGTCGAGCTGGAGCTGAACAGCAAGGTCACGAACGCCGTCGACGCGTTGGAGGAAGGCGGTTTCGACGCCGCCTTCCTCGCCGTGGGCGCCCACATCGGCAAGCGCGCCTACCTCCCGGCGGGCAGCGCCGCACACGTGCTCGATGCCGTCTCGATGCTGCACGATATGGAGGAGGGCGAGAAGCCGTTGCTCGGCCGCCGCGTCGCGATCTACGGCGGCGGCGATACGGCGATGGACGCGGCCCGCACGGCAAAGCGTCTCGGCGCCGACGAGGCGGTGGTCGTCTATCGACGCACGCGGGACCGGATGCCGGCCCACGACGTCGAGGTCACCGAGGCCGAGGAGGAGGGCGTGCTGCTGCGCTGGCTCTCGACGATCAAGCGCGCCGATGAGGACAAGCTCGTGTTGGAGCGCATGGAGCTAGACGAGACCGGCTTCCCGCAGCCGACCGGCGAGCTCGAGGAGCTCGAGGCCGACGCGCTGGTGCTGGCGCTCGGACAGGAGTGCGACCTGTCCCTGGTCGAGGACGTGGCCGACATCGAGGTCGACGACGGCGTCGTCAGTGTGGGCGCGAACCTGATGACTGGCCATCCGGGGGTGTTCGCCGGCGGCGACATGGTGCCCGCGGAGCGCTCGGTGACGGTCGCCATCGGCCACGGCAAGAAGGCCGCCCGCCACATCGACGCGTGGCTGCGCGAGGCCACCTACGAGCCACCGCCCAAGCACGAGCTCGCCGACTTCGAGACGCTCAACACCTGGTACTACTCCGACGCACCGCGGACCCATCGCCCGCGCCTGGACGTGGTTCGCCGCCAGAGCACGTTCGAGGAGGTCGTCCAGGGCCTGGACGTGTCCAATGCCCTGTTCGAGGCGAGACGGTGCATGTCGTGCGGCAGCTGCTTCTCCTGCGACAACTGCTACGGCGTCTGTCCCGACAACGCGGTACTCAAGCTCGGCGAGCCGGGCGAGCGCTACGCGATCGACTACGACTTCTGCAAGGGCTGCGGGCTGTGTGTGGCCGAGTGCCCGTCCGGGGCGATCGAGATGGTGCCCGAGCGGATCTGAGGCCGCCGCCGGCAAGGGCCATCGCCGGGAACACCGTCGGTGTCTCCCAAGCAAAAAGGCCAAGGAGCCGGTCAGGATCAGGCCCTTAGCCGTCTCCAGCGCTGTCGCTTGGCGCCAGCGGGTCGAGCGCCATCGGCTCGCGGTGCCACTCGCGATCCAGCGACACCTCGACCTCGATCCCGTGCTCGGGCGGAGGGCCCACCGGGCGGGGCGTGGCGCCGCCCAGCTGGGCCGACAGGTACTTGCCGGCGATCTTCTGCGGCGGCCACCACAGGTAGTCGAGGCTCGACACCCCCTCGCCCCCGCCGCCCGCGATGTCGGCCTGCAGGTTGAGCGACTCGGCGCCGGTGATCAGCTTGCCCCGAATCACCGGGTGAAACGGCGCCGGCTTGAGCTCGACCCCGGCGTCGGCGGCGATCTGCTCGGCCGCCGCGTCTGCCTGCTGGGTTCCCAGCCCGCCGTGCTTGATCGGGAAGTTGGCCCCGTCGCCGGCCGCGTAGACGCCGCTCACGCCCAGCACCCGGGCGTGCTCGTCGATCGGGATGAAGCCGTGCTCGTCGGCCGGCAGGCCTTCGACCGCCCGGCCGCGCAGCTCCGGCAGGGCGACGACCGCACCCGCGTCGAGGCGCTCCTCCCATGGGCCGAGAACGATCGAGCCGTCGGCCTCCTCGCGCGCGCGTGCGCTGGTGCGGACCTCGATCCCACGCACGGCCAGAAGCGAGGCGACCGCGTCGCTGGCGAGCCGCCCGAACACGATCAGGGGCTCGGGCTCGGGCGTGATGATCGAGATCCGTACTTCCAGCGACAGCTCGCGAGCGCGCCGCTCGGCAAGCAGCGCGAGCTCATAGACCGGCAGCGGCCAGCTCCCGGTCGCCGGGACGACGAACGCCAGGCGCCCGAACTCGTGCTCGGAGGCTCGGCGCAGCAGGGCATCGATCTCGATCGGCTGGCCGGACGGATGCAGAGTCTCGGCCTTGGTGAAGGCGCTCCGAGCCTCCGCCCCGACGCAGACGATCGCGGCGTCGAACTCGATCCGGCTGCCGTCGTCGAGCTCGGCGACGTGCTCGTCGGGGTCGATCCGCCGCAGGCCCCGCTGCACGAAGCTGCCGCCCGCCTCCGCAACCAAGGGCGCGAGCTCGAGGCGGGTGGCGGGCTCGGGGCCGAACGGCTCCTCCACCGCCAGCGGCTTGTAGACGAACTCGGGGGTCGGGGCGAGCAGCGTCGCCTCAACGCGGTCCGGGGCAAGCTCGCGCAGCGCCAGCAGCGCCTCGATCCCGGTCACTCCGCCTCCGGCGATCAGGACCTTCATTCGTTCGTCGGACACGCTCGCTCCTTGTCTGGTCGAAGCAGGACGATCTGAGACGAAACTACGCTACGAGGAACGTGATGGCAATCAAGCGCAGGATCATCATCGGCTATCAGGACACGCCGCAGGGCCGCGACGCGCTCGCATTGGGCGAGATCTTCGCCGAGGTCCTCGACGCCCACCGGGTTGCCGCGACGGTGCCGCTGATCGCCACCGTCCTGCCCTGGTCGAAGCAGCTGATGGGCTCCTCCGACCTCGAGGCCGCGCTCCGTGTCGAGACCGCCGAGCCATTCGCCGCGGTGCGCGACCAGCTGCGCGAGCTCGATCCCGAGACGCGTGCGATCGCCGATCGCTCGCCCGCCGCGGCGCTCTACGAGCTCGCCGCCGAGGAGCAGGCGATCCTGATCGTGGTCGGCTCGACACATCGCGGGGCGATCGGCCGGGTGCTCGTCGGGGGCGTCGGCCAGGCCTTGCTTCACGGGGCGCCCTGCGCGGTCGCGGTCGCCCCGCGCGGCTATGCCGGCCAAAACGAGCGACACCTGACGCGAATCGGGATCGCCTTCGACGGCTCGGCCGAGGCGTCGGCGGCGCTCGAGACGGCGATCCAGCTGGCCGAGCGCGTCCATGCGCGGCTCCTCGTCCTCACCGTGGCCGAACCGGGGCAGTACGGATTCGCGGCCGCCACATCGGTCCTCACCGCCGCCGAGTTGCACGACTTCGAGCGCGAGGAGAAGCAGCGGGCGCTCGACCTGGCGCTGGACCGCGTCCCGGAAAGCGTGCCGGTCGAGGGCCGGCTGCTGACCGGCTCGCCGGGACCTCTGCTCGCCGAGGTCAGCGAGGAGCTCGACCTGATCGTCACCGGATCGCGCGGCTACGGCACGCTCGGACGCACCGCCCTCGGCAGTGTCGCCGGGCATCTCGTCAACTCGGCCGCTTGCCCGGTCATGGTCCTTCCCCGGGCGGCCGGCACCGACCCGCTCGGCATGGCGCCGGCCACCCTCGAGGGCCGGCCGGCCTCGAGCCCGCGACCGGATGAGCGGGCCACCTGACCGCCCGCATACCCCGAGCCTCGTCACCCGCAAGTGCTTAGACGGGCGATTCGCAGGTCTTCGTCTCGGAGCTAAGGCACCGCACTCTCAGAACGCCGGCTCGGCAGCCCGCCAGGCACCGGCGGCGCGCTCCAGCAGCCACTCGTAAGAGCCGGGCTGATCGCTGTCGCAGATCCGGTGCCAGCCGGCGAGCGCGCGATCGACCGCTTCACCGCCGAGCCGCGCCAACACCGTGACCTCGGCGTGCTCGGTATCGCCGCCGTGGCGAACCGAGTAGAGCTCCTGCGTGTCGGCGATCCAGGCGGCGCGATAGGTGGTTCCCTGGGCGCTGCGCCAGCGGAGGCCGAAATCGCGCTCGGATGACGGGCCCCGGCGCGGGTCCGCGGCATAGAAGGCGCGCAGTCCCGCGCCCATCGCCCGACTGGCCCGCCTGCGGGTCCAGCGGCGGGCCCTCGCTCGGGGCGGGCGCCTCGTCGGTCGCGATTCGCTCATCAGCGGATTCCCCCTTGTGGATGGGTCCGGATCAGCGCCAAGAATGCTGGCCGCACGCGCGCCCGCCAAGGGTGCCCGCCCCCGAATGCGGGTTCGGCTACCCGTAGGTCGAGCCCGGATCGCCCGCGAGCGCGCCGTAGTCCGGGCGCCTACCCCGGCCGTCAGGCCAGGGTCGGATCGCGCGAGAGCTCGACCACTCGCCGCGCCAGCGCCCGCAGGACCTTGCGCTCGACGCTCGGGTTGGCGTCGATCATCTCGGCGAACGCCTGGCGGGTGAGCACGAAGAAGCGCAGCGGCGTTTTCGCCGTCACCGTGGCCGTGCGCGGGATCTCCTCGATCAGCGCGATCTCGCCGAAGAAGTCGCCGCTAGAGCGCGTCGCCACCCGGCGGCCGTTCCTCGTCACCTCGATCTCGCCGTCGACGATGACGAAGAACTCGTGCCCGATCTCCCCCTCCTCGCAGAGCACCCTGCCGGCCGGGACCTCGAGATCCTCGCTCACCCGCGCGAGCTGGACGAGCTCCTTGCGCGCCAGGTCCTCGAACAGGGGAGCGCGCTTGAGCGCCTCCATCTTCCTGTCCTGGCTGAACAGCCGCATGCACTCACCCTACTGGCAGGCGCAAGAGCCCAGCGCTTCGGCGGCCGGTCGCCGGCGGGTCTCAGCCGGCCTCGGAGTAGGCCGGCTTGGGCCGCACCAGCTCGACCTCGGCCGCCTCGACCTCGTCCGGGGCCGGAGGCTCTGAGCGCAGCACCGTGGCCGCGACGGCGATCGCGGCGAGCACCAGCCCCGCACCGATCGCGAAGGCGAGCTGGTAGCCGTCGGTGAGCGCGGAGGCCGTCGACTCGCCGCGGGCGAGCAGGGTGTCGGAGCGCGTGGTCGAGAGGGTGGCGAGGACGGCCAGCCCGAGGGCGCCGCCCACCTGGAGGCTCGTGTTGACGAGGCCGGAGGCGAGGCCGGAGTCGTTTGCGGTCGCCGCCGACATCGCCAGGGTCGCGAGCGACGGGAAGGCGAGCCCGGCGCCGAGGCCGAAGAGGACCATCGTGGGGAGGATGTCCGGCACGTACTCGGCATCAACCGGAACCCTGGTGAAGAGCAGCAGACCGATCGCCACGAGGACGAGACCGGGGAGCAGCGTCGCCCGGGCCCCGTAACGCATGTTCAGCCGGGCGGAGAACCCGAGCGAGAGGATCCCGATCAACAGCGCGACGGGCAAGAAAGCGAGGCCGATCTCGAGCGCGTCGTAGCCGAGCACCCGCTCCAGATAGAGGCTGCCCAAAAAGAACATCCCGAACAGTCCGGCGACCATCAGCATCTGGATCAGGTTCGCGCCGGAGACGTTGCGCGAGCGGAAGATGCGCAGCGGGATCAGCGGGTTGGCCGTGCGGCTCTCGCGGACCACGAAGGCGATCCCGAGGGCGACGGCACCGGCGCCGAAGCCGAGCGTGTGCGCCGATCCCCAGCCGTAGTCGACCGTTTCGACAATCGTGTAGACGAGCAGCATCAGCGAGCCGGTGACGAGCAGCGCGCCGAGGATGTCGGCGCCGTGCCCGAAGCCGGCGCCGCGGTCGCGGTCGATCAGCCGCAGGGCCAGCAGGGCCGTGGCGACACCGATCGGCAGGTTGACGAAGAAGATCCAGTGCCAGTTGATCGCCTCGGTGAGCACACCGCCGGCGAGCAGCCCGATCGAAGCCCCCGCCGAGGCGACGAAGCTGTAGAGCCCGATCGCCTTCGCCTGCTCACGGGGCTCGGGGAACATGGTCACGATCATCCCCAGGATCACGGCCGAGGTGAGCGCGCCGCCGGCGCCCTGAACGAAGCGGGCGCCGATCAGCATGCCCTGGCTTTGGGCGATGGCGCAGACCAGCGAGGCCGCGGTGAAGACGCCGAGACCGACCAAGAAGACGCCGCGACGGCTGATCAAGTCGCCGAGCCTCCCGGCGAGCAGCAGCAGGCCGCCGAACGGGATCAGGTAGGCGTTCACGACCCAGGCGAGGCTCGACTGCGAGAAGCCCAGGTCCTCTTGGATCGACGGCAGGGCGACGTTGACGATCGTCGCGTCGAGGACGATCATCAGCATCCCGACGCAGAGCACGTAGAGCGCGATCCAGCGGCTGCGGTCGCCGCCAGCCGAAGTCGTCTGCGGACTGGTCGCTGCAACGGTGTCGGTCATCTGCGCTCCAAACGGGTCGCCTGCCGGATGAATCGAGGATGCCCCACCGCGAGCGCGTTCGACAATGTGGCCGGCACCCGTGTCGGCGTGCGGTTATCCGTACGCTCGAGGCTTGGACTTCCGCCACGTCGACGTGTTCACCGACCGGCCCTATGCCGGCAACGGCCTGATCGTCGTCTTCGGCGGAACCGACCTTCGCGCCGAGGAGCTGCTGGCCATCACCCGGGAGATGCGGCAGTTCGAATCGATCTTCGTCGACCTCGATGCTGGTCGCAACATGGTCACGGCTCGCGTCTTCACGGTAGAGGAGGAACTGCCGTTCGCAGGGCATCCGCTGATCGGCGCCGCGGCCGCGCTCCACGAGCGCGTCGCCCCCGCGGACGCCGAGCGGTCGTGGGTCTTCGCGGTCGCGGGACGCACGCTCGAGGTCGCAAGTCATCACCACGGCGACTACTACGCCGCCGCGATGAACCAGGGCCGGCCGACGATCTCCGCCCCGCTGCCGGCCTCGACCGCCGCCGAGTTCGCCCGGGTGCTGAACCTTAAACCGGGCGGCGCGCGCGGGCTTCCGACGCAGGTCGTCTCGACCGGGCTGCCCTACCTGATCGTGCCAGTGACCGCGGACGCCCTGAGCGGCGCGGGGATCGTGGTCGACGACCTCGATGCCCGGCTCGCCGGCGTGGGCGCGAAGTTCGTCTATGCCTTCGATCCCGATCGACGCGAGGGACGCACCTGGGACAACTCCGGCGTGGTTGAGGACGTCGCGACCGGCAGCGCCGCCGGGCCTGCCGCCGCCTACCTGGTCGAGCACGAGCGCGCCCGCCCGAACGAGGAGATCGTCCTGCGCCAGGGCCGCTTCACCGGCCGGCCGAGCACCATGTCGGTCGAGCCGCGCGCCGACGCGAACCTCTGGGTCGGGGGCCCGGTCGCTCCGGTCGCCCGCGGGCGCCTCGACGCCCTCGGATCGGTCAGGGACCCAACGAGCCCCGGCTGACGACCGGCGCTAATCCCCGACGGTCACCCGGCTGACGGAGAACGCGGCACCGTCCGAGTCGGCCAGGACGGCCTGCCTGAGCGGGGTCCCGGGGATCTCGTACGGGGGGACGATCACTCGGCCGCCGAACTCACCGGCCTTGGCGACGGTCGCGTCGATGTCGCCGACCCAGAAGTCGACGCTCCAGTGCGCCGGGACATCCTCCGGCTGCTCGCCCCCGATCGGCGCCATCGTCGCGATCACATCGCGAGGCACCGGCTGCTCGGGCTCGCCACCGACGTAGCCCGGGAGGCGCAACAACGTGACCTCGAGACCACCGAGATCGAACGCGTCGGCCTCCCAGCCGAACACTGCGCCATAGAACGCCTTCGCGCGCTCGGGAGCGCGGGTGTTGAGCGCGCTCATGCTCCAAGCGCCGGGTTCGTTGACGAGCTCGGCGCCCCTGAGCTCCCGCGCCTGCCAGACGCAGAACACCGCGCCCTCCGGATCGGCGAGCACGGCCATGCGGCCCGTATCGAAGTTGTCGAACGGCTCCACGACCACCCGTCCGCCGGCCCGCTCAGCGTCCGCCGCCGCATCGTCGGCGCTCGCGACACAGATGTGGGTATTCCACGCGGGGGGCGGCGCATCGGGCGGCTGCGCGGCGATCGCGGCGACATCGCGACCGCGAAGCCTGCAGATCAAGACCTTTCCCGGACCCCAGGGCAGGCTCAGCTCCTCGACCCGCCACCCGAACAGGCCCTCATAGAACGCCGCCGCGGCCTCCGGGTCGGCCCGCCAGGTGTCGACCCAGCAGGGAACGCCGGGTGCATATCCGTCGCGCTCGCTCATCCGATCGCTGCGCCTCCTTCGTTGGTGGCTCGTACCTGAGACCTCGGCCAGGGTCGAAACTCATCGGCCACACGGGGATTGGCGGAACATCGCGCCTGGCTCCGACCACGCGTTCGCGCCCGCGGCAGATCGCTAGGTTGACCGGGCGATCTCCGGGCAGGCCTCAGAGCGGCTCGTATGGGCGGTGGACCAACTCACGGTCGACCCTGGCGATCGCCTGCTCGAGGTCGGCTGCGGGCACGGTGTCGCCGTCTCGCTCGTCTGCGAGCGGCTGGGGAGCGGCCGGATCACCGCGATCGACCGCTCACCGAAGATGATCGAGATGGCGAGGAGGCGCAACCGCGAGCACGTCGTCTCCGGCAGGGCCGTGTTCGAGCTCGCCTCGTTCGAGGACGCGGACCTCGGCGCCGGGCAGTTCGACAAGATCTTCGCCGTCCATGTCGCGCTCTTCTGGCGGCGACCGGCACTTGCGCTGAACTTGGTCAAGGATTTGCTCGCCCCCGGAGGGCGCCTCTATCTCTTCAACCAAAGCCCGGGGTGGCGGGAAGAGGCGGAGCCCCGGGCCTTCGCCGATCGACTGAGCGCGAAGTTCGCCGACAACGGGCTTGCCGTCGAGCGGGCGCCGGTGGCCGAGCTGAGCGGCTCGCCCGCGGTCGCCGTCGTCGCGCGAGCGCCCTGAATCGTGGGCTCGGGGGTTCAGGCGTCCGATCCGAGCTCGACCACGAGGCGGTCGTCCCGCTCGTGGGCCCGAGTCCCGAGGTCCGCGCAGGCATCGATGAACCGGCGGGCGATCCAGGCGGCGTCATCCCCACCGGCGGCCCGCGTGTGGCAGAAATCGAGCTTCAGCGGCATCGCCTCCAGGCCAACGACCTCGCCCTCGGCGAGCTCCACGAACCAGAGCAGGCCGAGGTCGTTGCGCAGCACGGGATCGACGCGATAGTCGTCGACGAAGTCGCCGAGGTCGTACAGCACCTTCCCGGCGACGCCGTGAAAGACGTGCGCGGAATGGCCGGCGATCAGGGCGGCCCCGGAGCGGCGGAGGGTCTCTGCCGCGCGCCGCACCGGCGCCGTCGGGGCCGCGACCATGTTCGGGCCCCAGTGCGGGCAGACGAGAACGGGCTCAGGCCCGCCGTGGCCGATCAGCGACAGGATCCAATCGGGCACCTCTCCCCGGCCCAACTCCGTGAACGCGATGCCCGGGCGGTCCGCCGCCGCCGCGTATTCGACCGGGTGGTCCGCGAACGCGACCACCCGCAGCCGCTCACCGGCCGCCGCGAGCGCCGCCGGCGCATGCGCTTCGTCGGCGTCGCGCCCGGCGCCGACCCAGGCGATCCCCGCCGCCCGCAGGTATTCGAGCGTGTCCATGAGCGCCTCGGGTCCGAAGTCGAGCGCGTGGTTGTTGGCCAAGGTCACGCAATCGACACCCAGCAGCGCCAGGGCGTCAGCGCCGGCGGGCGGCGCGCGGAAGTGAAACACGCGCCCGGGGGCGGGCACGCCCCGCTCCGAGATGCAGCATTCGAGATTGACCAGACGGAGGTCCGCTCCGCGCATGGCCTCGACCACCTCGGTCGCGAACAGCGACTCCGGCCGCGCCTCGCCGAGCCGCTGGGCGACGCCGCGCCCCAGCATCGTGTCCCCGGCGAGCGCCAGCCTCACGTTCGCGCGCCGGGCTTCACTCAGCCGGCCTCGGAATAGGCGGGCTCCCTTTGTGCCGGCTCGGCCTCGCGGCGGTCACGCTCCTCGGCGACCGTGCGCGGATCGAGGATGATCGTCGCCGCAGCGATCGCGCCGACGATCAGCGCGGCTCCGATCAGATATGCGAGGTGGTAACCGGCATTGAGCGCCGAGAGCGACGACTCGCCGCCGACGAGCAGCCCGTCGGTGCGCTCGGTGGCCAGCGTCGCGAGCACCGCGAGGCCGATCGCCCCGCCCACCTGCACGGTCGTGTTGACCAGTCCCGAGGCGAGGCCCGCATCGCTCTGCGTCGCTCCGGACATCGCCAGGGTCATCAGTGCCGGGAAGGCGAGGCCGGCGCCCCCGCCCAGAAGCAGCATCACCGGGAGGATGTCGGTGACGTAGCTGCCGTCGACCGGCGCGCGCGCGAACAGCAGCAGTCCGGCGCCGGCGAGCACCAGGCCTGCGATCAGCGCCGCCCGCGGGCCGACGCCCATGATCAGGCGCTCCGCGTACCCGAGCGAGAGCGTCGCCATGACGATGCAGGAGGGCAGGAAGGCGAGGCCGACCTCGAGCGCGTCGTAGCCGAGGATCCCCTGCAGGTAGAGGGCCCCGAGGAAGAACATTCCGAAGAAGCCGACGACGAGCAGAGCCATGACCAGGTTCGCACCGGCGACATTACGCGAACGAAACAGCCGCAGCGGCATCAGCGGGTTGTGAATGCGCGCCTGGCGCGCGACGAACGCCGCCACCAAGGCGATCGAGACCGCGCCGAGGCCGAGCGTCTGGGTCGATCCCCAGCCCTGCTCGCCGGCCTCGAGGATCGTGTAGACGCCGAGCATCAGCCCACCGGTGACCAGCACCGCCCCGGGGATGTCGGCGCCTGCTTTGAGCCCGATCCCCTTGCGGCCCTCGACCAGCCGCACCGCCATCAGCGCGATCGCGATCCCGATCGGCACATTGACGAAGAAGATCCAGTGCCAGTTGATCGCCTCCGTGAGCACGCCGCCTGCGAGCAGCCCGATCGAGGCGCCGGCGGAGGCGACGAAGCTGTAGACCCCGATCGCCTTCGCCTGCTCGCGTGGCTCGGGAAACATGGTCACGATCATCCCCAGGATGACGGCCGAGGCAATCGCGCCGCCGGCCCCTTGGACGAAGCGGGCTCCAATCAGCATCCCCTGGCTCTGAGCCAGGGCACAGAGCAGCGACGCACCGGTGAACACGGCGAGGCCGATCAGGAAGATGCGCCGCTGGCCGATCAGGTCGCCGAGCCTCCCGGCGAGCAGCAGCAGACCGCCGAACGCGATCAGATAGGCGTTCACCACCCAGGCCAGGTTGCTCTGGGAGAAGTCCAGATCGCCCTGAATCGTGGGCAGCGCGACGTTGACGATCGTCGCGTCGAGGACGATCATCAGCATCCCCCCGCAGAGCACGTAGAGCGCCATCCAGCGGCTGCGGTCCGTATGCGTATCCGCGGTCACGTGTTCTCGCTCTCCTTCTTCATGGGGTCGCTTTTGAGACGGCGTAGCGGCCCGAAACTCATCGCTGCGGTGGCGCTTGCGACCCGGGCCGCGGACGGCGCTAGGGCTGGAGCTCGAAGACCGTGATCGGCAGCGAAAACGACCGCAGGAGCTCATCCAAGAGGCCGCGCTCCTGCCATCCGGCTCGATCCTCGGGGCGCAACGCGATCAGCAGGTGATCGGGGCGGAACTCGCGGATCGCATCCTCGAAGGCGACCACCGGATCGTCGGCGCCGATCACGCCGCCGGCCTCCGCGTCCAGCTCGCTGAGCTGGCCAAGCACCCCCCGAAGCCGCTCATCGGCATGCCGGTGGGCCTTGTCCGTGGCCGAGGTCAGCCAGTCCAGCCGTTTCGGCAATGCCGGGGCGATGACCAAGATCTCCTCGGCCCGATCGAGGAGCGACCGAACCCCGAATGGGAGCTCGTCGAGGCTGGCGGCCCCGGCGCCCACCGCTATCAGCAGCCTCGACGGCATCCGATCGGTCACCCTACCGCCACCGGAGAGTTGGTTTCCGTACGGAGGGTGGCCAAACGATGCCCGAAGCAGAGATGCCGCTGCGCTACGGCTCCGCCCGCGGTCGCTGGGCGCTGGCCGCGGTGATCCTCGGCTCGGGGGCCGCGTTTCTCGAATCGAGCGTGGTCACGGTGGCGCTGCCCGAGATCGGGCGCGACCTCGACCTCGAGCTCGGCGGTCTGCAGTGGGTGATGAACGCCTACCTGCTGGCGCTCAGCGCGCTGATCATTACCGGCGGCTCGCTCGGCGACCTCTACGGGCGCCGGAGCGTCTTCGTCGCCGGTTTGATCGCCTTCGCGGTCACCTCGCTGCTGTGCGCGGTCGCGCCCAGCGGCGAGGTCCTGATCGCCGCCCGGGTGCTGCAGGGCGTCGCCGCCGCGCTGCTGGTGCCGGCGAGCCTGGCGATCGTCGAGGCGAGCTTCGCCGAGGAGGACCGCGGCCGGGCGATCGGAGCCTGGGCGGGCTGGTCGGGCATCTCGAGCCTGATCGGTCCCTTCCTGGGGGGCTGGCTGGTCGACGCGGCCTCCTGGCGCTGGGTGTTCGCGATCGTCGTCGTCGCCGGCATCGTCGCGGCCTGGCTCGGCGCCCGCCACCTGCCGGAGAGCCGCGCGCAGCACTCGGGCGCGAGGCGCCCCGACTGGACCGGCTCGGTGCTCGTCAGCCTCGGGCTCGCCGGTCTCACCTATGCGCTCGTCGAGGCCGGCGGCGGGGGGCTCGGCGATCCCGTGGTGGCCACAGCCGGTGCCGCCGGCTGCCTGCTGCTGGTCGCCTTCCTGCTCTTCGAGCGGCACGCCTCGCAGCCGATGCTTCCCCTGGCGATCTTTGGCTCGCGCCAGTTCTCGGGCGCGAACGCGGCCACGCTCGCCAACTATCTCGCGATTGGCGCGCTGTTCTTCTTCCTCTCGCTACAGCTCCAGGACGTGCTCGGCTACAGCGCGCTCGCCGCCGGCGCGGCCTCGTTTCCGGCCACCCTGATCATGCTGGTGTTCTCGCCCCGGGCGGGCGAGCTCGGGCAGCGGATCGGCGCGCGGATCCCGATGACCGTCGGCCCACTGGTGCTCGCGGCGGGCCTGGTCCTGCTCTCGGGTGTTGACCGCGGCGACGACTACCTCGAGGCCGTCCTCCCCGGGGTGATCGTGTTTGGGATCGGGATGACGATCTTCGTCGCCCCGCTGACCGCGACGGTGCTGGGCGCGCTGCCGGACGAGCAGGCGGGCATCGCCTCGGCGGTCAACAACGCCGCCGCACGCCTCGCCCAGCTCTTCGCCGGCGCCGCCCTGCCCGCCGCGGCGGGGCTCAGCGCCACCACCGCCGTCGGCCCCGGAGCCTTCTCTGACGGCTATGAGACGGCGATGCTGATCGCTGCCGCGATCGCCGCGCTCGGCGGCGTGATCTCCTGGGCGACGATCAGGGGCGTGGAAACGCGCCGGGGGCCGCGCCATCCGAGCCCGAGCCAGGCCTGCACGTCATGCGCCCCGGAGGCCGAGCGGCCGGTGCCCGTGGGGGTGGATTGAGGCTCGGGCCGGAGCTGGTCGGCACGCCCGCGCCCGCTTCAGCGACCCGGCGTCGATCGGGTTCAGGCCTCCGGCCCGCGCCAGCTCGGCGACCGTCCGCTTGGCCTCATCGTCGTCACCGGCGATCAGCACGTCGAGCGCCTGGCCACCGACCTGGCCGGCAACCAGGGTGCCCGCGAAGGTGGTGTTGAAGGCCTTGACCACCTTCGCGCCGGCCGGCGCCAGCTTCGCCAGCTCCTCGGCGGCCGAGCTGTCGGCGGGAGTGACGAGCCCGTCGAAGGTCTCGACGTTGACCGGGTTGGTGATGTCGATCACCACCTTGCCTTCGAGCTGGTCACCGTACTGCTCGATGACCGCCCTGGCCGGCTCGTACCAGACGGCCAGCACGAGGACGTCTCCGTCGATCGGGTCATTCGCGGCTCCGCCCTCGGCGGCCGCTCCCTCAGTCGCGCCGGCCCGAAGCTCCTCGGCAAGCTGCTTCGCCTGCTCGGGATCGTTGTCGAGCACCGTGACGTTGTTGCCGCCGGCGACCAGCCGGGTGCCGATGCCGCGACCCATGTTGCCTTGCTCCGATGATCGTCACGTCCATGATCGGCCCGGCCCCGGAATATCCCGGAATCAGCGCAGGCGGGGCTTCAACTTGGAGAGCTTCGGCCTCGGCAGCGCGTCGAGGACGAGCTCGAGTTGAGCCGCGAGCTCGGCCGCGCTCGGGCGGTCGGCGGGGTCGGGAGCGAGGCAGGAGAGGATCGGATGCGCGATCACCTCGGGCAACCGGTTGACGTCGGGCACCTTGGGCGCTTCCACCAGTTGCGGCCAGCGCTCGGCGGGCACCGACGAGTCGGGATCGCCCTTGCTGAAGGCGCGCCCACCGAGAAAGGCGCGATACAGCGTCGCCCCCACGCCCCAGACATCGGCGGCGGAGCCGACGATGGCCGGCTCGCCGGGCCGGCATTGCTCGGGGGACATGTAGGCGTCGGTGCCGACCGCGGACCGCAGCTTGGCGGCTTCCTCGAGCGTGCGGGCGACGCTGAGATCGATCAGCCGCGGCGGCCCGCCCATGATGACGTTCGACGGCTTCACGTCGAGGTGGACCACGCCTTCGCCGGCCAGGTAGTGGACCGCAGCGCAGAGCTGCAGCGCCAGCGGGATCAGCTGCTCCGGCGGAAGCGGGCCGTACTTGCGCAGCAGCGTCGACAGCCGCGGGCCTTCGAGATGCTCGAGGACGACGTGCGGTCGCTCGCCGTCGAGGTCGGCGCCGAACCCCCGCGCCAGCACCGGATGGTTGAGGCGCTCCAGCATCCGGACCTCGTCGGCCAACCCCTCGAGCGTGTGGCGGTCCTCGACCAGACCAGGGCGCACGACCTTGATCACGACCAGCGTCAGCAGGTGATCGTCCCAGGCGAGGTAGGCCTCATAGCGAAAGCCCCCGCCGAGGAGCTTGATCGCGCTGCGGCCGGGGGCGATCTCGTCGCCCTCCTCGAAGTGCCATCTCGACTCCCTCGGGTCCGGCTCGGCGGCGACGGGCGAGGATGTCTGTCGCTCAGGGTCGCTCATCGGTGCCTCGCGATCATCGCCCATTTGCAGGCCGGGAGCATGCGCAGCGTCGAACCGATGCCGCGCACGCCCCGTCCGCCGAGTCGCTAGGAGCTGTTCGAGCGGCTGTTCGACTTGCCGGTTCCGCGGGTGGTCCCGGTCCTGGTGTTGGCGCTCTTGCCGCTCGAGTTGGTCTTCGAGTTGCTCTGACCGGTGGCCCTGGTGGTCCCGGCCGCGGTTTCCTTGCTGTGGCTCTTCGAGTTGCCGGTCTCGTCGCCGCCACCGTCCGTCTCGCCGTTGGTCTGACCGCCGCGCGCGAACCGGTCGTCGTCATCGTCGTCGTCCTCGACGGTCACGAGCTCGGCCCCGTCGTCGTCACGCTTGGCTGCCACTGCTCGTCCGCGCCCTCAAGGGATTCTACGCCCGCTCGGAGCCGGCCGGCTGCCCGGCATACGGCCCCCGTCCGCTGACGCAGCCGGCGCCGCAGCGCGCCCCCACCGCCACGGCTGACGCGAGCGTCTGTCCCTGTCCGAGGCCGAAGGTCAAGCCGCCCGCGAACGAGTCGCCCGCGCCGTAGCTGTCCACCGCCGGGGCGGGAAGCGCCGGGGCCGTCCAGTGGCTCGAGTGGCGGTCGGCCGTTTCGATCCACCCGCCCGCGGCCCCGTCGGTTCGCACGACCGCGAGCGGCGGGGGCTCGATCTCGCCCGCCCGATAGCGCTCGGCGGCGTCGTTGGCGCTCATCACCAACACGTCGAGTTGTACCCCCGACCCGGCGAGGGCCTCGCCCGCGCGCACCGCAGCGACCAGCCTTCCCGCCGCACGCGCCGCCCGCACCGCACCGGCGTCCCCGGCGGTCAGATAGACCGCGTCGATGGCCTCGAGCTCCGACCATGGCAGGGCGTCGCTTCCGCGCGGACCCAGGCGCTCGCCGGCGGTCGTGATCGTCCGCTCTCCCTCGTCGTCGAGGTGGACGAACGCCCGTCGCTGCGGCTCCGCCCGCCACGCCGCCTCGACCCGAACACCCATGCCCTCGAGCTCGCGCTGCGCGCGGTGGCCAAGCTCGTCGTCGCCGAGCGCGGTGAAGAACAGGCATCCGCCCGCCAGCCGGGCGATCTGCACCGCGGCGACCGCTCCCCCGCCCGCCGGTTGCTCCCAGGCCTCGAGCGCCTCGACGATCTCGCCCGGCGCAGGAACGTGATCGACCCGCGCGAACTCTCCCCACTCGATAAGGCCGACGACGGCGAGCTTCATCGGCCCAGCGCGCGCGTGTGCTCCGCATGCCCGGCGAGGCCGAGCCCACGCGCGGCCTCGAAGTCGTCGACCCGGAGCTCGATCGGATGGTTGTTGGCGCGGAACTCGAGGCCGAAGGCGTCGGATTGCATCACCGCGATCGTCAGGTTGCCGGTCTCGAACTCGGCCGCGGGCACGTCGCCCCAGCGCTTCGACTCTGGCAGGCCGCGGACGAGAGCGGTGCAACTCATCGGCACGCCTCCGAGCCGGACACGGCCCCTACCCCGTCAGCGCGGCGGCATCGATGGCCGTTTCCGGGTCGAGATAGCCCCGAATCCGAATGCCCTCGAGCAAATCGGCGTTTCTCCTCCGACACAGCGCTCAGTATCGACGATCGATTGCTCGTGGCCCAGTCCTCACGTCGCCGGGCCGAGCTCCGACCTATGCTCGCATGATGGCGGCGGAGACGAAGCTGGTCGCGGTGGCCACCGATCGCAGCGCGGGAGCGGCGCTCGCGGTCGAATGGGCGGCGAGCTTCGCGCGATCGCTGGGCGCCGAGCTGCTGGCGATCCAGGTGGTCGCGCCGCCGCCCGAGCCCGATACCGATGGAGACGGCGGCGCGCCCGAGGCCGACGGGGAGCGGATCGCGCAGGGGGACGATGGTGTCGCCGGCGAGCGCGCACGACTGCGCGAGGCGCTCGAGAGCTCGTTGCCGGCGGAGGGGATCCGCGCCCGGGGCGTGGTCGAGTCGGGAGAGGACATCGCCGCCGCGATCCTCGCCGCTGCCGGGCGCGCCGATGCCGACGTCGTCGTCGTCGGCAGCTCCGGCATGCGTGGCCGCAAGCAGTTTCTGCTCGGCAACGTCGCCAACCGCGTCACCCATCTCGCCGAGTGCACCGTGGTGGTGGTCAACACCGCCACGGGCGAGCCGGTCTCCGAGGCGGCGCCCGGCTCCGCCTCGCTTGGGACGCGGGCCCGCGAGATCGGCCGCGTCCTCGGTCCGGTCGGGATCAGCCAGCTCTCGGGTCGCCTGCTGCGGCTCGAGGGCGACCCCGACGGCCCCCGCCGGCTGCGGGAGGCGCTCGAGAAGCTCGGGCCGACCTTCGGCAAGCTCGGCCAGATCCTCTCCACCCGCCCGGACCTCGTCTCCGAGGAGTACGTCGCCGAGCTCGCCGCCCTGCAGGCGGACGTGCCGCCGATGTCCGAGGCGGAGGTCGTGGCGATGATGGAGCGCGAGCTCGCGGTGCCATGGGAGGACGTCTTCTCCTCGATCGACCCCGAGCCGCTCGCCGCCGGGACGATCGCCCAGGTACACCGAGCGCGGATGGCCGACGGCCACCGAGTCGTTGTCAAGGTCCAGCGGCCGGAGGCCGAGGAGGTGGTCGACAACGACCTCGCCCTGCTCGACATGGTCGTCGGGCCGGCGTCGCGCTCGGGCCGGCTGAACCGGATCATCGATCTACCCTCGCTTGTCGAACAAGTCTCCGGCGCCCTTCGCGACGAGCTCGACTTCGGCGAGGAGGCGCGAAACATCACCCGCATGGGCGAGATCGTCGAGAGGTACAACCGGATCGACGTCCCGCGCTGTCACCGTGAGCTCTCGACCCGCCGCCTGCTGGTCATGGATGAGATCGTCGACGGGGTCCCGCTGCTCGAGGCCCCGGAGGGCACCGAGCGCACCGAGGCAGCGCGGCAACTGATGGAGGCGTACTACAGGCAGGTGTTGGAGGAGGGGTTCTTCCATGCCGACCCGCACCCCGGCAACATGCTCTGGGCCGACGGCCGGATCTGGTTGATCGATCTGGGCATGGTCGGTCGTCTCGACACGCAGACGCGCCGCCAGCTGTTCTTGGTCCTGCTCGCGTTCGCGCAGGGGGACGTCGACCTGCTCGCCGACGTGTCGCTCGACATCAGCGGGGTCACGGACGCCACCGACGTCGACCTCGAGGACTACCGCGGCGACATCGCCGCGGTGATGGCCGAGATCCGCGGGCGCTCGCTACAGGAGATCAACCTGGTCGAGCTGCTCAACCAGCTGACGCTGATCTCCGTCCGCCACGGGGTGCCGTTGCCGCCCGCCTTCGTCATGGTCGGCAAGGCGCTCGCCCAGGTCGACGGCACGGTCTCCGAGCTTGCGCCGGAGCTCGACCCGATCGAGGAGGCGCGGCGGTTCTTCGTGCGCAGCATCTCGCGACGGCTGCTCGGCCGCCTCGACGCGCAAGGGATCGTCTATGAGGCCGAGCGGCTGCGCTACAGGGCAAGCCAGATCTCCGAGGGCCTGGCGACCGTCGTCGGCGGCCGTCCCGGGCGCCAGCTCGAAGTCAAGTTCACCTCCGCGCGGCTCGAGCAAAAGGTCGTGCGGGCCGGCCGCGCGGTGGCGCTTGGGCTCGGCGCGGGGCTCACGTGGGTCGCCGCGACCCAGGCGACCACCTCCGAGCAGATCGACCCCCGCATCGCGCGCGCGATGCGCGGCATCGCCGGCGGGCTCTCGGTCTGGTTCGCGGCCGAGGTCGCCCGTATCCGCTGATCGGGGCGTCTGGGATGGCGCCGTCGACTATTTCACAGCCGGCCGGCTGGACGGCCGCCGGACTTGATCATGGCCACCTGCTCGGCGGTGAACGGATCGCTCAGCAGGGTCGGGCGCTCCTGGTAGACGCGAAAGAGGTCGGCGATGAAGTGGATCCGTTCCGCCAAGGCCGACCAGTCGTCGGTGCCGCTGCCGCGCGTGGTGTCCGGTGTCGGGTCCGTCCGGCCGAGCAGAAAGCGCAGATCGGGGTTGTCGATCGTTCTTAGGTCGGCGGGGAACGTACCCGGCACGTCGCGACCGAGCCTCAACACCTCGTCCGGCAGGGTGAGCGTCATCAGCCGCTCCGTGATCGCCTCATGTGCGAGCTGCTTGACCTCCCGGTCGAGGTCGTCGAGCACCTCCTTCACCGAGGTGGCGCGGCCGGGGACGAGCTCGAGCAACAGGCGAAGTGCCAAGCCGACGTGCTGGCTCAGCAGGTGACGCAGCAGGTCGCGACGCAGCTCGACCGGCTCCGCGAACGGCGCGTCAAGTGCCTCCGCGATCTCCGGCTGCAGGCGCGTCTGCTCGTGCCATCCGATCGCCAGGTTCGCGAGCAGGATCAGCTCGGCGCGCTGTTTGCGGTCGGTCGCGCGGAGCGCCGCCACATAGGACGTGAACGCCTGCCTGAGGTAGTCCTGGCCGTCGGGCGGCGGGCCCGGGGGCAGGGTGCCGCGGAAGGACTCGAACGCGGTCGGATCGATCGTTCCACCCTGAGTTGGCAGCGCCAGCAAGCGGGCGAACTCACGGCCGATCTCCGCGAAGACCTTGCGGTTGCCGCGAGCGACGGCGTCGCTCGCTCGGGCGAACGCCGCGGTCGGCTTGAGCGCCTCCCACAACGCATCCCAGATGGCCTCCGGGCCACGCTTGGCGCTGAGCTCGGCGATCGACGCGACCGCAGCGCTGCCGGTGTTCGTCACCCGGGGCGACTGAGCGAACAGCCGCTCGAACGTCCGCGCCAGGTCCTCCTTGCGGATCGTCTGGCCGGCCTGCTTCGACGCCCAGGTGGCGAACGTGCACCAGTTGGCCGGGCCGCCGTCGGTTCGCGCGGCGAGCGCGCGCGACAACTCGCCGTAGCACTGCGTGATCTGCAGGTTGCGCACCACCGGATCGGTGAGCGCGGCAATCCGCTCGACGTCGGCGACGGTCGGTGGCGGCGGCCAGGCGGCGAGGCCAAGGGTGGGTTCGTTGATCGTCACGAGGCCAGCGCCGAGCCTACGCGAGGAGCGACGGCCGACGCGACCGCGGTCTACTTCGTCCCCCCGGCAGTCGCCGGCGAGGCGTTCCCGGGGCGCGGGCGTTAGCGGTTGCGGCGGCCGCACGGCGCTGAGCTCGAGGCGCCAGGCGGTGGGGCATCAGGTCTCGCCTCGCCGAAGGCCCGGAACGCAAGCGCCGCCACCAGGATCCCGAGCGCCGTGCCGAGGGCGCGCTCGCCCGCCGAGTCGAACGGCGACGAGCCGAGCGTGTCGGTCAACAGCACGACGTAAACGGTGATTGCGGTCGTAAATAGCGCGTACTCGATTGCCAACAACGCGAAGGAGAGTGCCGCCGCGGTCGTGAGCACGATCGTGGTCGAGATCACCGCGTCGCCCAGTACCTCCGCCAGCGCCGTGGCCAGCACGAGGCCGACCGCGGTCCCGACCGCGCGCATGGCGATTCGCTCGGAGGTCTGGCCGAGGTCGGGCTTGAGCACGAAGAGGATCGTCAACGGCACCCAGTAGCCGTGGTCGTCAAAGCCGACCAGCCGATAGATCGCTACCCCGATCGCCAACGCTACGCCGAAGCGAAGCGCGTGGCGCAGGGCCGCGTCGTGGACGTCGAGGCCGGCGCGCAGCTTCGCGGCCGTCTCCGCGACCGCTTGGCCGAACGCAAACGGCCGCTCGCCCCCACGATCCGCGACCGCCCACGCGGCGGCGGCCCAAACGGCCTGGGCGAGGCCGCCACAGGCGCCGATCGCGAGCGCCTCCCAGGCCTGCTCCGGCTCCAGCCACAGCCCCTGCGCGAGCAGGAAGGCGAGCACCAAGGACAGCCCGGCGATCCCCATCCGCAGCGAAACGGCGATCGCATAGCCGCCGAGGGTCGCCACCACCGCCATGCCGGCGATCGCGGTCGGCACGGTCTGGCTCGTGAGCACCCCGAGGGCCGCGAGGATGCCCAGCAACGGGGCGCAGAAGAGCTGCCAGCGCGCCCGCACCCGGGCGGGGGCGTCGAAGGCGACGAAGCCACAGACCATCGCGGCGGTGCCGAGGCCCCCGGCGACCGCGTCATCGAGTTCGAGGTCGGTGAGCAGAAAGGCGGCGACCGGGACCGCGATCAGAAAACCCCGCCTGATCGCCGGCAGCGGGTCGCCGCGAAGCGCCCAGGCCGCCGGCAGGCGCGAGGCGGTGGTCGCCGACGCCTGGGCGATTCGGTCGTCCACAGGTCCTGCAGCGTATTCGCGTGCCGGTAGCCCGCCGTGGATGAGGGCCTGCGGTGTGCTCAGAGCTGGGCGAGCACGAGATTCACCCGCTCGAGCAGCCAATCGAGCTCGTCAGCCGTCGTCGTGAGTGGGGGCGCGAAGCGGATCGTGCGGTCCCGCGTCTCCTTCGCCAAGACTCCCGCTGCCAGCAGCCGGTCGCACACGCTCCTCGCGGGTGCCGTCCCAGCGTCAAGGTCCACTCCGATCCAGAGGCCACGCTGGCGGATTCCGGCGACCGCGGAATGGGACGCCGCTTGGACGGACTGAAGGAATCGCGAGCCGAGCCCGGTCGCGTTTTGCGCGAGTGACCCGTCCGCCAGCATATCCAGCACCTCGAGCGCTATCGCGCACGCGAGCGGGTTGCCGCCGAACGTGCTGCCGTGCTGGCCGGGTTTGAACAGACCGAGCACCTCGTCGGA
>JAJNAZ010000054.1 GCA_021155855.1 Solirubrobacterales bacterium
CGAGCGCGGATCTCGGCCATGATCAGGACCCGCTCGGCATCGACTTCGACCACCTGAGTGAGCTCGAGCGAGCCCGCCGCCGACCGCAGATCGGGAACCCTGCGCATGTACTCGTCGCGCCCCCGCACCATATCGACGCCGGCATCGGCGTTAGAGACGTAGGAGACGAGATCATCGGCCAGCAGCGCGGCCGCCGCCTCGCGGTCGCCGCCGGCGTAGGCGCCGAAGAAACTGCGCGCCAAGCCCTTCAGTTCGGGCATTACTTCAGCTTGAAGGCGCGGATGCGTTCCTTGTATGCGCCCTTGTCCCTGGCGTAGACCCCATGCGCGAGCGCCTGGACGATCGCCAGCAGCGAGGTGTTGGAACGGGTGAAGGAGGGGCCGTTGGAGGAGTAATAGAGCGTCAGGTCGGAGTGCTGACCGATGTCGGAGAGGGTCGCGTCGGTGATCGCCATCGTCGAGGCACCGCGATGCTTGGCGAGCTTCATCGCGCGGACGACGATCGGATGCGCGCGGCCGGCCGAGAATGCGATCACGAGCGAGTCCTCGTCGACGCGCGAGAGTCGGGTGATCGAGTCCTGGCGAGGGCTGGCGACGACCTCGGCCCTGATGTCGAGCAGCGCGAGCAGGTGACGCAGGTAGCTGGCGAAGAATGCGAGCTGGTCGATGCCGACGACCATCACCCGGTTGGCGCCCGCGAGCGCTGTGACGCAGGCCTCGACCTGCTCGCGAGTCAGGTTGCGGACCGTCTCCTCGACGTTCGTGTGGTCGGCCGCCAGCGAGGCCTCGAACTCGGAGTGGTCGAAGTCGAACAGCGGCGCGGCGGAATCCTCTCCCGGTGCGCGGCTGCGGTACTCCTCGATCGCCGCCTGCTGGAGCTCGGGATAACCCTCGAAGCCGAGCGCCTGTGAGAAGCGCACGACCGTGGAGGAGGAGGTATTGGCGCGGCGCGCTAGCTCCTCGGCGGTCTGGAACGCCGCCTCGTCGAGGTGGTCGACGATGTAGCGGGCGACGTCCTTCTGCGAGCGCGAGAACTCGTCGAAACGCTCGGTGATGTAGGTCGATAGGGCCTTGCCGCCCGGACGCACCGGGGCGCGCCGGCCGGCGCCGTTGGCGGAGCCCCGGGTGCGGGTGGTGGGTCGGGCCTTGGTCGCGGTCTTGGTCACGGCCGGTTGTTTCGCCTTGGTCGAGGGTTTCCCTTCCACGCGGGCGATCGGTGCAAGCGCGGTCTTCAATGTGGTTGGGTTGCGGGGATGGATCTGGAGCGGGCGCTGCGGCTGACGAACCGCAACCTGATCGCCTTCGACCTCGCGCTCGGCGCCGGGGCGCTGATGGCGCCCGACGCGACCCTGCGCCTGCTCGGACACGACGAGCCCTCGCCGGACGCCCGCCACCTGTTCCGGCGCTGCGGGCCGATCTGGCTCACGTTCGCGGCCGCGCACGCGGTGACCGAGCGGCGCGACCGGCCGTGCGACTGGTGGGCGCTGGCATGGCTGCGGGGGAGCGAGGTCGCGACCGACGCCGTCTGGGCGCGCTCGGAGTCGTTCTCGCGCCCCGGCGCCCGCGCCGGGCTGCGGCTCGCTGGCGCCTTCAACCTCGCGGTCGCGCTCGGCTTCGGCCACCTGGCACACGAGCGGCCTCGTCGCCGGACGCTGTCCGGGCGCTCTGACCGGGCGCGAGGCTACTGGTAGAGCAGGAAGTCCGGCTCGGGCACGAGCGCGAGCACGCTCGAGGCCTTCATCAGGGGCGCGTCTCGCCGGTAGAAGAGCGAGAAGCCGTCGAAGAGACGGGGCACCGAGAGCGCCGCGTAGCCCGCTCGCTTCGCCGCCGGCGAGCCGATCCCGTCGAAGTTGAGCAGCGTCTGGACCTGGGGCCGCTGCTTGATCCTGGTCCGGCCACGGACGCTGCCCTTGCGGAACTGGTGGACCACCAGCAGCTTCGGCGGCAGGTCGTTCGCCCGCACCTTCCTCGCGATCCGCTGCGCGAGCCGGTTGACCTTTCGCGCGCTGACGTTGCCCGCGGTGCGACCGGGGACGCCGCGCGGGCCGACGTTCCACTCCGGGTCGATGGCGATGTCGACATCGGGTTGGACCACCCACTCGCGCAGCTCACGCAGCTCGTCGCGGAGCCTCGCGCGGCCTGGCTGGATGTCGAGGATCAGCCGCGCGCCGACCGCCCGAGCCTGGTCGAGGTAGATCCGGATCACGTCGTCGTCCTGGCGCGTGCGATAGAGCCCGTCCGGTCCGCCGCCCGCGGTCGCGAACACGGCCACCAGGTCGAGGGCGCCGACCACGGGTCGGTGACCGAGCTCCGCGTAGGGCGCGGACTGGGCGGCAAGCTGCTTCGTCGCACCCGACGGCGAGCGCCGCCCGAGGATGGTCTGACCCATCTGCGGCGCCCCGTAGAGCGCCACGACCCGGTTCGAAGGCAAGAGCGCGGTCCCCGGCCCGCGGGCGGGGCGCGCCGATGGCGTGGATGCGCCCGGGTGGCGCTCGAGGAAGCGATCGGTCGAGCGTTCGAGCTGGCCCGACGTTGGAAGCCCGCCCGGCCCCGCAGCGCTCGCACTCGCGCCCGCGGGCAGCACGAGCAGCCCGGCGACCGCCGCCGCAAGCCCGAGCCGTCGCCCGCTGAGATGGCGCGCCACTGCTCTACGAACACGGTAGCGACACCTGCGGAGCGCTCCCGGGTGAGGTCGTGCGGGTAGCGTGCCCCGCGATGAGCAGGTTCGAGGGACTCCCCGATACCCGCACCGGCCTTGTCGGCCACACTGACGAGGGTGACGAGGCGTGGCTGATCCGCTCGATCTCGCAGAAGCTCTACCGCTGCCCCGGCTGCCACGGCGAGATCCCGATCGGGGCCGACCACGTCGTCGTCCACTACGTCCACCGGATCGGCGGCACCGAGCACCATCACTGGCATCGCCCCTGTGCGGAGGCGCTCGTCGGCGGCCTCCGGAAGGTGAGGAAGGTGCCTGCGAGCGACGCGCAGCGAGGCAAGCTCGAGGCACGTGGGCGACGGCCGGCCGGCAGGCGGCGGCGCTGAGGTAATGATGTGAGCCGTGCGAAGAGACTTGCGTTCCAGCGGCTTGCCATGAGACAGTCAGCAGCGAGGTGACCCGGCCCAGGTGACGGACCAGAAGCGATCCAGCGGATCGAAGGCCCTTGCGATCGAGATCGATCGCAAGGGCGACACCCACACGATCCGGCTCGGCGGCGAGCTCGACCTCGACAACGTCGACCGTCTCGACCAGGCCCTGATCGAGGCCGAGGCAAGCGACGCCGCCCGCATCGTGCTCGATGTCGACGAGCTGCTGTTCATCGACTCGACCGGCCTCAGGGTGATTCTGAGGGCGACCCGACGCGCCGAGACGACCGGCAACCGCCTGCGCCTCACCCGCGGCAAGGGCTACGTCGCCGACATGTTCAGGCTCACCGCGCTCGACAAGACGTTGCCGTTCGCCTAGGCCGCATCGCGATCCAGAGTCGAGTCTTGCGACGGCGACTTTTGCAAGCGCTCGGGGTGGCGCTCGCGTACGCCGCGCTCGCCACGCTGTCACGACGATGGCACCGGACCTTGGGTGCCACCGCGACCGAGGCCTCCGCGCCGCTTGCGGGCGACGGGCTGGTCCCCGAAGCCGGCCATCAGAGGACGCGGGCGATCGACCGGATCCGCCTGCCCCCGAGCTGTATCTGGGGCGCATTCCCGGTCAGTTCTATCGGGTGGAGGGATACGTCCCGAGCAAGACCTGACCATGCTGCAGCGGCTTCCCGGCGGTGGCAAGAGCAGCTGGAGCTTCACGGTTCGCTCCCCAAGCGAGGACGCGACGCGGCTCATCGTGGGGAAGGACCTCGAGGCCGGGCGGCCTCGCCGAGCGGATCGCGGCCCGCGGCGGGCGAAAAGGCGCGATCCCCACGTGGCGCGGCGCCCCGCCTGACTGCTGGGCGATGATGCCGCTCCGATGAGGGAGCTGACGCTGATCGCCGTTGGCTGGGCCCCAACCGAGGCCGGGCGCGACGCCCTGGTGCTCGGCGAGCTGCTCGCCCGCACGTTGGATGCCGAGCTCCTGGTCGTGACGGTCGAGGCCGGCCCTGGAACGGACGACCGCCACCGCGAGGGCGACGAACTCGAGGGCGAGCTTGCTCGCACCCCCGCCGGGTCGTCGATCCGAGCGCGATCGCGCGTGCTCACGGGCGGGTCCGTGCCCAAGGCTCTCTTGGAGCTGGCCGCGAGCGAACCCGCCCTCGGAATGCTCGTGCTGGGCTCCTCCCATCGCGCCGGCCTCGGCCGCGTGCTGCCCGGAGGCGTCGCCGCGCATCTGTTCGGCCGGCTTCCATGCTCGATCGCGGTCGCGCCTCGGCGATACGGCGACGCGCGGGCAGGATCGAGCCGGCCGGCGCTCGCAGAGCGCCCGCGGGTGATCGCGGTTGCGTTCGATGCATCGAACGAGGCCCGCGCCGCGCTCGACCTCGCGGCCGAGATCGGCGCCGCCGCCGAGGCGACGCTACGGGTGATCGCAGTCGATTCGCGAAGCTACCCCGGGACGGCCGAGCCCAGGCCGGAGACCGCGCCGGCCAGCGCAGGCGCCATCGATCTGCAATCGGAACTGCACGAGACGGTGGCGGCATTGCCGTCCGAGCTGCGGACGCTGCCGATCTACGAGCGGGGCGCCCCTGTCGAGGTGCTGCTCTCACACGCTGAGGAAGGGGTCGACCTGCTCGTGATGGGCTCCCGCGGTTACGGGCGACTTCAGGCTGCGCTCCTCGGCACCACCTCGACCGCGGTGATCTCCGCCGCCCCGTGCCCGGTGGTCGTCGTCCCGAGGCCGGCGCTCGGCGCGGCGAACGGATGAGTGGACCGGCGCGCCGAGCCGATGCCACGCCACCCCGAGGACAGCCCGCCGTCGCCAGGATGAGAAAATCGAGCTGATGGCGGGCAAGTGCAGCGGGGACGAGGGGGCTCGCCGCGCTCGCGGAGTGAGCGTTGCCGTCGCGCTGTTGGTCCCGCTCGGCATTGTCGCCGCCGCGGCTGCGGATTTCGCCGGCGAGGTCGAGATCCGTGACGCGGACGGCGGCATCCGTTTGTCGCTTCGAATGTCGTCCCGCAGCTGCAAGCCCCGCGGGGGGGTCCCCAGGCGTCACGATCAGGCGGCTCTCGACGCGCTGCGACCCGCCTGGGCCGTGCGGGGCAACCCAAATGGCGGGCCCGTGTAGGGACGCCGCGTTGAGCGCAGGCCCACCGCTTTGCATGGAAAGCGGCTATCTGGCCAGTCCTGGCTAGGCTGCGATCCCGACGCTTGCAAACCGCAATTGCTTGGAGGACGCTGATGGCGGACACCACCTGCCACATGTCGATCTCGCTCGATGGCTTCGTCGCCGGGCCGGACCAGAGCCGGGAGAATCCTCTGGGGAAGCGCGGCAGGGAGGTCCATAGCTGGCACCTCGGCGACGAGCGCGCGAACGACGCCGACGCGACGGCAGAGGGCTGGCTCATGCGACCGCGC
>JAJNAZ010000035.1 GCA_021155855.1 Solirubrobacterales bacterium
CCCGGGTCCGGCGAAAGCGCGCGGGCGACGTCGTTCGCCGGCTCGCTCCACGAGGGCGGCGCCAGCTTGTCGAGCCACTCGAGCGTGTCGGCCTGAATCCCGGGCTCGTCGTCGTTGATCCAGACACCGGCGGTGATGTGCATCGCAGAGACCAGCACCATCCCCTCGGCGATTCCGGACTCGGCCACCGCCGCCTGCACCTCGTCGGTGATGCGAACGAATTCGCGGCGTTCGCCGGTCTCGAATGTGAGGTACTCGGTGTGCGCGATCACGAGACGGTCTAGGCGTCCGCAATCGGACGGGCGCGCCCGTCCTCGCCCTCCGGTTGCTTGCCGTCGCGGCCGACATAGCCGCCCTCGCCGCCGATCACCACGTAGACGGCCTCCTCGGGACCGCGGTTGCGAATCAGGCGCGGGACAGGCGCGTTCACCCGCGCGAGACCGCCGGGGCCGAGCTCGTGCACGCTGCCGTCGTCGAACTCGACCTCGACCCGTCCGGAGTGCACGAAGTAGAGCTCCTGCTGGCGCTCGTGCATGTGAAAGCCGGTCTCGATCCCCGCCGGAAGCACGATCGCGTTGACGCCGAACTCGGTCACGTCGAGCTCCGGACGGATCTTGCGAAAGCCGGGGCCGTCGCCGAGATCGTCGAGGTGGCCGACGGAGTAGCCCTCGCCCGTTGCGATGCCATCGGTCATGGGCGCACCGTATCCTGAACCGCCCGATGGCCGAAGCCCCGAACGTCTTCAGCAAGCAGTACATGCTCACCGCCGGCCCGACGCCGTTGCCGCCGCGCGTGTCGCAGGTGATGGCGGAGCCGGTTCTCTACCACCGCGCCCCGGCCTTCGTCGACATCTACGCGCGCTGCCTCGAGCGCCTAGATGGGGTGTTCCAGACCCGGAACCCGGTACTCTGCTTCGCCGCCTCGGGCACCGGGGCGATGGAATCCGCGGTCGCCAACCTCGTCGCCCCCGGTGAGCCCGCGGTGGTCGCCTCCTGCGGCAAGTTCGGCCAGCGGTGGGCCGAACTCTGCGACGCATACGGGGCGGCGACCACCCACGTCGAGTTCGAGTGGGGGGAGCGGGTCGACCCGCCGCGCCTCGACGCGGCGATCTCGGGGCTGGATTCGAGGCCGGGCACCGTCTACGTGACCCAGTCGGAGACCTCGACCGGGGTCGTCAACGACATCCGGGCGCTGAACGAGGTCGCGCTCGCGCATGGCGCGGTGCTCTGCGTGGACGCGATCTCCGGGCTCGGCGCTGTCGACCTCCCCCAGGACGAGTGGGGAGTGGACGTGGTCGTCTCGGGCTCGCAGAAGTCGCTGATGTGCCCGCCGGGGCTCGCGTTCGCCTCGGTCTCGGAGCGGGCGATGGCGCTGGCGGCCGACGGGGCTGGCGTCCATCCACCGAGCCGCTACTACTTCGATTGGGCGAGGATCGCCGACGGCCAGGCACAGAAGCCGCCGAATTCCGCGTTCACGCCTGCGGTCACCCTGTTCAGGGGTCTCGACGTGGCCTTGGAGCTGATCTTCGCCGAGGGCCTGGGCACCGTGTTCGAGCGCCACGCGATCCTCGCCCGCGCCGCGCGTGCGGGGATCGAGGCGATCGGCCTCGAGCGCTTCGGCGCCGACGATCCCGACGCGAACGTGATCACGGCCGCGAGCTTGCCGGCGGAGATCGACGGGGCCAAGGTGCCGAAGCTGATGCGCGACCGCTACGGGGTGACCGTCGCCGGCGGGCAGGGACACCTGAAGGGGAGGATCGTCCGCATCGCCCACTGTGGCTACTACGGGGGCTTCGACATCGTAGTCGCGCTGACCGCGCTCGAGATGGCGCTGCGCGACCTCGGGGCCGAAGTCGAGCGGGGGGCGGGCGCCGCGGCGGCGCAGGGCGTGTTCGCCGATGCCGGCACGGTGCCCGAGCCGGTCGCGGGCTAGTGCAGCAGAGGACGGGGCACTAGTGCACGCAGAGCGCACGCTCAGCGACCCGCTGCCGCGGGTCCTGGTGAAGGAGAAGATCGCCGAGGCGGGCGTCGAGTTGCTGCGGTCCGACTTCGACGTCGAGCTCGGGCTGGAGATGTCCGACGACGAGCTCGCACAGCGGATCGGCGAGTTCGACGCGATCCTGATCCGCTCAGGCACGAAGCTGAGCGGAGAGCTGATCGAGCGCGCGGAACGGCTGAAGGTGATCGGCCGAGCCGGCACAGGCGTCGACAACGTCGACGTCCCGGCGGCGACCAAGCGCGGGATCATCGTCGCCAACGCGCCGGAATCAAACTCGATCGCCGCCGCCGAGCACACCCTGGCGCTGGCCCTAGCGCTGTGCCGCAACGTTCCCCAGGCCCACGGATCGCTGGTCGCCGGCGAGTGGGCGCGCTCGCGTTACGGCGGCAACGAGCTCTACGGCAAGACGCTCGGCGTGATCGGCTTCGGGCGCATCGGCCAGCTGGTCGCCAAGCGAGCGCTCGGCTTCGACATGGAGGTGGTCGGCTTCGACAAGTTCGTGGCGCCCGAGCGCTTTCGCGAGCTCGGGGTCGAGGGCGTGGAGACGAGCGAGGAGCTCTATCGCCGCGCCGACGTGATCACCATCCACCTGCCGAAGACCGCCGACACGGTCGGCTGGATCGACGCCGATGCGATCGCCGAGATGCGCGACGGGGTGCGGATCGTCAACTGCGCCCGCGGCGAGCTCGTCGACCTCGACGCCCTGCTCGCCGGGCTCGAATCGGGCAAGGTCGGCGGGGCGGCGCTCGACGTCTTTCCCTCCGAGCCGTTCACCGCGCACCCCCTGTTCGAGCGCGACGACGTCGTCGTCACCCCGCACCTGGGGGCCTCGACCGCCGAGGCCCAGGACCGCGCCGGGATCGTCACCGCGGAGCAGGTCCGCGCGGCGCTCTCCGGAGACGTGGTCACCAACGCGGTCAACGTCGCCGCCGTGCGCCCCGAGGCGATGGAGGCGCTGGCGCCGTTCGTGCCCCTGTGCGAGAAGCTTGGCCGCCTGGCGCAGGGGCTCGGCAACGGGGCCGTCGATCGGGTCGAGGTCGAGTTCCACGGTCGGATCGCCGACCACGACACCCGCCTGCTCGGGATCGCGGTGCTCGTGGGCATCCTCGCGGGCCACACGGAGGAGCCGGTCAACCTGGTCAACGCGCCGGCGATGGCCGAGGAGCGCGGGATCGAGCTCATCGAGCTTTCGGAAACGACCGCCGACGACTTCACCGAGTTGGTCAAGGTGCGGGTCGGCGAGGTCGAGGTCGCCGGCACCGGGGTCGGGCCGCGCAACATCCCCTACCTGGTCGGCGTTTGGGGCCAGAGCTTCTACATGCCCTTCGCCGACCACCTGGCGATCTTCCGCTACGCCGATCAGCCCGGGATGATCGGTCGTGTCGGCACCGCCTTCGGCGAGCACGGGGTCAACATCGTCTCCGCCGCGGTCGGCGCCGAGGCAAGCGGCGAGGAGGCGGTGATGGCGTTGACCACCGACGCGCCGGTGCCCGAGGCGGTCATCGACGCGATCGCCTCCGGCGAGGGCTTCTTCGTCGGTCGGGCGGTCGACCTGTAGCGAGAGACGAACACACGCACTCGCCGGAAGGGCGCGCCCAGCGGACGCCTGTAGAGTCCGGCGGCCAATGCGCGCCGTCGTGATCACGCGCCACGGGGGGCCCGAGGTGCTACGGGTTGAGGATCGCCCCGATCCGGCCGCCGGGGAGGGTGACGTGCGGATCGCGGTCAGAGCCGCGGGGATCAACTTCGCCGACCTGCTGGCGCGGTCGGGCGTCTACCCGGATGCGCCGTCGCCGCCGTGCGTGGTCGGCTACGAGGTCGGAGGCGAGGTCGAGAGCGTTGGCGCCGGCGTCGAGGAGCTCGCGGTCGGCGACCGGGTGATGGCGGGGACACGGTTCGGAGGTCACGCCGAACTGGTCAGCGTCCCCGCCGACCAGGTGCTCGCGCTGCCCGACGAGTTCAGCTTCGAGCAGGGGGCGGCGTTTCCGGTCAACTACGGCACGGCCTACGCCGGACTCGTGATCATGGCCGGGCTGAAGCCGGGGGAGAGGGCGCTGATCCATGCCGCGGCCGGCGGGGTCGGGATCGCGGCAACCCAGATCGCGAAGCGGATCGGCGCCGAAATCTTCGGCACGGCCTCGGCGCAAAAGCACGCGGCGATCCGCGTGCAGGGTGTCGACCACCCGATCGACTACCGCAGGGCGGACTTCGAGGCCGAGGTGCGCCGGGTCACGGGCGGCGAAGGCATCGACGTCGCCTTCGACGCCCTCGGACCGAAGAGCTTCCGCAAGGACTACCGCCTGCTGCGCCCGGGCGGGCGGCTGGTGATGTACGGCTACTCGGAGTCCGAGTCGGCCGGCGGCCGTAATCTCGGGGCCGTGCTCGGCACGCTGGCGCGGATGCCGTTCGCGAGTATTCCCTGGTGGAAGAGCCTCGCGCTGATCAGCGAGAACAAGGGGGTCTTCGGACTCAACATGCTCAGCTGGTGGAAGAAGGAGGGCCTCGACCGGGTGCTGAGGCCGCTGCGCGAGGCGCTCGTGGCCGGCGACTACACGCCCGTCGTCTCGCAGGCGTTCCCGTTCGAGCGTGCCGCCGACGCCCACCGCTTTATCGCCGAGCGCCGCAACATCGGCAAGGTCGTGCTGACCCCCGGCTGAGCTTTCCCGGCGCCGCCCTCGCCGTTACCTTGGCCTCCATGTTCTCGACCATTGCCGGCATCGGCAGCGAGTTCAACCGCGAGATCGTCGACACCGGTCGACTCGCCTCGTTCCTCTACTTCATCGCCCTGATCGGCACCTTCGGCTTCATCCGCACCTCGACCCACATGATCCGTGCGCAAGTGCGCTGGTGGCCGGGGAACGTCTCGGTCGGCGGAACCCACGTTCATCACCTGGTCTGGGGAATCCTCGCGATGATGATCTTCGGCTATATCGGGGTCGTCCATCAGCCGGAGTCCCCGTGGCGCGAGATCGTTTCGGTGTTCTTCGGCATCGGCACCGGGCTGGCGCTTGACGAGTTCGCACTCTGGGTCGACCTCAAGGACGTCTATTGGCAGAAGGAGGGGCGGAAGTCGGTCGACGCGATGATCATCGCCGGCTGCGCCGCCGGAATTGGGGTGGTCAGCTTCTCCGCCTGGGTCACGCTGGCCGACGACGTCGAGACCGGCGTCTTTGCGGTCGTCGGGTTCTTCGGCACGGTCGGCGTCGCGGTTGCGATCGTCAACGCGGCGAAGGAGAAGTTTTTGATGGCGCTGATCGGGCTGGTGTTCTGGCCGGCGGCGACGGTCACCGCGGTGCGTCTGGCCAAGCCCCACTCGGTCTGGGCGCGGCTGTTCTACCGCAAACGCAGGCTGCTCCTGCACGGCGAGCAGAAGCTCGAGCGCTGCCGCGCCCGCTACCCCGAAGTCGGCGCGGGTTCGGGCTCCGGCTCGGGCGACCCGTCGCCGCCCTCCTCCTCCCCGGAGGCCGAGCCCACCGCGGCGGGCCAGAGCTCGTCGTAGATCACGCCCAGTGCGGCGGCGATTGGGATCGCGAGCAGGGCGCCGAGGATGCCCGCGAGCTGGGCGCCTGCGAGTACGACGGCGATCGCCACCACGGGGTGGATGCGGACGGCGCTGCGGTAGAAGATCGGCTGGATCACCCGGTCCTGGACCTGCTGGTAGACCAGGAACAGCGCTGCCCAGATGATCAATGCGGTGGGGAAATCGTGGATCGCGGCGACGACCGCCACCAGCAGGCCGCCGATGGTGAACCCGATCAGGGGCACGAGGTCGAAGATTCCGACCAGCACTGCCAGCGGCACGGCGAGGTCGACGTCGAGCAGCTCCAGCGCGAGCCAGGTGAAGACGCCGGCGAGCGCCGCCAGGGTGAGATTGACCGAGACGTAGGAGCGCACGATCCGGGCGATCCGCTCGCCCGTGCGGCGCACGCGCTCGCGGTGACCTGGGGCCCGCAAGAGCGAGACGCCGCGCTCGAATTGCCGCCCGCCATCGAGCAGCAAGAAGAAGGAGAGCGTGAACACCACGATCGCCTCGACCAGGTTATTGAGCAGTCCCACGGTGATCTCCCTCAGCGCCCCGGCGGCGTCCCCGAGCCGGCTCGGCAGCTGGGAGGCCTCCTGGCTGAGCAGCTTGGTGATGTCGTACTTGTCGTTCAGCTCGCGAAACTGCTCGTTGCCCTCGGCCCAGTCCTCGAAGTCCTTGATGTAGGTGGGCAGCTGCGAGCCGAGCTGCTCGATCTCGCGCACGATCGGCGGGATCACGTTCAGGATCAGGAACGCGAGCAGGGCGAGGAAGAGCAGGTAGGCGACAAGGATCGCGAGCCAGTGCGGCAGCGCTCGCCCACGGATGCGGGGGCGCTCGATGAGCTCGACCAGCGGGCTCAGCGCCAAGGCGAGAAAGACGGCCGCGAGCAGCCAGCGGATCGTCGTCCGCACCTCGACGATCACGTGCTCGAGCAGCAGCGCAACGCCGATCGCGACCAGCACGGTCGCCGCGACCTTGAACACGGCGCGGGCCTCTATGCGCGACGCGATCATCGAAGGCTCGCGGATCGATTCGCCGCCCGGGTGCGCTACCCTGCGTCGCGAGCGGATGACCCACCGGCTTCATAGCCTGGCGCTTCTCCTGCTCCCCCTGCGGGGGGAGTGATCGCCGGGCGGCGCGATAGCCGCGAGACAGTAAGAGTCGTTCGTTCTACGTAGAAGGAGGCGGCCGGATGGCCGAACAGGTCCACATCTTCGATACCACGCTGCGCGACGGCGAGCAGTCGCCGGGGATCTCCCTCAACACGCAGGAGAAGGTCGAGATCGCACAGCAGCTCGCCCGACTCGGCGTCGACGTGATCGAGGCCGGCTTCCCGATCACCTCGCCGGGCGATTTCGAGGCTGTCGAGGCGATATCGCGATGCGTCGAGGGTCCGGTGATCTGCGGGCTGTCCCGCACCCACAAGGCTGACATCGACGCCGCCTGGAACGCGATCAAGGACGCGGAACGACCGCGGATTCACACCTTCATCTCGACCTCGGACATCCACATCACGCACCAGCTCCAGACCACGCGCGACGACGTCAAGGGCCAGGCGAAGGCGGCCGTCGCCCTGGCGAGGTCGTACACCGACGACGTCGAGTTCTCGCCCATGGACGCAACCCGCGCCGAGATCGAGTTCACCGCAGAGGTGTGCGCGATCGCGGTCGCCGAGGGCGCGACCGTGATCAACATCCCCGACACCGTCGGCTACACGACCCCGGAGGAGTACGGGCGCTACTTCGCCCGCCTCTATGAGCTCGCCCCCGAGCTGCGCGGGGTCGAGCTCTCGGTCCACTGCCACGACGACCTCGGGCTCGCCGTGGCCAACTCCTACGCCGGGCTGCTTGCCGGCGCGCGCCAGGTCGAGTGCGCGGTCAACGGGATTGGGGAGCGGTCCGGCAACTGCTCGCTCGAGGAGATCGTGATGCTGCTGCGCACCCGCGGTGACGAGCATCGGCTCGACACGAACCTCGAGACGCGCGAGCTCGCGCGCACCAGTCGCATGGTTTCGCGCTTCACCGGCTATCCGGTCCAGCCGAACAAGGCGATCGTCGGGCGCAACGCGTTCGCGCATGAGTCTGGCATCCACCAGGACGGCGTGCTCAAGGAGCGGATCACCTACGAGATCATGGACGCCCGCGACGTCGGCCTCGACTCGAACTCGATCGTGCTCGGCAAGCACTCCGGCCGCCACGCGCTCCGCGACGCGCTCGAGCAGCTCGGCTTCAAGGTCGAGGGCAACGCGCTGAACCAGGCGTTCAAGCAGTTCAAGGAGATCGCCGACCGCAAGAAGCAGGTGACCGGCCTCGACCTCGAGGCGATCGTCTCCGATCGGGTCCGCGAGGGCTCGGCCCGCTACGAGCTCGCCTGGTTCGATGTCGTCGCCTCGACCCGGCACGAACCGACGGCCAAGGTCGCGATCACGAGGCCCGACGGCTCGGAGGCCGTCGGGGAGTCCGGCGGCGACGGGCCGGTGGACGCGATCTTCGGCGCCATCCGCAGCGCCACCGGGGTCGCGTCCGAGCTGCGCCAATACACGGTCTCGGCGGTAACCGAGGGCGAGGACGCGCTCGGCGAGGTGACCGTGATGCTGCGCGCCCACCGACGCCTGGCCAGCGGCCAGGGCGTCGCCACCGACATCCTCGAGGCCTCTGCCCGCGCCTACGTGCGCGCGCTCTCCAACGCGCTCGAGGGCGCCGCGATCCGCGAAGCCGAGGGCGTCACCGCGGAGGCGGCGTCAGAGCCGGCGAGGCCCGGTCCCTAGCCCGCGCGGGACGGGGATAGAGTGCGTGGGATGGGCAGGCTCGAGGGCCGCAGGGCGGTGATCACCGGTGCCTCGTCGGGGATCGGCGAGGCGACTGCGGTGGCGATGGCCCACGAGGGCGCCGCGGTCGTGCTCGGCGCGCGGCGCAAGGATCGGCTCGACGAGCTGGTCGCACGGATCGAGTCCGAGGGCGGCACCGCAATCGCGATCGAGGCCGACATCAGCGACGAGGAGCAGGCGCGGGGGCTGGTCGAGACGGCGAGTGCCGAGCTGGGCGGTCTCGATTGCCTGGTCAACAACGCGGGCGTGATGCTGCTCGGCCCGCTGCAGGGCGCGGATCCGCAGGAGTGGCGGCGGATGATCGCCGTCAACCTGCTCGGGCTTCTGTACTGCACCCACTACTCGCTTCCGCTGATCCGCGATGGAGGCGGCGGCGACATCGTCAACGTGGCTTCGGTCGCGGGGCGCACGGCGTCGCTCGGATCCGGGGTCTACAACATGACCAAATGGGGGGTGGTCGGGTTCTCGGAATCGCTGCGACAGGAGGGGGCCCACATCGGCGTCCGGGTCACTTGCGTCGAGCCCGGCTTCGTCGATACCGAACTGCAGGGCCACAACGACAACCCGATCGTGGTCGAGCAGATCGAGAAGATGCGCGAGTCGACCGGCAAGGTGCTGGAGGCCGCCGACATCGCCAACGCGGTCGTCTACGCGGTCGGACAGCCCAAGCACGTGAGCATCAACGAGGTCCTGGTCCGTCCGGCCGGGCAAACACGGTAAACAAGCGTCCGTGATAGCGTACAGCGGATGAACGCCGTGGCTACGCAGGACGGGACGGCCGTGGGAGCCAGGGTCCGCGCCCTGCGCGAGGGCATGGACCTCTCGCTGCGAGACCTCGCCGCCCGCAGCGGCGTCTCGGCGCCGATGCTGTCCCAGGTCGAGCGAGGCCAGACGAGCCCGACCCTGGCGGTCGCCGAGCGGATCGCGGCGGGGCTCGAGCTCAACCTCTCGCAGCTCCTGCGCCTCGATGAGCACGGCCACGTGGTCGTCAGCCGTGCCGGTGCGCGTCGGTCGCGCCGGCGGCGAGGCCATCGCACCGAAGAGCTGACCCCGCCGTTGCCCGGGCAGCGAGCCGATGTCTCCCTGCACACGCTCGAGCCCGGAGCGGCCACCGGCCGTCCCGGGGATCCGCCGCTACACGAGCCCGGGGCGCGCGAGACCGCGATCGTCCTCGCGGGCTCGGTGGCGTTGCTCGTCGATGGCGAGCGCCACGACCTCGGCGCCGGCGACAGCGTCACCTTCGACGCCGATCTGGAGCACCACTTCGAGAACCCAAACGACGAGCCGGCCGAGTTCGTCGCCGTGGTCGCCGCCGGCCTGCGCCGGAGCTGAAGTGAGGCGGAGCGAAGCGAAGCCGAGCCGCGCCGCCGTTGAGGCGCCTGAAGTGAGGCGGAGCGAAGCGAAGCCGAGCCGCGCCGCCGTCGAGGCGCCTGGTCTGGCCGAGACGATGTTCGACAAGATCTGGGACGCGCACGAGGTCGCCGAGGGGCTGATCTACATCGACCTGCACCTCGTCCACGAGGTCACCTCGCCGCAGGCGTTCGACGGCCTGCGCCTCGAAGGGCGCGGCGTTCGCCGACCCGACCGGACGATCGCCACCGCCGATCACAACGTGCCCACCGACGGCACGATGGCGGCGCGGCTGATCGCCGACGAGCTCTCCCGGGTCCAGGTCGAGACCCTGGAGCGCAACTGCGAGGAGTTCAGTGTCCCGATCCACTCGCTGGGCTCCGACGATCAGGGAATCGTGCACGTGATCGGCCCCGAGCTCGGGCTGACGCAACCCGGGTTGACGATCGTCTGTGGTGACAGCCACACCTCCACCCACGGCGCCTTCGGTGCGCTCGCGTTCGGGATCGGGACCTCGGAGGTCGAGCACGTGCTCGCCACCCAGTGCCTGGTGCAGAGGAGGCCGCAGACGATGCGGATCGCCTACACGGGCGAGCTCGGGGCGGGCGTCACGGCCAAGGACCTGATCCTGGCGACGATCGGACGGCTTGGGACCAGGGGCATGGTCGGACACGCGGTCGAGTACGCGGGCGAGACGATCGCCGGGCTCTCGATGGAGAACCGGATGACGATCTGCAACATGACGATCGAGGGGGGTGGCCGGGCCGGGATGATCGCCCCCGACGAGACCACCTTCGCCTGGATCGAGGGTCGCCGGGCGGCGCCGGCCGAGCTCGAGGCCGCGGTCGCGACTTGGCGCGAGCTGCCGAGCGACGACGAGGCGGCCTTCGGCACCGAGGTCGAGATCGACGCCGCCTCGCTTTCCCCGATGGTCACCTGGGGGACGAATCCCGGCCAGGTGGTCGAGGTCACGGAGGCCGTCCCCGAGCCGACCACCGAGACGGAGGAGCGAGCGCTCCGTTATATGGACCTCGAGCCCGGCCGCGCGATGCAGGAGATCGCGCTGGACCGGGTGTTCATCGGCTCGTGCACGAACTCGCGCATCGGCGACCTACGCGAGGCTGCCTCGATGGTCGAGGGCCACCGGGTCGCCGACACGCTCACGGCAATGGTGGTCCCGGGCTCGGCGCGGGTCAAGGCGCAGGCCGAGGCCGAGGGCTTGGACGAGGTCTTCCGCGCCGCCGGCTTCGATTGGCGCAGCGCCGGGTGCTCGATGTGCCTGGGCATGAACCCCGACATCCTCAGTCCCGGCGAGCGCTGCGCCTCGACCTCGAACCGTAACTTCGAGGGCCGCCAGGGCAAGGGCGGGCGGACGCACCTGGTGAGCCCGAAGATGGCCGCCGCAGCAGCTATCGAAGGCAGGTTCGTCGACATTCGGGAGTGGGAGTAGCGACGCGTGGAGCCCGTGGAGATCATCGAAGGCTGCGTCTCGCACCTTCCGCGCGCCGACGTCGACACGGATCAGATCATCCCGAAGCAGTTCCTGAAGCGGGTCGAGCGGACCGGCTTCGGCGAGTACCTCTTCTACGACTGGATCCGCGACGGCGAGATCGAGCTCGAGCCCAACCCGATCCTTGTCGCCGGGCCGAACTTCGGCTGCGGCTCCTCCCGTGAGCACGCCCCCTGGGCGCTTCAGGACTTCGGCTTCGAGGCGATCATCGCGCCCTCATTCGCCGACATCTTCTACGGCAACTGCATGAAGATCGGGCTCTTGGCGGTGATCCTCGGCGAGCGCGATTGCCGCGCGATCGCCGAGGCCGGGGCCGCCCGGATCGACCTCGACGACCAGACCGTAGACTTCGCAGGCGGCGTCCTCCGCTTCGAGATCGACGAGCAGGCGAAGCACCGGCTCCGTCATGGCCTCGACGACATCGGGATCACGCTCCAGTCGGCCGCGGCGATCGACGCCTTCGAGGCCGCGGCGCCGGCACGCGGCGCGGACACCCGGAGCCTCTGAGCGATGACCGACTGGGACGCCGCCACCTACGATCGCCTCGCCGACCCGCAGGAGGAGTGGGGCCGCGAGGTGCTCGAGCGGCTCGAGCTGAGCGGCGACGAGACCGTGCTCGACGCGGGCTGCGGCAGCGGCCGGGTTACGCGGGTCCTGCTCGAGCGGCTCCCCGAGGGCCGCGTGATCGGGATCGACGCGGCGCCGTCGATGATCGCCAAGGCCGGCAAGGCGCTGGGCGGGGACGCACGGGTCGAGTTGCGGGTGGGCGACCTGCTCGAGCTCGACCTCGATTGCGAGACCGACGCGATCTTCTCCAACGCCACCTTTCACTGGATCCTCGACCACGAGCGCCTCTTCGGGCGGCTATACGCGGCGCTGCGACCCGGCGGCACGCTCGAGGCGCAGTGCGGGGGGCAGGGCAACGTGGCCGAGTTCAAGCGCGCGATCGAGGCCGCCGAGGGCGACGAGCGCTTCGCGCCCTACCTGCGCGGGATCCCGGCGAGCTACAACTTCGCCGCCCTCGACGATACGCTGGCGCGGCTCCGGCGGGCCGGCTTCGAGGACGCCCGCGTCTGGCTCGAGAACAGGACCGTGATCCCGGCCGAGCCGGAGGCCTACGTGCGCGCGGTCGGGCTCGCCAACCACTTCGCGCGGCTACCCCCGGAGCTGCACGACGAGTTCGCCGCCGCGGTGCTCGGTTCGATGCCGCGACCGCTGGTGCTCGAATACGTCCGGCTCAACATCTCCGCGAGGAGGCCCGATTAGTGGGCCGCCGGATCGTCCTGTTACCCGGTGACGGCATCGGGCCCGAGATCGTCGCGGCGGCGCGCCGTCTGCTCGAGGCGGTCGGCGGATTCGAGCTCGAGGAGCGCCTCGTCGGCGGCGCCTCGATCGATGCCCACGGGACGGCGCTCACCGACGAGGTGCTCGAGGCCTGCCGTGCTGCCGACGCCGTCCTGCTGGGCGCGGTCGGCGGCCCGCAGTGGGACACAACCGATCCGACCGCGCCGCGGCCCGAGCAGGGCCTGCTTGGCCTCCGTAAGGGGCTTGGCCTATACGCCAACCTGCGGCCGGTGAAGCCGAGCCCCGCGCTGCTGCTCGCCAGCCCGCTGCGCGAGGAGCGCATCCGCGGCACCGATCTGCTCGTCGTCCGCGAGCTCACCGGCGGGATCTACTTCGGCGCCTCCGGCCGTGAAGGCGGACGCGCGTTCGACACTTGCGAGTACGAGGTCGCCGAGATCGAGCGGATCGCGCGGGTCGCCTTCGACGCCGCGCGCGATCGCCGCGGCCGGGTCACCTCGGTCGACAAGGCGAACGTGCTCGAGACCTCGCGGCTGTGGCGGGAGACGGTCGAGCGCGTCGCGGCCGACGATGGCGAGGTCGAGCTCGACCATCTGCTGGTCGATAACGCGGCGATGCAGCTCGTCTCAGAGCCTTCGCGCTTCGACGTGATCCTGACCGAGAACATGTTCGGCGACATCCTCAGCGACGAGTCGGCGATGCTCACCGGCTCGCTCGGGATGCTTCCCTCCGCGAGCCTCGGCGACGACGGGGGCGGCCTCTTCGAGCCGGTGCACGGCTCGGCGCCGGACCTCGCCGGCAAGGGGGTCGCGAACCCACTCGCGACCTTTCTCTCGGTGGCGCTCATGCTGCGACACGGGCTCGCCTTGGACGAGGAGGCGGCCGCGGTCGAGGCCGCGGTCGAGGCCGCGCTGACGAAGGGCTGGCGAACGCCCGACCTCGCCTGGGTCGGCTCCGAGACGCCGCCGATGTCGGACCTGCCGGCGGAGGTCGAGGTCGGCACCCGGGAGATGACCGACGCGGTGCTTGCGGAGTTGGCGGTCTGACCGCCATACTGAGGGCGCCAAGCACCGACGCGGAGGGAACTGTGGACAAGTCCGAGTGGATCTGGATCAACGGCGAGTTCGTCGCTTGGGAGGACGCCCAGATCCATGTCCTCAGCCACGGCCTGCATTACGGCACCGGCGTCTTCGAGGGGATTCGCTGCTACGCCACCGATCGCGGTCCGGCGGTCTTTCGCCACCGCGAGCATCTGCGCCGGCTCGAGCACTCCGCGGAGCTGTACTACCTGCCGCTGGGTTACGGGCTCGAGGAGATCCGCGAGGCGACCCATGAGCTGATCCGTCGCAACGGGCTCGAGAGCTGCTACATCCGCCCGCTCGCCTTCCGTGGCTACGGTGAGATGGGCCTCTATGCACAGACGGCGCCCGTCGAGGTGATGGTCGCGGTCTGGCCATGGGGCGCCTACCTGGGCGAGGAGGGCAAGCGCAACGGGGTCCGGGCGAAGGTCTCCTCGTGGCGGCGGATCTCGCCGGCGGGCCTGATCCCGCACGCGAAGGCATCGGGCCAGTACCTGAATTCGATCCTCGCCAAGACCGAGAGCGCCAAGGCCGGCTACGACGAGGCGATCCTGCTGGACGAACGGGGTACGGTCTGCGAGGGCTCGGGCGAGAACATCTTCGTCATCCGCGATGGCGAGATCGCCACCCCCGGCCATGCCGCTTCGATCCTCGACGGGGTCAGCCGCAGGTCGGTGATCCAGATCGCTCGCGACCTCGGCTACAAGGTCGTCGACCGCGACATTGCGCGGGCCGAGCTCTACCTCGCGGACGAGGTGTTCCTCTGCGGCACCGCCGCCGAGCTCGTTCCCGTGCGCGAGATCGACGACCACGACCTCGGCGACCCGGGCGAGATCACGCGCGCGATCCAGGCGATGTTCGACGACGCCCTGCACGGGCGGGCGCAGGAGTACGCGGAATGGCTGGATTTGGTCGAGCCTGCGAGGCGGAGCTCCGAGGCGGCGAAGCCGAGCCGCGCCGCGGTTGAGGCGCCCGCAGGCAGTAAGGTGAGCGGCTGATGCACGTCCGCTCCGGGGGCATCGAGCGAATTAGCAGCGCCGCTACCGCTTAGCGGCATGCGGCCGCGCGGGCTCACCCCCGCCCATCCTCGCTAGTCCCCCGGATCTGAAAGGCATCAAGTGACTCGCATCGATCTCTACGACACCACCCTCCGCGACGGCATGCAGGGCCAGGGCATGTCGCTCTCCGCAGCGGAGAAGGTACGCATCGTGCAGGCGCTCGACCGGCTCGGGGTCGCCTTCGTCGAGGCTGGCTTTCCGAGCTCGAACCCGAAGGAGGCCGAGCTGTTCCGGCTGCTCGCAGACGTGGAGCTCGAACGTGCTCAGGTCTGCGCCTTCGGCATGACCCGACGGCGGGGGCTCGCCGCCGAGGAGGACCCGGCGCTGCGCGAGCTCGTCTCGAGCGCCGCGCCGGTGGTGACCCTGGTCGGCAAGACCTGGGCCCTGCACCTGGAGAAGGTGACCAAGGTCTCGAGCGAGGAGAACCTGGCGATGATCGTCGACTCGGTCAACTTCGCTCGCACCGAGGGCAAACGGGTGATCTACGACGCCGAGCACTTCTTCGACGCCTGGCGCGAGGATCACGGCTACGCGCTCGAGTGCGTGCGCGCCGCAGCCGCCGCGGGGGCGGAAAACGTCACCCTCTGCGACACGAACGGCTCCAGCCTCCCCGGGCAGATCGCCGAGGCGACCAGCGCGGTTATCGGCGCGCTCGGCGAGCGGGTCGAGGTCGGGATCCATGCCCACAACGACGCCGAGTGTGGTGTCGCGAACTCGCTCGCCGCGGTCGAGGCCGGCGCCCGGCTCGTTCAGGGGACGGTCAATGGCTACGGCGAGCGTTGCGGCAACGCCAACCTGGTCTCGATCCTGCCTGCGCTGCAGCTCAAGCTCGGCTATCGGTGCGTGCCCGCCTCACAACTGCGGCTGCTGACCGAGACGGCCCACTTCGTCGACGAGCTCACCAACACGCTGCCGGACCCCGACCAGGCCTACGTCGGGCGTAACGCGTTCGCGCACAAGGGCGGCATGCACGTCGCCGGCGTACAGGTCGACGCGCGCACCTTCGAGCACCTCGACCCGAAGCTGGTCGGCAACAGCCGCGACGTGCTGATCTCCGAGCTCTCCGGCCGCGGCTCGGTGCTCTCGCGGGCCGAGGGCGCCGGGATCGACCTCGACGCCGATGCCGCCAAGCGGGCGCTCGAGCGGATCAAGGAGCGCGAGCACCGCGGCTATCACTACGAGGCCGCCGATGCCTCGTTCGAGCTGCTCCTGCGCCGCGAGGCGGGCGAGTATCAGTCGCTGTTCCGGCTCGAGAGCTTCCGCGTGATCACCGAGAAGCGCGCCGACGGGGGTGTCGAGACCGAGGCGACGATCAAGATCTGGGTCGAGGGGCGCCGGTACGTGCGCACGGCCGAGGGCAACGGTCCGGTGAACGCGCTCGATCGTGCGCTTCGCTACGCAATCGGCGAGCTGCACCCGCACCTCGCCGATATCGACCTGGTCGACTACAAGGTCCGCATCCTCGACTCCCATCACGGCACCGGCGCCGTCACCCGGGTGCTGCTCGACTCCGCCGACGGCCACGACTCCTGGGGGTCGATCGGGGTCTCGGAGAACATCATCGAGGCCTCGTGGGAGGCGCTCGTGGACTCGCTCGAGTACGCGTTCCAGCCGCGCCGGCGTCCGGCGGACGCCGGCGGATCGGCGGGCGGCGGAGCCGCGCCGCCCGCCGGCGAGCGCGCTGGCCGCGTATCGGCCTAGATCGCGATTCGAAGAGCCGGCCCCGGATCACCCCGTTCGCGAAGGCGGGGGTCGAATGCACGTTGCCGGCCGATAGCCTCGCCCACGCGATGACCCCCCCGAACGTCGGCATTCCCCTGGCGCGGCCGCAGCTCTCCGAGCGCGAGCAGGAGCTGGTGCTCGAGGTCATGCGCTCGGGGCGGCTCTCGCTCGGGCCGATGTTGGAGCGCTTCGAGCGCGGCTTCGCCGAGCGGCTCGGCGTCGCCGAGGCGGTTGCCGTCTCGTCGGGCACCGCGGCACTGCACCTGGGGGTCCGGGCACTCGGCTGGAGCCGGGGGCAGGAGGTGGTCACCAGTCCGTTCAGCTTCGTCGCCTCGGCCAACTGCCTGCTGTACGAGGACGTGACTCCGGTCTTCTGCGACGTCGACCCGGTGACCCTGAACATCGACCCGGGTGCCGCCTGGGAGGTGATCGGCGAGCGCACCGCCGGATTGCTTCCGGTCGACATCCTCGGCTATCCGGCGGCGCTGCCCTCGTTGGCGAAGATCGCCGCCGAGGGCGACCTCGGCCTGCTCGAGGACGCCTGCGAGGCGCTCGGGGCGAGGGACGCGGAGGGCGTCGAGGTGGGGAGCCGGGGGCACCTCGCGAGCTTCGCCTTCTACGCCAACAAGCAGCTGACCACGGGCGAGGGCGGAATGTTGACGACCGCGGACGCCGATCTGGCGACGCGCCTGCGAAGCGAGCGCAACCAGGGGCGCGCGCCCGACATGAGCTGGGTCGAGCACGACCGGCTCGGCTTCAACTACCGGCTGACCGAGATCCAGGCGGCGATCGGCGTGGCGCAGCTCGAGCGCCTCGACGAGATGCTCGCCGCCCGCGCCCGCGTGGCCGGGCTCTACGGAGAGCGCCTTGCGGCGCTCGACTACGGGGCGCCCGCGGGTGAGGGCGATCCCGCGGGCCTCGTCCTGCCTTGTCCCGACCGCGGCGAGGAGCGCCGAAGCTGGTTCGTGTACGCGGTTCGGCTTCCCGCCGGGGCCGATCGCGATGCGGTCGTCGCCGATCTCGCTCAACGCGGTGTCGAGGCGAAGGCCTACATGCCGAGCATCCACCTGATGTCGCACATGCGCGAGCGCTTCGGCTTCCGCCAGGGGCAGTTCCCGATCGCCGAGGACGCCTCCGCACGACTGTTGGCGCTGCCGTTCTTTCCCGCGATCGCCGAGCAGCAGATCGACCGCGTGTGCGAAGCGCTCGCGGAGGCGCTGCGTGGCAACTGGACCTGACGGCTCAGCCTGGCGCGGCGAGCCAGTCGATAGCGTCGGCTCGCGACCAGTGCAGCGAGAGCAGCTCGTCGGCACCGGTGAGCGCGAACACATGTCTCACCTGTGGGCCGGACGCCGCCACCGCGACGGCGCGACCTTGCTCGAGCATCGCCTTCGAGCCCTGGACCACGGCTGCGATCCCGAGCGAGTCGACGAAGGTGCAGTCGCAGAGGTCGATCAACAGCGCTCCGTCCGAGTTGGTCAGTACCTCGCTCAGGCGTGCCGCCAGATCCGGGGCGGCGCCGGCGTCGAGCTCGCCGTGAAAGGCGACCAGCTCGGCGTCGAGATCGGGGTTGAGCGAGGTGCGAAGGATCATCGCCTCGCCTGCCCAGTACCCGCTTGCGGGCGCTTATCGCCGTCAGATCCGCCCGGTGCTCAGCATCCACTCGACGGTGCGGCGGATCCCCTCCCGCCACGGGATGAACTCGACCCCGAGCTCCCTGCGCGCCCTGGAGCTGTCCGCGCGGGCCTCCCAGAGCAGAAAGTGAAGCTGGCCGACGCCGAGCAGCGGCGGGCGCTTGATCACTTGCGCGACCGCCTCGCCGGCCCGCGCGAGCCCGGTCGCGATCGGGACCGGCATCGTCGGCGGGACCCAGCCTCGCCCGGCCGCCTCGACCGCGGCGGCGACGATCGCTCGCGACCGCGCGAACTCTTCCGCGAGGATGTAGCGCTCGCCGGCGCGACCGCGGTCGAACGCGGCCAGGTGGCCGGCCGCGACGTCCTCGGCGTAGACCAGGGTCATGCCGCCCGGCGGCAGCGCCGGCAGCCGGCGGCGGATCGCGTCGCGCAACATCCCGTCGAGCCCGGCCCTGGCCCATGGGCCGGGGCCGAAGACTGCGGACGGGTTGCAGATCACAACCTCGATTCCATCCGCGGCCGCCTCCGCCAGCACGAGCCGCTCCGCCTGCTGCTTGGAGCGTTCATAGGCGGTGCCCTTGGGGTGGGCGGCGAGGGCGTCCTCGCGCACGGTGCCGCCGCGCTCGGCTTCGAAGACGTCGAAGGTCGAGGTGTGCACGACCCGTCGGGCGCCGCCCTCGCGGGCAGCGATCACGACGTTGCGGGCGCCCTCGGCATTGACGCGTTCGAAGGTGCGCGGGTCCGGCAGCCATTGCTCGAAGATGCCCATGCAGTTGAATACTCCGTCGACGCCTGCCGCCGCCCCGCGCAGCGTCGCCGGATCGGTGACGTCGCCGAGGGCGAGCTCGACTCCAGGCGGAAGCAGCTCGCGGGCTCGGGCGCCGTCGCGGGCCAGGGCGATGACCTCGTCCCCGCGCGCCGCCAGTTGGCGGGCGACCGCGTTGCCGACCTTTCCCGTTGCCCCGGTGACCAGGTAGCGCATGAGCCCTCGGCGGCTGACCTTATAGTCAGCGCGCAATGGGACGCTTCGAGGAGCCACCCGATCCGCTGTTCAGGCGCCTCAACGCCTCCGTCGCTTTCGACCGCCGTCTCTGGCGCGAGGACGTGGCCGGGTCGCGCGCGCACGTCGAGAGCCTGCACCGCGCCGGCGTGATCGAGGGCGCGGACCGCAACGCCCTGCTCGCGGGCCTCGATGCGGTCGCCGCCGAGCTTGACGGCGGCAGCTTCGAGTTTCGCGACGAGGACGAGGACGTCCACATGGCGATCGAGCGCCGCCTGACCGAGATCGCGGGCCCGGTCGGGGGCAAGCTTCACACCGGCCGCTCACGCAACGACCAGGTGGCCACCGACCTGGCACTGTTCGCGCGGGCGCACTCGGAGCGCGCGCTGGAGCTGACCGGGGGGTTGATGTCACGGCTGCTCGAGCTCGCCGTCGCGCATGCGGACTGGCCCATGCCCGGCTACACCCACCTGCAGCGCGCGCAGGCCGTCTACCTGGGCCACCACCTGCTCGCCTATTTCTGGATGCTCGCCCGGGACGCCCGCCGCTTTGGCGCCGCGCGCGCGGCGGCCGTCGACTCGCTGCCGCTCGGCGCCGGGGCGCTCGCCGGCCTCAACTGGGAGCTCGATCGTGAGGCGACCGCCCGGGAGCTCGGGTTCGAGGCGCCGGCGGCGAATTCGATCGACGCGGTCTCGAACCGCGACTTCGTGCTCGACTACCTGCACGCCGCCTCCGTCTGTGCGACCCACCTCTCGCGGCTGGGGGCCGAGATCGTGATCTGGTCGAGCGAGGAGTTCGGCTTCTGCAAGCCGGCCGACGACTTCTCCTCGGGGTCGAGCCTCATGCCGCAGAAGAAGAACCCCGACGCCGCCGAACTGCTGCGCGCGAAGGCGCCCCGCGTCACCGGCTCGTTGCTGACGCTGACCGGTGTCCTGCACGCCCTGCCGCTCGCCTACTCCAAAGACCTGCAGGAGGACAAGGAGGCGCTCTTCGACGCGGTCGACACGATCGAGCTCTGTCTCGAGGCCGCGGAGCGGATGCTCGCGGGCCTTGCGTTCGACCGCGCGCGGCTCGCGGCAGCCGCCGCCGACGAGATGGTCGCGGCGACCGACGTCGCGGACCTGCTGGTCCGCCGCGGGATGCCTTTCCGGGAGGCGCACGGTGTGGTCGGCGGTCTCGTCCGCACGGCGCTCGAACTCGGGGTGAGCCTTTCCGAGCTCGACCGCGACGAGCTCGCGCGGCACTCGGAGCTACTCGATGACGAGTACTACGAGGTGCTCGGCGAAGGAGCGTGGCTGGAGTCGAAGCGTTCGCAGGGCGGCACCGGGTCGGCGCCGCTCGCCGCCCAGATCGAGGCGGCGCGGCGAGTACTCGAATCGCTGAGCGAAGCGGGACGTTGAGCGGCCTCGACGAGAACTTCTTCGCCCGCTCGGTGCATGAGGTGGCGCGTGAGCTGATCGGCTGTGAGCTTCGTTTCCGGGGCGCCGGGGGCGTGATCGTCGAGACCGAGAGCTACGAGCGCGACGACCCCGCCTGTCACGCGTACGTGGGGCTGACCCGTCGCACCTCGACCCTCTTCGGCCCCCCGGGCCGCGCCTACGTCTACCTCTCGTACGGCATCCACAGCCTGCTCAACGCCGTCTGTGAGCCGGAGGGCACCGCGGCCGCGGTGCTGATTCGGGCCCTCGAGCCCCGGTCCGGGATCGAGGAGATGGCTCGCCGACGACGGCGATCGGACCGGCGCCAGCTCTGCTCGGGGCCGGGCAAGCTCACCGAGGCGCTTGGGATCGGCCTCGAGATCAACAACGCCTCGCTGGCCGCGCCGCCGTTCGAGCTCCGCGGACGCTCGGCCGAATGGCGGGGCGTACAGGTCTCGACCGGCCCCCGGATCGGAATCACCCGCGCGGCCGAGCTGCCCTGGCGCTTCTGCGCCGCCGGCAGCGCCTATCTCTCGCGCCCCGAGGTGCTCGCGGCTTAGCCGCAAGCACGCACGGCGGCTCTCATCCGGGGACGCCCCGGTCGGCCTCATAGCCCGCGCTCAGCCTGGCGCGATGCCGCCCCCGGTGGGCGCCGCTGCGCCGCCGGCCGAGCCGCCTCCCGGAGCATCGCTGGGCGCCGCCGGCTCGGCGGTCGCGCCTTCGTCGGCGGGCGCCGGCGCGGTCGGCGCCGCATTCGCGGGCTCGGTCGGCGCCGCATCCGCGGGCTCGGCCGGCGCCGCATCCGCGGGCTCGGCCGGCGCCG
>JAJNAZ010000036.1 GCA_021155855.1 Solirubrobacterales bacterium
GAGGTCTTTGTCTTCACCCCGAAGGGCGAGGTGAAGAACCTCTCCGCGGGCTCGACCCCGCTCGACTTTGCCTACGCGGTCCACACCGACGTCGGCCACCGCTGCGTCGGCTCGAAGGTCAACGGCAAGATCGTGCCGCTGCACTACCAGCTCAACTCCGGCGACATCGTCGAGATCCTGACCTCGAAGCAGGAGCGCGGGCCGTCGCGCGACTGGCTCGCACTGGTGCGCACGAGTCGGGCTCGCAACAAGATCCGCGCCTTCCTCAAGCGTGAGCGACGCGAGGACGCCGAGCACCGCGGGCGCGAAGAGCTGCACACGGTGCTGCGCAAGGCCGGACTGCCCCCGCAGCGCCTGGCGGGCTCGCCGCTGCTCGCCGACGTCACCCGCGAGATGGGCTTCCGCAAGGCCGACGACTTCTACATCGCCCTCGGCCAGGGCAAGATCTCGGCAAAAACGGTCACCAACAAGGTGATGCAGCGGCTCAAGTCCGGCGAGGCCGTCGCCGGCGGCGAGACCGAGGCCCGGCTCGCCGGCGTGCTCGAGGGCCGCGACGAGCGCCAGCGACGCACCCAGGACGCGGCCAACTACGGGATCAAGGTCGAGGGCGTCGACGACGTCGTCGTGCGGCTGGCGAAGTGCTGCCGGCCGGTACCCGGCGACGAGATCGTTGGTTACGTCTCGCTCGGGCGCGGGATCACCATCCACCGCGACGACTGCCGCAATGTCGAGGCGCTGATGAAGTCGCCGGAGCGGTTCACCGACGTCTCCTGGGCGGGCGACAACGCGACCTCTTACCGGGTCGAGCTCCAGGTCGACGCCTGGGATCGCACCCGGCTGCTCGAGGACCTCTCGCGCACCTTCGCCGAGGCCGGGGTCAACATCCTCGAGGCGAACTGCTCGACCAAGCACCCGATGGTCCGCAACCGGTTCGTGGTCGAGGTCGGCGATTCGCAGCAGCTGAAGCAGTGCGTGAACCGGCTTCGCAGCCTCGACGCGGTCTTCGACGCCTACCGGGTTACTCCGACCAATTAGACCGCAGAGCCCAGAGCGCAGAGCGAAGGACGCGGCGCGACCGGGTGTCTCGGTCGTCGTCCCATTCCTCGGAGACGAGCACGACGCGCTGCGGGCGCTCGCCCACCTGCGAGCCCTGGACACGACCCCCGACGACGAGCTGATCGTCGCCGACAACACCGAGGAGGGGGTCGCGGCGCCGGCGCTCGGCGAGGTCGCGCGCGTGCTGCGGGCGAGCGCCGAGCGCACCTCCTACCACGCCCGCAACGTGGGCGCGCGGGCGGCGAGCCGCGAATGGTTGCTGTTCTGCGATGCCGACTGCGCTCCGGCGCCGAAGCTGCTCGAGCACTACTTCGATCCGCCCCCCTGCGATCGCGAGGGCCTGCTCGCCGGGACGATCGCCGACCATCCCGAGCACGACTCGCTGCTCGCCCGCTACGCGTGCTCGCGCAACTTCTACCGTGGCGAGCGCGGGCTTCAGGGCAGCGACCGCGGCTACGCGCCGACCGGCAACCTGCTCGTGCGCCGGGCGGCGTTCGAGGCGGTCGGCGGCTTCGCCGAGGGCATCCGGTCGGCGGGCGATGTCGACCTGTGCTGGCGTATTCAGGCCGAGGGATGGCTGCTGACGCGCCGCCCCCGCGCCGCCACCGCCCACCGCCATCGCGAGGACCTGCGCTCCTTCCTCGGCATGCTGGCGCGCTACGGCGCCGGGGCGAGCTGGCTCAACCGCCGCTATCCAGGGTCCTCCCCGCGCTGGCCGCTGTCGCCGTACGAGCTCGCGCGCTCAGGGTTCGACGCCGTCCGCCACACGGCGTCCGGCAACGGCGACGAGGCCGCCTTCCGGCTGGTCGACGCGCTCGGGCTCGTCGCCCACAACGTCGGCTACCACGGCGCCAACGAGATCTCGTAGCTCGAGCCCGGCTTCCGTCCGGCCGCCCGCCTAGCGTCGCTCGCCACGTGGACGAGTTCGACGTCGGTCGCACGCTGCTGCTCTGGCTCTGGGCCTTCGGGCTCGCCGGGATCGAGATCGAGATCGAGGGCGGGCGCGGCTGGGCCGAGCGGATGCCGACCTGGTTCTTGAAGCGGGGGCGAATCGGCCGCATCTACGGGCTTGTCATGGGGCACCGCCCGCTGACCGGCTATCACGTGTTCGCGTTTACGATCCCGCTGCTGATCGTCCACCTGCCGTTCGGCTTCGGGCTCGACTGGAGCGTCGAGGCCGAGCTGAGTCAGCTGGCGATCTTCTTCGCGCTCGCGGTGATCTGGGATTACCTCTGGTTCGTCAACAACCCCGCCTACACCGTGCGGCGCTTCCAGCGCGGGCGTGTGTGGTGGTTCGAGGTGCCGTGGGTCTGGCGCTTCCCACTCGACTACTACACCGGCGTCGGGCTCTCGATCGCGCTCGCGGGCGCCGCCGCGCTGGTCGCCGGAGACCCGGCGCCGCTGCGCAGCCACCTCTGGCTGCTCGCCGGGCTGTTCGTGCTCACGGCGCTCGCGGTTCTCGCCTCGCCCCTCTATCACCGCTGGTATCGCCACATGCGCCGCGCGGGCGCCGACGACCGAGCGCGCACCCGCACCTACCCGCCTCCCGAGCCGGAGGCGGCATGGGAGGGCGGGGTACCGGACCTGCACCCGCTCGACCGCCCGTCGGAGCATGCCGGCACACCGTAAGCCGGTTGGGTCCGACGGCCCGGGGACGAGCGCGTTCGCGATCCGCCTCGACTCGATCGACTCGCTCTTCTATCCGTTCGATGCAGCGCCGGTCCCCGAGCGCACCCTGTCCTCCGATGTCCGCAGCCACCTGCTCGACGAGTGGGAGCGGCTGCGCGACGCCAATCCATCCTGGCTCACCGTCTACGCGCCGGCGAGCGAGCGCGCCGCCACGGACGAGGAGGCGGTTGGGGCGGCGATCGGCGCCGATCTCGAGGCTGCCTCCGGCCCCCTGCGCGGCGTCGATCCGCTTACCCGATCGGAGAGGGTTGCCGCGACGATCGGGATCGCCTTCCTGTTCGTCTGCATCGCCGTCTCGTCCGGGCTCGACCGGATCAGCGAGGACGTGTTCGTCGAGGGTGCGTCCCAGGGCATCCTGCTGCTCGGCTGGGTCGCGCTTTGGCTTCCAGCCGAGCGGCTGGTGCGAGAGGTGGTCCCGCATTTTTTCAACCGCCGCCGCTTCGCCGAGTTCGCGAAGATCGAGATCCGCTTCGTCTGGGTGCCGGACTGACCGGGTCCCGTCAGCCGAGGCGAGCGATTGCCGCCCGAACCGCGTCGCCCGCCGCCCGTATCTCGTTCTCGCTCTCATATCGGCTTCGCGGCCAGAAGAAGCCGCGCAGGCCGTCCTTGCGCACCCGCGGGACGACGTGGGTATGCAGGTGCGGGACGCTCTGAGAGACGACGTTGTTGATCGCCACGAACGAGCCCTGCGCGCCCATCGCGTCGCGGATCGCGACCGAGAGCAGGCGCGCGTTGCCGAAGTAAGTCGGGAGCAGGTCGTCGGGCAGGTCGGCGAGCGTCTCGTGGTGGGCGCGCGGGATCAGCAACGAGTGACCCGGGAACAGGGGGCGGAAGTCGAGGAAGGCGAGCGAGGTCTCGTCCTCGAGGACGATCTCCGCCTCGGTCGCGCCGGCGGCGATCGCGCAGAAGGCGCAGTCCGCGACAGGGACGGCGGCGGCGGAAGCGGAGCTGGGCACGGTGCCGGCCGGCTCAGGCGACGACCGTCAAGGCGCCGGGGTCGACGCCGAGCTCGAGCTCGGTGTGGGTGCCGATGAAGTCGCCGTCGACCTGAACCGGAAACGCGGGTGGCTCGCCGGCCGCGTCGAGGGCCGCCGACTCGATCCGCGCCTCGGTGACGTCGTCGAAATGCTCGATCTGGCGGTGGCGCGACGCCTGCAGGCGCTCGACCAGCACGCGGCTGACGATCGTGCCCATATCGCGCTGCGCAGCCCGGCGCAGGACAGCGATCGAGAGCGTCCCGTCGTCGATCTCGATTCCCTCGCAGACCCGAACCGGGCGGCGGCCGAAGTAGGTGAACGGGTCGGAGTTCTGGGCGAGCACGGTGACGCCCTCGACCGAGCGCTCGCCGACCTCGAGCCGCATCCTGACCGGGTTGCGCAGGTAGTCGCGATAGAACGACGAGAGCCCGACCCAGGTGTAAAAGTAGGGTCCGGCGCGCGCCTTGAGCTTCGGTCGCATGTCGACCCGCATCGCCGCGGTCGCGTCGAGCCCCGAGCCGCAGCTGAAGACAAACTTGCGCCCGTTGGCGATCCCGAGGTCGACCTTGCGGGGCTCGAGGCGGTCGGCGATCCCGAGCAGGTGCTCGGTCGCGTCGACGACGTCGTTGGGGATCCCGAGCGTGCGCGCGACGACGTTGGTCGAGCCGCCGGGGAGGATTGTCACCGGCACGTCGGTGCCGGCGAGCCCGTTCGCGATCTCGTTCAGGGTCCCGTCGCCGCCGAAGGCGACGACGATGTCGTAGTCGCCGTCGCGGGCCTCGTGGCCGATCTCGGTGGCGTGATTCTGCGCCTCTGTGAGCACCGCCTCGACCTCGAAGCGGCTTTGCAGCGCATAAACGACCAGGTTCTTGAGCCGGTCCGAGACCGTGGTCGCGTACGGGTTGACGATGATCAGCATCCGCTTCTTGCGCTTGCGCAGCGGCACGCCCTCGCCGTTCGCCGATGCGTGCGGGCGCGGGGGGCTCGGGGCTTCGACCGTCGGTGGCCTCACCCGGGGATCGTAACCTCGCCTTCTTTACCCGTCGCCTCGAAGCGGACCACGCCGCGATCGGTCGTCTCGCGGACGACGCCGGCCTCGATCAGCAGGTCGACGTGGCCGACGACCTCAGACAGGGTGAGGAACGCCTGGGTTACCGCGATGTTCCCCCACAGCTCCTGGGCGAGCTCGTAGGCGGTCCGCGGGCGCTCGGCGATCAGCCCCTGCAGCTTCGTCGCCCGGCGACGGTGCAGGGCGAAGCGCTCGTCGATCAGCCTGACGTGATCGGTGATCGGCTGGCCGTGGCCGGGGAGCAGGATCTGGGCGGGCAGCTCGCGGGTGCGGGCGAGCGACCGCAGGTAGGTGACCAGCGCCCTCGGACGCTCCTGCGAGGCGGAGCCAAGGGAGGCCGAGCCGGGCCGCCGGCCAGGTGCCTCGTTCAGGCCGTCGAGGGGCCGCGAGAGCAGCGGGTTCGAGGAGATGTGGGCGATCAGGTGGTCAGCGCAGATCAGGATCCGGCGCTCGGCGTCCCAGAACACGGTGTCGGAGGGGCTGTGTCCGGGGCGGAGCTGGACCTCGAGCGATCGGTCGCGGAGCTCGAGCGCCTCGCCATCGGCGAGCGGCCTGGTCACCTTCGCCGCGGCGCCCCAGCCGCGAAAGCTGGCCGATACGCTGCGCAATGCGGTGACCAGGTCCTCGGGGATCCCGTAGCGGAGCATCAGTGCCGCGGCGAAGTCGTCGTCGCGCTCGGTGTCGGTGCCGTAGCTCTCGACGAACGGGACGACGACGTCGATAGCCGCCACCTCGGCCCCGGACCGCGAGGCGATGATCTCGACCAGCCCGAGGTGGTCGATGTGCTGGTGGGTGATCACCACCAGCTCGAGGTCCTCGATCGCATGGCCAAGCCGCTCGAGCTGGTGCTGCAGCTCGTCCAGCGACTTGCCCGAGTTCGGCCCGGTGTCGATCAGGGTCAGCGGCTGGTCGTCGAGCAGGTAGCAATTGACTCGTCCGACCGCGAACGGGGTCGGGATCCGGAGGCGGTGGATGCCGGCGGCCCGTGCCCGCTCGAGCGCCTCCTCCGGCGTCATCGTCCTGCCCGCCGGATGCTCCGCTCTTGCGTCCGCTCCGGCCGGGCTCGCTCGAACCTCATGCCTGGATGAAGCTCAGCACCTCGTCCCGCTTGCGCTCCATGTGCTCACGGGAGACGAGCGACTCGAGGTTGAGACGCAACAGCGGCTCGGTGTTGGACGGCCGGACGTTGAAGTGCCAGTCGTCGTAGTCGACCGAAACGCCGTCGAGCCAACCGATCTCGGCGTCGGCGTAGCGCTCGGCCAGCGCTCGCATTTTTGCCTCCTGGTCAGCGACCTCGGAGTTGATCTCCCCGGAGATGAAGTAGCGCCGGCGGAAGGCGCCAACGAGCTCGGACAGCGACCGCCCCGAAGCCGACATCAGCTCGAGCACCATCAGCGCCGGGATCGTGCCCGAGTCGGCGCACCAGAACCGGCGAAAGTAGTAGTGGCCCGAGACCTCGCCGCCGAACGCCGCTTCGCGCTCGCGCATCGCGATCTTGAAGAACGCATGACCGACCCGGTTCCGATACGCGCGGCCGCCGCGGTCGCGGACGGTGTCGGGCACCGCTCGGCTGGCGCGCACGTCGTAGAGGATCGTCGCGCCCGGCTGCTTGTCGAGCACCTGTCCGGCGAGCAGCGCGGTGAGAAAGTCGCCGTCGACGAAGGCCCCGGTGTCGTCGATGAAGAAGCAGCGGTCGGCGTCGCCGTCCCAGGCAATCCCGAGGTCGGCGCCCTCGTCAAGCACGCGGTCGATCAGGAACCGGCGGTTCTCCGGCAGCAGCGGATTCGGCTCATGGTCGGGAAAGTCGCCGTCCGGCACCCAGTAGGTCTCCACCAGGTCGAGCCCGAGCCGGTCGAGCACCGGTCCGACCATCGGCCCGGCCATCCCGTTGCCGCCGTCGACGACCACCGTCAGCGGCCGAACGGCGTCGGGGTCAATCAGCGCGAGCACGTGGCGCTGGAAATCGTCGTAGACGTCGATCGCCTCGACCGTGCCGCCGCCCGGCGCATCCGGCAGCCCGTCGCCCACCAGCCTTTTGATCTCGTCGATGCCGGCATCGCCCGACAGCGCCAGCGCCCCCTCGCGGACCAGCTTGATCCCGGTGTAGGCCTTGGGATTGTGCGACGCGGTGACCATCGCGCCGCCGTCGAGCTCCCGGGAGCCGACCAGGAAGTAGAGCATCTCGGTGCCCACCATCCCGGCGTCGAGCACGGTCGCGCCCTCGGCGACCAGGCCGTCGCGCACGCGGCCGGCCATCTCCGGCGCCTGCAAGCGCATGTCGCGACCGAGCCCGATCCGCAGCTCGTCGGGCCGCTTGCCGCGCAGCTCCCCGAGCACGCGAGCGAAGGCGCGACCGACAGCGTGGCCGGTGGTCCCATTCATCTCCGAGCCGTAGAGGCCGCGGATGTCGTACGCCTTGAAAATCTCGGGCGGGGCTATGGGCTCAGGCAAAGCTCTCCCTCAGCGCCCGGTAGCTGTCGGCGAGCGACTGCGGCATCACCCGGGTGTCGGCGAGCACGGGCATGAAGTTGGTGTCGCCGCCCCATCTGGGAACGACGTGCAGGTGGATGTGGTGCTCGACCCCGGCGCCGGCGACCCGGCCCTGGTTGAAGCCGATGTTGTAGCCGTGCGGCGCGTAAGTGCGCTCGAGCACGTTCATCGCCCTCTGGGTGAGCGCCATCAGCTCGGCGATCGTCGGCGCCTCGACCTCGGGCAGGGTGGCGAGATGCGCGTACGGGGCCACCATCAGATGCCCGTTGGTGTACGGGAACCGGTTCAGGATCACGAAGCAAAGCTCGCCGCGGTGAACGATCAGGCTCGCCTCGTCGTCGCCCTCGGCGGGCTTGGCGCAGAAGATGCACTCGTGCGCGGAGTCCTTCGCCGCGCCCTTCACGTATTCGAGCCGCCAGGGTGCCCAGATCCGCTTGCTTGCCACACTGCCGGACCCTAGCGTCAGGCACGGGAACAGGGTCCGTCAGGCGTCAGTGAGGGTCATTCGGGGTCACTCCCGACGAGCTTTGGTGCAACCTAGGGACGCCGGCCCCCTACGCTGCCGGGTGTGGGTGCGGAAGGCAGGGCGGTGGTTCGGTCGCGGCTCTATATAGCGGCCCTCGTGGTGGTCGCGGGCCTCGGCGGCGCGCTGGGCACGGCGGAAACGCCCAAGGCGGCCACTGGCGGTTTCGAGTTGCGCCGCCTGGGCAGCTTCGAGATGCCGACCCACATCGCCGAGGTGCCGGGCAAGCGCAGGCTGCTCGTCGTCGTCGAGAAGCCGGGGACGATCCGCGTGCGTCGTGACGGCAAGGTTCTCAAGCACCCCTTCCTCGATCTCAGCGAGACCATCCGGCTCACCTACGAGGAGGGGTTGCTCTCGATCGCCTTCGATCCGCACTACGAGGAGAACCGTCGCTTCTTCGTCTACTACGTGGGCGCCGACGGTGACCTCCACCTCGACGCGTTCAGGCGGAAACCGGGGAGCGCGACCCGCGCCGCCCCGCACTCCCGGCGCGAGGTGCTCGAGATCCCTCACCCCCGATATGCCAGCCACAACGGCGGCCAGTTGCAGTTCGGGCCGGACGGCATGCTGTACCTCGGCACCGGCGATGGAGGCGGCAACGGCGACCCGGGTGAGAACGCCCAGGATCCCGAGAGCCTCCTGGGCAAGCTCCTGCGAATCGATCCGCAGCCAATGGGTGGATACGTTATCCCCGCGTCGAACCCATTCGTCGGGCGCCCGGGGCGCGACGAGATCTACGCGCTCGGGCTGCGAAACCCGTGGCGCTTTTCCTTCGATCGAGCCAACGGCGACCTGACGATCGGCGATGTCGGCGAGAACCTGTGGGAGGAGATCGACCACCTGCCGCTAGAGGCCGCCCGCGGCGCGAACTTCGGTTGGGACAATTTGGAGGGAAATGAGCCCTTCGAGGATCCGGGAATGCCGCCGTTGGGATACGTGCCGCCCATTCACGTGTACGACGGCAGCGCCGTGATCGCCGGTTACGTGGTGCGCGATCGCCGATTGCCGAATCTATTCGGCCAGCTCCTCTATGCCGATCTGTCCCGCGGTCGGATCCGCTCGATCGTCCCCGACGCCCCCAACCCCAGCAGGACGGACGCTCCGCTCGGACCCCGGGTCAGCGGCGCCTCCTCGTTCGCAGAGGGGGCGCACGGCCGGCTCTATGTGACCTCGATCAATGGCTCGGCCTACCGCATCGTCCCGCGCCGGCCCTAGCTCACTCTTCTTTCTTGCGATCTTCCTCGGCGCGCTCGCGCGAGCGCGCCGGTCAGTCGTCGGGGACGATCGCCACAACCCGGCTCGGCGCGGCGCTGCCGCCCCGCAGGCGCAGCGGGAAGCAGGCGACGGTGAATCCGTCGGCGGGGAGCGCGGCCAGGTTGACCAGGCGCTCGATCTGGGAGTAGGCGAGGTCGGCCTGATGGGCCTCCCAGAAGACGCCCGGGCTCCCGCTCTCCTTGGCCCTCTCGGCCTGCAGGTGCAACGGGGCATCCCAGCCCCAGGCGTCGATCCCCATCACCCGCACGCCCCGGTCATACAACCACCGCGTCGCCTCCGCGGTCACGCCCGGACCGCGAGCTATGTAGTCGGGCTGACCGTAGTAGGCATCCCGCCCCGTGTGAACGAGGACGATGTCGCGCTCGGCGAGCGGGCGCGGGACCCGGTGCTCGAAATCGGCCGCCGTCAAGGCCTCGCCGTCGTCTCTGTCGGCCGCCTCGACGACGACGCCGGGAGCGTAGAACCAGTCGAGGGGGAGCTCGTCGATCGTCTGGGCCCGCTCGCCGGCGATCGTCGAGTTGTAGTGCCAGGGGGCGTCGACATGGGTGCCGCTGTGGGTGCCGAAATGGGTGAAAGTTTCCAGCGCCCAGCCCTCGCCGTCGCGCAGCAGCTCCGGCCCGACCCCGAACAGGGCCTCGATCGCCCGCGCCCCCGCCGCGTGGTCCTCGTAGGCGACCTCCGTCCGCAACATGTCCGGCACCTCGGGCGGGTCGGGCGAGATCGGAGCCGAGAGGTCGACCAGCGGCATCGGCGTCAGAGCCAGCCGCGGCGCCGGAAGTAGAGCAGCATCCCGACCAGCAGGACGACCATCCCGCCGACGACGAGGTAGAAGTCGTCGGGGTCGCCCTCCCCGGGGACGCCGACGTTCATCCCCCAGAGGCTCGCGATCAGGGTCAGCGGCAGGACGATGACGCTGATCGAGGTGAGCACCCGGAGGACGTCGTTGACCCGGTGCGAGATCACCGACTCGTTCGTGTCCTCGAGCGCCTCGACCACCTCCTTGTAGTTCTCGAGCATGTCCCAGATCCGCTCGTGCGCGTCGGCGATGTCGTCGAAGTAGATCTCGAGGTCGAGGTCGGGGGCGAGGAAACGCTGCTTGAGGCTCTCGAGCTCGCGCAGCACCGGCCGCTGCGGGCGGATCACCTTGCGGAAGTTGATGATCTCCTGCTTCACGGTCGAGATGTCGCGAACGACCTCCTCTGAGCGTCCCTCGAAGATCTCGTCCTCGAGCCCGTCGAGCTTGTTGCCGATCTTGCGCAGCATCGGGAAGCAGTAGTCGAAGCTGTCGTCGACGATCCGGTAGAGGAGGTAGCCCGAGCCGCGCGAGAAGAGCTGCTCGCGCAGGTCGTCCTTCTGGCGGCAGCGCTCGAACAGGTAGTCGATCGGCTGCAGAGGGGTGTTCGGAATCGTGACCAGGTAGTCGGGGCCGACGAAGATGTCGAGCTCGCCGGCGTTCAGCCGCTTGACCGCGGGGTCGAAGATCGGGAAGTGCAGGACGATGAACAGGTAGCTCGGGTACTCGTCGATCTTCGGCCGCTGGTTGCGGGAGAGCACGTCCTCGAAGTCGAGGGCGTGGAATTCGAACTGCTCTTCGAGCCAGGCGCACTCGAGCGGGGTCGGGCGCTCGATGTTTACCCAACGCAGGCCCGAGGCCTGGATCGTCTCGACCTGGGGCTTGCGCTCGCCGGGCTCAGGCGGGGCGACGAGCTGATCGCCGCGCTGGCGGCGTAGCCTGGGCTTGGGAAGGCTTGGCATCGGTGCTCGTCTCGCTTGGCAGCTCGCTCATCGGCTCGGACACAGGGTACGCGACCATCCGCGAGAGCCGCGCAATCGCGCTCGCAGAAGGCGCTCAACGGCCCTCCGCTCGGCTGACGCCTTAACACCAGGCGCCTCAACGGCGGCGCGGCTCGGCTGACGCCTAACACCAGGCGCCTCAACGGCGGCGCGGCTTGGCTGACGCCTCGCGTGGCGCTGTTATAGTCCCGCGCCACATAACCACTGCATCCAGAGGGGTGGAGGGACTGGCCCGACGAAGCCCCGGCAACCATCGAAGGTCGCAGGACCCGAGAAAGGTGCCAATTCCAGCAGGTCAACGAGCCTGGGAGATGTGAGTGGACGTCCGGTCCGGACCTCTGCTCGCAACACGCAGAGGTCTTTTCGTAGTCGAGACGAAAGCCGGAAGGAGCTTCAGATGGCACCGAAGTCGCTCAGTTGCAGGGAGTGCGGGACCGCCTACCCGCTGGAGGCGCGGTACGTGTGCGAGCAGTGCTTCGGCCCGCTCGAGGTCGCCTACGACCACTCGGCGCTCGATCCGGCGGAGGCGAAGCGCAAGATCCAGGCCGGGCCGGCGGGGATCTGGCGCTACGCCGACTTCCTGCCCTTCGCTGAGCGCCCGCGCGACCCGCTCGAGCCCGGGCTTACGCCGCTGCTGCGCGCCGACCGGCTCGGCGAGCGCCTCGGCCTGGGTGAGCTCTGGATCAAGAATGATGCCGCCAACCCAACCCACTCGTTCAAGGACCGGGTGGTCGCGGTTGCGCTCGCCAAGGCGCGCGAGCTCGGCTTCGGCACCGTCGCCTGCGCCTCGACCGGCAACCTCGCGAACGCGGTCGCCGCCCACGCGGCGGCCGCCGGCCTCGATTCCTACGTCTTCGTGCCCGCCGATCTCGAGGAGCAGAAGCTGCTCGCCACCGGCGTCTACGGGACCAGGCTGGTCGGGGTGCGGGGCACCTACGACGACGTCAACCGGCTCTGCACCGAGCTCTGCGAGACCCGGCCGTGGGCGTTCGTGAACGTGAATTTGCGCCCCTACTACTCCGAGGGCTCGAAGACGCTCGCCTATGAGACCGTCGAGCAGCTCGGCTGGTCGCTGCCGGACCGGATCGTCTGTCCGATCGCCTCCGGCTCGCTGTTCACGAAGATCGGCAAGGGGTTGGAGGAATGGCTCGAGCTCGGCCTCGTCGCGGGCGAGCTGCCGGCGTTCGACGGCGCCCAGGCGAACGGTTGCAGCCCGGTCGCCGAGGCCTACGCCAACGGCTGGGAGACCTGCAGGCCGCAGCGGCCGGAGACGATCGCGAAGAGCCTCGCGATCGGCAATCCGGCCGACGGCGTCTATGCGCTCGAGCTCGCGCGCCGGACACGGGGCGCGATCGAGTCGGTCTCGGACACCGAGATTCGGGCGGGCATCCGCCTGCTCGCCGAGACCACCGGCATCTTCACCGAAACCGCCGGCGGTGTGACCACCGCGGTCCTGGCGAAGCTCGCAGAGGCGGGCGCGATCGATCGCGACGAGCGCGTCGTGGCGATCATCACCGGCGAGGGCCTTAAGACCCTGGACGCGGTTCGCGAGGGCTTTCGGATCGAGGCCATCGAGCCCACGCTCGAAGCGCTCGAGGCCGAGATTGGGGCGGCGGAGGCGGTCGGTGCCGGCGCAAGCCAGGCCGAGTCGGGTTAAATTTCCGCCCCGATGGCGGTAACTGTCAAGATCCCGGCGCAGCTGCGCGCGGTCACCGGCGGCAAGGGAGAGATCGAGGTCGACGGCGAGACCGTCGGCGAGGCGCTCGACGCCGTATTCGAGTCGCACACGGACCTGCGCGAGCGGATCACCGCGGACGGCTCGCTGCGCAGGTTCGTCAACGTCTACGTCTCCGGCGAGGACATCCGCTTCAAGGATGGTCTGGAGACGCAGCTGGCCGAGGGGGACGAGGTGACGATCCTCCCGGCCGTCGCAGGTGGACGGCGTTAGCGCCGCCGACGTCCCGGTCGCGATCCTCTGCGGCGGACGCGGGACGAGGCTGCAGGAGAAGACGCACTCGATCCCGAAGGCGCTGGTCGAGATCGGCGGCAAGCCGATCCTGTGGCACGTGATCAGGATCTACGCGGCGCAGGGACACAGCCGCTTCCTGCTCTTGACGGGCTATCTGCGCGAGCAGGTCGAGGCCTTCGTCGCCGCCGAGGACTGGCCCGATCCGGTCGCGGTCGAGTGCTTGGACACGGGGCTCGACACGAATACCGGCGGTCGCGTCGCCAGGGCCGCCGACCGCCTCCGCGAGGGCACCTTCTGCCTCACCTACGCCGACGGGGTCGCCGACATCGACCTCGCCTCGCAGGCCGTGTTTCACCGGCGCCAGGCAGCGCTGGTGACGATGACCGTGATCCGGCCCTACAGCCAGTGGGGGATCGCGCTGATCGACGAGCAGGAGCGGATCACCGGCTTTCGCGAGAAGCCCCGGCTCGAGTACTGGATCAACGGCGGATTCTTCGTCTGCGAGCCCGCCTTCCTCGAGTACATCGGCGAGGACTCGGTGCTCGAGCGCGATCCGCTCGAGCTCGCGGCCGCCTCTGGCACGCTCGCCGCCTACCGCCACGAGGGCTTCTGGGACTGCATGGACACGTACAAGGACGCGGTCACGCTCAACGATCTCTGGGACTCGGGCCGCGCCCCCTGGCGGGTGTGGGAGCGGGCCGGGGTCGGGCCGGGGTTGAGGGGAGTCGGGGCGGGTTGAGCATCGCGCTGGTCACCGGGGCGCGCGGGTTCATCGGCGCCTGGCTCGCCAGGGCGTTGCTCGAGCGCGGCGATCAGGTGGTCTCGCTCGACAAGGGCCGACCCGAGCGCCCGGCGTCGACCCTGTCGCTGCTCGAGATCGAGGCCGAGGTGGCCGATGTGGTCGGCGACCTCCGTGACGGCGACCTGATGCGCCACGTGCTGCGCGAGCACCGGGTCACCGACGTCTACCACCTGGCGGCGGAGCCGATCGTCGCCACGGTCAAGGACTCGCCGGTGCGCGGCTTCGAGACCAACGTGCGCGGCACCTGGAGCCTGCTCGACGCCTGCCTCGCCGAGGATGTCGAGCGGGTGGTGGTCGCCTCGTCGGACAAGGCCTACGGCGCTCACAAAGCGCTTCCCTACCGCGAGGACTTCGCGCTCAATGCCACCGCCCCCTACGAGGCATCGAAGGCGGCGGCCGACGTGATCGCGCGCAGCTACTGGCACAGCTACGGGCTCCCGGTCGCGGTCACCCGGTTCGCCAACATCTACGGGGGCGGCGATCTCAACTTCTCGCGCCTGATCCCCGAGGCGGTGTGTGCGGCGATCGACGGGCGGGCGCCGGTCCTGCGTTCCGACGGCTCGCCCGAACGCGACTTCCTCTACGTCGAGGACGCGACCCGCGCCTACCTGGCGATCGCCGACAACCTCGATCGCGATCGGGTCCGCGGCGAGGCCTTCAACGCCGGCGGCGGACGGCCGTTCCGCGTCGGCGAGGTGGTCGAGACGATCGCCCGCCTCGCCGGCACCGGAGTCGAGCCCGAGATCCGCGGCGATGGCAATCCGGCGGGAGAGATCGACCGCCAGTACGTCGACGCGGCGAAGCTGCGCGAGCGCTGCGGCTGGGAGCCTGAGGTCGAGCTCGAGCAGGGGCTCGGCCGCGCGATCGACTGGTACCGCGAGCACCCGCAGGTTCGCCCCCCGGCCGCCTGAACGGCGCCGTGCAAGCTCGATAAGCGCGGGAGCCGCCGAAGGAAAGCGGTGCGTCCCGGCGTATTCGGCTGCCGGGAACGACAGAGAGGACTGGAGCGATGCGCGAGCCGCACCGCACGTGGGGAGAAAATCTGGTCCGCGCAGCGCCGATCGTGTTGCTCGGAGTGATCACCGCGCTGGCCGCCTGGCCGCAGCCGGCGCCGGCGGCCGTCGCCCACGTCGTGCAGCCCGGCGAGACCCTGTGGTCGATCGCGGTCGCCAACAACCTGACGACCCGCACCGTGGCCGTATTCAACGGGCTGTCGGAGGATGCGATGGTGATCGCCGGCGAGACGGTCCAGGTGCCGACCGTGGAGGAGGGTGCGGCGGCGCTGGCGAGCGCCGGGGCCGGGTCGAGCTCGGTCGCCGCGAGCGGCGTCGATCACCTCGTGCAGCCGGGCGAGAGCCTGTCGTCGATCGCGGTCGCCAACGGACTCACCGTGCAGCAGGTGGCCTCGTTCAACGGCCTCTCCGAGGATGCGCTGCTGATCGCCGGCGAGACGATCGGGGTCCCGGCCGCGAGCGCGACGGGCTCGGGCACCGCGCTCGCGGTGGATACGAGCAGCGGCCTTGCCTACCTCTGGTCGCCGGCCGGCAGCGTGCCCCTCGACCCCGCCGCGGCGTCCTCGTTCGAAGCGATGCGCCAGGCATCCCTGAGCCAGTTCGGGGTCGACCTCTACCCGGGCGGGTTGCTCTCCGGCTATCGCACCTACGAGCAGCAGGCGTCTCTCTACGACCTCTTCCTCTCCGGTCAGGGCGCTCCGGCGAACCCACCGGGAACCTCCTCGCACGAGTACGGCGCCGCCGTCGATCTCGCCGAGCCGGTGATGCGCGACATCGTCGACCAGATCGGCGGCAGCTATGGCTGGGCGGGGACGATCCCCTCCGAGTGGTGGCACGTCGCCTACGTCGGGGGATAGTCGCGCACTCGCTTGCCTGGCGGGGTCGGGCGTGGGGCGGGGGTTTGTTTTGGTGATGGGAAACAAAGCCCCGCATAGGCGATGCTCTCACCGCCGTAGTCGCTCGCCAGCACGGCCCGCGGTCCGGGTCGTCCGATAACAACAGTCCGGATCCGTCAGCCGCTTAGCCCGGCGGCCGCCGGGGCGATCGCGTCAGACCCGCCGCGTACGGTCGTCGCCGACGCCCAGGCCTTCCGCCAGGGCGATCAAGAGGATGGCGGCGACGATTCCGACGATCGTGCCGATGAAGTTGAGCTCGAAGATGTCGCCCTCGCCGATCGCGCTGGCGACGATCCCGCCGACCAGCGCACCGACGATCCCCAGCAGCACAGTCACCAATGCGCCGATCCGCTGGCGGCCGGGTAGCACCAAGCGAGCGATGATCCCGATGACGATCCCGATCAGGATGAGTCCGATGACTTGCACGCAGCCAACCTACCCGGTTTGGCGGACCGAAACCGCTTCCAAAATGAATGCCCTACTCCGACAGGCCGGCAGCTTCGACGGCTTCGTCCCTGCTGAGGAAGCCCTGGGCTCGGACGATCTTGCCGCCGCGCATGTACACGACGGCGAAAGTCGTCCATTCAACTGGCACTCCGCTGGATTGCCCGACGCCCCGCGAGTCCCATTCGGAGAGGACGACGTCTCCGTGAGTGGCGAAGCTCCGCGGCACGAAGCGGACCCCGACGAGTCCGCGGAGCTTTTCCATCCACTCGCGAATGCCGTGGTGTCCACGGAAGCCGAGAGCCGGCCTATCGAGCATCTCCGACGGTTCGTTCAGCTCACAGCCCTCGTCAAATCTCGCGAGCACCGCGTCGGCGTCACCGCGATTGAAGGCATCGAGCATTTGCCGGACGACCTCGACGTTCTCCTGCGACATCGCCTACCCCGACAGTCCGGCGGCTTCGAGAGCTTCCTGGATGTTGAGGTAGCCGCGCCCACTTACGACCCTGCCGTTTCGGAAGGTTGTGAGCCAGGCGGTTGGAGACTCGATCTCGAGCTCGCTTTCCCGGCCCCGGGCGTGGAGGCGGCCGATGATGAGCACGTCGTCGCCTAGGTCGCGAAACTGCTCGGACTCGAACCGCAGCTCCTCGAACACCGCGTCGGACTCGGCGATCCAATCGCGGACCCCCTGGTGACCGCGGTAGGTATTCCCCTCGGCTCCGCTTACGATCGGAGACTGAAGCTCTATCTCGGGATCGGCGTACGGAAGCATCGCCTCGGGGTCGCGTCGATTCCCCGCATCCAGGATCTTCCGCGCGACCTCGACGTTCTCCTGCGACATCGCCCGCGCAGTATCTCGCAGGCACAGGCGGTGCGCTAGCCATGGCTCGCGCGCACGCCATCGTTTATGCACGTCCCAACCGGGCAAGCGCGTGACTACCGGGTTGGTGTGGCGGGCGGGGGCCACATCACCCGGCTTATACCGCGACCGGCGCCGCCCCCTCCGTCTCGGCGGCGCCGTCGCTCGTCGGGGCTGATCGGTGATGGCGCCGAGCACGGCGACGACGAGGCGATCAACCGCCATGTCCTCGCCCAGTATCCCGCGAGTGAACGAATCCGACGACTGCCTGAGCAAAAGACGGACGCGCCCGGCAGGATTCGAACCTGCGGCCTCCCGCTCCGGAGGCAAATCGAAGGGCAAGCGGCGACACCGCAATTGATAGCCGAATACGGCTCGTCGATGCGGGTTTAGGACCAAATTGTCCTCCTCCGCGACCCCGGGGAATATGGGCAGAATCAAGACGATTTGGGCAGAAGGTCGGCGATTCTGCCCAATCGCGGAGGGCAACCGGCAGTCGCCTCAGGCCGTACCGCTCGCGCCGATAGCCATTCGCTGCGGCCAGAAGGTGGTCACCTCGGCTTAGCCAGTGGAAAGTGGTGCGTTGCGGGCGGGCGCGGATCGGACTCGATTACGCCCTAGTTGGCCGTTTGGCCGTTAGTTCATCGGGGTTGACAGCGCCGTGTCCATCGTGGAGGGTGCTCGCGACATAATCGGCACGCGGGCGACGAAGGGGGTCCTCGTCCGCCACAACATGGGAGGAGACATGCGTCTCAGGTCACATCCCGGACCATCGCCGGCGCTGATCGTCGCTGCGCTGGCTCTCGTAGTAGCGCTCACCGGGACGGCGATCGCCGCACCGGACCTAGCGACCCGCGAGCTCACCAAGCAGGAAGTCAAGAAGGTCAAGAAGATCGCCAAGAAGCAGGCCAAGAAGATGCTTCGAAAGAACATCGACGGCTCGCATGTCAACCTCGCCGATCGGGCGACGAGGGCCGACAGCGCCGACAGGGCCGATAGGGCCGACTTCGCGACGAACGCGGACCATGCGAACAGCGCCGACTTTGCGACCAACGCGACCAACGCGACCAACGCGACCAACGCGACGAATGCGACGAACGCGACGAATGCCCAGACCGCGGCCAACGCGCAAGCGCTCAGCGGCAACACAGTTGTGGGCGAGGGCGCCCTTGATGGCCCCGGCGCCCTCACGAATAGCAGCTGCCTCGCGGTCTCCGCGTCGGCTCCCGGCGTGCAGCCGGGCGACCATGTCGTGCTGACCCCGCCGAGCGGCTGGCCCACCTATGAGATCAACCTGACGGCGCGAGCGACCGCTAACACGGTCACCTACGAGATCTGCAACCAGAGCGGTGCGCTGGCGAACTTCGGCACCTCACCCCCGCTGAGGTTCCTGGTCTTCAGGTAGATCGAACCATCGACTGGACGTTGACGAGCGGCCCGCCTCGGCGGGTCGCTCTCGTGTGGCGCAGCGTTGGGATCGGAGTACTACCCCAGTGCGCGGCGCGCGCTCTTGACCGCCTTCCAGAAGGTATTTCGATTCGAGTACGTCCACTCGGCGGGATAGTCGCCTGCGCGGCACGCGCGGTTCCATTCGGTCATCTCATTCACCCCGCCGGTGCCCCTATCGGCCATGAAGTCGGCGAGGGCCACCTGTCGTTCAGTAGGCCTCCTGAGAGGAAGACCTTCGCGCTCACGGACACTGCGAAGACTGTCCGCCACCGACTCCGGTTCCTGATGGACGTGGATGGCTGTGACGTCTACCTCCTGCCGGTGACCGGCACCGAGACGTCGCCGCGCGGATGATCGTTTCGGTGGTGCCGTCGAAGTAGTCGGCGAGCATCCGCTCTCGAAAGCCCTCGACCAGCAGCGGCCGGCCATCCTCCAGGCTCAGGTGGCGCTCGCAGAACCGGGCGAACCGATCCAGCTCGCTGGTCTTACCCCGGCCGCGAACTCCACGTACAGCAGAGCGTCGATGAGATCAGGGCCCTCGTGTCGGTCGCCCCGCGAGGCGATCTGTCGTTCACGCACGTGGTGGATGTGAACGACAAGGATCACTGGATCAACGTGCGCGAGATTGTCGATTTCTACGAGCCCGCCGCCAACGGCTCCGCCGCGCTCTAGCCACTTGGCGACCTCACGCAGCATGCCCGCGCCTCCGCGCCTCTCGTAGCTCATCGAACTCGTCCGGCGGCTGGTGCTCGGCCTGGCCCTCGCGAGCCCGCAGCATTTCCCACCGCAGCTTCGCCGCCTGGACCGAGCCGTTGCGGGCCATCTCCGACACGACCGCCGCCAGCTCACCCCCTTCCATCGGCTCAGGCCGAGAGCTAGCGGCAGCGCGTGCCTGCTCGATCGCGGAGACGAACTCCGCGTATTCACCAGAACGCTCGCGCCGGCCCCTTGTCAGCCACGACTTCACGGTCGCCTCGCGGACGCCTGCCGCTCGGCAGGCATCGGCGAGGGAGACGCCAGCGGCGGTGCGCTCGATCAGCGCCCCGCGCGCCTCGGGTGTGAACTTGCTCGCGCTCACGCTCTCGGCCCTCTGCGCGACATACTGAGCGGGCGATGTCGCAGGAGAACGTCGAGCTTGTTCGACGCGTGTACGACGCGATCAACCGGACCGACTGGGACGCCGCGTTTTGTGACGCTCATCGGAATTCGAAATGACGTTCCAGCGTGGACCCAATGCCGGGACGTATCGGGGCCGCGAAAGGTTGCAGGCGATGATCCTCGACCAGCGAGCGGCATTTGATGCCTGGATCATGGAACCGCTGGAAGTGCGCGAGAGCGGAGAGCAGGTCGTGGTGATCGTCAGAAATCGCCTGCGACCCAAGGGCAGCAGTGCTGAATTGGAGTTTCGCAATGGGCACATCTGGACGATCCAAGACGGCACGATCCTTTCGTTGGTGGCGTTCCCGAGTCCCGAGGAAGCCCTCGAAACCGCCGGGCTGTCGGAGTAGGTCACTCACGGCTCCGACCTGCCCCCTGTTCACGGTTCTGGCGCGTGCCATTAGCCGCCTCAACGGGCCTTGGACGACTCGCTGCTTGCCGGTTGCCCCCCACCGCACGTAGGGTTTTGGTCAGCGAACGGGCACCTTCGAGGAGGACACGATTGCGAACATCGCCTGCCCGTCCTGCGGAGCCACCCCAGGCGAACGATGCAAGGGCAACAAAACGCACCAGCTTCGTCTGAACGCCTATGGCGAAGCGCGGAACGCGAAAGGGCGGCGCAGGGGGAACGCGCGAAGGGTGAAGGGGCAGAGGCCTGCGGAAATCTGCCCGACCTGCGGCGCTCGACCGGCCAACCATGTGCCACGTCCACGACCCATAAGAGGCATCAACAAGGCCAAGCACAAGAAGCGAAGCAAGGGGTCCGTCCGCACAGTTTCCGGCGGCGG
>JAJNAZ010000001.1 GCA_021155855.1 Solirubrobacterales bacterium
ATCAGCGTCCCGGCGACGTCGGCCTCGAACACCATGTTCGCCTTGTCGGTCTCGATCTCCACCAGCTCGTCGCCGAGCGCGACCTCGTCGCCGACCGCCCTCATCCACTTGAGGATCGTCCCCTCCTCCATCGAGTCCGAGAGCCGGGGCATGACGATCTCCTCGGCCATGGCTAGACCGCCACGTGCTCGACCGCGGGCCGGTCCTCGACTCCCCCGCCGATGACCGTCACGCCCCGGTCTCCACACCGGTCCTCAGCCGCGCGCGCACCGATTCGACGATCGTCTCGGCGTTCGGCAGGAACTCGTCCTCGAGGCTCGGGCTATAGGGGATCGGGGTCTCCTCGGTGGCGACGATCCAGGCGTCGTCGAGGTCGTGGAGCCCCTGCTCGGCGATCGACCCGAGCAGCCCGGTCGCCCAGCCGCCGACCCGCGGGCCCTCCTCGACCGCGAGCACCCGGTTGGTCTTTGCGACCGAAGTGAGCACGGTCGCGAGGTCGAGCGGGCGCAGTGCGCGCAGGTCGATGACCTCGATTTCGAGCCCGTCGCCGGCGAGCGTGTCCGCCGCCTGCAGGGCGTCGCGAACCCCCTTCGAGATCGAGACGATGGTCAGGTCGCCGCCCTCACGCACGACCGCGGCCTCCTCCAGCGGAACCGTCTCGGAGTCGGGCTCCGGGCCCTTGATCGAGTAGAGGCGCTTGTGCTCGAGGAAGATCACCGGGTTGTCGTCGCGGATCGCCGACTTCAACAGCCCCTTCGCGTCGGCCGGCGAGGACGGTGCGACGACCTTGAGCCCCGGGATGCCCTGAAGCCAGGTTCCCGGGTTCTGCGAGTGCATTGCCCCGAACCGCCCTCCGGCGCCGACCGCCGAGCGGATCACCAGCGGCGCGCTTCCCTGCTCGTTGGAGACGAACCAGAGCTTTGCCGCCTGGTTGACCAGCGAGTCCATCGGCAGCGCCATGAAGTCGCCGAACATGATCTCGATCACGGGCCTCGTCCCGGTCGCCGCCGCCCCGAAGGCGGCGCCGGCCAGGGCGAGCTCGGAGATCGGGGTGTCGAAGACCCGATTTGCGCCGAAGCGCTCCTGGAGGCCTGGGGTGACCGCGAACACCCCACCCTGCTCCGCGGCGACGTCCTCGCCGAAGAAGAGCACCGACTCGTCGCGCTCGAGCTCCTCGGCGAGCGCGTCGCGGATCGCGACCCTGAACTCGAGCTCGCTCATCCGCTGAACTCCGATCCGGGGCGCTCGCGGGGATCCGGATAGGGAGCGGCGAGCGCGGCCTGCGTCGCGCGCTCCATCTCCTCCCGGCCCTCGGTCTCGACCGCGGTGACCTCGTCCTCGCCGATCCCGTCCGCGAGCAGGCGCTCGCGGGCGATCGTCAGCGGGTCGCGCGCCAACCAGCGCTCGAGCTCGTCGTCGGGCCGGTACTTCGCGGGATCGGACTTCGAGTGCCCGTAGTGACGGTAGGTCTGACACTCGAGCAGCGTCGGGCCGCCCTCGGACCGCGCCCGCTCGACCGCCTCGGTCGCGGCGTCGCGCACAGCCCACAGGTCGTTGCCGTCGACGACCGTGAAGGGGATCTTGTAGGCGCCCGCGCGGGCGGCGATCTCTCCGCCCGCAGTGACGTTCTCCATCGGCGTGAACTCGCCGTAGAAGTTGTTCTCGCACACGTAGACGACCGGCAGCTCCAGCACCCGGGCGAAGTTGAGGCACTCGTGGAAGTAGGCCTGGTTTGTGGCGCCGTCGCCGAAGAAGGCGACCGAGACCCGGCCCTGGCGCCGGGCCGAGAGCGCGGCACCCGTCGCCGCGGCGATGCTGCCGCCGACGATCCCGAAGCAGCCGACCAGCCCGTGCTCGAGGTCGACCACGTTCATCGAGCCGGCGCGACCGCCGCAGACGCCGCTCGCGCGCCCGAGCATCTCGGCCGCGAGCGCCTCCGGTGCGGTGCCCTTGGCGAGCGCGTGTCCATGGCCGCGATAGGTGCCGCTGACGTAGTCGTCGGCGTCGAGCGCCATGCAGACCCCGACCGGCACCGCCTCCTGCCCGGCGGAGAGGTGGGTGGTGCCGTGCACCTCGCCCTTCAGGAACAGCCGGTGGATCGCCTGCTCGAACTCGCGGATCAGCACCATCCGTGCGTAGGCGTCGAGGAAGGCGCCCGGATCGTGCTCGCGCTCAAGCCCTGCGGGCTCCGGCGCCCGCTCTGTCTCCTGGGCCGGGCGGGCGCTCAACGGTCGGAGCCCGCGGTCGTCCGGGTCGCGGCCGCGAGCTCGCCGAGCCCGTCGCTGACCTCGGCGTCCTCGGGCTCGAGCTCGACGCCCGAGGAGCGGGCCTGCTGGTCGAGGAGGGCGGCGAAGTCCTCCTCGGTGCGCCCCTGCGCGATCAGCGCCTGAACCAGCTCTCGCGCCGCGGCCGCGACCGGCATCGGCACCCCGAGCTCGTCCGCGAGGTCGAAGCCGAGGTCGAAGTCCTTGCGCAGCAGCACCGGCGTGAACGTCGGCGAGTAGTCGAGCTTGACGAAGGCCGGGGTCTTGTAGCGGCTGAACATCGAGCCCATGACGCTGCGGTTGATGAACTCGAGCAGGTCGGCGCGGGCGATCCCGCCCTTCTCGGCGAGCACGGTGATCTCCGCCAGCGATTGGGCGACGACGCCGAGCAGCAGGTTGTGGCAGATCTTCGCCAGCCGGGCGCGCTCGCCCTCGCCGACGTAGGTCGCTCCCTGACCGAGCAGCTCAAGGTACGGGGACACCTGCTCGTAGGCCGCCGCCGGCCCGGAGACGACGATCGTCAACAGCCCGGCGTCGACGACCTTGGGGTTGCCGCTCACCGGGGCGGCGAGCAGCGCGACGTCGCGCTCCGCAAGCTGGCTGCGAACCTGCGCCGACGCCTCGGGAGAGACCGTGGTCAGATCGACGATGATCTGCGGGCTCGTCGCCGGGGTCGAGAGCAGCCCCGACGGCCCGACGACGACCTGCTTGAAGTCCTCGGAGCCGGCGACCATCGTGAAGACGATCTCGCGATCGGCGAGCTCGGCGGGCGAGTCGACCACCGTGGCCCCGAACTCGCGCAGCGGCTCGGCCTTCGCCCGCGTGCGGTTGTAGGCGGCGACGTCGCAACCCGCTTCGAGCAATCGGCGGGCCAAGCTGTAGCCCATCCGGCCCGTGCCGACCCATCCGAGCCGCCTCCCCGCCAGATCGCCGTCCTGCATCGAAAGTCTCCCTAGTTCGTCGTAGTTGCGGGGCCCGTCTGCAATCGTTTGCACCCGTAGCCTAACCAAAGCTGCCGGGGCCCGTCAAGCGGCCCTTTGATGATCGTCCGGGTACACTAGCTGCAAACGATTGCGGAGGTTGCGATGGGACTCCCCACATACGGGCTGATGGGCGTCGACTGGGAGCAGCGAGTGCAGCTCGACCGGCTGCGCTCAGAGCGCCTGGGGCGGATCTCGAGGCTGCTCGCCGACTCCGAGCTCGGGGCACTCCTGTGCTTCGACATGACCAACATCCGCTACATCACCGCGACCCACATCGGCACCTGGGCCCAGGACAAGCTCAACCGCTTCTGTCTCTTGCCCCAGAGCGACCAGCCGATCATGTGGGATTTCGGTTCCGCCGCCCGCCACCACCAGCTCTACAACCCGTGGCTGGGCGAGGAGCGCTCGCGGGCCGGGATCTCGACCCTGCGAGGGGCGATGGCGCCGGAGGCCGGGCGGGCCGAGAACGTGGCCGAGAAGATCCGCGTCGAGCTCGCCGAGCGCGACCTGCTCTCGGAGCCGATCGGCGTCGACGCGGTCGAGCCCGCCGTCCTGTTCGCGCTCCAGGCCGCCGGGATCGAGGTCGTCGACGGCCAGCAGCTGATGCAGGAGGCGCGGGTGATCAAGAGCGAGGACGAGGTCACGCTGCTGAACACCGCCTGCATGATGGTCGACGCGGCATACGAGGAGCTCTATCGCCAGATGCGCCCCGGGATGCGCGAGAACGAGTGCGTCGGCCTGGTCAACAAGGTCCTCTACGACATGGGCTCGGAGTTCGTCGAGGGGGTGAACGCGATCTCCGGCGAGCGCTGCAACCCCCACCCCCACGTCTACACCGACCGCACTTTGCGCCCGGGCGACCCCGCCTACTTCGACATCCTGCACAGCTTCATGGGCTACCGGACCTGCTATTACCGCACCTTCGCGGTCGGTAGCGCCTCGCGCAGCCTGGTCGACGCCTACAAGCGCTGTCGCTTCCATCTCGACGCCGCGATCGAGCTGATCCGCCCCGGGGTCACCACGGCCGATGTGGTCCAGGTCTGGCCGCGGGCCGAGGAGTTCGGCTTTGCCGACGAGGAGGCCGCGTTCGCGCTCCAGTTCGGCCACGGTGTCGGGCTCGCGATCTGGGAGAAGCCGATCTTCTCGCGGCTCGTCTCGCTCGACCATCCGGAGGAGATCCGGGAGGGGATGGTGTTTGCGCTCGAGACGTTCTGGCCGGCGTCCGACGGCTGGTCGGCAGCACGGATCGAGGAGCAACTCGTGGTCACCAAAGACGGCTGCGAGGTGATCACCCGCTTTCCGGCCGAGGACCTGGTGATCGCCGGCCGGCCCTATTACACGGTTGGCGGCTCGCTGCCGCTGCAGCGGGAAACGCAGTCGAATCTCAACACGCGACTCGACGCCGACAGCCAGGAGGCGATCCCGGCCGCCGGCCAGCCGCCGATCGGGGACGGGCGCGGGGCCGATCGGCTGCCGAGCGGCGACCGCGGCGCCGCATCGATCCGTTGAGCGCACCCGCAGCCACAGCCGGCGCCACGTTCGCCGAGGGCTACCCCCGGTTCAGCGACGGGGAGATGGCGGCGCGGGCAGCGCGGCTCGATGCGGTGCTCGCCGAGCACGACGCCGAGCACGCGCTCGTCTACGGCGCCAACCGCTTCGGATCCGGGGTCGGCTGGCTGACCGGCTGGCCGGTGACCCGCGAAGCGCTGGTCGTCCACTCGCCTGGCGATCAGGACCTGCTGCTGGTCAACTTCTACAACCACGTGCCCAACGCGCGCCGGATCGCAGCCCGGGCGCGGGTCGAGTGGGCCGGCGAGGACGCGGTCGAGACCGCGACCGCCGAGCTGCGCCGCCGGGGCGCCTCCGCCGCGACGACGATCGCGGCGATCGGGCCACTGAGCCACGGGGCGTTCGAGCGCCTCGGCGAGCTCGCGACGACGATCGACCTCGGGCGCGAGTACGCGCGCGCTCGCCTGGTGAAGTCCGAGGAGGAGATCGAGTGGACGCGGATCGCCGCCGCGATGACCGACGATGCGGTGGCTGCGGTGCGCGATCGCGCCGTCCCCGGGACCAGCGAGCCTGAGCTCGCCGACGCGGTCGAGCGTGCCTACGTCGCCCGCGGCGGGGCCACCCACATCCACTACTTCGGCGCCACGCCGATGGCCGAGCCCGGCATCTGCGCCCCGGCCCAGTGGCCGTCGACGCGCGAGCTGTGCAGCGGCGACGCGCTCAGCTGCGAGATCAGCGCCTCGTGGTGGGGCTATGCGGCGCAGCTGCTGCGCACGTTCGCCGTCGACGCCGAGCCGACCCCGCTCTATCGCGAGCTGCACCAGGTCGCCGAGGCCGCCTTCGAAGCGATCGTCTCGGTGCTGCGACCCGGCGCCACGGCGGCCGAGCTGATCGAGGCCTCCGGCGTGATCGAGGACGCCGGCGACACGATCCGCGACGACCTCGTGCACGGCTTCGTCGGCGGATATCTGCCACCGGTCCTCGGCTCGCGCAGCCGCGCGCTGGCCGCGGTGCCGGCGTTCGAGTTCGAGGCCGGGATGATGGTCGTGGTGCAGCCGAACGTGGTCACCACCGACGAGAGCGCCGGCGTGCAGACCGGCGAACTGATGCTGGTGACCGAGCACGGCGCGGAGTCGATGCACGACTTCGAGCGCGGACTGCTCGCCGCCGGCGCCCAGCAACGACGAGGAGGATGAGATGCCCGCAGACGGAGCGGCCACCGAGACCCTGACCGAGCCAGTGACCGGCGCCCCGGCGCGCGGCGCCTTCGTCGACGGCGCCTGGCTGGCGCCCGCGGGCAAGGAGACATTCGCGGTCGTCGAGCCGGCGACCGCGACCGAGCTCGCCCGCGTCGCCGCCTGCGGCCCGGCCGAGGTCGACGCGGCGGTTGCGAGCGCCGCGCGCCGCTTCGCCGAGGACTGGCGCTGGCGCTCCCCGCGCGAGCGCGGGGCCCTGATGCGGGAGGTCGCGGCCCTAATCCGCGAGCACGTCAACGAGCTCGCCGAGCTCGAGGCGCGCGAGGTCGGAAAGCCCCGGCGCGACGCCCTGCGCTTCGACGTCTCCTTCAGCCACGCCGGCTTCGACTACTTCGCCGGGCTCGCCGACACCCTGCACGGCGAGATCCTCGACCAGGGGCCGATCGAGGCGCGGGTGATCTACGAGCCCTACGGCGTGGTGGCCGCGATCCTGCCCTTCAACTGGCCGCCGATCCACTTCACGAAGAAGTGCGCGCCGGCGATCGCCGCCGGTAACACGGTGGTGATCAAGCCCGGCGAGCAGGCTCCGCTGAGCGTCCTGCGCCTGGTCGAGATCGCGAACGAGGTGCTGCCTCCGGGCGTAATCAACGCGGTCTCGGGGATGGCCGCCGGGGCGACGCTCGCCGGCCATCCGGGCGTCAGCCGGATCACCTTCACCGGCTCCACCGCCACCGGGCGCCGAGTGCTGGAGACGGCGGCCCAGAACCTGACCTTCGCGACCATGGAGCTCGGCGGCAAGAACGCGCTGTTGGTGCTCGAGGACGCCGATCTCGACGTCGCGATCGACGTCGCGCTCGAGGGCATGTACTACAACCAGGGCGAGGCCTGCACCTCGACCGCCCGCATCCTCGTCCACGACTCGATCCACGACGAGTTCTGCGCGCGCTTCGCGCGGGCGACCGAGCGGCTCGTCGTCGGCGACCCGCTCGATCCGAGCACCGACGTCGGCCCGATGGTCGACGAGCGCCAGCGCGATCGGGTGCTCGACTACCTGCGGATCGGCCTCGACGAGGGCGCGCGGATGGTCACCCAGGGCGAGCTCCCCGACGACGAGCGGCTCGGCGACGGCTACTGGGTCGCGCCGACGGTGCTCGCCGATGTGCGCCCCGAGATGCGGATCGCCCGGGAGGAGATCTTCGGGCCGATCGCCTGCCTGATCCGCTTCGGTGACGAAGAGGAGGCCTTGGCGATCGCCAACGGCACCGAATACGGCCTCACGGCGGCGATCTGCACCCGCGACGAGGCCCGCGCCGCGCGCATCGCGGCGCGGCTAGAGGCGGGGATGGTGTTCGTCAACAACTACATGCGACGGGCGTTCCTCGGCTCGCCCTTCGGGGGCGTGAAGGCGAGCGGCTTCGGGCGCGAGAACGCGGCCGAGACGCTGTACGAGTTCGTGCGCTCGAAGAACGTCCGCTTCCCCTCTGGGCGGGGGCAGATCCCGACCTGGCCCCCGCGCGACTGAGTGCTCAGCCGAGTTGCTCGCCGAGCCAATCGGCGAGCAGCGGCCGGTAGCGGTAGGCGACGTTGTTGCAGACGTGGTTGCCCTCCTCATAGAGGACGAAGGAGGCGTTGGGGGCGTCCTCGGCAACCCGCTTGGTCGAGGCCCACGGGATCACCCGGTCGAGCTTGCCGGTGACCACCAGCAGAGGCTGTGAGATCCGCTCCGCGACCCCGGCGAGGTCGAGCTCCCGCGCGCGCTCGCGGGCGGTTTCGAGGTCGGGTGAGCGCGAGTAGTGAGCGAAGGACTCCCGGGTCAGGATCGGAAGCTCGTCCCAGAGCTCGCCGAAATTGCGCGGCCCAGAGACACCGGCGACCGCGCGCAGCCTCGGCTCGAAGGCCGCGGCGCGCGGGGCGTAATAGCCGCCGAGGCTGACGCCGGCGGCGCCGACCCGATGGAGGTCGAGATCGTCGCGGCGCTCGAGCACGTCGAGCATCGACGCGACCGCGACCTCATAGTCGGGGCGGATCGGGTTCTCGAAGCCTCCCTCGCCCTGGCCGGGCCCGTCGATCGACAGGGTCGCGAGGCCGCGGTCGAGGAAGACGCGCTCGAAGTTGAAGAACTCCTCCTTGGTCGAGTCGAGCCCCGGGATGAGGAGGACGAGCGGCGGACGCGCAAGCTCCTGCGGACGCCGCAGGTTGCCGATCACGGCCGTGCGCTCGAGTGGCGCCTCGATCCGCTCCGCGGTCGAGTCGAGCAGCCGGTGCGCCGCGTAGAGGGCGTCGCGGGCCCTGACCGTGGTCTCGCGATTGCGGTCGGGATCGACGACCCAGACGTACTTGGCGAAGTGGAAGCAGAGCGCCGCGCGCACGAACGCCTCGCCGGCGGTGCGCTCGCGACCGGCTGACTCGGCCTCGCCGGCGAGCCGCAGGTGCAACTCGGCCGTCCTGCACCAGGCATCCAGCCAGTCGTCCCAGCGCTCGATCTGTGCCGTCGTGCGGACGAAATCGTTGTAATCGACCCCCTGGGTGACCATCCGCGGCGCCCAGTTGTCGATCGCCGCCTGGACCCGCGCGTCAGGCATCGACCGTGCTCATGACCAGGCGCTCGGCGTTGGCGCCGAGAATCGCCGCCTCGTCGTCGCGGGGGAGCCCCAGCGACCTGACCGTCGCCGCCGGGTCGGGGTCGGCCATGTCGAACGGGTAGTCGGAGCCGAGCAGAACGCGGTCGGCGCCGGCCCAGTCGATCAGCGCCCGCAGCAGCTCGCGGTCGTGGGTGACGGTGTCGAAGCGAAAGCGCCTGATCGACGCGAGCGGCGACTCCGACAGCTCGGAACGGGCGTCGGGTTGGAAGCTGTGCGCGTGGCGCAACCGGCCGCGCAGCGCGAGCAGGGCGCCGCCGCCGTGGGCGAGGACGACGCGCAGCCCCCGATGGCGCTCGAGCACCCCCGCCATCGTCATCTGCGCCGCGGCGATCGTCGTCTCGAGCGGGTTGCCGACCGCGTTCCAAAGGTAGTGGCGTCCGAACACCGGCGCGTCGAAGCCGCGCGTCGTCGGGTGCACGAAGACCAGCGCCTCGGTGCGCTCGGCCGCCGCCCAGAAGGGCCCGAAGCGCGGATCACCGATGTAGACGCCCCCGACGCTGGCGCTGACCTCGACCCCGGCCAGCGCCCCGGCGGACCGCAGCGCGCCGAGCTCGGCGGCGGCGAGCTCGGGGTCCTGAAGCGGCACCGCTCCGAGCGCCGAGATCCGGTCCGGCACCGCCGTCACGATCCCGGCCAGCGCCTGGTTCTGGATCCGGCAACGCTCGAGGCACGCCGCGGGCTCGACCTCGGGGTAAAGCAGCGGCACCCAGGGCGAGAGCAGCACGCGATCAATTCCGAGCCGCGCCTGGCAGGCGAGGATCGTCTCGACGTCGACCACCTCCCGGGTCATCGAGCGCACCTCGCGGCCGTCGAGCTCGACCAGCTGCTCGCCGCCCACGCGCCGCACGCGTGGGCGCCAGCCCTCGCCGCCGTTGCGGCCCTTGCGCAGGATCTCCGGGACGATCACGTGCGCATGGACGTCGGTGACGGTGACGCGATCACCTCCTCGAGGTGGCGATTGCGATCGGCCAGAGCGACGATCGCCGCGTTGCGGCCCGGAGCCCCGGTGATCGAGCCGCCGGGGTGAGTGGTGCCGCCGGTCTGGTAGAGGCCCTCGATCGGCATCCGATGCTGCCCCCACCCCGGCACCGGGCGCGTGCCCCCGATCTGGCCCGGACCGCGGTGGCCGCCGTGGAAGGTGCCGTGGATCATGTGGCGGTTCGAGCGCTCGATGTCCTCGGGGCTCTTCACCAGCCGGGCGACGATCGCCTCGTCCTCGAGGCCTTCGGCCACCGCCCGGACCCGCTCCAGCTGTCGATCCGCCTGGCGCAGCTTGAGCTCGTCCCAGCCTCGCTCGCCCGCGGGCGGTCGCCAGGCCTGGCCGCTGAGCAGCTTGACCGTGTGATGACCCGCCGGCGCCCGGGAGGGATCGGCGAGGGTCGGCGTCGCGACCAGCAGCCAGGCCGGGTCGGGGTCATAGACGCCGTCGCGAAGCCGGCGCCCGTGATCGAGCATCTGCTGAGGCCAGCCCGCGAGGCCGGCCGAGACCGCGTTGCGGGCCCCGTCGGGGGTGCGGAAGCTCGGCGGGCTCGTCGTCGCCAGATAGACGGCGAAGCCCGAGAGACCGAGGTCGTAGGTGCGAACGCCGTAGAGAAAGTCCTCGCCCCAGGCCTCCGCCGGGGCCATCTCGACCAGGTGCTTGACGTGGATCGTCGAGACGACGCCTTCCCGGGCGCGGAAGCGCTCACCGTCCTCGGTCTCCACCCCGACGCAGCGCCCGCCCTCGAGCAGCAGCCGCGACACCGTTCGATCGCAGAGCACGCTGCCGCCGTCGTCGACGATCGAGCGCACGAGCGCGTCGGTGAGCCGTCCGGAGCCCCCCTCGGGCAGGGTCCAGCCGCGGCGCTGGCGCCCGAAGACGATCGAGTAGGCGAGCGGGCCTGAGCCCGTCGCGTCGACCGGGACCAGGGTCTGAAACGCCTGCCAGAGCATGAACGCCTGCACGTGGGGACTCTCGAACTCGGTGCGAACGACGTCCCAGGCGCTCATCATCCGCCGCCGCTCCCAGCGGCGTCCGTCGGGATGCTCGGCGAGCATCCGCTCGAGCGAGGGCCCGAACCCCGGCGGCGTGAACCTGCTGGCGCCGAACAGGTGCTTGACCGCGTCGTAGTCGGCGATCAGCCGCCGGTAGGCGTCGGCGTCGCGGCGCGAGAACCGTTCGAGCTCCTCGCAGCTGCGCTCGAGATCGAGCCACATCGTCAGCTGGCGGCCGTCGGGGAAGGCAACGTGCGCGAACGGGTCGGGCTCGATGTAGGCGAGCCCGTAGCGCTCCCGCAGCCCGAGCTCGTCCTCGCGCAGCAGCGGGTTGGTCTGGATCAGCGTATGGCCGGTCGAGCACGAGTCGATCAGATACCCGGGCTCGAGCATCTCTTCCGAGGCCGCGCCGCCGCCGGGGATCGGGCGCGCATCGAGCACCACCACCTCGTAGCCCGCCCGGGCGAGATAGGCCGCGGTGATCAGGCTGTTGTGGCCCGCCCCGGCGACCACGAAGTCGGCGCTCGCGGACATCACCGCTCGCTCTCGATCTCGATCACCAGCTTCGCATGCGGGGAGCCCGCCTGGCGCTCCCAGGCCTCGGCGACCGACGCCAGCGGAATTGTCTCGCGGTCGACCTCGAGCGACCCGGCGAGCGCAAGCTCGAGCACCCGCTCGTAGGCGCGCCGCTTGCGCTCCATCGGAGTCCAGCCCGACGAGAGCCCGATCAGCGCCGCGCGCCGGTTGCGCAGCGCCGCCAGTGGCGGCGGCGTTTCGGCCCCGGCGGCCTGGCCGACGTTGACCGAGCGGCCGCCGTCGGCGAGGGCCAGCACCGCCGCCGCCCCCGGAGTGCCCCAGAGCGGGTCGACGACGACGTCGATCGGCACGCCGGCGGCCTCGCGCAGCCGCTCGGCGAGCTCGGCGGCGTCGTCCTCGCCGCCGTTGGGCGCCGACGCCAGCTCGACCACCGCGTCGGCCCCGAGCTCGCGCGCGCGCCCGAGGGCGGCGGGATCGCGGGCAACCGCCACCACCCGTGCGGCGTCGCGGTGCCTGGCGAGCTGGACGGCGATCCTGCCGACGCTGCCGCTCGCCCCGAGCACGAGGACCGTCGAGCCCGCGATCGGCTCGGCCGCGTCGAGGGCGAGCGCCGCGGTGATCCCGATCACGCCAACCGCGGCGGCGAGCTGCTCGTCGACGCCGTCGGGCAGCTCGACCACCGAGTCGGGCTCGGCGAGCGCAAACTCGGCGAGCGAGCCGTCCGAGCCGCGGCCCGGCAGCCGGCACTCGAAGCGGACCGCCGGGCCGGCCTCCGGGCGTTCGCCGAAGACGAGCCGACCGACGCCCTCCATGCCCGGCACGTAGGGAACCTCGGGTGCAGCGCCCTCGCGCCCGGCCGCGATCCGAATCTCGATCGGGTTCAGGGTCGCGTGGCGCACCGCCACCAGCGCGCGCCCGTCCGCCGGCCCCGGTCGCTCGATCTCGCGCGCCGCGGGCGGCTCGCCGATCTGCTCGACGACGGCCGCCCGCATCGATCCCGCGCCTACCGCCATCGCCTCATTCCCCGACGATCAACAGCAGCGAGCCGACGATCACCAGCCCTGCCCCGGCCCAGATCTTGGGGGTCACGATTTCGACGTGACGGCCGGAGATCAGCGGCGCCGCGACCAGCACCACCGGCACCGCGAGCAGCTGCAGGGCGAGCACCGCCCCGACCGACGCGTCGTCGAGCGCCACCCAGCGACCCCAGGTGGCGATCCCGACGATCAGGCCGGCGAGCAGCTTCAGGTTGAGCGCGCCCCGGTCGCCGAGCCGGATCGGCTCGGAGGTGAACGGAAGCAGCGCCCCGTAGGCGACGGTCGAGGCCAGCATGCCGACCGTGACGCCGAGCAACGGCGAGTCGAATCCCTCCAGCCCCTCGACCGTCAGCACCGCGCTCAGCGCCCACGCGCAGGCCGTGGCCAGGGCGAAGATCGAGTCCGAGAGCGCGGCCCGCTCGCCGGCGCCGGGATCGGCGACCAGGTAGGCGCCGGCGATCGTCAACGCGATTCCGACCGCAGCCAGCTCGCCCGGGAGCTGGCTGGCGACCAGCGCCGCAAAGAAGACGCCGAACAGCGGGCTCGTGGAGAGCAGCGGGCTGGTGCGCGCGGCGCCGATGCGCGCCTGGCTGATGTTCAGGGTCGTCCAGCCGACGAAGAAATGCACCAACCCGGCGAGGGCGAAGGCGATGATCCCCCAGGCGGTGGCGTCGGCGAGCGCGGAGAGGTCCTCCGTAACCGCCGAGGCGATCGCCAGCACGACGGTCGCCAGCACCAGCTGCAGGAAGGTCGAGAAGTAGATGCTGTCGAGGTCGCGGACGGCGCGGGCGTTGAGCGCCTGAAAGAGGCCGAATCCCGCTCCCGAGAGGGCCGCCCATCCGGCTCCGCTCACGCTCTCGACGCCGTCGGGGACGGCGCCTTGGTCGGCGTTCCCCCGAAGAACAGATCGGTCATCTCCGGGTTGTTGAGCACCGCGTCGGCGCGATCGTGCATGAGCACGCGGCCGCTCTCCATGACCACGCCGTGGGTCGACATCCGGAGGCCGAAGCGGACGTTCTGCTCGACCACCAGCAGCGTCTTGCCGGCCTCGACCATGCGCTTGATCGCCGCGGCGACCACCTTGAGCGCCTTCGGGTCGAGGCCGACGGAGGGCTCGTCGAGCATCACGAGCGCCGGATCGAGCATCAGCGAACGCGCGAACTCGACCGAGCGCCGCTGACCGCCCGACAGGTTGCCGGCGCGCTCGTCGGGGCGGTCGCCGACCAGCGGGAACAGCTCGGCCACCTCGGCGTAGCGACGCTCGATCAGCTTGCGCTCGCGACGCGCGATGTAGGCGCCCATGAGGACGTTCTCGCGCACCGAGAGGTTCGCGAACAGGCCATCGCTCTGGGGGACCTGCGTGGCCCCGAGCTCGAGGATCTCCTCCGGCGGCCGGCCATGGATCTCACGGCCCTCGTAGGTGATCGTGCCCTCACGTGGACGGAGCAGGCCGCTGATCGCGCGCAGCACGGTGGACTTCCCGGCTCCGTTGGGACCGACGATGCAGGTCACCGAGCCGGCATCGACGGTCAGATCGACGCCCTGGAGGACGTCGCCGGCGCCGTAGCCGGCCACCACCCCGTCGAGATGCAGCATCGCGGTCACGGCGCTCCCACCGGTTCCTCGAGCTTGAAGTCGGCGCCGAGGTAGGCGTCGAGGACCTGCGGGTCCCGCTGGATCTCGTCGGGCGCGCCGGCGCAGATGCACTCTCCGGACGCGAGCACGAGGACGGGGTCGCAGAGGCCGAGCACGAGCGGCATGTTGTGCTCGACGATGAGGAAGGTCTTGCCGCGTGCGTTGAGCTCGCGAATCATGTCCGCGATCCGCGCGATCAGCGTCGGGTTGATGCCCCCCGCAGGCTCGTCGAGGAGGATCAGCTTCGGATCGAGCATCAGCACCTGGGCGAGCTCGACCAGCTTCCGCTGCCCGAACGAGAGCGCTTCGGCGCGCTCGTCGCGGTACTCCGCCATGCCGGCGAACGCGAGCAGGTCATCCGCCCGGGCAGCCTCCTCCCCGCTCACGGCGCCGGCGCGAAGCTGGCGCCAGGAGAAGCTGCGCAGCGGGGCGACGACGTTCTCGAGCACCGTCATGTCGGTGAACACGCGGGTGATCTGGAAGGTCCGCCCGAGGCCCGCGTAGGCGCGGCGCCACGGTGGCAGCCGGTCGATCCGCTCGCCGTCGAACCAGACCTCGCCGGCGTCCGCGCCCATCGTGCCGCCGATCAGGTTGAAGGCGGTGGTCTTGCCGGATCCGTTGGGCCCGATCAGGCCGGTGATAGTCCCCGCCTCGACCGCGAACGAGCACCCGTCGAGCGCTCGCACGCCCTCGAAGTGCTTGTGCAGGCCCCTGACCTCGAGCAGGTTCTGACCGGTGCCTCCCGTCGCCGTCGCCGGTTTTCCGTCGAGGGCCCGCCGCTCGCCCAGGCGACCACCGACGAGCGCCGCCCTGCCCCGCTTCGCGCGCCGCTCCAAGAAGTCGCGGACCGACGGGATGATGCCCTTCGGCAGCAGCAGGATCGTCAGCACCAGCAGCCCGCCGAAGATCAACAGTCGCGAGTTGCCGCCCCCGAACTCCTGGTTTGCGAGCTCGTTCAGCGGCTCGATCGTCGCCGCGCCGAGCACCGGGCCCCAGAGCGTCCCGCGCCCGCCGAGAATCACCGCGAGGATGATCTGGACGCTGATCACGATGTCGAACATCGCGATCGGGTCGATGAAGGCGATGTAGTACCCGTAGACGCCGCCGGCCATGCCGAGGAAGACGGCACTGGCCATGAAGCCGATGATCTTGTAGACGGGGGTATCGATGCCGACGGTCGCCGCCTTGTCCTCGTCCTCGCGGATCGCGAGCAGGCCGGTGCCGATCTTTGTCCGACGGATCCACCAGGAGAGCAGAAGAGAGGCGCCGAGCAGGGCGATGAGCGTGTAGTAGAAGGGCCAGTTTTGGATCGAGATGTCCCACGTCGGCAGGGGCACGGTGATCCCGCTCGTGCCCTGGGTGAGCGAGTCCCAGTTGATCGCGACGATCTGGAGGATGAACAGCGCCGCGATCGTGATGATCACGAACGCGAAGCCGCGGGTTCGCATCGCGATCACTCCGAGCAGCGCGGCGAACAGCGCCGCGATCACCCCCGCGAGCGGGATCCAGACGAACGGGTCGCCGCCGATCCGCGTCGAGGCGATGCCAACCGTGTAGGCGCCGAGGCCGATGAATGCGCTCTGGCCAAGCGAGATGTACCCCGCGTAGCCCATGATGATGTTGAGCCCCACCGCGCCGATCGCCAGGATCAGCGAGAGGATGATCATGTTCTGGTAGAAGAGGTCGTCGAAGAACAGGGGGTAGGTGACCAGCAGCAGCGCGGCGACCGCGATCAGCCCGCGCCAGAGCCTGCGATCGAGGCCGGTGCGCTCGAGCGCACCGGTCATACGGCGACGTCCTCTCGCAGCCTGGTCCCCATCAGACCCTGGGGACGGAAGAAGAGGACGAGGAAGATCAGCACGTAGGGGACCGCGGTCGCCCAGGCCGTGGAGATGTACGTCTGCGTGTAGACCTCGGCGAGGCCGAGCAGCATCGCGCCGATCACCGCCCCTTGGAGGCTGCCGAGCCCGCCGAGCACGATGATGCTCAGCACGCGGGCGATCCAAATGTAGTGGGAGCCGGGCAGGAACGGATAGAGGACCGAGACCATCGAGCCGGCGGCGCCGACGGTCGCGATCCCGACCGCGAAGGTGAGCGCGCTCACCTTCGCGATGTTGACCCCGACAAGGGCCGCCCCCTGCACGTTGGCCGATGCGGCCCGGATCGCGCGGCCGGTCCAGGTCCGGTTCAGGAACAGCCAGAGCAGGGCGAGGACGAGGACCGCGACGATGCTGGCGTACACCTGCGCCTTCGGCAGGACGATGCCCGAGAGGTCGAAGGACTGGTCGAAGTACGACGGTCGCGCGGAGCGCGAGTTGTTGCCCCAGGCGAGCCCCATCACCGCTTCGCAAACGAGCGCCAGGCCGAAGGTGAGCAGCACCGTCGACGAGAGCGGGGCCGAGCGCAGCGGCCCGATCATCGTCCGGTAGATGAGCCAGCCGAGCACGAACATTGCCGGGGTCGTGATCACGATCGACGCCAGCGGATCGATGCCGAGCTGCTCCCACAGGGTGAAGGCGAGGAAGGCGCCGAGGATCAGCAGCGCCCCGTGAGCGATGTTGATCACCTTCATCACTCCGAAGATCAGCGTCAGCCCGGAGGCGAACAGGGCGTAGACGCCGCCGATCAGGAGGCCGAACGCCGTGGCTTGGATGAACTCGGTCATCGCTGCGGCCGTGCTTGAGGCTCAGCGGCGACCGCGGGGTGCTCGTACCCCGCGGTCGCCGCCTCCATGCCTTCCCTACTCCGCCTGCGGCCGCGCGGCGATGATCTCGTCGCTGGTGGCCGCGTCCTCGGGCAGGACGATCTCGGCGTTGCCGTTCTGCCACTGGCCGATCAGGAACTCACCGATCGGTGCGCCCGTGTCCTCCCACTCGAGCGGCCCGAGGATCGTTTCGACGTTGTTCTCGCGCAGCCAGTCGGCGAGCGCGAGCTGATCGTCGATGCTGCCGACTCCCTCGACCGCCGCCTGGAGTACCTGGCCCGCCGCGTAGGCGTCGGCCGCGTCCTCCGCCGGCGGCTCACCGAACTCTTGCTCGAACGCGTCGACGAACTCGGCGTTGCCCGGCGTGTCGGCCTCGGGGGTGTGGCTGATCGCGAAGAACGTGCCCTCGGTGTTCTCGACTCCGACGCCGTCCGAGTACTGCTTCCCGAACGACGGCGCGTTGGTCTGGAACAGGATCTTCGGCTCGAAGCCGACCTTGGTCAACGAGCGGCGGAAGCCGATCCCGTCCTCGAACTGGGAGCCGTTGACGACCATGTCCGGGTTCGCGGACTTGACCGAGTTGGCGATGCTGTCGAAGTTCGACGTGCTGACCGGATAGGTCTCGTCGTAGACGGTCTCGATTCCGGCCTCCTCGAACGTCGCCCTGAGCGCGTCGACCACCGGCACCGTGAACGGATCGTCGAGCACGGCGTAGGCGACCGTCTTCGGCCGCTCGTTCTCCGGCAGCGCCAGCACCCACTCGGCGAACAGGTCACCCTGGTGATCGGCGGTCGCCTGCTGGGTGAAGAACGGCCCGTACTGGAAATCGCGCTCGAAGATCTCGGGCGCCCCGCCGGCGGGCTCGATGTAGAGCATCCGGTTGCGCTCCGCGGCCGCGGAGGCCGGCAGGTTGAGCAGCGAGGAGAACGTGCCCAGCAGCAGGTCGACGTCATCCTTCTGGATCAGCGCGTTGTAGTCGGCGACGACCGTGTTCTGATCGCTGGCGTCGTCGCGGACGATCAGCTCCACCTGACGGCCGAGCAACCCGCCCTCGTCGTTGACCGTGTCGCGCCAGACCTCGTAGCCCTGCTCGGCTGCCTTGCCCGGCTGCGAGAACTCGCCCGTCAGCGGCAACGAGAGCCCGACCGTGATCGGCTCGTCGCTGTCGGCGCCGCCGTCGCTCTCGTCATCGCCGCATCCGGCGGCGATGAGCGCTGTCGCCGCCAGCGCGAGAGCCGCGAACCAAACCCGGGGCCGCTCAAGGTGCCCCTTCGATCCTCTCATCACGTACCTCCCAGCACGTCGCGGCCGTTCCCGATCGCGGGGCGACCGCTTATCTCCTCCGCTCCGACCCGATCGGGCCGCGAGTCCGTTGCAATCGTTTGCTGCAAACGTGTGCAAACCTTATAGAAGCCGATCCTTGTGTGTCAACCGGCCGGCGATCCTCCCCGGGGGCAGCCGTCCCCGGGACGGCCTCGTTGCGCCACTCCTCGGGCACCGCGTCGCGAACGATCGCCTCGACCACCTCGGGACGTTCGAGCCCGAAGCGGCGATCGCCGCCGCTGCCCACCATCGCGCGCCTCGTCCGTGACGGCCACTCTCCTCATCTCGTACCTCCCTGGGATGCCCCCACGCCGCCCAGTCGGCGCGGGCGCGCATCGCCCGCGCCGCTCCCAGCTCGGCGTCAGCCGCCGGCCGCGTACTCCTCGGCACGCTGCTCGACCTCTGCCCGATCCCAGTCGTTTATCTCCTCTATCAGCGAGTCGTCGAGGGCCTCCTGTACGTCGATGGTCTGGCCCTCCTCGAGGACGCCCGCGCTCACCAGCACGTCCTGGCCGGTTTCCCAGACGTCGGGGCGCAGGTCGCCGATCCGCTCCGGGTCGTCCGGCTCCATGTTCGAGATCGCCAGGTCGAGGGCGGCCTCGCCGCTCGCCTCGTTGCGCCACTCTTCCGGCACCCTCTCGCGCGCAATCTGCTCGACCACCTCGGGGTTGACCTGGCCCACGTACTGACCCTTCGTCCAGGCGCGCAGGAAGCCGACGATCGCCTCGCGCTTCTCCTCGAGCGTGTCGGGCAGGACCGCCATCGGGTTGCCGTCGATCCTGCCGACATCCTCCGGCGTGATGTTGCGCAGGGCGACTTCGTTCGCACCGAGCGCCACGAAGTCCGACGCGTTGCCGACGTACGCCTGGATCTCACCGTCTTCGAACAACTGAGCGATGAGTCCGCCGCTCGTTCCCACGACCGCGGTCTCGACGTCGTCCTGCGGGACGCCGGCGGTCTCGAGCATGGCGTCGAGGAACCGCGTGCTCTCCTCCGACTCGAGCCCGACCTTCTGCCCGGCGACGCCCGAGATGTCCTGGATGTCGCTGTCCTCCGGCACGACGATGCCGGCCGTGTTGGTGTGCTGCGGGCTGAAGATCACTGTGTGCTCCCCGGCCTGCGAGCGCGCGAGGATGATCTCGTCCACATCGGCGAACGAGACGTCGGCGTCGCCGTTGTCGAGGAACGCCGTGGCGGACACCTCCTCGCTGGCCGGCGCCAGCTCCGGGCTCACGCCCTCCTCCTCGAAGAACCCGAGCTCCTCGGCCACGAGCGTCGGATAGAACAGCACCGAAGGAGGTGTTGGCAGGTTGTAGACGACCTCCTGCGTTCCCCCGCCGCCGTCGCCGTCGTCATCGTCGCCGCCGCAGGCCGCCGCGAGCGCGACGATCGCGGCTGCCATCAGGGCCAGCACGACCTTCAGGTTGAACATCCTCGTTTACCTCCTGTTTCTCAACGTCGGCCCACCAGGGTCGGACGCGGCTTCGGAGGCACCCCTCCGTTCCGCGCCAGCTTCTTCTCCGCACGGGCGGCTCGGCGGCGCGAGCGCGCCACCAGCCGGTCGTCATGGAGCCAGAAGACGGTGGTTCGCTCGAGCCACTCCATCACGCCGTAGAGGAGAAGCCCGAGGAACATCAGCATCAAGATCACCGCGAATGCGTCCGCCATCGCGAGCTGGCTCGCGAACTGCTGGACTAGCACTCCGAGGCCGCGCTCGGCGGAGATGAACTCGCCGACGACCGCGCCGACGAGCGACAGCCCGGCCGCGGTCTTCAGACCGGCGAACATCACCGGCAGCGAGCCGGGGACCATCAGGTGCTGGAACGTCTGCCACCTGCTTGCGCCGAGCGACCGGAACATCTCGCGCGCTTCCTCGTCGACCGTGAGGATGCCTGTCAGCGTGTTCACGTAGACCGGGAAGAAGGCGATGATCGCCGCGATCCAGATCTTCGAGCTGTACCCGAAGCCTGCCCAGGCGATGATCAGCGGGGCGATCGCGATGCGCGGTGTGACCTGCAACGCCACCGCGTAGGGACCGAGCATTCGGCGCATGACGGGCGAGAGGCCGGAGGGGATCGCGAGCGCGAGGCCGAGCGCGGCACCGAGCACGAACCCGGCCACCGACTCCCACAGCGTCGCCCCGATGTCGTCCCAGACGAAGTCGCTGCGGATGAGCTCCCAGAACGAGACCGCGACGTCCTTCGGGTGCGGGAGGATGCGCTCGGACACGTAGTCCACCTCGATCGCGAGCTCCCAGAGGCCGACCAGGATCGCCAGGAACAGGAGCGGCGGCCACAGTCGGCGCGCGAGGCGCATCGGCGAGAGGGCGTGCAGCACCTTACGCGCCATTGACGCCTGCCTGACGGGTGTCGCCCTCATCGACGAGGGGAATCTGCAGCCCGCTGTAGGCCCTCAGGACCAGCTCCTGGAACTCGGGCTCCGCGAGCATCTCCGGTGCTCGCGGACGCGGGAGCGGGACGTCGATCACGTCCGCGATGCGGCCCGGCCTCGGCGTCATCACGATCACGCGATCGGCCAGGAGGGTCGCCTCCTGGATGTTGTGGGTCACGAGCAGCGCGGTGGCGGACAGGCGCTCGTGGACGCGCAGGAGCTCGAGGTTCAGGCGCTCGCGCGTGAGCTGGTCGACCGCGGCGAATGGCTCGTCGAGCAGCAGCACGTCCACGCCCACCATCAGGAGGCGGGCGAGCGCCACGCGCTGCTGCATGCCGCCGGAGAGGTGGCGCGGATAGGTGTGCTCGAAGCCGCTCAGGCCGACGAGGTCGAGCAGCTCGTAGGCCTGGCGCTCGGCGCCCTGGTCGAGATTCTTGCCTAGCTTGGGGGGAAGCAGCACGTTCTGGAGCGCGGTCTGCCAGGGCAGCAGCGTCGGGCGCTGGAACATCAGCGCGATGTCCTGGCGTGGCTCGGTCACCTGGCGGCCGTTGACCGTGATCGTCCCGCCGCTCAAGGGAATCAGGCCGGCGATCAGCCGCAGCATCGTCGACTTGCCGCAACCGCTGGGGCCGACGATCGAGACGAACTCCCCCGGCCGCGCGCTCAAGTCGACATCGTCGAGCGCACGTACGCCCCCTTCGAACTCCTTCGTCACATTCTCGGCGAGGATCGTGCCCTCGCCTCGCTCGCCGACCGCCGAGGGCCCGCCGCCGAGCCCTGGCTTCGCGAGCGCGCGACTGTCCTCCTGCAAGCCGATCTCTCCTCGCCCCCGCCGTCCGGGTGCCCGAACGGGTGCAAACGATTGCGGCAATCGTGTGCAGGCTACCTTGCCCGCGCGTCCCGTGTCAAGCGACGGCGCGGCTCAGTCCCAGTCGAGAATCCGGGGCAGCTTCCCCCGGGCCCGCAGGCTGCCGACGATGCCGCCGGGGAAGAACAGCAGCGCCCCGACCAGCAGCGCGCCGGTGATCGTCAGGTTGAGCTCGCTGGAGCCGAACTCCGACACCGACCACTCGTTGAAGCCGACGATCAAGAGCGCCCCGATCACCGGACCCGCCACGGTCCCTCGCCCACCGATGATCGACATCAGCACCATGTCCGCGGCGACGCCGATCGCGAGGAAGATTTCCGGCCGCAGATAGAACAGCGAGTAGCTCCAGAGCGCCCCGCCGATGCCGATGAACACGGCGCTGAGCGCGAAGGCGGCGACCTTGTAGGAGCGCGTGTCGATGCCCGCGGCCTCGGCCTTGACCTCGTCCTGGGCGATCGCCCGCAGCCCGAGGCCGAAGCGCGAGTGGCGGATCCGGTAGGAGAGGTACACAGCGCCGACCGCGACCGCGAGCATCGCGTAATAGAACGGCACCTTGACCAGGGCCGGCTCCGACATCTGCAGCGGCGGCACCGCGATCCCGCTCGAGCCACCCAGCCACATCCAGTTGTCGAAGCCGATCTGCGCGATCAGCATCAGCGCGATCGTCGCGATGATGAACGCGTCGCCCCGGGTGCGCAGGGTGATCAGGCCGACGCCGACACCGAGCGCCGCGCACACCAGCCCGGCCCCCAGCGCGGTGGCGAACGGCGAGATGTCGGCGTAGACGAACAGCGCCGCCGAGAAGTAGGCGCCGACGGCGACGAAGACGTTGTGTCCGAGCGAGATGTAGCCGGTGTAGCCGCCGATGATGTTCCAGCTCGACGCGAACGCCACCCACATGAACGCACCGGTCATCAGCTGGAGCACGTAGGAGTACGGGACCAGCACCGGGTACAGCAGCGGCACCGCGAGCAGGGCGAGCATGACCACGAGCAGGAACGCCGCCCGCCCAGAGAGCGGCAGCCGCCGGCGCTCGACCGCCCCTCCGATCGGCTCGGTGCCCGCCACGTCGGCCATCAGATGGTCTCCGCCTTGCCGAACAGGCCTTGGGGGCGAACCAGCAGGATCACGAACAGGAGCACGTAGAAGGTCAGGTAGGACCACTCCGGCCCGAGCTGGTCGATCGCGAAGGCGGCGATCAGGCTGAGGCCGATGGCGCCGACGAAGGCGCCGGCGAGGCTGCCGAGCCCGCCGACCACGATCAACGCCAGCAGCAGACCGATCCACTGCAGGTGCGAGCCGGGGAAGAAGGTGAACAGGTAGGAGAGCAGCGACCCCGCCACTCCGGCGAGCCCGACGCCGATGCCGAAGGCGAGCGCCGAGATCCGATCGACGTTGACGCCGACGATCTGCGCCGCAGCGCGATCCTGCATCGTCGCCCGGATCGCGTAGCCGGGCCGGGTGTAGTAAAGAAACGCCCACAGCGCCGCCAGCAGGACCAGGCTGGCGATGAACCCGTAGAGTTGGCCGGTGGGAATGAAGACCGAGCCGAGGTCGATGGTCCCGGTGGCGTAGGAGGGCTCGGTCGAGTGGTAGATGTTGCTGAAGATCGAGCCGAGGATTCCCTCGATCGCGAGTGCGAGGCCGAAGGTGAGCAGGACCGTCATCTCCGTGAACCGGGGGTTGTCGGCGATCCGCTTGAACAGCAGCTGGTAGAGGAGGACGCCGACGACGAACAGGGCCGGCCCCGTGACCACCATCGAGAGCAGTGGGTCGATGCCGAAATCGCGGAAGAGCACGAAGGCGATGTAGGCGCCGACGATCATGAAGGCGGCGTGGGCGAGATTGATCACCCGCATCACCCCGTAGAGCATCGTCAGGCCGGTGGCCATGAGCGCATAGACGCCGCCGAGCAGGATGCCGAGGATCGCGATCTGGAGGACGTCCACGCTCAGCCGTCGCTCGCGCTGCCGTTGCCGTTCGCCTGCCGGCCGAGGTACAGCTCGTGGATCTCCGGATTTGCCAGGATCGAGTCCGCCGGTCCGTCGAAGCGCTTCGCGCCGAGATCGAGCACGCATCCCCACTGCGAGCACTCGAGGCCCTTGCGCGCGTTCTGCTCCACCAGCAGGACCGTCATCCCGGTCTCACGGAAGCCGCGGATCACGTCGAAGACCTGCTCGGTGACCTGCGGGGCGAGGCCCATGCTCGGCTCGTCGACCATCAGCACCCGCGGTCGCACGATCCAGGCCCGCGCCAGGGTGGCCATCTGCTGCTGACCGCCCGAGAGCGTGCGGGCGCGTTCGGAGCGCCGCTCGGCGAGCACCGGGAACATCTCCAGCACCTCGTCGATCCGCGAACCGAGCAGCGCCTTGTCGTCGATCGAGTAGCCGGCCATGACGAGGTTCTCGCGCACGGACATCTCCGGGAAGAGGCTGCGATCGGTGGGCACGAAACAGACGCCGCGATCGAGGATCTGATCCGGGCGCAGGTCGTTGAGCCGCTGCCCGTCGAGGCGCACCTCGCCGGAGCGGACGCGGACCAGGCCGACGATCGCCTTCAACATCGTCGACTTGCCGGCGCCGTTAGGACCGATCACACACGTGGTCGCGCCCTCGTCGACGTCGAGGGTGATCCCGGTCAGGATGTCGGGCCCCGATCCGTAGCCGGCGTGGACGTCGCGAAGCTCGAGCAGCGCCATCGCGGCTCACGCCCTGCCGAGGTACGCATCGAGAACCGCGGCGTCCGACTGCACGTCCTCCGGACTGCCCTGTCGCAACACCTCGCCATGAGCCATGACGATCACCGAATCGGACAGCCCCATGACGACGTCCATGTTGTGCTCCACGATCAGGAAGGTGATCCCGCCGCGATTGAGCTCGCGGATGCGTTCCGCGATGTCGTCGATCAGGCGCGGGTTGACCCCGCCCGCCGGCTCGTCGAGCATCATCAGCCGTGGCTCGGACATCAGCGCGCCGGCCAGCTCGACCAGCTTGCGCTGCCCGTAGGAGAGCTCGGAAGCCGGATTCTCGGCGAGCTTGGCGAGCCCGAAGAACTCGAGCAGCTCGAATCCCCGGGCACGCTCGCGCTCCAGCATGCTGCCGCCAAGCAACCGCCGCAGGCCCCGTGCCGGAGAGCAGAGGACGACGTTCTCGAGCACGGTCAGGTCGCCGAGCACGCGGGTGATCTGGAAGGTCCGTGCGATCCCGGCACGGGTGATCCGGTGCGGGCGCTGGGCGGTGATCTCACGGCCCTCGAACGTCACCCGTCCCGCGCTCGGGCGCAGCAGTCCGCCGATCAGGTTGAACGCGGTCGTCTTGCCGGCGCCGTTGGGGCCGATCAGGCTGGTGATGCTGCCGGGCGCGACCGCGAACGAGCAGTCGCGGACCGCGTGCACGCCGCCGAAGTTGCGGCCGAGGTCGTGGACCGCCAGCACCGGCTCGCCCTCGGCCGGCCCCGGGGCGGCGGCAGTCGAGGAGGGGGCGGGACCGGCCATCGGCGCAGACGCCCGGCTCAGGCGGTCGACGGTGGACCGACGGCGATCAAATCGAGCTCGACCCTCGCCCCGGGCGAGCTCAGGTTGTTGACGCAGATCATCGTGCTCGCGGGCTGCCAGTCGCCGAAGTACTCGCGCCAGACCTCGTGCATCGCATCCGCCTCGCGCATGTCGGTCAGGTACTTGGTCGCCTTGACCACGTGGCGCCAGTCGAGCCCGCGGGCGTCGAGCACGAGCTTGATGCTGTCGAGCGCCCGCCGGGTCTGCTCGCGGATGTCGTCCGGCTGTACGTGCTCGGCCGGAACGTGCGGGTGCTGGTGATAAAGCGGCGAGGCGGTCGCGCCGGAGATGAACACGATCACGCCCCCGGCCGGCACCTCGACCGCGGGCGCGTAGGGCATCTCGCTCGCTCGCGCCGGATCGGGATGGAGCGCCTGTGGCTGGGTGGCCGTCGCCTGCTCCATGTTCTCCTCCTCTCGGTTCGGTTGCCCGGGGCCGCTAGCCCCGGGTCGGATACTGGATCTTCGCCTGGTCCGGATACTCCTCCCCCTGCGGGAAGATGTGCTTGAGCTCGCCGTCCTGCCACTGGCGCAGCAACACGTCGCGCTCGGCAGTGAGCCCATCCTCGTCGAAGAAGTAATCACCCTGGATCGTGGGGATCGGATCCTCGGCGGTGCGCTCGTCGAGCCAGGTCTTGATCTCGGTGTTGTCGATCGTCCCGGCCTCCTCGGCCGCGTAGGCCATCGCCTGACAGACCGCGAACGACTGCGCGTTGTCCTCGTTCGGTTCCTTGTTGAACTTCGCCTTGAAGTCGGCGACGAAGTCCTGGTTCGAGTAGGGCTGACCATGCAGCTCACCCTCCCAGGTCACCTCCGGGCCCCAGGTGCTCCAGACGATCAGGCCGTCTGCGGCATCACCGACGGAGTCCGCGAACTCGGGATACGTGCCCTGGGCGAAGAAGGCGGCCTTGGGCTCGTAGCCGACGGTCTTCATCGCCTTCGCGATGTCGACCTCCGCCGGCGCCTGCATCAGCCCAAAGAAGTACTCGGCGCCCGAATCCTTGACCCGGTTGAGCAGCCCGGTCCAGTCATTGAAACTCTTCGGCACCTGCTGCTCGAGGACGAGCTCCATGTCGCGCTCCGCGAGATAGCCCTCGCCGAAATCGATCGGATCGACCCCAGGGACCTCGAGGACGCCGCCGATCAGCCCGCGCGCCATCGCGTTGGTGAAGAAGTCGTCGGTGTAGACGACCGCTGCGCTCGTCGGCAGCTCATTCTCGGGGATATCGCCGGCCTCGGCGAGCTCGAACACCGCGTCGGTCGGCGTCTCGCCGATGTAGTCGATCGGCTTCAGGGTGAACCCGTAGTTGTACTCGAACCCTCTGGAGTGCGACTGTACCGAGCTGTCGGAAGGCTCCCAGTAGATCTTCTGGTTCTGCTCGGTGATCGCGCTCGCCGGGAACGAGAGCAGGGTCGAGAAGGTCCCAAGCACCATGTCGACGTCGTCGACGCTGAGGAAGCGCTCGGTCTGGTTGACGACGGTTTCGGTGTCGGAGCGGTTGTCGGAGGTCTTCAGCTCGACCTCGCGGTCGAGGATCCCGCCGCCCTCGTTGAGCTTCTCGGCGCAGAGCTCGTAACCCTCGACGTGCCCCTGACCGGGAACCGAGAGCGGGCCGGTGAGCGGCAGCGACGCCCCGACCACGACCGGTTCGTCAGACTCGGCGCTTTCATCGTCGTCGCCGGCGCCCTCACAGGCGGCGAATGTGAGCGCCAGCGAGAGCGCCGCCACAACGGCGATCCAGCGGCGGGAATGAGTCCTGCGGTTGCGCTTCGAGCCGATCACGAGCCTCTCCCTCCCACGCGCGCTCCCGCGCGCGTGCTGCAATCGATTGCTGCAAACGTGTGCAGGGTATCCAAACGCGCCGAGGAATGTCAAGCGTTCGAGCCCCTGGACGGTCGCTACGAGTGCCGCCGCACGACCCTCAAACGATCGCGTCGAGCGCCGCCCGTCCCTCGGCCCGGCGAGCGGCCGCCGGGACGTCGGCACGCTGCAGCAGCTCGTCGGCGCGCCGGCGCGCCTCGGCGAGGATCTCGCCGACCTCGTCCGCGGTGGTGCGGGTTAGCGCGCCGTCGCGAACCAGCTCCTCGCCCTCGACCAGCAATGAGCGCAGCCGGCCGTGCGAGTGAACGAGCGCAACGACCGGGTCGTGCCAGACCGCGCAGGCGGGGTTCTCGAGGTCGAAGACCGCGATGTCGGCGCGTTTGCCCGGCTCGAGCGAGCCGAGCGAGTCGGCGAGGCCGAGCGCCTCGGCTGCGTCGCTGGTCGCCATCGCCAGCGCATCCTCCGGTGTCAGCGCCAACGGGTCGCGATGGAGCTGATTCTGAAACAGGATCACAGCCTTCATCTGCTCGACCATGTCAACGCTCGTGTCAACCATCGGGCCATCGGAACCGAGGCTGACGAGGATGCCCGCGTCGCGAAAGCGCTTGACCGGGGTGATCCCACCCCCGCGAGAGGACTCGCTGGTCGGCGTGTGCGCGACACTGGCGCCAGCGGTCGCGATCAGCTCGATATCGCGATCGCGGGCGTGGATCGCGTGCGCGAGCACCCACCTGCGATCGAGCACCCCGAGCTGCTGCAGGAACTCGATGTCGGTGCGGCCCATCTCGAGCACGAATCGCAGGTACCCCGACTCGCGCGACATCGTCCCGCCGGCGACATGGTCGCTGATCCGGCACCCCAGCCGAATGGCGAGCTCATTGCCGCGCGCGATCAGCTCCTCGGAGGAAGTCCCCATCGCGACCCAATGCGCCGTGCTCTCGAGCACCAGGCCGACCGTGATCCGTCCCTCGCCGGCCCCATGCCACCGTCGGTGGACCTCCTCGGCCAGCGCGAGCTGGTGCTCGAGATCGTGCGGACGCACCTCCTTCGCGAACAGCTGGCGCGTCCCCGAGTGGAGGACGGGGGAAAGGGTCGCGGCGACGGTCTCGTGATCGCTCGCGGTGACCGAGTGATTGAGGCAGGTTGTGGTACCGGTGAGCAGCATCTCCAGGCAGGCGAGTCTGCTTGCGATCTCGATCTCGACCGGCGTAATCGCCTCCGCGGTCGGCCGCAGCAGGTTCTGGATCCACTGCTCCAGCCGCATCCCGCCACCGAGACCCTTGAAAAGGTTGTACCAGTGGTGCTGATGGGTGTTGATCAGCCCGGGGACGATCACGCAGCCCGCGGCGTCGATTCGGATCGCCCCTGCGACCTCGTCGGCGGTCAGCTCTGACCGTGGGCCGACGGCGGCGATCTCGCCGTCGCGAACCAGTACGTAGCCGTCGTCATAACGGCTGCGCGCCGCGTCCATCGTCACCACGGTCCCGCCCTCGACCAGGACCGGCGATGCCGGAAGGTCAGCGCTCATGCGGGCTGCCCGTCCCGTGCCAGCGGCGCTGCGGTCGAGCCGCGAACGACGAGCTCCGGCTCGAGCAGCACCTGGGCCGGCTCGATCTCGGGATCGCGGAGCTGGTCGAGCAGCAGCCCCGCCGCGCGGGCGCCGATCTCGTAGTGCGGCAAATGGACCGTAGTCAGGGGCGGCGAGAACCAGCCCACGAACGGCATGTCGTTGTAGCCGACCACCGAGATCTCGCCCGGGCAGTCGATGCCGCGCTCGACGAAAACGTCGTAGCAGCCGACCGCCATCAAATCGTTGCCGGCGACGATCGCGGTGACCTCCAACTCGCGGTCGAGGAGCTCGTTGCATAAGCGCTCGCCCTCGCTCTCGATGAACGCCGTGCCGACCAGCACCAGCTCCGGATCGGGATCGATCCCGGCGGCGCGCATCGCCTCGATGAACCCGTCGTGGCGCAGGTGGCCGGTCGAGAGCTCCTGCGGGCCCGCGAGGTGGGCGATCCGCCGGTGCCCGAGCGAGAGCAGATGTTCGACCGCCAGTCCGATCCCCTTGCGGTCGTCGGCGACCACCGACGGACGAGCGCCGTCCTCGAGCCGGCGGTTGACGAGGACGACCGGCAGCGACAGCCGCTCGAGGCCCGCCGGCAGGCCCTGGTCCCGACGCGCGGTGGCCGTGATCAGCCCGTCGACCTGCCGCGCCCGCATCGCCTCGATGTCGGCGCGCTCGCGATCGGGGTCGTTGTCGGTGTTCACGATCAGCGGCGTGTACGCGGCCTCCTCGAGCCGGTCCTGGATCCCGCGCACGATCGGCGGAAAGAGCGGGTTGGTGAGGTCGGGGATTAGCACGCCGACGGTGTAGGAACGGCTCGTCTTCAGCCCGCGAGCGATCGGATTCGGCCGGTAGCCGAGCTCCTCGGCCGCCGCCAGCACCCGCTCCGCGGTCTCGCCGTTGACCAACTCCCGGGTCTCGGCGTTCAGCGCGCGCGAGGCGGTGCCGGGGTGGACACCCGCGCGCCGAGCCACGTCCTTGAGCGTCACTCGATCGCCAGGGTCGGCATTCGCCATCAGCTCTCCTCGATCCTGCAAACGATTGCGAGGCCGACTCTAGGCAGCCGGCCGGAGCGCGTCAAGTCAACCGTCATTCGAGCACGATCTCGCCCGTGTCCTCCGCCCTGCGCCCGGGGCGCGGCGCCTCCGTGACCCAGGCCGCGGCCGCGATCGCCGCGATCGCGAACACCGCGGCGGTTGCGAGGCCGGCGAGCCGGGGGCCGGAGGCCTCGTAGATGAAGCCGGCGACGATCGGTCCGATCACCAGCCCGAGGTCGCCGACGAGCCGAAACAGGCCCAGCTCGCGGCCCAGCTCGTGCGCGGGCACGCGGTCGGCAACCGCCGCCGCCGCGACCGAGATCCCCGACGAGCCGAGCGCGATCAGCATGATCGACGCGCTCCAGGTGACGATGCTGGAGCCGAGCGCCAGGACGGCGCCGGCGGCGGCCATCAACGCGAGGCTCGGTACGAGCACGACCCGGCGCGAGAGCCGGTCCGAGGCCACCCCCGCGACCCAGGCGCTGACGAAGCGAAGCGCGGCTCCGGCGCCGATCGCGAGGCCGATCATCGAGGCCGAGAGGTCGAGCTCGCCGTCGCCGATCAGCGGGATCAGGGTCTGGGTCAGCCCGGCCATGCCGAAGAAGGTCGCGAAGGGTGCCAGCGCGAGCGCGAACAGCTCGCGCCGCGGGGCGCGGACGGGGGCCGGGGCATCCGGCGAACCGCCGGCCTCGGCCTCGGCGCCGATCCTCGGCTGTGCCCGACCCCGCCACCAGAGTCCGCCGCAGGTGGCCGCGACGCCGACCCCGATCGCCGCCGAGACCCCCATCGCGGGGCGCCAGCCGGCGAGCGAGCCGATCGCCCCGCCGAGCGCCGGCCCCGCCATCTGCCCCGACATCAGGGCAGTGACGTAGATCGCCATGCTGGCCCCGCGCCGATGCGCGTCGGCGCCGGCGGCGAACGCGTACATGCCGGTCGTGTTCGTGAGCGCCGACGCGCAGCCGATCAGCGCCGAGGCCACCAGCGCCTCACCGAGCGAGCCGGCGGCGGCGAGCATGCCGCAGGCGAGCGCGAGCAGCACCCCTGCCCCGGTCATCGCGACGGTCGGCGCGATCACGTCGGCGAGCCGTCCCGCGGGCAGGTCGGTGGCCAGACGGCCGAGCCCGAAGGCGGTGGTCATCAGGCCGATCTCCCCCGCGGTCAGGGAGAGGTCGCGACCGATGTCGGGCAGCAGTGGGATGCGGGCGAAGGCGGCGACCGCGACCGCGAAGATGACCGCGGCGATCACGGTCATCGACGGTCCGCCGGCGAGCCTCGGCATCGAGCGCACAGCGTCGACGCTCTAGGTGACCCGGAGCGAGATCGCGCCGACCGGATCGAGTCGATAGGCGACCTCGTCGCCCGCGGAGACACTGATCGGGGGCACGATCGAGCCGCAGATCACGATTTCGCCCGGGCGCAGCGAGGATCCGAATTCGCCCAGCAGATCGGCGACGTGGCGGACGAGGCCGACGAGCTCGCCGGTGGCCGCCTGGGGGTCGGCGACCGGGCGCTCGTCGCCGTTGACGACGACAAGCGCACGCAGCGAGGCGAATCGCCCCGGGTCGATCTCCGCCTCCGGGGCGAGCACGACCCAGCGGTGAAAGATGTTGCCGGCGAGGATCGCCCGGACGTCGCGAGGTGGGGGATCGACGTCGACGAGCTCGTAGGCGGGCGAGATCGCGGCGATCGCGCGGGTAACAGCCTCGGGACGCCCGCCGGGAGGCAGATCGGCGCCGAGCCGGACCGCGATCTCGGGCTCGAGCGCGGGATGCGTCCAACCGTCGACCGACGCCGGGCGGCCCGGCTCGAGCCGCGAACGATCGGTGAGGAAGCCGACCAGGGGTGCGGGGATCCTCAATCGCTCCCTCGCCTCCGTCGATCCGAAGCCGAGCTTCCACCCCAGCGACCGCTCCCCGGACGCGAGGCGGCGGTCGCGCTCGGCCAGCTGCGCCTCCATCCCCAGGCGGACGCGCGGGTCGGCGGCGAGCTCAGCGGTCCGCCGGGAGCTCATAGCCGGCAGCCGCCAATGAGCCGGCGCCACGCCAGCCCCAGATCAGCAGCACGTCCTCGTCGGAGGTGTTGTCGAAGCCGTGCCAGTGCCCGGCAGGGGTGAAGATCACGTCGCCCGCGGCGGCCGGCTCTCGCCCTTCGTCGGTGTAGATCTCGCCGCTGCCGGCGATCACGACGAGGAATTCGTCGCAATTCGGATGGCGGTGGCGCTCGTGGCGGGCCCCGGGTGGCAGCAGCGTGCGCCCCACGACCAGCTGCGAGGTGCCGGCGGCACGCTCGTCGATCAGGAACTGCACCTGCATCTCGACCCAACCCTCCTCCTCGCGCAGGCCGGTCTCCAGTGGCGCCTCGTGGATGTTGGTCCGATAGGGCCTCATCCCACGACCCCCTGCTCGATCCCGGCGAGGCGCCGGTAGACGTCGTAGACGACGACGAAATCGTGGTGGGTGAGGCCGAGGCCGCGGCAGGCGTTGAGCAGTTCGTTCGAGGCCGCGGCGGTCGGCAGCGGGACCCCGAGCCGGCGCCCCAGCTCGAGGGCCAGGAGCAGGTCCTTCTGTTGCAAATCAACGTCCGCGGGCGGCTCCTCGGGCATCCGGCCCTCGAGGATTAGCGGGCCGCGGTAGTTGAGCACCGGCGAGGAGACGACGCTGTTCAGCATCGCCTCGACCACGGCCTCGCGCGCCACCCCTCCCCGCTCGGCCAGCGCCACGCCCTCGCAGAAGCCGACCACCTGGACGACCAGGGCGAGGTTGATCGCGACCTTCACCTGGAGCGCTTCACCGTTGGCGCCGACCCGGGTCACCTTCGGGCCGATCGCCAGCAGCACCGGCTTCACTTGCTCGAAGGCCGGCTCGCTGCCGCCGGCCATGATCGCGAGCTGGCCCTGCTCGAGCGTGGTCAGGCTGCCGGAGACGGGCGCGTCGAGCATCGCCGCCCCGGCGTCGTCGACCCGCGCGGCGATCGCGCGGCTCGCCTCGGGGGAGATCGTCGACATGTCGGCCCAGACCGAGCCCGGGCCGAGGCCGGCGATGATCCCGTCGGGGCCCGCGGCAACCTCCTCGACGGCGGCGGTGTCGGTGACCATCGAGAGCAGAACGTCGGAGCCGGCAGCGCACTCGCGCGGCGTCGACGCCACCTCCATCCCATGCCCGGCGAGGGCCTCGGCCTTGGCCGCCGTCCGGTTCCAGCCGGTGACGGGATGGCCGGCGGCGAGCAGCCGCTCGACGATCCGGCCGCCCATCGAACCGAGCCCGACGAATCCGATCGAAAGGCGCTGCGCGCTCATGCTCCCTCCTCGAACGCCGCGACGGGCGAGGCGGAGGTGCCGCCCGGCGACCTGCAATCGATTGCACCGGCCGCGAACCTTACACGCCGCTTCCCCTCGGCGCACCAACAGCCAAAGGCGATGCCCTCGACCTGATCGGCTGATGCGTCGTCGCCGTGGGGGCGCGCACCATCGGCGGGCCAGGACCGGCTCCGCCGCCCGTACCCTCGTGACACGCGTTTTCGTCGGCCGCGTGATTCTCGGCGAGCCGGGGGGTTGAAGGGGGTGACGTGCGTCGTTGCACCCGCCACCCCGGTGGGTCACAGTTCAAGGAGCGAATGACGAGAGGATCGAGACTGCGGCCGCTCGCGCGGGCGGTGCTCCGAACACAATCGGATGAGCGTCTCGTCGCCCTGTCGAGGGAGGGACGCGAGGCGGCGTTCGAGGAGATCGTGCGCCGCTACCGCCCCGGCCTGGTCGCGTTTGCGGCCGCCTATGCACCCGCGGAGCAGGCCGAGGACGTCGTCCAGGAGAGCTTCGTCCGCTCCTGGGATGCGCTGCGCAGTTCGACCGAGGAGATTCGCTTGAAGCCGTGGCTGTACACGATCGTTCGCAACCGGGCGCTGAACGCGCGCCGCGATGCGCGCCCGCACGCACCGCTCTCCGACGAGCTCGACGGCGTCCGCGAGCCGGCCGAGATCGCGCTCACGAACGAGGAGCTGGCGCGCGTGGTGGGCGCGGTGTCAGCGCTGCCGGACCCGCAGCGCGAGGCGCTGGTGCGCAGCGCGGTCGAGGGCCACACCCACGAGCAGATCGCCGCCTCGATCGGTTCCAGCCCGGGCGCCGTCCGCCAGCTGATCTATCGCGCGCGGCTCAGCGTCCGCGAGGGCTTCGGCTTCGTGATCCCGCTGCCGCTGGTGCGGGTCCTCGCCGAGATGGGCTCGGGCGAGGCAATCGCGTCCGGCGCCGTGGCGGGCGGAGCCGCGGTCGCGGGTACCGCCGGAGGCACATCGGTGCTCACCAAGGCAACGGTCGCCGCGGTGGTCGGCACGATCGCGGCCGCCTCGGGTGTGGCGATCAAGCGGTCTGACGACGTGCGCGGCCACGCCGACTCGCCCGCCACGGCGGTTACCGCGGGCAGGGATGGAGCGCCGGGCGGCGAGGGCCGAGGGACCGCGGACGTGGACGGCGAGGGCTCGAGCGGACCCTCGAAGAGCGCCGGGCCCGGCTCCGGCGGGGGCCATGGCTCCTCGGACTCCTCCGGGCCCGGGCCGGGCGGCGAGGGCGGAGACGATCGCTCGGGGCCGGGGGACGGCTCCGACGACGCCGACGGCAACAGCGGACCGAGCGCCAGCTCGGGATCGGGGTCGGGCGCGGCGGACCCCGACGAGGACAACAGCGGCCCCGGCGGCGGCGGCGATCCGCGCGAGGTCGAGGACGAGCTCGAGAGCGACAGCTCGGGGCCGGGAAGCGGTTCGAGCGGCTCCGGCTCGTCGGGGTCGAGCGGCTCCGGGTCCTCGGGCTCGGGGTCGAGCGGCTCGGGGTCCTCGGGCTCGGGCTCAACCGAGCTCGAGCCCGATGACGGCAGCTCCGGCTCGTCGGGCTCGAGTGACTCGGGGTCCAGCAGCTCGGGGTCCGATGGCGAGCTCGCGCTGAATGCCGACGACGCCCTCGAGCTCGACGACTGAGACCCGACGCGAACGGGCGGAGCGATCAGCGCCCCGCCCGCTCAGCGACGCAGCAGACGTATGTGCTCAGCGCCCCCGGGTGCGCGTGCCGGTCGCGGTGTTCCGGGTGTTGGTGTTGCTCGCGCCGGTCCCCCGTGTGGTGCCGGTCGCGGTATCGCCGCCGCTCTGCGTGTTCGTCCCGCTCTGTGTCTTCGTCCCGGTCGGGGTGTCGTTGGTGGCGGTGTTGCTCGGCCCCGTGCCGGTCGTGGTGCCGGTCGCGGTGTCGTCGCCTCCGCTGCCCGGACCGGAGCTGTCGTCGTCCTCCTCGTCCTCGTCGCCGTCGTGACCGGGGCCCGAATCGCGCTTGGCGACCATCTTGTCGCTGTCGTCGGCGCTCGCCGCGACGACGCTCACGGCGCTGAAGCAGAACGCCGCCAGCAGTAGGAGCACGAACGCGAAGCTGACGCGGTTGAGCAGCGTCGGCCTTGTCCCTTCCATCTTGATCCTCCTCGTCTGGTGTCGAGGGCGGAATGCCCGTCTGGACCAAGAACCCGTCCCGGGGACGATGATCACGCCCCTACTTCGCCGCCAGCCAGTCGGGGCCGACGCCGATCTCGACCGCCAGCGGCGGGTCGAGGGCGAAGGCCTCGACCATCTCGCGCCTCGCGATCTCGGCGGCGGCGTCGATCTCCACGGTCGGACCCTCGAACAGCAGCTCGTCGTGGATCTGGAGCACGAGCTCGGTCTCGAGCCCGGCGTCGTCGAGCGCGCGCCGGGCGCGCACCATCGCCACCTTGATGATGTCGGCGGCGGTGCCCTGGATCACCGTGTTGACCGCCAGGCGCTCACCGAGCAAACGCCGCTGGCGCTGACCGGAGCGAAGCTCGGGCACGTTGCGGCGCCGGCCCATGAGCGTTGTCACATAGCCCTGCTTCTCCGCCCCGGCGATCGTCTCGTCGATGAACCGCTTCACCGCCGGGAAGCGCTCGAAGTAGCGCTCGATGTAGGTGGCGGCCTCCTCGCGGTCGATGTTGAGGCGATCGGCGAGGCCGAAGGCGGAGAGCCCATACGCGATCCCGTAGTTGACCATCTTCGCCTTCGACCGCTCCGCCGGTGTGATCGCGTTCGGATCGGCGGCGCCGACGATCCCGGCCGCGGTCGCGGCATGCACGTCCTCGCCCGAGGCGAAGATCTCGCGCAGCACGTCCTCGCCCGCGACGTGGGCGAGCACCCGCAACTCGACCTGGTTGTAATCGCAGGAGAGCAACCGCCGCCCGCGACCGGCGACGAAGCAGGCGCGGACCGGGCGCCCGACCTCGGACCGGATCGGAATGTTCTGCAGGTTCGGATTCGTGCTCGAGAGGCGGCCGGTCGTGGTCGCGACCTGGTTGAAGGTGGTGTGGATGCGACCGTTGTCGTCGACGAGGGCGGGGAGCGCGTCGAGGTAGGTGCTCTTGAGCTTGGTCAGCTCCCGCCAGCGCTCGACCTTCTCGACGATCGGGTGCTCGTCGCGAAGCTGGCCCAGCACCCGGGCGTCGGTCGAGAAGCCGGTCTTGCCGCGGCGCTTCTTGGTCAGCCCGAGCTCGTCGAAGAACACCGTCGCGAGCTGCTGCGGGGAGCCGATCGTGAACTCGTGGCCGGCGAGCTCGTAGATCTCGCGCTCCAGCTCGGCGATCTGGTCCGCCATCCCGGCGCCGATCTCGGCCAGTCGCTCGGTGTCGAGCCCGAGGCCGATCCGCTCCATCTCGGCCAAGACCTCGATCAACGGCATCTCGACCTCGTTCAGGAGTCGCTCGACCCCGAACTCGGTCAGCCGCTGGCGCTGGCGCCGCGCCAGCTCGCCCGCGAGGCGTGCGTCGACGGCCGGGTCGCCGGCGACGTCGCCCTCCTCTGCGGCCAGCGACATCTGACCCTCCTCCACGCCCGCGGGCGCCGCCGCCAGCCCCGCGTCGGCCGCGAGCTCGTGTAGGTCGTAGGTGCGCCGCGCAGGGTCGATCAGATAGGCGGCGACCATCGTGTCGTGGGCCAGGTCCAGCCCCTGGGGGCCGGCGGCGGCGAGCAGGCTCTCGGGCCCGTGGCCGCCGAGCGACTTCGTGTCGTGGGCGATCAGGGGCCGCTCGCGAAGCTGCCCGGCGAGCGCGGCGAGATCGGTGGCGTCGCCGGCAACCACCCGTTCGCCGTCGCTGGCCGCCCAGCACCCGGCCACGATCGCGACCGAGATCGCGCCCTCGGCAAGATCGGCCGGGCTCCCCTCCTCCGCCTCGACCTCGATCATCTCCTCGACCGTGCGCCCGGGGACGACCTCGTCCCACTCCTCGTCGAGGCGCTGGATCACCGCCCTCAGCTCGAACTCGTTCGCCGCATCGCGCAGCTTCGAGCGATCGGGGACCGCGCGCAGCTCCTCGGTCACCGCGATCGGCACGTCGACATCGACCACCATCGTCGCCAGTTGCTTCGAGACTCGAGCGTCGTCGGCGTGCTCGGTGAGGTTCTGCTTGCGCTTCGCGCCCGCGATCTCGTCGACCGATTCGAGCACCTTCTCCAGCGACCCATACTCCTGCAGCAGCTGGGCGGCGGTCTTGTCGCCGATCCCGGGGACACCGGGGATGTTGTCGGAGCTGTCGCCCTTGAGGCCGATGAAATCGGTGACCAGGTCCGGCGGCACGCCGTAGCGCTCGATCACCCCGTCGTGGTCGTAGACCTTGGTGTCGGTGACCCCGCGGGAGGTGGTCATCACCCGGACCCCGTCACCGACGAGCTGATAGACATCACGGTCGCCGGAGACGATCATCACCGGCACCCCTGCCTCGCTCGCCTGCCGGGTCAGGGTTGCGATCACGTCGTCGGCCTCGAAGCCCTCGACCGCGACGTTGCGAAATCCAAACGCCTCGGCCAGCGGTGCCAGGTGCGGCCACTGCTCGCGCAGCAGGTCGGGCCGCGACTTGCGCTGCGATTTGTACTCGGGGTAGACCTCCTCGCGCCCGGACCAGCCCTTGTCCCAGGCGACGATCACCGCCTTCGGCGAATGGTCGATGAGGATCTTCGCCAGCATCGAGGCGAAGCCGTAGATCGCATTGGTGGGCCGCCCGTCGGCGGTCGCGATCGACTCCGGCAGGGCGAAGAACGCCCGGTAGGCGAGGCTGTTCCCGTCGATCAAGAACACCTCGTCGTCGCGCTTCTTCCCCTTCACAGGAGGCACACCGTGATCTTATGGACGTGATGGGCGAGTTTTCGGCGCCCCTGCGCCGATACCTCGCCCCTCGAGCCGTGCGCGCACCAGGGCCGCGACCGCATGGGGCTCCTGCATAACCTCCCGGCGGCCGAATCGAAGGATCTCGAAGCCGAACGCGCGCAGCTGATCGTCGCGGGCGCGATCCTCAGCGGCCGCGAGCTCGCCGCGGTGAAACCGTTCACCGTCGGTTTCGACCACGAGCCGCTGGCTTCGCCAGAGGAAATCGACCAGATATGGGCCGACGCGAACATTGATCTCGGGCTCGGGAAGACGCCGACGCCGAACCAGGTATAGAAAGCGGAGCTTGAGCTCACTGCGCGTGCGCTCGGTGAGCTTCGCGTAGTCGCCGATCGGCATGCCCGCGATCTCTGCCGCGCGGATCGCGTCGCGGAGCTCATCCGCTGCGACGACGCGGCGAAGGTCGGTAAGCGTGCGCTGCGGCCTCGTGACCGCGATCCCGTCGCGCAGGGTCGTCACCGCGCCGGTCAACGAGAACGAACGGTGCAGCCGGATCCCGGCGCGCCTCGCCCGCCCTGTTCGCGACCGGACGGTCACATCGATCGAGCCCGACCGCGGCGCGAACATGCCCCAGAGCTCGGCGGCGCTGCGGTGACTCAGGGCGGCGCCGTCGCCGAGCGCCAACGTGGCCGCCTTCCATCTCCCCTTCAGTGTCAGCTCGGCCCGCCCGAGCGCATAGACACCTCGATGAATGCGGTGAAGACGCCCGGACCGAACCCGATGCTTGACCGCGTCGGGCGTCAGTCCGGCACGGTAGAGCTGGTCAAGCCCAACAACCGCGTGCTGCCGCGCGGCGACGAGCGCCACGCGTTGGTCCGGATGGGCGAGCTTTGGGCGCATCCGCGCCGATAAGTCGCTCGGCCGGCCGGTCTCGCCCCCCTGCGTAGAATCGCGGCCCCTGATGACGTCCGTCTCCGCCCAGTTCTCGGTCACCGTGCGGGTCGAGCTCGATGCGCGTCAGGAGCCGCTGGGCAAGCTCACCGCGTCGATTGCGGAGGCGGGCGGGGCGCTTCAGGGGGTCGACCTGGTCCCGGGGGCCGGAAGCGAGGGCAAGCGGGTGCGCGAGTTCACGATCGACGCTCGCGACCAGCGGCATTGGGAGGAGATCCTGCGGGCGATCGGCTCGACCCGGGGAGCGCGGGTGATCGACTACGTCGACCGGACGTTGGCGATGCATCGCGGGGGGAAGATCGAGCAGCACAACAAGTACCCGCTGAAGACCCGCGACGACCTCTCGATGGCCTACACCCCGGGCGTCGCGCGGGTCTGCATGGAGATCGCCGGGGATCGCTCGAAGGCGTTCGACTACACGATCAAGAAGAACACGGTCGCCGTGGTCTCCGACGGCTCGGCCGTGCTCGGTTTGGGCGACATCGGGCCCGAGGCCGCGATGCCCGTGATGGAGGGCAAGGCGATGCTGTTCAAGGAATTCGCCGACATCGACGCCTTCCCGATCTGCCTCGACACGCACGACCCCGGGCGGATCATCGACGCGGTGAAGCTGCTCGCGCCGACCTTCGGTGGGATCAACCTCGAGGACATCTCGGCGCCCCGTTGCTTCGCGATCGAGGAAGCGCTGAAGGAGGAGATCGACATCCCGGTCTTCCACGACGACCAGCACGGCACCGCCGTGGTAACGATGGCGGCGCTCTTCAACGCGCTGAAGATCGTCGGCAAGCCGATCGCCGAGCTGAACGTGCTCATGCTCGGCCTCGGCGCCGCCGGCGTCGCGGTGACCAAGATGATGCTCGCCTCGGGGATCAGCAAGATCATCGGCTGCGACCGCCAGGGCGCGCTCTCGACGCAGCGCGAGGACTACCTCGACGGGGGGATGACGGCGATCAAGCGCTGGTACTCGGAGCACTCGAACCCCGAGGGCCGCCTCGGCCCCCCGGAAGAGGTGATCGAGGGCGCAGACCTGTTCGTCGGCGTCTCCGGGCCGGGACTGATCGAGGCCTCGGCGCTGGAGCGGATGGCCGACGACGCGATCGTCTTCGCGATGGCTAACCCGACCCCGGAGGTGATGCCCGAGGATGCCAAGCCCTACGTGCGGATCATGGCCACCGGGCGCTCGGATTACCCGAACCAGATCAACAACGTGCTCTGCTTCCCGGGGATCTTCCGCGGCGCGCTCGATGCCGGGGCGCCTCGGATCACCGAGGAGATGAAGCTGGCCGCGGCCAAGGGAATCGCCGAGGTGGTCGCCGACGAGGACCTCTCCGAGGACTACATCATCCCCTCGGTCTTCAATCGCGACGTCGCCCCGGCGGTGGCCAAGGCGGTGGTCGAGGAGGCCCGGCGCGAGGGCATCGCCCGGGTCTCCGAGGAAACCGGCACGTTCTCGACCATCGAGTAGGCCGGGGCGCGCGGGGTAGAGAGTCAACGCTGTGCGTGTGCTGATCACCGGAGCGAGCGGGCTGATCGGATCGGCGGTCGGCGACGCGCTGCTCGCGCGCGGGGACGAGGTCGCGGGCCTGTCCCGCGCCCCCGCCCGGGCCCGAACCGCCAATCCGACCGTCTCCTGGCATGCCTGGGACCCGGTCCACGAGCGCCCGCCCGAAGCCGCCTTCGAGGGCGTCGACGCGGTCGTCAATCTGATCGGCGAGAACATCAACCAACGGCTCACCCCCGCGGCCAAGCAGCGGATACGCGACAGCCGGGTGCGGGCGACCAAGAACCTGGTCGACGGGATGCTCGCCGCCGCGGCGACGCCGGGCGTGCTGGTGAGCCAGTGCGCGGTCGGCTACTACGGCGAGCGCGGCGAGGAGATGGTGGACGAGTCGACGCCGCCGGGCGAAGACTGGACCGCCCGGCTCTGCCGCGAGTGGCAGGACGAGGCGCTGGCGGCCGCCGGCTCCGGCGTCCGCGTCGCCGTTCTGCGCAGCGCGCCGGTGCTCGACCCCGACGGCGGGCTGTTGAAGGAGCTCTTGCTCCCGTTCAGGCTCGGAGTCGGCGGCCCGCTGGCGGGCGGGCACCAGTACATGCCCTGGATCCATCGCGATGATCAGGCCGGGCTGATCGTCTGGGCGCTCGACAACAACGCGGTGGAGGGGGCGCTGAACGCGGGCGCGCCCAACCCGGTCACCAATCGCGAGTTCTCGAAGACGCTCGGCACGGTCCTCGGCCGCCCCGCGGTGATGCCCGTGCCGCGCCTCGTTGTCGTCGCGATGCGCGGCGAGGAGCTCACCGATCAGGTCCTGGCGAGCATCCGGGTGATCCCACGGCGGGCGCTTGACCTCGGTTACCGGTTCCGCTTCGGTGAGCTCGAGCCGGCGCTGCGCGATCTGCTGGGGCGCTAGCCGGCGGCCGAGAGCTCGACCGCCGGCTCGGGCCGACCGGCCCCGAGCTCATAGCCCGTGACCCGGTCGAGGCTCGTGTCGCCGAGCTCGTCGATCGAGTATGTGCCGAGCACCGAATCGCGCCCGGAGGTCTCGAAGAAGGCGTCGATCACCGCCGTGCGGTCGAGCGGGTTCGAGGCGCGCTCAATCGAATCGAGGATCAGCGCCATGGCCTCATAGCCGTATGCGGCGTAGCGGCCCGGAGGGCGTCCGAACTCGCCCTCAAACTCGGCGGCGAACCGGCGTCCCGCGGTCGGTAGCTGCGACGGGTCGAGCGCCGCCGAGGTGACCCGAGCCGGCCGCGGCCCCCCGGTGGCCAGATACGCGTCGCTGCCGATCGCCTCGCCACCCGACACCGGCGCTGTGCCGGCGAGGTAGGCCAACCGAGCATCGCGACGCAGATCGAGCCCGATGCGCTCGGCCGCGATCGAGAACGCGTCAGCCAGCCGGCGACCGAACGGCGTGCCGTCCGACTCGACAGCGGCCGCGCGCCAGCCGAGATCGACCGCCCACCGAGCGGCCGCCGCCGCCTGGACGTCGTCGGCCGGGATCACGCGGCCAAAGCTGCGCTGCCCGCTGGGCTGGGTCTCGGGCACCTGGTCCGTGCCGGGGAACGGGGCGACAAGATCGACCGCGGCGCTCGCCGGCGAGACGTGGAGCAGACGCGCTTCGTTGGTGACCGGGAGCGAGGCACGGGTGGCGCCGGACTCGAAATCACCGAGGTAGGCGATCGCGGTCGAGTCCTGAGCCGCCGCGCGGGCGTTCGCCGCCGCCCGTTCCGGGGTCCAGCCGGGATCGGGCCCCCCGGTGTCGTCGAGCACCACGGCCTCGATCGCCACCCCGCCCGCCTCCTCACCGGCATCGGCTAGCGCCAGCCGCGCCCCGTCGGCCGCGTCGCGCCCGTCCGCGCCGGTCGAGCCGCGAAGCGGGAGGCTGGCATAGACGCGGAGGACGGCGTCGCCACTCTGCTCTGCCGAACCGCCGCAACCGACGACGAGGATCGCGACGATCAGGCTAGCCCAGAAACGGTTCCGCAACCGCGTATTCCTCTGGACTGACGGTGCGCAGCTCGGCGACCGCCTCGGCCAGCGGCACGAGCTCGATCCGGGTCCCGCGCAGGGCCGGCATCGTTCCCCAGCGGCCATCGTGCGCGGCGTCGATCGCGGCGATGCCGAAGCGGGTTGCAAGCACCCGGTCATAGGCGGTCGGCGTACCGCCGCGCTGGATGTGACCGAGCACCGTGGCCCGGGTCTCGAAACCGGTGCGATCCTCGATCTCGCGCTCGAGCCGGTGGCCGATGCCACCGAGGCGGACGTGGCCGAACTCGTCCGTGTCGCCGTCGGTGATCTCCATCGTCCCCTCCTTCGGCGTCGCGCCCTCGGCGACGACGACGATCGAGAACACGCGCCCGCGCGAGTGGCGCCGGCCGATCAGCCGGCACACGTGCTCGATGTCGAAGGGCTGTTCGGGGATCAGGATCACGTCGCCGCCCCCGGCGACCCCCGAGTAGAGCGCGATCCAGCCGGCGTGGCGGCCCATCACCTCGACCACCATCACCCGGTGGTGCGACTCGGCGGTCGTATGCAGCCGGTCGATCGCCTCGGTGGCAACCTGGAGCGCGGTGTCGAAGCCGAAGGTGACGTCGGTGGCCCCGATGTCGTTGTCGATCGTCTTCGGCACCCCGAGCACGCTGAGGCCGTGCTCGGCGTGCAGCCGGTTCGCCGCCCCGAGCGTGTCCTCACCGCCGATCGCGATCAGCCCGTCGAGGTGCAGGCTCTCCATGTTCTCGCCGATCTGCTCGGGCCCGCCCTCACGCTTGAACGGGTTCGTACGCGAGGTGCCGAGAATCGTTCCGCCCCGCGGCAGGATCCCCCGCGTGGACTCGATCGTCAGCTCCTCGTGCTGGTTCAACAGCGGCCCGCGCCAGCCGTCGCGGAAGCCGACGATCGCGTGACCGTAGTGGTCGATGCCCTTGCGGACGATCGCGCGGATGACCGCGTTCAAGCCCGGGCAGTCCCCGCCCCCGGTGAGCACGCCGAGTCGCACCCGCCCAACATACCCGTCGTGCGCAGCCGGGAGCGGCGCTGCGAATCAGGCGGGCGCGAGGAGCGGCGGGCGAGCGCGCCGGGTCAGGATCGGATCCACTCCAGCAACGGCCGGGCCCAGCGATCGAGCACGCCGTTGAAGAGGATGAAGAGGAAGATCAGCGCCGCGACCGTGCCGCCGAGCGAGAAGGCGTACGCGATCACGAGCGCGATCAGGCCGACGACGGTGAAGACGAGCAGGCGCACCGGCGCAAGCCTATTGAACGGCGCGCCCGGCGGCCGCAATCGCCTGCCTGGCTTCGCCGATGAAACCCGCTACCGCCGCGGTCGCCGCGTCGCGACCGCCGGCCTCGTCCACCGCCCGCACGAGCCGCGAGCCGACGATCACGCCGTCGGCGATCGCGCCCACCGCGGCCACCTGTTCCGGGGTCCCGATGCCGAAGCCGACCGCGACCGGAACGGGCGATTCCGCCCGGGTCGCCTCGACCAGGTCGGCGAGCCCGGAGGGCAGCGCCTCGCGCTCGCCCGTGGTCCGTGTGTCCGAGACGAGGTAGACGAAGCCCTCGGCCGCGGCGCAGAGCCGCGCGCGGCGCTCGGGATCCGTGGTCGGCGCGACCAGGGGCACCAGCGCGAGCCCGGCCGCACGCAGCGCCGCGGCAACGTCCCCGCCCTCCTCGGGCGGCAGGTCCGGGACGATTGCGCCCGCGGCGCCGGCGTCGGCGAGCGCGCGGGCGAAGCGCTCCGGGCCGCGGGCGAGCGCCATGTTCGCGTACGTCATCGCCACGACCGGGACCCTCGAGGCGAGCCGCTCGCAGATCGTGAGCGCGGAGTCGAGCGTCGCCCCCGCCGCCAGCGCCCGCGTCGCCGCAGCGTGGATCACCGGCCCGTCGGCGAGCGGGTCCGAGTAGGGGATTCCGAGCTCGACCAGATCGGCGCCCGCATCGGCGTAGGCGTCGGCGATGGCCAACGAGGTCTCGTGGTCGGGAAAGCCGCCCATCATGTAGGGCATCAGCGCCGCGCACCCCTGCGCCCGTGCCGCGGCGAAGGCGGCGGCGATCCGATCAGCCATCGCCGAGGCGCGCGACGACCTCGGCGAGGTCCTTGTCCCCGCGACCGCTGAGCGTCAGCACATCAAAGCCGTCCCCCTCCTCCGCTCCGCGTCCGGGGGCGGACGCGTCGCGGGCAGACCGGGCCTCGGAGAGCAGCCAGGCGATCGCGTGGGCGGGCTCGAGCGCGGGGATGATGCCCTCGAGCCGCGTCAGCTCGCGAAAGGCCTGCAACGCTTCGGCGTCGGGGACCGCCTCGTAGCGCGCCCGCCCGGTGTCGCGCAGGTAGGCGTGCTCGGGGCCGACGCCGGGGTAGTCGAGGCCAGCCGAGACCGAGTGCGCCTCGAGGATCTGCCCCTCCTCGTCGGCGAGCACGGCCGAGAGCGCGCCGTGCAGGACCCCGGTGCTCCCCGCCACCAGCGAGGCGCCGTGGCGGCCGCTGTCGAGCCCCTCGCCGCCGGCCTCGACGCCGATCAGCTCGACCTCCGGATCGCCGATGAAGGCGGTGAAGGTGCCGATCGCGTTCGAGCCCCCGCCGACGCAGGCGATCACACGGCCTGGCAGCGCGCCCTCGAGGGCGAGCGCCTGCTCGCGCGCCTCGTCGCCGATCACGCGCTGCAGGTCGCGGACCAGGGCCGGGTAGGGCGCCGGGCCGACCGCGGACCCGATCACGTAGTGGGCGCTCGCGACGTTGGTCACCCAGTCGCGAATCGCGGCGCTGACCGCCTCCTTGAGCGTGCGCGCGCCGACCTCGACCGGCGCCACGTCGGCGCCGAGCAGGCGCATCCGCTCGACGTTCGGCGCTTGGCGGCGCATGTCCTCGGTGCCCATGTAGACCACGCACTCGAGCCCCAACAGCGCGCACGCCGTCGCCGCCGCGACCCCATGCTGGCCGGCCCCCGTCTCGGCGATCACCCGGCGCTTGCCCATCCGCTTCGCGAGCAGCGCCTGGCCGACCGCGTTGTTGATCTTGTGTGCTCCGGTATGGGCGAGGTCCTCGCGCTTGAGGTAGACCCGCCGGCCGACCCGCTCGGAGAGCCGTTCGGCGCGGTACAGCGGCGTCGGTCGGCCGACGAAGTCGCCCAGCAGGCGGGCGAGCTCGTCCGCGAAGTCGACATCCTCCCGCGCCTCCCCCCACGCCGAGGTGAGCTGATCGAGCGCGGCGATCAGCACCTCGGGCACGAAGCGACCACCGTACGGCCCGAAACGCTCCTCGATGCCGAGTGCCGCCCCGGCGCCGGCGGCGGCTCCCGCGGGCGTTCCGACGCTCATCGCGCCGCCACCCGTGCTCGCGGGGCGGCGAGCCCGGCGTTGCGCGCGAATGCCGCCATCAGCGCGTGGTCCTTGATCCCGGCGCTCGCCTCGACGCCGCTGGCGACATCGACGGCGTCGGGCTTCGCGACCGAGATCGCCTCGGCGACATTTACGGGCGTCAATCCCCCGGCGAGCAGCGCCGGCACCGCGGAACGGCGGCGCCCGACCAGCTCCCAGTCCAAGCTCTCGCCGGTGCCCCCCGGCGTCTCCGGTCGGTGGGCGTCGAAGAGGTGGTAGTCGGTCCGAAACGCCTCCGCGGCGAGCACGTCGGCGGCGCTGCGGACGCGCACCGCCTTGATCACCTTGCAGCCGGTGCGCCGGGCCGCCTCGCGACAGAAGTCCGGGCCCTCGTCGCCATGGAGCTGGAGCATCGTCAGCGACTCGTCCTCGGACGCGCGGGCAAGATCGCCGAGGGTCGCGTTGACGAACACGCCCACGATCTCGATCGCCCGGCGCAGCTCGGCGCTGATCTCGACCGCGGTGCCGGAGTCGCAGCGGCGCGGGCTGTGCTCCCAGTGGTTGAGCCCGATCGCCCAGGCGCCGAGGCGCACGGCCTCGCGCGCATCCTCGATCCTGGTGATGCCACAGAACTTCACCTTCATGCGCGAAACAGGTTGGCAGAATGGCCCGGTGTGAGAGGCCCCACCGGATGACCCGCGACGTGGCGCTGGAGGCCGAGGTTCAGCGGATCGGCCGCGCGCTTGCGCAGCGCTTCCCCTCGCCCGCCCGTCACCCGCTGCGGGCCCTCGATCAACGGGCCATGCGGCTCGCCTCCGAGGACGAGCAGATCCGCGCCGCACTGTTTCGGCTCGTCGATGTCACTCCGGCCACCCATTCGGTCGACGACCTGGCCCGCCACCTGATCGGCTACCTGGAGGAGATCTCGGAGCGTCCGCCGTCGCTGGATACCGCGCTGAAGATCAGCGACACCGCGCCGGGGCGCGCGGCGCTCGGCACCGCCACGACGGCGGCCGTGCGCCACATGGCGCACCGGTTCATCGTCGGCGAGTCCCCAAGCGCGGCGTTGGCGGACATCGCCGCGCTGTGGCGCCATGGCATCGCGGTCTCCGTCGACCTGCTCGGCGAGGCAACCGTCACCCCCGACGAGGCCGACCGCTACGCCGAGCGCTGCCACGACGCGCTCGAGACGCTCGCCGAGGCGGCTGGCCGCTGGCCCGAGCGCCGGTGGCTCGAGCGCGACTCCGCGGGGCCCGTGCCGCGGGTCAACCTGTCGGTCAAGGTCACCGCGCTGACGCCGTTGATGCGGCCACAGGCTCCGCATCTCGGTCGCGACGACGCCGCCGGGCGAATGCGGCCGCTGCTGCGGCGCGCGCGCGAGCTCGATGCTCATCTGCACGTCGACATGGAGTCGCTCGACTCGCTCGAGACGACGATCGAGCTCGTGCTCGGGCTGCTCGCCGAGCCGGAGTTCCGCCGCGGGCCATCGGCGGGCGTCGTCGTGCAGGCGTACCTACGCGACTCGCCGGCGCAGCTCGACCGCCTGCTCGAATGGGCCGCCGCGACCGAGCGCGGGTCGCCGCTCGTGGTGCGCCTGGTCAAAGGCGCCTACTGGGACCAGGAGGTGATCGAGGCGCGCCAGCACGGGTGGCGCCCGCCGGTGTTCGAGCGCAAGTCCGAGTGCGATCGCAACTTCGAGCTGCTCACCCGGCGGCTGCTCGATGCCCGCCCGCTGGTGCGGGTCAAGGTCGGCTCTCACAATTTGCGCTCTGTCGCCCACGCGATCGCCTACAGCCGGCTCGGCGGCGGTGCCGACGCAGACCTCGAGCTGCAGGTGCTCCGCGGGCTCGGCGACGAGCTCGCGGAGGCGCTGCGGGCGGAGCGCCTACGGGTGCGCTCCTACTGCCCGGTCGGCGACCTGGTTGCGGGGATGGCCTACCTGGTCCGCCGCCTGCTCGAGAACACGTCGAACGACTCGTTCTTGCGCGCCCACGCCCACGGCGCCCCGGTCGAGGAGCTTCTGGCGGCGCCGTGAGCCGGACGCCGACAGGCCGAAGCCGGGCCGCGCCGCCGTTGAGGCGCGTGATTCCGTGAGCTTCGCCAACGAGCCCACGCTCGAGCTGCGCCGCGCCGACGCCCGCGATCGCCTGCTCGTCGCCCTCGACGACCTCGACAATCGGCTGCCGCTGCGGGTGGCGCCGGTGATCGGGGGCGAGCGAGGGGCGAGCGAGGGCTTCGAGTCGACCGACCCCGGGATGCCGGCGCGCGTCATCGCCACCGCCGGTCGCGCCGACGAAACCGATGCCCGAGAGGCGGTCGAGGCGGCGGCGCGCGGGTTTCGCGAGTGGGGGCGGCGACCCGCGGCCCGGCGCGCCGAGTGCCTGCGCGCCGCGGCGGCGAGCTTGCGCGAGCGCCGACCCGAGCTCGCCGCGCTCCAGGTTCGCGAGTGCGCGAAGCCCTGGCAGGAGGCCGATGCCGACGTCTGCGAAGCGATCGACTTCCTCGAGTACTACGGGGCGGGCGCGGTCGAGCTCGAGCGCGGCCCAAAGCTGACCCAGGTCCCGGGCGAGCGCAACTCGATGCGTCACGAGCCGCGCGGGGTGGCCGCGGTGATCGCCCCGTGGAACTTCCCGCTCGCGATCCCGACGGGGATGACCGCGGCGGCGCTGGCGGCGGGAAACGCGGTCGTGCTGAAGCCCGCCGAGCAGTCGCCCGCGAGCGCCTTCGCGCTGGTCGAGGCGCTCCACGAGGCGGACGTGCCGGCGAACGCGCTCAACCTGCTGCCCGGGTTCGGCGACGCCGGCGCGGCGCTGGTCCGCGATCCGCGAGTGCACCTGATCGCGTTCACCGGGTCGAGCGCGGTCGGGCTCGAGATCGTGCGTGCGGCCGCCGAGACGCCCGCGGACCAGGCGCACGTCAAGCGCGTGATCGCGGAGATGGGGGGCAAGAACTGCATCCTTGTCGATTCCGACGCCGACCTCGACGATGCGATCCCGGCGATCGTCGCCTCGGGCTTCAACTACGCGGGCCAGAAGTGCTCGGCCGCCTCGCGAGTGCTCGTCCACGAGGCGGTCGCCGAGGCGCTGCTCGAGCGGCTCGCCGGCGCGGTCGAGGCGCTCGTGGTCTGCCAGGCGGAGCGGTTCGAGACCGACGTGCCGCCGCTGATCGAGCGCGAGGCTCAGGAACGGCTGCGTCGTTGCGAGCAGCGGGCCGAGCGCGACGGCAGGCTCGTCACCCGGCGCTCCGAGCTCCCGGCGCCAGGCTGGTTCGCGGCGCCCGGGGTGGCGACCGACCTGCCGCCGGACTCGGCCCTGCTGCGGGAGGAGCTCTTCGGCCCCCTGGTCACTGTCGAGGCGGTGGGGAGCATCGAGGCGGCGCTGGAGATCGTCGACTCGCTCCCGTTCGCACTCACCGGCGGATTGTTCTCCCGCAACCCGGCGACGATCGAGCGGGTGGTCGGGAGGGCGCCGGTCGGCAACCTCTACGTCAACCGGGCGATCACCGGGGCGATGGTCGCCCGCCAGCCGTTCGGCGGCAACCGGCGCTCGGGCACGGGCACCCAGGCCGGCGGGCCGGGCTACCTGCAGCAGTTCGCCGAGCCGCGAGTTGTGAGCGAGAACACGATGCGCCACGGCCTCGTGACCGAGCCCGGGACCGGATCGGACGGGGGCTGAGCCAGCGGCTCGCCGTGCGACTACTGCCGCGCCGACGCCGGGCGTTCGTCGAGCTCGACGCTCACCGTGCGCTCCTCGTCACCGCGCAACAGGGTGAGCTCGATCTCGTCACCGGGCTGCTTCGCGTCGACGGCGGCGATCACGTCGGTCATCCCGGTGACCGCCTCGCCCTCGGCGGCGATAATCAGATCGCCGCCCGCCCGCAGCGGCTGACCCTCGACCGTGAGCTCGGCGTCGCCGGCCTCGATCCCTGCCTCGTCGGCGGGACTGTCGGGGACGACCGACTGCACCAGCGCGCCGCCGTCGGCGTCGAGATTGAGCGCGTCGACGATCTCCGGGGTGAGGTCGGTGGCGCTGACGCCGAGGAAGGCGTGCTCGACCTCGCCGTCGTCGATCAGCTGCTGGGCGACTTCGCGCGCGGTGTTGACCGGCACCGCGAAGCCGATTCCGACGTTGCCCTGGCCGCCGGCGGACTCGATCTGCGAGTTGACGCCGATCACGCGCCCGGCGGCATCGAGCAGCGGGCCGCCGGAGTTGCCGGGATTGATCGGCGCGTCGGTCTGGATCGCGTCCTGGATCACGAAGCCATTCGGCGCGTTGATCTCCCGCTGCACGGCGGAGATGATGCCGGCCGTAGCCGTGCGGTCGAGGCCGAACGGGTTGCCGATCGCGACCGCGGCATCCCCGACCTCGACCTGCGACGAATCGCCGAAGGTCAGCGGCTCGAGCACGTCGCCCGGCGCCTCGACCTCGATCACCGCGATGTCTGTCGATGGGTCCGTCCCGAGCACCTCGGCGGAGTAGGACTCGCCGTCTTCGCCGAGGGTGACCTCGATCTGGTCCGCGCCCGCGACCACATGGGCGTTGGTGAGGATCCTCCCCTGTTCGTCGATCACGAAGCCCGAGCCCGTCGCGGTTCCGCCGCCCTGCGGCGGGATCCCGAACGGACCCGGCTGCGTGGACTCGGCACCCGCGTCGGCGCTGATGAAGGCGACGCCGGGAGCGGCGTCGTCGTAGATCTCGTTCACGGTCGTGCCGCGCCCACCGCTCTCGTCGGCGGCCGGCTCGGTGAGCGGCGTCGGCACGGCGGCCGGGGCGGCGCCGTCATCGCCGGCCTCAACCCATCCGGCGGCGATCGCCACCCAGCCGAGCAGGCCGACCACGAGGCCACCGGCGAGGGCAGAGGCAAAGGGAGTCCGCGGAAAGCTCTTCATCCCGGCAAGGCTGACCCGGTCTGGTAAAGCCTCCGTAACGAGCCGCGAAAATGAATCTAAGAACGCGTATCCGGCTAGCCGCCCTGCGCGCGAGCTGCCTGTCGCGCGCGCGAAGCAGCAGCAACTACCAACTCCTGGTCTTAGAAGGGCCGTCGCGTGGCCCGCGGATCAGTGCTCCGAGGCCCGGTCGAGGTAGTGCTCTCGCGTGGCTTCCTCGTCCATGGTCAGCTCGCGAACCGCACCCTCCGGATCGCCGGAGCGCATCAGCACCTCGCCGATCAGGACCGCGTCACAGCCGATTCGCTCGAGCTCCTCGAGCTGCTCCCAACTGCCGTACCCGGACTCCGAGACCACGGTCTTGCCGGCCGGAACGTCGGTGAGCAGGCGCGGCGTGGTCTCCAGATCGAGCGTCAGCTCGCCGAGATCTCGGTTGTTGATTCCGATCACCTCGGCGCCGATTTCGAGCGCGCGCTCGAGGTCGGCCTCGTCGTGGACCTCGACCAGACAGTCGAGGTCGAGCAGCCTCGCCTCCTCGTGGAGCAACGACAGCGCCTCGTCGTCGAGTGCGGCGACGATCAACAGCACCGCGTCGGCGCCGTTCGCGGCGGCCTCGTAGAGCTGGTAGACGTCGACGATGAAGTCCTTGCGCAAGATCGGCAGGCTCGATGCCGCCCGCGCCGCCCGCAGGTCGTCGAGCGAGCCGCCGAAATGCGGCCCGTCGGTGAGCACAGAGAGGGCGGCGGCCCCGCCGCGCTCATACGCGGCGCAGACTTCGGCGACGGTCGCCCCCGAGGCGATCTCGCCCGCGCTCGGAGAGCGGCGCTTGAACTCCCCGATCAGCGACAGGCCCGGCCGCACCAGCGCCTCGTTGAACGGGCGCGATCCGCTCAGGGTGCCGACCGCGTCGCGCAGGGTCTCGATCGAGACCGCCCCCTTGCGGCGCTCGACCTCAACCCGCGCTGCCCCCACGAGCTCCTCGAGCTTGCTCATCCTCGCAGCAGGGTAGTGCAGGCGCTCGTCAGGCTGCGAGTTCGCCCGTGAGTCGGATCAACCGCTCGAGCACGCCCTCGGCGGCCCCCGAGTCGATCGAATCGTGGGCGCGCTCGATCCCGGCGCCGAGATCGTGAGCGGCATCGGCGGCGAGGATCGCCGCGCCGGCGTTGATGCAGACGACGTCGCGCGCCGGCCCGCGCTCGCCACCAAGCACGGCGCGCACGGTCGCCGCGTTGTGCTCCGGCTCGCCGCCGGCGATCGTGGCGAGCTCGACGCGCGCGATCCCGAGGTCCTCGGGAGCGACGAACCACTCCTCCGTGCCGCCGTCCGCGACCTCGACCACACGGGTGCGCTCCGAGATGCTGATCTCGTCGACGCCGTCGTCGGCGCAGACGACCAGCGCCCGCTCGCAGCCGAGCCCGACGAGCGCCTCGGCGATCGTCTCCTGGTAGAGCCGATCGGAGACCCCGAGCAGCTGGCGGCTGGCGCCCGCGGGGTTCGTCAGCGGCCCGAGGAAGTTGAAGATCGTCCGCACGGCGAGCTCCCTGCGCACCGGTGCAACGTGCTTCATCGCCGCGTGATGGCGGGGAGCGAACATGAACCCGAAGCCGACCTCCGCGACGCAGCGGGCGACCGCTTCCGGGTCGAGCTCGATCCTCACGTCGAGCGCCTCGAGCAGGTCCGCCGAGCCGCAGCGGCTGGTGCTCGACCGGTTGCCATGCTTGGCGACCGCGCAGCCGGCGCCGGCGGCGACGAGCGCGGCGGCGGTCGAGATGTTGAAGGTCGAGGGCCCGCCGCCGGTTCCGGCCGTGTCGACGAGATCGTCGCGGCGAACCTCGACCGAGGCGGCAAGGCGGCGCATGGTGCGCGCCAGGCCGACCAGCTCAGCCACGGTCTCGCCCTTGGCGCGCAGGGCGATCAAGAAGGCGGCGGCCTGCACGTCGCCGGCGCGGCCCTCCATCACCTCGTCGAGCACCGCCGAGGCGTGATCGGCGGTCAGGTGGCGGCCGTCGGCGACCGCGTCGATCGCTCGGGTGAGAATCTCGTTGGGCATCAGGCAGGTTGCTCGTTGCTCGTTGACGGTTGCTCGAGGAAGTTGCGGAGGAGCTGCTTGCCGTCGGGGGTGAGCACCGACTCCGGGTGGAACTGGACGCCGACGGCGGCAAGCTCCCGGTGGCGAACGGCCATCACGACGTCCTCGTAGGCCGCCGTGCGCTCGAGCTCGCCGGGAAGCTCGGGGTCGGCGACGAGCGAGTGGTAGCGGCCGCCCCGCAACGGGTTCGGCAGGCCCGCGAAGAGGCCGGCGCCATCGTGATCGATCTCGGCGTCCTTACCGTGGATCGGCTCGCCGCGGATCGTGCGACCGCCGAACGCCTCGACCAGGGCCTGGTGGCCGAGGCAGACGCCCAGCGTGGCGATGCCCGCCTCGGGGAAGGCGCGCGCGGCATCGATCGAGATCCCCGCATCGGCCGGCGTGCACGGGCCGGGCGAGATCACCAGCCGGTCGGGCCGCCGCTCGAGCAGCTCGGCGACGCTGGCGGCGTCGTTGCGGACGACGTCGATTGACGCCCCGAGCTCGCCGAGATAGTCGACCAGGTTGTAGGTGAAGCTGTCGTAATTGTCGAGAACCAGGACACGCATATCAGGCGCCTCAACGGCGGCGCGGCTCGGCTTCGCTTCGCTCTGCCTCACGGCCACTCCGGCTGAGCCACCGCCGTCTCGATCGCCTTGAACATCGCCTCCGCCTTGTCAAGGGACTCCTGGTACTCGCGCTCGGGCCGCGCGTCGGCGACCGTCCCGCCGCCCGACTGGATGTGGACCAGCCCGTCCTTGACCACCGCGGTGCGGATGTGGATCGCCGTGTCGAGGTCGCCGGTGAAGCTCAGGTAACCGATCGCGCCGCCGTAGGAGCAGCGCTTGTGGGGCTCGAGCTCGTCGATGATCTCCATCGCCCGAACCTTCGGCGCTCCCGAGAGCGTGCCCGCCGGAAGCGAGGCGCGCAGCACGTCGATCGCCGTCAGACCGCCGCGAAGGGTGCCCGAGACCTGGCTCACGATGTGGAGCACGTGCGAATAGGTCTCGACCACCATGAACTCGTCGACGGCGACGCTGCCGTACTCGCTCACCCGGCCGAGGTCGTTGCGAGCGAGATCGACCAGCATCACGTGCTCGGCGCGCTCCTTCGGGTCGGCGAGCAACGCCTCGGCACGGCGCCGGTCGTCCTCCTCCGACTCCGCGCGCGGATAGGTGCCGGCGATCGGCCGCGCCTCGACCCGCCGACCGCTCACCTTCACCAGCGGCTCGGGCGAGGCGCCGGCGATCTGGAGGTCACCGAACTCGAGGAAGTACATGTACGGAGAGGGGTTGACCGTCCGCAGTCCGCGATAGATCGAGAACGCCTCGACCGGCGCCGGGCCGGAGAACCGCTGCGAGGGGACGACCTGGTAGGCGTCGCCGGCGCGGATGTACTCGATGATCCGCGCGACGTTGGCCTCGAACTGCTCCCGGCTGAGATTGGATTCGTATCGCGGCGGCGCCGGCTGGGAGCGCGGCTGCTCGACCGGGGGTACCGGGCTGCGAAGCGCGGCGCGCGCCTCGTCGATCAGGCTCGCGCTGCGCTCGTAGGCAGCGTCGACCTCCTCGGGGCCGTCGACCCGGGCGTAGGCGAGCATCGTCACCTCATGCTTGAGGTGATCGAAGGCGAGCATCAGCTCGCAGACCATCAGCGCCAGGTCCGGGATCCCGAGCGGGTCCGAGTTCGGGGGGCCGAGGCGCTCGACCGTGCGCACGAGGTCGTAGCCGAAATAGCCGACGGCACCGCCGGCGAACGGCGGCAGGCGCTCGGGCTCGGCGACCCGGTACTCGGCGAGCCGCTCGGCGACCGCTGCGTAGGGATCGGCGACCTCGCTGCGGACAGGGCCACGATCACCGAGCTCGGTCAGGGTCCCCTCCGCCCAGCGCAGCTCGACCCGCGGCCGGAAGCCGAGGAACGAGTGGCGGCCGAGCCGGCCCTGCTCGGCGGACTCGAGCAAGAAACTTGGCCCCGCGAACGCGGCGCGCAGCTTCAGGAAGGCCGACACCGGGGTCTCGCAGTCGTCGACGAACCGATGAGCGATCGGGATCACGTTCGCCTGGCTCGCGAGCTCGCGGGCGCGCTCGATGTCGGGCTCGAGCGCCGGGACGCGTTCAGCGGCGACGGCCATTGAGCTCCTCCAAGGCGGCGGCGAGCGGCACCTCGCGCGACAGCAGCAGCACCTCGAGGTGGTACAGCAGGTCGGCGGCCTCGGCGGCGACGCGCCGATCCGACTCCGCGGCCGCCGCCCTGGCGACCTCGTCGGCCTCCTCGCGCACCTTGTCTCCGATCCGCCCTGGATCGGCGAGCAGCTCCATCGTGTAGGAGCCGTCGGGCCGCTCGCGCCGCCGGCGCCCGAGCGTGCGCGCGAGCTCCGCGAGCGCCTCGTGGGCGGCGGGCGCGGGCTCGCCCTCGACGGCGTCCGCCTCGGGCGCGGTGTCCGCGGCGCCGCCGAGCTCGCGATAAAAGCACGAGCGCTCGCCGGTGTGGCAGGCCGGACCCGCCGGCTCAACCAGGGCGACGAGAGCGTCGCAGTCGCAGTCGTAGCGCAGCTGGCGCAACCGCTGGAGGTTCCCCGACGTCTCGCCCTTGCGCCACAGCTCGCCCCGCGAGCGACTGAACAAGTGGATCTCTCCGGTCTCGCGAGTGCGGCGGAGCGCATCGGCATTCATGTAGGCGAGCGTCAGCACCTCGCCGGTGCGCCAGTCCTGCAGCACGCACGGGACAATCCCGTTCGCGTCGAAGCGGATTGCATCCTCGCCGGCGTCCGCGGCCCGTTCGCCCGTCATTGCAGGGAGTCTACGAGCCGTCTCACGGCCCTCGGGCCGGCGCCCGGCGCCGACCACCTTCACCGCCCTCGCAGCCGCCGGACTGCGCGAGTAGCGGCAGGCGCGATTAGGATCAGCGCAAGCCCACGAGGAGGAGAGACCGATGCACGCACGCGTTGTCAGATTCACCGACGTGACCCCGGAGAGAATCTCCGAGATCGTCGCCCGAGTCGAGGAGACCGGACCGCCGCCGGGGGTGGATCCGATTGGACTCGAGCTCTTCGTCGACGACACGCAGGGCACCGCCATCTTCGTCGGCTATTTCGAGACGGAGGAGAGGTTGCGCGAGGCGAGCGCGGTCTTCGATCAGATGGACTCCTCAGACACCCCGGGCAGCCGTGCCTCCGTCGACCTGTGTGAAGTCAAACTGCAACGCAGGACCGGCCAGGACTCAGCGTCGGCTACTTCCTGAGCGGGTGGCCTTGCGGCTGACCCGGCTCGGAATGCGATGAAATGACCTAGACGGAGCTTCCGCTCGATTCCGCGGTCGATCCCCGGTACCGACCGCGGTGAAAGAATGCCGGCGATGCCGGCGTTGGATCTCCTCGGCGGAGCGCTCTCGGCCCTCGGCCAGGCGAACTTCCCTTCGGTCGACCAGGATTACCTACTCGAGGCGCGACAGATGCAGGCGCTCTCGCTGGGGGTCCACATCCCGCTGGTCTGCTTCGGGATCTCGTTCCCGGCGATCGTGCTCTTCGTCGAGGGCCTCTACCTGCGCACCGGCGACCCCGTCTACCACCAGCTCGCCAAGCGCTGGTCGAAGGTGATGCTGATCCTGTTCGCGGTCGGGGTGGTGACCGGAACGATCCTCTCGTTCGAGCTCGGCCTGCTCTGGCCCGAGTGGATGGCCAAGTTCGGTGACGTCTTCGGTATCGCCTTCGCCCTCGAGGGCGTCTCGTTCTTCGTCGAGGCGATCTTCATCTCGATCTACGTCTACGGCTGGGATCGGTTGAGCTCTAAGACGCACTTCAAAATGGGGATCCCGATCGTGATCACCGGCTTCACCGGCTCGATGATGGTGATCGCCGTCAACGGCTGGATGAACCAGCCCACCGGCTTCACGCTTCGGGACGGCGAGGTCGTCGACGTGCAGCCGTTCGCGGCGCTGTTCAACTCCAACCTCTGGCACGAGCTGATCCACATGTACCTCGCCGGGTTCATCGTCTCCGGCTTCATCGTCGCCGGCGTGTATGCCCTCGCGCGCCTGCGCGGGCGCCGCGACCGCTATCACCGCGTGGCCCTGATCGTGCCGCTCACCGTCGCCTGCCTGGCGACCCCGGTACAGCTGCTGGTCGGCGACTGGGCGGCGCGCACCGTGGCCGAGAACCAACCGACCAAGCTGGCGGCGTTCGAGGGCCTCGACGAGACCACCAAGGGTGCCGGCCTGACCCTCGGCGGCGTGTACGTCGACGGCGAGACCTACCTCGGGATCACGATTCCTGACCTGCTCTCGCTGCTCGCCTTCCACGACCCGAACGCCACCGTGCAGGGCCTCGATGCGGTGCCCGAATCCGATCGCCCGCCGGTGGGCCCGGTACGTAACGCGTTCACCGCGATGGTGATGATCGGCAGCGCGCTCGCCGCGCTCGCGGCGGTCTATCTCTTCGTCTGGTTCCGGCGCTGGCGATTGCCGCGCTCGAAATGGTTCTACCGCGCGGTGGTGATCGCGGGACCGTTGTCCGTCGTCGCCCTGATCTCCGGCTGGATCGCGACCGAGGTCGGGCGCCAGCCATGGATCGTCTACGAGGTGATGCGCACCTCCGAGGCGGTCACCGGGGCCGACGGGATCCCGATCGGCTATGCGACCGTCGCCGTGGTCTACCTGACGCTCGCGGCGGTGGTCGTCTGGCTGCTGCGCCGGCTCGCGCGCCAGCCGGTCGAGCGTGAGCTGCCGGCGGAGGTCGGTCGATGACGGTCGATCTGGTGACCGCGGTGCTCGTCATCGGGGTGACGGCCTACGCCGTGCTCGGCGGGGCCGACTTCGGCGCCGGATTCTGGGACCTGACCGCGGGCGGGGCCCAGCGCGGCGCGCGCGTACGCGGGCTGGTCAAGCGCTCGATGGGACCGGTCTGGGAGGCCAACCACGTGTGGCTGATCTTCGTTTTGGTGATCTTCTGGACCGGGTTCCCGGAGGCGTTCGGGGCGGTGATGTCGACGCTCTACGTGCCCCTGTTCGCCGCCGCCGTCGGGATCATCCTGCGCGGCGTCGCCTTCGCCGTCCGCGGCGAGGCGGCGACGATCCGCGAGGCCCGCGGGTTCGGGGCGACCTTCGCCCTCTCCTCGGTGCTGGTGCCGTTCTTCTTCGGCGCCACGATCGGCGCGATCGCCTCGGGACAGGTCCCCGCACCGCCGGGCGGCGGCGATCCGATCGACAGCTGGACGAACGCGACCTCGCTCTACATCGGGGTGCTCGCGGTCGCGACCGGCGCCTACCTGGCGGCCGTCTTCATGGCCGCCGACGCGGTCCGCGCCGGCCTGCCCGACCTCATCCGCGCCTTCCGGGCGCGCGCGCTCGGCGCCGCAGCGGTGACCGGGGCGCTTGCGATCGGCGGCATCCTCGTCGTCCGCGAGGACGCTCCCGACCTCTACGACGGGCTCACCTCCGGCGCCGGCCTGGTCGCCGTGATCGGCTCGGTGATCGCCGGCTCGGTCACCGCGGCGCTGCTGTGGCGTGGGCGCTTCGGCCCGGCCCGGTTCACCTCGGCGGTAGCGGTCGGCGCCGTGATCGTCGGGTTTGCGCTGGCGCTGTCGCCGGATCTGCTCCCGGGCGTGCTCAGCCTCGATCAGGCGGCGGCCGGCGACGACACGTTGATCCCGCTGCTCGCCTGCGTCGTAATCGCGGTCGTGATTTTGGTCCCCTCGCTGACCCTGCTCTACCGCCTCACTTTGCGCGGCACCCTCGACACCGAATTTCGCCCGATCGTCGCCGCGGACCGTGAGGAGCGACCGTGAGGGCGCGCCCCGGCCGCACCTTCCTCCCCGCGCTCCTGCTGCTCGCGGGCGCCGGCCTCGTCCTGTTCATCGCCGCGGCGGACTGGCTGCGGCTGACGGCCGCGCTCCTGCTCCTGCTCGGCATCGCCCTCGGCGTCTTCGCGATCGCGACCCCCGACTACCTCGCGGCCGGCGAGGACGAGGACTCCTAGCGCCTCAGTCGATGCCGAGGCGGTCGAGCAGGCTCTCGTCGCGGCGCCAGCGCTCGCGGACGCGGACCTGGAGGTCGAGGAAGACCTTGGCGCCGAGCTCGCGCTCGAGCTCCTTGCGGGCTGCGGTGCCGACCTCACGCACCATGCGCCCTCCCTTGCCGATCAGGATCGCTTTCTGAGAGTCGGTCTCCACCCAGATCTGAGCGCTGATCTCGATCAGCCCGTCCGCGCGCTCGGCGAGCTCGTCGACGGCGACCTCGACCGCGTGCGGAAGCTCCTCGCGGGTTCGCCGCAGGACCTGCTCGCGGATGAGCTCGGCGAGATGGACCTCGCTCGGCTGGTCGGTGCGCTCCTCGGGCGCATACAGCAGCGGCCCCACGGGCATCAGCTCGGCGAGCCGGGCGACCAGCGGCCCGACTCCGGTCCCCCGCTTGGCCGACACCGGGAACACCTCGTCGACGACCTCGAGCTCGGCTGCCTCGACGAGCACCTCGGTCGTGCGTGGCGGATCGAGGCGATCGGTCTTGTTGACCGCGCAGATCACCGGCGCCTCCGGGTGCGCCGCCAGCAGGTGCCGGCCGATGAAACGGTCGCCGGGACCGATCCCCTGCTCGCCGTTGACCACGAACAGGACCGCGTCGGCGCCGTCGAGCTCATGCTCGACCCGGCGCTGCATTCGCTGGGTGAGCACGTCGCGGGGCCGCTGCACTCCCGGGAGGTCGACCAGCACGAGCTGCCAGCCCGCGGCGAGGTCGGTGGCGACTCCACGGCTCGCCCGCCGGGTCGTCTGTGGGCGGTCGGAGATGATCGCCACCTTGGTGCCGACGATCGCGTTCACCAGGGTGGACTTGCCCACGTTCGGGCGTCCGGCGAGGCCGATGAAGCCGGCGCGGGTCGTCGCTTGGGGCTCGTCGCCGCTCATTCGAGCGAGGCGAGGATCGTCGCCTGCAAGGCGAGCATCTCGCCGCGGTCGGTTTCGTGGTCATACCCGCAGAGGTGAAGCACTCCGTGGATGGTGGCCTCGACCGGGTCCTCGGTGTGCTCGGAGCAGATGATCACGTCGCCGAGCTCCCTCGGACCCACGGCCGTGCCGGCGCCGTCGATTGGAAACGCGAGCACGTCGGTAGGCGCGTCTCGCCCGCGGTGGGCACGGTTGAGCTCGTGGATCCGCCGCTTTCCCACCAGCTCGACCGAGAGGTGGCCGTCGTCGACTCCGGCGGCAGCGAGCGTTGCGCTGACCGCCTCGCGCAGCTCCGCCGGAACGTCGGACAGGTCCAGGGTCAAGGCCCCTTCTCGCGCTCGGCGTACTCGCCGTAGGCGGCGACGATCCGCTGCACGAGCTGGTGGCGGACGACGTCCTCGCCCCCGAAGCGGACGAAGGCGATGTCCTCGACCGCAGACAGGATCTCGCCGACCACGACGAGCCCGGAGCGCTGATCGCGCGGGAGGTCGATCTGGGTGATGTCGCCGGTGACCACCATCCGCGAGCCGAACCCGAGCCTGGTGAGGAACATCTTCATCTGCTCGGGGCTCGTGTTCTGCGCCTCGTCGAGGATCACGAACGAGTCGTTGAGCGTCCGGCCGCGCATGAACGCGAGCGGCGCGACCTCGATGATCCCGCGATCGAAGTATGTGAGTACGCGCTCGGGGTCGAGCATGTCGTAGAGCGCGTCGAACAGGGGACGCAGATAGGGGTCCACCTTTGCCTGGATGTCGCCGGGCAGAAAGCCGAGGCGCTCGCCGGCCTCGACCGCCGGCCGGGTGAGGATGATGCGGCTGATCTCGCGAGCGTCGAGTGCCGCCACCGCCATCGCCACCGCGAGGAAGGTCTTGCCCGTCCCCGCCGGGCCGATGCCAAAGGTGACCGTGTGGCGCCGGATCGAGTCGACGTAGCGCTTCTGATTGACCGTCTTCGGCGCCACCTTGATGTTGCGATGGCGCCAAACGAGGTCCTCGAGGATCTCGGCGGGCGCCTCCTGCGCCTCGGTGAGCACGTTGCCGCGCAGGAACAGGTCGCATCCGAGGCGGCCCTCGAGCTCGCGCAGGACCGAGTCCTCGGAGCCGGCGAGCTCGGCGGCGACCGTGTTGTCGAGGGTCAGCTGGCGGCGAGCCATCAGCGGCCGGTTGCGTGGTCGCGGGCCACGACCCGCTACCCGGCGAGTCGCTGGCGGACCATCGTGCTCACGCGCTTGCCGTCCGCGCGGCCGCCCACCTTCGGCATCACAATGCTCATGACCTTGCCGGCCTCGCCGGGGTCCGAGGCCCCGGACTCGGCGATCGCCTCGTCCACGAGCCTGGCGAGCTCGTGATCGGGCAGCTCCGCGGGCAGGTAGCGCTCGATCTCCCGCGCCTCGGCTTCCTCGGCCTCTGCGCGCTCACCACTGCCACCCCCGCGGTAGGCCTCGGCCGCCTCGAGGCGGCGCTTGCGTTCGCGGCGCAGGACCGCGACCTCGTCGCCGCCGCCGCCCTTGATGTCCTTCTGCAGGGCGTCGGCGACCAGGCGCAGAGCGGCAACCCGTTCGCGCTCGCCGGCCTTCATCGCCTCGCGGGTGTCGGCCTGGACCTGGTCGAGAATCGTCACCGGGATAAGGGTAGTGGCCCGTCGGCGCCAGTCAGTCCGCCAGCTCGACCCGTTCGACCTCGCCGAGCGGCATCTGCAAGAAGCGCGTGCCGAGCTCGCGGAAGGCCGCGGCATCACCGGTACAGATGAAGCGGTACTCGCCCTCCTTCTCGTTCGAGCTCTCAAGGCCTTCGGCCTCGAGGATCCGTTGCGCGCCGGCGGCGACCGCGTGTCCGGCGGTGACCAGGCGCACCTCCCGGCCCAAGAACCGCTGCAGCATCGGGCGCACCAGCGGGTAGTGGGTGCAGCCGAGGATCACGGTGTCGACCCGGGCCCGCTTCAGCGGCGCGCAGTACGAGCGAACGGTCTCGACCACGGCTTCTGAGAAGGGGAAGCCGCGCTGGATGATCGCCGCGAGGTCGGGCGCGGCAACCTGGGTCACGGTCAGCTCGCGGTGCTGGCGGCCGAGGGCGCGCAGGTAGGCGCCACCGGCCACGGTCGCCGGAGTGGCGAGCACGCCGACGCGGCCCGACTCCGTGATCGCGGCCGCGATCTCGGCCTCCGGCTCGATCACCGCCACGACCTCCACCCCGCCCGCCGCCGCGAGCTCGCGTGCGGGCTCTATCCCCGCCCCGGCGGCGGAGTTGCAGGCGATCACAATCAGCTTCGCGCCCCGGTCGAGCAAGAAGGCGGTGTTGCGCCGTACGCACTCGCTCAAATCCTCCGCCGACCTCGCGCCGTAGGGAAAACGGGCGTCGTCGCCGAGGTAGACGTAGTCCTCCTCCGGCAGCGAGACGAGGCACTCGTGGAGCACGGTGAGCCCGCCGACGCCGGAATCGAAGACGGCGATCGGCAGCGCCGGGTCGGGACCATCGGTGTGCATGCCTCAGATGATCGCCGCTGCGACACTGAAGTGGTGAACGGTCGCGCTCAGACGGGCGATTCCTGGCTCTCTGTGCGGTCGGAGGATTCGGCGCTCTCGATCTGCTCGAAGTCCTCGTTCCTCTCGATCGGCTCGGTCGGGTCCGCGCTCTCGGTCGGCTCCATCGGCTCGGTCGCCTCCGCGTTCTCGGTCGGCTCGGCGGCCTCGATCGGCTCGGCGCTCTCGGCCGCCTCGCGCTCGTCGGTGATGTCGGCTACGAGCAACGGCTCGGTGATGGGCTCGGAGCACCCGCGCGCGCGGCTGCTGGCCGCCGCGTCGCTCGCCGCCGCAGCGATCGCGGTCGCGCTGCGCGCCTGACCGGCGCCCCGGGCACTAGAGGAACGGCTTGGCGGCCATCGCGTAGATGGTCACGATCACGATCAGGCCGGCGATCGGACCCATGCGAGCGCTCGCCGCGGTCTCGCGGTTGAACTCCTCCCCGAACTCGACCTCACCGCTTCCCGCCGCTGCGATGTCGCGCTTCGCGGCGGCCAGCGCTCGGCGGTCGTGAGGGAGGAAGAACCCGTGCGTGAGGCCGAGCAGGACGATGATCGCGATCAGGCCCCAGGTGACGAAGAAGTAGCCGAAGTCCCAGCGATCGGCGGCCAAATAGATCCCGGTGACCAGGACCACGACCGCACCGATCGTGACCATCATGCGATTGACCACATTCTGGGCCTCGAGCGCCGCCGGGATGCTGCGCGGGTGGTTGCGTGCGGTCATCGCCTGGTAGATGCCGAAGGCGAAGGTCGGGCCGAAGGCGACGACCACGGCGCTCACGTGAAGCCAGACGATCACGTCGTAGAACTGGACGGCGAGCGTGGTCATGCGCGCACCCTACTTCGCCGCCCGGCCGAAATCACCTCGCCCGGCAGAGCAGTGCCCCCCATTCGCCGCGCGAGCGCTCGGCAACCGGCTCGATCCCGGCCCGGGCGAGCGCCGCGCGTACGCGTTCGGCCTCGCTCGCGAGCAGCCCGGAGCAGATCAGCACCCGCGGCGGCACTGCGATTCGCGCCGCGGTCGCCTCCAGCAGGGGCGCGGTGAGGTTGGCGACCAGGGCGCGAGCGCACGGAGGCGCCTGCTCACGCAGATTCACTCGGTGCAGCTCGAGCTCGACCCCGTTCGCGGCGGAATTCGCTGCGGCCGCCTCCAGGGCCGCCGGCTCGCTGTCGCAGCCGCTCACAGGAGCGAAGCCGAGCTTCGCCGCCGCGATCGCCAGCACCCCGGAGCCGGTGCCCAGGTCGGCGAGCGGCCCGCTCGCCTCCCCGGCGTCGGCGAGCGCGAGCAGCAGCTCCAGGCACATCCGCGTGGTCGCGTGCGCGCCGGTGCCGAACGCCTGACCGGGCTCGATGACGATGTCCACCGCGTCGTCGACCGCCGCACCGTCCTCCCAAGAGGGGCGGACGACGATCCGGCCCCCGGCGATCGAGACCGGCTCGTGAAAGTCCCGCCAGCGGTCGGCCCAATCGTCGGGAATCTCGGTCGTGCTGATCTCGACCAGGCCGTCGCCGGCGGCGGCCTCGAGCTCGGGCAGCGACGGGATCTCTCCCGGCGGGCCGTAGATCGCATATTCCACCCAAGCGCCCCCGCGTTCCTCCTCCACCCCGCCGGGCACGAGCTCGAGCAGGTCGGTGAGCACCCGGTCTGCGAGCTCGGCCCGGCAGCGGATCGCGAGCCGGATCACTCGCCGAGCGACTCGTGCAGGCGCTCGGCGAGCTTGCGCTGCTCGCGGCTCAGCTTTCGCGGCACGATCACGTCGACGAGCACGTGCTGGTCGCCGCGGGCCGCGCTCCGCAACGACGGCAGGCCGAGCCCGGCAAGCCTCACCGTGTGGCCGGGCTGCGCGCCCGCCGGAATCTCGACTTCGCGGTCGCCGTCGAGGGTGGCCGCCGTCACCGTGCCGCCGACCATCGCCAGGGTCGCGGGCACGTGGATGACCGTGACCAGGTCCCGGCCGCGGCGCTCGAAGCGTTCGTCCTCGGCCACTTCGACCCCGACGTAGAGGTCGCCGGGCGGCGCCCCGCTCTCGCCGGCGTGACCGGCCCCCGCGATCCGAATCCGCTGACCGGACTCGATCCCGGAGGGCACGTCCACGTCCCAGGTTCGCGCCCGGACCTCGCGCCCGACACCGTCGCAGCGCTCGCAAGGCTGTTCGGCGACGCGGCCGTCGCCGCCGCAGGTCGGACAGGCCCCGGTTTGGACCAGCTGTCCGAACGCGGTTCGGCGCACCTGCTGCACCCGACCCGCGCCGCCGCAGGTCTCACAGGTGCGGATCGGAGTGCCCGGCTCGGCGCCGTTGCCCCGGCAGCGCTCGCACAGCGAGACCGCCTCGAAGCCGACCTCGCGGGTGACGCCGGTGAGCACGTCGGCGAGCGTGATCTCGATCTCGACCGCGATGTCGCCGCCCGGCGCCGGGCCGGCGCGCCGGCCGCCGCCGAAGAGGTCGGCGAACAGCGAATCGCCGCCGCCGAAGAACGAAGCGAGGATGTCCTCCATGCTCCCCGCGGTGTGCGGCGACCAGCCCCCGGTGCGCAGTCCCTCGTGGCCGAAGGCGTCGTAGGTGCGGCGCCGGTTCGGGTCCGAGAGCACCTCGTACGCCTCGGCGGCCTGCTTGAACTTCTCCTCGGCGTCGGGGTCGTGGCGGTTGACGTCCGGGTGCAGGTCACGGGCGAGGCGGCGGAACGCTCGCTTGATCTCCGACTCGCTCGATCCCCGCTCGACGCCGAGCACCTCGTAGTAGTCGGTAGGCACTACTCGTAGACCGACTCGAAGAAGCGTGAGAGCTCGCCCGCGGCCTCACGCACCGAGGCGATCGCCGTCGCGTAGTCCATCCGCAGCGGCCCGACCACGCCGACCGTGCCGAGGTTGCGGTAGCCGAGCCCGTAGTTGGCGCCGATGACGCTCACCGAGCGCAGGTCCGGCGCCGGGTTCTCGCCACCGATCCACATGAACACCGACCGTTCGTCGAGCGTCGAGCGGAGGACCTCGAGCAGGCTCGCCCGGCGCTCGAGCGCCCGCATCAAGGAGTCGGCGCGCGGCAGGTCGGGCGCGTGCTCCGCCGAGAGCAGCCGCGCCGCGCCTTCGACATAGAGGTCCGATTCCGCACCCTGCTCGAGCCCGGAGAAGGCGTCGCGGATCTCGTCCAGGAAGCTGCGCTCTGCGGGCCCAAGCTCGGGGTCGTCGAGCCGGTCGCCCGCCATCCGCGCGCCGAGCGCGAGGCCCTCCAGACGCTCGTTGAGAAAGCTCGACGCCCACTCGACCAGGCCGCGGTCCACCGGATCGGCGAAGTTGAAGACCCGCCGCGTGACCGCGCCGTTGGAGGCGATCACCACCACCATCACCACCCGCGGCTGCAGCTGGAGGGCCTCGACCCGGTGCACCCTGGCGGCCGAGGGCGGCGGGCCGGTGGCGACCGCCAGCAGGTCGGTCATCCGCGCGAGGGCAGCGGCGGTCTCGCGCAGCGCATCCTCGATCTCACGCCGCATCTGCGAGAGGTCGAGCGTGCCGGTCGCCGCGCCTGGCTTCGCCCCGGCGACCAGCAATGCATCGGCGTGGAAGCGATAGCCGGAATCGGTCGGCACGCGCCCGGCCGAGGTGTGGGGATGGGTGAGGTAGCCCTCGCGCTCCAGCGCCGCGAGCTCTGCCCGCACGGTCGAGGGGCTCCACTCGACGTCCGGGCCCTCGGCGAGCGCCGCCGAGCCCACGGGCTTGCCCGACTCCAGGTAGAAGTCGACCACCAGGTCCAGGATTCGCTGCTGGCGCTCGGTGAGCACCCCCCTGATTCTAGGATCGGCGCGGATGATCGATCCCTACACGCTCCCGGACGACCTCCCGGCGCCCGTCGACGACGGCGCCGCCGACCACCTGTCCGGCTTGGCGCTGCCCGATGTCCCGGTCCCCGCGACCGACGGGCGCCGCGTCTCGCTCGCCCGCTTGAGCGGGCGAACCGTGGTCTATGCCTACCCGCGAACCGGTCGCCCGGGCGAGCCCTCGTTGGTCGACGACTGGGACCTGATTCCCGGCGCGCGCGGCTGCACGCCGGAGGCCTGCGGCTTTCGCGACCACCATGCCGAGCTCGCGGCCGCCGGCGCCGCCGTGTTGGGGCTCTCGACCCAGGACGGCGCCTACCAGCGCGAACTGGTCGAGCGGCTCGGCCTGCCATTCGCGATTCTCTCCGACGAGCGACTCACGCTCACCCGGGCTCTGCGGCTGCCGAGCTTCGAGGCGGCCGGGCAGACCCTGCTGCGACGGCTGACGCTGATCGCGCGCGACGGTTGCATCGAGCACGCCTTCTATCCCGTCTTCCCGCCCGACCGCCACGCGTTCGAGGTGCTGGCGTGGCTACGGGCGCACCCGTCCTAGCCGAGCTGAACCTCGGCCTCGGCGTTGCGAATGATCCGGTTCTCCCCCTGCGCCGCCTCGGTCTCGGTGACGATGCGCCCATCGTCGACCTCCTTCACCGTCCCGGTGACCACGATCTCGCGCTCGGGGAAGCCCATGCCGCGGAACTGCACCCGGAGGCGCTTCAGCGCCCGTGGGTCGCCGTGGGCGAGCCCGCCGTGGGCGCGGGCCACCTGAGCCATCGTGTAGAGGCCATGCAGGATGCAGCCCGGAAGGCCGACGGACTTCGCGAACTCCTCGTCGGTATGAATCGGGTTCGGGTCCCCCGACGCCTCGGCGTAACGCTTCGTCAGCCCCGCATCGGGCGTCACGCGAAGCTCGGGGATCGGGTCGCCGGGCCGAAGGTCGGTCATCGCGCTCCTCTCAGACGCCGCGGACGATGTTGGTCCACGTGCCCTTCACCGTCTGCTCTCCGTCCTGGTTGGTGGACACCGACTCGAACACGTAGAAGCCCTTGCCGTCGCGCTCGGAGATCTCCCGGCAGCGCACCGCGGTGGTGATCGTGTCGCCGGCGCAAACCGGCTCGCTCCACTCGAACTCCTGCCCGCCGTGCACCATGGCGGCGAGGTTCATCCCCACCTCGGGATCGAGGATCGCAGGTCCCATCGCTACCGAGCTGTAGACGACGCAGAACATCGGCGGCGCGACGACGTCGCGATAGCCCGCCGCGCGGGCGGCCTCGGGATCGCGATGGACGGGGCTGTCGGCGCCGATCGCGGCCGCGTACTTGCTCACCCGCTCGGCCTCGACCTCGAACGAGGCGGGCTCCCAGGACTTGCCCTCGGCTTCGGTGTTGAGCGCCATCGGCGGCGGGAGTGTAGTCAGTGCACCGCCGCGAGCGCCGATTCCCGGTCGGGATGGATGTGAAAGCGGACCGCGCGCTCGTCGCGGATCTCGAGCAGGTAGTAGTTGGTCATCTCGACCGGGACCCCGCTGCCCGCCCCGACCGCGCGCTGGTGGATCTCGGCAATCACGTGGTGCTCGTCCGGGAAGGTGATCGAGACCACGGAGCTCTGCTGCGAAGCGAATGCCTCGCCCCAGGCCCCGGTCATCCGCTCGAATCCGTCGATCCCGAACCAGGTCCCGGGGTTACCGAGCCCCGAGGCGACGTGGCACTCGATCCCCGGGTCGAACATCGCCATCAGAGTCGCGTAGTCGCCCCGGTTGAAGGCCTCGACGCCCTCGCGCAGCAGCCGCTCGTTGCGCTCGGGCCGCGAGGCCTCAGCCGAGCCGCGCCGCCGTTGAGGCGCCTCATGCGAGGCCTCAGCCGAGCGCCGCGGTTGAGGCGCCTCATCCCTCATCGCAGCTGTTCGCGGACCGTGGCGAAGCCCCAGCCGCGCCGCTTGAGCCCGTTGACCAGCCGCTCGAGCGCCGGGCCATCCTGCGATTGGCCGCCGACGTGAAGGAGGTAGATCGCGCCTCGCCGCAGCTGCCCGAGGCAGCGCTCGACGATCGCCGACGCCGAAAGCCCCGCCCAGCCGAGCGAATCCGTGCTCCAAAGCACGTTGTAGTCATAGCCGCGATTGGCCAGCAGCCTCAGAGCCGCAGCGTCGTAGTCGCCCTGCGGCGGCCGGAACCAGGGCTTGGTACGCACGCCGGCGACCTTGCGGACGAGCCTGTCGGTGCGCTTCAGCTCGCGCCGACGCTCCGCGTTCGTTAGCCCGCCGCCCGCGGAACGACCGGTCCAGGAGCTGTGCGAGTAAGTGTGGTTGATGATCGTGTGGCCGCGGTTGGCGATCCGGCGGGTGAGCTTTCGATTCTCCCCGACCCAGCGGCCGGTGAGGCCGAAGGACGCCTTCACCTTCTCGCGGCGCAGGACGCGAAGGATCCTCTTCGTGTAGCCCCTGTCGCTGCCGGCATCGAAGGTGAGGGCGACGAGCTTCTTCTTCGTCGGCAGGGTGCGCACGGTATCCGCGACCCGGCGCTCCGCGGTCCGGCCCTCGCCCGCCCGGGCTTTGCCCGGGCGATTCTCGGCCGCGGCGCCGACGGCGGCCGAACACGCGGCGGCGCCGAGGACGACGGCCACCAGCGCCGGCGAGCGCTCAGTCACCGTCGACCTCGAGCACCGACAGGAACGCCTCCTGCGGCACCTCGACCGCACCAACCTGCTTCATCCGCTTCTTGCCCTTCTTCTGCTTCTCGAGCAGCTTCTTCTTTCGGGTCACATCGCCACCGTAGAGCTTTGCGGTCACGTCCTTGCGCAGCGCCTTGACCGTCTCGCGCGCGAGCACCCGCGAGCCGACCGCGGCCTGGACGGGGACGTCGAAGAGCTGCCGCGGGATCGTCTTGCGCAGCCGCTCGACCAGGGTCTTGCCGGCATCGTAGGCGGCATCGTGGTGCACGACCACCGAGAGCGCGTCGACTCGGTCGCCGGCGAGCAGCACGTCGAGCTTGACCAGGTCCGAGGCCCGGTTGCCGATCGGTTCGTAGTCGAGCGAGGCGTAGCCCGCGGTGCGCGACTTGAGCTGGTCGAAGAAATCGAGCACGATCTCGGCCAGGGGCAGGTCGTAGCGCAGCTGCACGCGCTCGGGCGACAGGTAGTGCATGTCAACGTGTGTGCCGCGCCGGCTCTGGCACAGCTCCATCACCTGGCCGACGTATCCCGTCGGGCTGATCAAGGAGGCGCGGATGTAAGGCTCGCGGATCTCGTCGATCAGTCCCGGGTCCGGCATCTCCACCGGCGAGTGGACCTCGACCGTCTCGTCATTCGTGAGCGTGACCTCGTAGCGGACGTTCGGGGTCGTCGCCAGCAGCTCGAGATCGTACTCGCGCTCTAGTCGCTCGCGGACGATGTCCATATGCAAGAGCCCTAGGAAGCCGCACCGAAAGCCAAACCCGAGCGCTTGCGATGTTTCGGGCTCGTAGCTGAGCGCGGCGTCGTTGAGCGCCAGTCGCTCGAGCGCGTCGCGAAGGTCCTCGTAGCGATCGGTGTCGATCGGGAACAGGCCGCTGAAGACCATCGGGCGCACCTCGCGGTATCCCGGCAGGGGCGCGGCGGCGGGCCGATCGCGGGCGGTCAGGGTGTCTCCGACGCGCAGCGTGGACACGTCCTTGAGCCCGGTGATCGCGTAGCCAACCTCGCCCGCCGACATCGCCGGGGCCGGGCGCATCGCCGGGGCGAAGAACCCGAGCTCGTCGATCTCGGCCTCGGTGCCCGCCTGCATCGCCCTGATCTGCTCGCCGCGTTCGAACCGGCCGTCGACCATCCGCAGGTAGGCGACCACGCCCCGGTACTGGTCGAACTCGGAGTCGAAGATCAGTGCCCGCGGGGCTCCCTCGGGATCCCCGCCGGGCACCGGGATCCGCTCGACGATCGCCTCCAGCACCTCGTGCACCCCCGCTCCGGTCTTCGCCGAGATCCGCAGGACGTCCTCGGGCGCGCCCCCGATCAGGTCGCAGATCTCGGCCGCGACCCGCTGCGGCTCGGCACTCGGCAGGTCGACCTTGTTCAGCACCGGGATCAGCTCCAATCCCGCCTCCACCGCGGCGTAGGTGTTGGCGACGGTCTGCGCCTCCACCCCCTGCGCCGCGTCGACGACCAAAAGCGCGCCCTCGCACGCGGCGAGGCTGCGCGAGACCTCGTAGGAGAAGTCGACGTGCCCGGGCGTGTCGATCAGGTGCAGGTGGTAGGTGTCGCCGTCGTCGGCGGCGTAGTCGACGCGCACTGCCTGGGCCTTGATCGTGATCCCGCGCTCGCGCTCGAGCTCCATCGAGTCGAGCAGCTGCGGCACGTGCTTGCGCGGATCGACCGCCCCGGTGAGCTCGAGGATGCGGTCGGCGAGTGTCGACTTGCCGTGGTCGATGTGGGCGATGATCGAGAAGTTGCGGATCCGGTCCATGGCGACCGCTCAGTATGGCGGGCGTCAATCGTCCCTCGATCAGCGCGGGCGCTTCAGCGGCTCCCAGTCGCGCAGCGCGGGCAGCGGGTCCCGGGGCTCGCCGCTCATCCCTCGGCCGGCGCGGATCTCGAAATGGAGGTGGTCGCCCCAGCAGGAGCCGGTGCAGCCGACCCCCCCGAGGCGCTGCCCGGCCGATACCCGGTCCCCGGTGTCCACCGCTGCGGGCTGCACCATGTGCATGTAGACATAGGTGAGGCCGCGCTCCGGGTCATAGAGATGGACGTAGTTGCCCTGGCCACCGTCGCTGCCGGCAGCGGCGACGACCCCGTCCGCCACCGCGGTCAGCGGCGTGCCCGCGGGCGCGAACAGATCCTGGCCGGCGTGCAGGTGGCCCGAACGAGCGGCGCCCAAAGCGGCTTCGCCGGAGCCGAGGTCGAGCTCGCCGATCAGCGGCGCGAACGGTCCCTCGGCGGCGGCCGCTGCGCGCGCCTGCGCCTCCTGCGCCCAGCCGGCGACCCGGGCGACCCCGAAATGCATCGTCACCTTGGGACCGTCGGCGGCCACGGCCGGCGCGGCGGCGGTTGTCGCGACGCCGATCGCTGCAATCGTGGTCGTCACGCGGATTTTCGAGAGCATGCGCCGCATGCCTGAGTCACCTCTGTTAGGTCGGCTCGCGACCCCGCGACGGCGCTCTTCAGCGCCTAAAGGTCGCCCGTGCCGCGGCCCGCGTCTTGCTGAGGCCGCGCCTGGTCAACGGGCGTGTTCGTGGAGGTCTAACAACCTCGCGCCGCCGAAATCGCCGTCACACATCGTCAGCCTGCAATCGACTTTGCGTGGGCCGCCGGTGCGGATAGGTTGGTGTCGACGGCCCACGCACCAGCGCCGCGCCGCCGCCGCTACCCCGCTCATGACCACCCACCGCCACCATTACCCGCTCATGACCACGGCTCTGCTCGCAGGCGCGGCGCTCACCGCCGCCCTGCTCGGTCCCTCGCCGTCCGGCGGCGCGGGTGGCGCCGCGAGATGCGACGGCAAGCCGGTCACGATCACCGAGGACAAGTTCGGCGGCCCGATCAACGGCGCCGATGACCGCATCGACGGCACCAACGGCGACGACGTGATCGACGCCGGCGGCGGCGACGACCGAGTCAACCTGTTCGGCGGCGACGACCTCGTCTGTGGTGGCCGCGGCCTGGAGCGAGTCGAGGGCGACTTCGGCGCCGACCGCATCTTCGGCGACGCCGGCGACGATTCCGGTGGTGGCTCGGAGGGCTTTCGCCTCGTCGGCGGACCGGGCGCGGACGAGATCCACGGTGGCGGCGGCAAGGACCGCCTCAACGGCAACTCGGGCAAGGACGCGCTCTATGGCGAGCAGGACGACGACGAGCTCGACGGCGGAAGCCGGTCCGACCTCTGCGCCGGCGGCAAGGGGGACGACGTCGCCAAGGGCTGCGAACGGGTCTCCGGTATCTAGCTTCGATGCTCGAGTCCCGTCGGCTCGTCGCATAGGCGGGACTGGACGTGTTTCGCCAATCTGATTGGCGAAACCGGCCCAACCTAATTAGCGCCCTAACCCCGCCGCAGCAGGCGCCGGAGCTGCCCTGCCTCGGGAATCCGGAGCGCTGTGATCGCGACCGCGTAGATCGCAGCGCCGACGGCGAGCCCGGTCCCGAGCGAGACGATCTGGCTGCCGAGCCCGCGCCCGAGCGCCTCGTCGAGCAGTCGCCAGACGCCGTAGCTCGCCCCGGCGAGCACCGCCGATGCCAGCGTCACTCGCGCGGCCGTCCACACGAGCCGCCAGAGCTCGAGCTGCCCGAGCGCGCGGCGCAGGACCTCGCATTGGGCGACGACGCTGGCGGCGGTCGCGATCGCGGTCGCCGCGACGATCCCGCCGACGCCGTACGGCTCGTAGAGCAGCAGCGAGAACAGCGCCGTGATCGCGAGATTGCCGGCGGCGATGGCGGTCGGCACCCAAGGGCGCTGAAGGCTGAAGAAGGTCCGGGTCAGGAGCAGGAAGAGGCCGTTGAACGGGAGCGAGAACGCGAACCAGAAGAGCGCCTCGGCGACGAGCTCGCTCTGCTCGGCGTCGAAGGCTCCGCGCTCGTAGACGAGCCGCACCATCGGCTCGGCCAGCACCAGGATCGCGGCGGTCGCCGGCATCAGCAGAAGGACGATTTGGCGCATCCCGTTCGCCATCGTCGCCCGCAGGTCGCCGAGCGCCCCGCGAGCCGCGAACCTGGCCAGGGTCGGGAACAGCACCGTGGAGACGGCGACCGAGAACACCCCCTGGGGCAGCATGTAGATCCGAAACGCCTTGTCGATCCCGGCCGGGGCCTGATCGGAGACGAGCGAGCCGAAGAAGCTGTTTACGAGCAGGTTGACGTTGATCAGGCCGAGGCTGATCGTCACCGGCAGCATCAGGAGCAATACGCGGCGCACGTCGAGGTCCCTGAACGCCTCCCCCAGGCGCCGGCCGACCGGCGCCAGCAGCGCGCGGCGGATCCCGAACGGCGTGTTGCGCAGGTCGTAGGTCAGCATCGCGAGCTGGATCACGGTGCCGACGAGCACGCCGATCGCGTAGGCGTAGATCTGGTCCTCCTCCGGGAACGCCGGCGCCAGACCGGCGAGCACAGCGATGATCGCCACGTTCCAGAAGAACGGCGCGATCGCGAAGACGCCAAAGCGGTCGTAGCTGTTGAGGACGCCGACGACGAGCCCGGAGACCCCGAGCAGGACCAGGATCGGGAACAGAAGCCGCGACAGCGACACCGTCAGATCGAGGACCTCGCCCTCGAACCCGGGGGCGAAGATCGGCATCACCAGCGGAGCGAAGAGGATGAACAGGGCCGTGATCGCTCCGAGGACCACGGCGACGACGAAGATCAGGGTCGACGCGAGGTGGAACGCCTCGCGACGGCGCCCGCGCTCGAGCTGCTCGGTGAACACCGGCACGAAGGCGGCCTGGATCGCGGCGTCGGCGAACAGGCTGCGAACCGTGTTCGGGACCAGGAAGGCGATCGTGAACGCCGACATCGGAGCGTTGATGCCGAAGTAGCTCGCGGCGACGATCTCGCGCACCAGGCCGGCGATCCGAGAGAGCGCGGTGGCGATCGAGAAGAAGGCGGTCGAGCGAGCGAGGCGCCCGGAGCGAGGCCGCGGGGCGCTCACCCCCTCGCTGGGGACGACCTCGGCCTCGGCGACGCCGTCGAGATCCCCGAGGCGCGCGCCGGGATCGTCTCTTTCGCTCACCCCTACCCCGCTATAGTCACGCGTCGCCCGATGGCCAATATCCCCTCACAGAAGAAGCGCAACGCCCGCACGGTGCGTGAGCACGACGAGAACCAGCGCCTGAGGAGCGCGGTGAAGACGTACTTCCGGCGGCTCGAGGCCGCCGTCGCCTCAGGCGACTCCGCGGCCGCGGCCGCCGAGCATCGCCAGCTCTGCTCGCGGATCGACACCGCGGTCCGCAAGGGCGCCCTACACCGTCGAAACGGCGCCCACAAGAAGTCGCGCGCGGCGCGCGTGCGCGCCGGCGCCGGCTGAGCGCTTCCCGGCGGCGGCTGGCGCCGCGTCACCCGCCCGCGGCGCGACGCACGGCGAGGGTGAGGGCCACCGACTCGGGGTACTCCGAGCCCCCGCGCGTCCACCATTCGAGGTCCGCCACGGCGCAGGTCGCGGCCCGCAGCTCGGCGCTGGAGCGGCCGCGTATCCGGCGGACCAGCAGCTTCGCTGCATAGGGGTGCATCGGCAGCGCCGCCTCGACCTCCTTCGGCGGCCGGCCCGCCTCGAGCTGCGCGAGCGCCGCGTTGGCCTCGCGCAGCCGCTTCGCCGCCTGGTAGATCAGCGGGGTCACCGACTCGCCCTGTCCGGTGAGGCGCTCGGCCGCCGCCAGGGCGGACCCCTGATCGCGGTCGACGATCGCGTCCGAGAGCGCCCAGGACGCCTCCTCGGAGGTGTCGGCCACCATCGCCTCGAGCGCCTCGCGCTCGATCGTGCCGCCGGGCTCGGCCCAGAGCGCGAGCCGGTCGAGTTCGGTCGCCAGGCGCGCGGTCGAGTCGGCGACCCGCTCGCCCAGCAGCCGCGCAGCCTCCGGCTCGAGCTCGAACCCGCGCCGCCGCGCCTCCTCGGCGAGCCAGCGAGGCAGCTCGCGCGCCTTGGGCGCCGTGTAGGTGAGCACCTCGCCCCCTGCCGCCTCGACCGCCTCGACCAGTCGCTTCGGTGCCCTCAGCTTCGGCGGCTGCTCCCGGGCGATGAGCACGACGGTCACATCCTCCGGTAGCGCCGCCAGCGCCTCGGCGACCGGCGCCGACTGCTTCGCCGACCAGCGCTCGACTCCGTCGGCGAGCAGATATCGGTGTCCGGCGGTGAGCGAGAGCGCCGGAATCGCGGCAACCAACCGTTCGGCGTCCGGCCCCGCGCTCGAGCCAGGGGGCGGCGAGAACGACTCCAGCGCGCCGCTCTGGCCCTCCGCTTCGGCGCGGCCGCGCAGACGCGCCAGCGCCGCGTCGAGTTTCGCCTGGTCGGTACCCGCGATCAGGTACGCGGGACCGATCTCCGAGCTGTCGCGCTTCCCACCAGCCAAGGTGGGGCGAGTGTATTCGCCGTCCGGGTCGTCTCCCCGCTACACGGAGCCGACCAAGATGCTGAGCACGCCGAGGACGATCGCGACCGCGGTGAGCTGCAGCAGCAGGGGCCCTCTACGCCCGGTGGCGGCGAAATAGAGCGCCACCAGGGCGGCGATTCCGGCGAGGATGCCACTCGGCCAGCCGAGCACCAGGGTGGCGACCTTCTGCGCGGAGGAGCCGTCGAAGCACTCGTTCTCGCCCTGGCGCAGGGCCTCGGCGATTCCCTCGGGATCGTCGCAGCGCGGGGTCGAGCCGATGTCGGCCATCGCGATCACCATCACCGCGGAGGCGAAGGCCAGCGCCAGCGCGAGCACGACGCCGAGCGCGCGCCAGCCGCCACTGGCCTGGTCTTCGTCCGAGGGGGTCGACCCGGGAGGCGGTGGCGGGGGCGGTGGTGTCGCCTGCGGCTGCCGCTCTGGCGGTGGGGTACCGCTTGCTTCCATCTTCAGTGCCCTCCTCTGCGAGACATGGGTCACCCGCGGGGCAGGGCCCACGGACGGCGGCACCCTATCTCACGCTCCAGCCGTAATCGGCGACGTCGATCGCGATCTCGCCCTCCTGGTCGGTGCGCAGCACCGGTACGGCAAGGGCGTCGAGAGCCGCGAGCGTGGCCGGCGACGGGTGGCCGTAGGGGTTCTCACCCACCGAGATCAGCGCCAGCCGCGGCTGGGCGTCCGTGAGCAGGCGCTCGAGCCCGGCGTCCTCGCTGCCGTGATGGGCGACCTTGAGCACGTCCACCGGCCCGGGCGCGAGCGGCGCCGCCTCGGCCTCCGCGTCGCCCGCGAGCAGTGCCTCGAACCCGTGCCAGCGGGCCACCGTTACCAGCGAGAGCGAGTTCGGGTCGTCGAGGGGCGAACCTCGCTGCGCGGCGAGGCGCTGCGGCGGCGGCCAAAGGACGCTGAGCCGCAGTGCGCCGTAACGCAGTCTGGCGCCGGCGGCGACGCGAACCGGCCGCGTCCCTGCACCGCGCGCCGCCGCTACCGTGACCGGGCTCGCCCGGGCAAAGACCAAGCGGCCGGTCGGGATGCGGGCGAGCACGTCGGCGGCGCCGCCGTCGTGATCGTTTTCGGGATGGGTGATCACGAGCGCGGCGAGACGATCGATTCCGCGTTGCTCGAGCCGCTCGGCGACCTTCGCGCCCGCCGGGCCGGTGTCGACGAGGACCGGATCGCGACCGTCCGGCTCGAGCAGGATCGCGTCGCCCTGGCCGACGTCGAGCAAGGTCAGCCGCAGGCCCGGAACGCGGCCTGCGGCCTCCCGGCTCGGGACCGCCGCCGCGGCGACGGCGGCCACGGCCACGAGCACTGTGATGGCCAGTACCGCGCGCCGGCGGCTGGCGGTAGAGCCGGCGGCCCCCGCCGGTCGCAGGCTGCGCCGCCGGGCGGCCCAGCGCAGCACCAGCGCGAGGCCGGTGCCCGCCAGCGCGTATCCGAGGGCGAGGCCGAACGGATGGCCGAGCGCGAGCTCGGCCTGCGCCCACGCGGGGGCGCCGAACCAGGCCGCGACCTGGGCGATGTAGGCAGCGAGCAGGCCGGCGAGCCAGGTCAGTGGCTCGACCGGCAGCCAGCTTAGTTGCGCGGCGGCCGCGACGAGCATCCCCAGCCACATCACCGGCGCCACCGCCGGCAACGCGACCAGGTTCGCGGGCAGCGAGACGAGCGAAACGGTGCCGAAGTGATGCGCCATCAGCGGCGCGGTGGCGATTGTCGCCGCGACCGTAAGCGCGACCGCGTCGGCGAGCGCCCGGCGCCATCCCCGAGCACCGCCCGCGATCAGCTCGGCCATCGGCCGTGAGCCGAGCAGGATCCCGCCGACCGCGGCGAAGCTGAGCTGCCAGCCGATGTCGGCGCTGGCGCGAGGATCGAGGCCGAGCGTGGCGCAAGCCGCGAGCAGGAGCGCGTACCAGCGCGACCGCGGCCGACCGGCGAGTGCGGCGACGATCCCCGCCGCGCCCATCACCCCGGCGCGCTGAATCGAGGCGCCGGCGCCGGCGACCGGGACGTAGATCGCGATCAGCGCCAGGATCCAGGCGAGCCGCGAGCGCAGGGGCACACCGAGCAGTGCCAGGGCGACGGTCGCGAGCACGGCGAGCAGGATGACGTTCTGACCCGAGACCGCGAGTAGGTGAGCGAGCCCGGAAGCCTTGAACTCCTCGACCGTCGCCGCGTCGATGCGATCGTCCTGGCCGAGGACGAAGCCGCGCAACAGGCTCGCCGCCTCGGCGGTGGTACCGGCGCCCAGCGCCGCCTCCGCGCGCGAGCGCACTTGGTCGAGCTGGCCCGTGAGCCCGCCGCGGCGGCCCGCCACCGCCTCGATCCGGTCCGCCGCGAGCAGGTCGCGGATGCCGAGCCGCTCGAGCCGAGTGCGTTCCCAGTCGCCGGGATCGCGGATCGTTCCCGAGACCCGAACCGCGGATCCGACCGCCAGGTCGGCGACCGGCTCCGGCGCCCGTACCAGGATGCGTCCGTCCGGGGTCTCGATCCGGACGCTGACCTCACCGCCGGAGCGCGTCGGCACCGCGGCGACGAAGCCGCGGACGACGGCCTCGCGGCCGGCGGCCAGGTCGAGGGCGCCCCGATCGATCGCCGCGAGCCGCGCCGAGCCCGCGGCGGCTCCCGCGATCGCGGTCGCCAGCGCAAGGCAGGCGAGCCAGGAGGTCCCGGCGGCGGCGCCCACGGGCGCGCGCGGGCGAAACGCCGCAAGCGTGACGACGGCGACCGCGGCGACCGCGACAAGCGCCCATGCCCGATCGATTGCGGGCGCCAGGAATGGCGACACGAGCAACCCCGCCGTCGCCCCGCCCAGAGCCGCGAATCGCCAGGCCACGGCGAGCCGGGCGAGGCTCAACGGGCCTTCAGGGCTGGAGGCCCCCGCGCAGCGCCTCCATCGTCGCCGGCCCGATGCCGCTGATCTGATCGAGCTCCTCGATCGAGCCGACGCCGCCATGTTCGTCGCGGAACTCGAGGATGCCCTGCGCGGTCACCGGACCGATTCCCTCGATCGTGTCGAGCTGCTCGATCGTGGCCGTACCGAGGCTGATCGGGCCGTCGGCCGCGGCGGCCGGCGCGGCCGGCGAGCCGGGCGCCGCGGCCTTCGCCGGCAGCACCACCTGCTGGCCGTCGGCGAGCTCGGCGGCGAGGTTGAGCCCGTCCGGCAGTGCGCCGGCGCTCGCGCCTCCCGCGCGCTCGATCGCATCGGTGACCCGCGATCCCTGTGGCAGGCGGTAGACGCCCGGGTCGCGCACGGCGCCGGCGACGTGGACGACGAGACCACCGTCATTCTGGTCGATCTCGAACGAGCCTTGGTCTGAACCCTCAGGCGCCTCGGCCAGGCGCTCGACGCCGCCCTCGGCCCCGGCTCCCTCGGCCGAGCGCAGCCATCGTGCCCCGACGAGCAGCAACGCGATCGCGACCGCGCCGTAGACGAGCATCTGCGAGCGACTGAGCTCCGGCACCGCCCGATCGTGCCTCGACCGGCGTCACCCGTGGCCGGTCGTTCGTGCCGAAAGCGCTACGCGATCAGAAAGCGCTACGCGATCCGAAAGCCCTGCAGCTCCTGGGGCTGCTCCTCGTGCTCCTCAACCCGCTCGACCGCCGCCCGCTCAGGGCCCCGGCGACAGAAGCGCAGCATCGATTCGACCGCCTCGGCGTCGCCCTCGAAAACCGCTTCGACGGCGCCGTCGGCACGGTTGCGAACCCAGCCCGCGACGCCGCGCGACACCGCCATCCGCCGCGCCGTGTCGCGGAAGAACACCCCCTGCACCCGCCCGTGGACGACGACGCGGCGACGGATCAAAGGCGGCTATTCGTCGTCGTAGTCGTCGTAGCCGGTCGCCTGGGTGGCGAGGCGGCGGCTGTAGAGCTCGTCGGCCGAGACGGCGGGCGACTGGACCGAGACCAGTGCCAGCGGCTCGTTGCCGTCGTTGGCGACCGCATGGTCGGTCGCCGGAGGGATCAGGACCAGGTCTCCGACCGCAAGCCGCTGGGTGTCGCCGGTCGCCGACATCGTGCCGGTGCCGCTGACGACGACATAGACCTGCTCGGCCTCCTCGTGCGAGCGCAGCTCCTCGGAGACCCCGGCTGGAACCTCGAGCCAGTTGACCGAGAGGTTTCGCGACCCGAGCTCCCCGGCGTCCATGAGGATATGCGGGCGCAGCCCGTGCACTTCCTTCGTCGCCGCATCCGCCAACCGCCTGACGAGCACGCGAGCTTTCTACCAGACCCGGACTACTTGCGCTTGGCCTTCCACTTCACCTTGCCGCTGCGACACTCGCCGCCGTTGTAGCGGAGGCGGTAGATGATCGTCCCCTTGGCCTTGTGCTCGCCCACCTTCCCCTTCACCAGGGAGGTCGTGCCGCCGACCTCGAGCCGGTCCCTGAACCGGTCGCGGCGGTTGAGGTGGTCGGAGTGCGAAGCGCCGCCCTGACGCGGATGGCTGCCGTCGGAACACTCGACGAGCACGTCCGTGTAGTCGAAGACGACGTCACCGCCCGCGAGCTTCAGCTTCACCGGCATCGCCTCGTCCTCCACAGCGGCGCCGCGATAGGTGGCGGCGAGCGCCGTCACCATTACAGCGCTCAGCACCACCACCAGCGCCAGCGCGCGCCCCGCGGGGCGCCTCATCGCACGACGAGATTGACGAGCTTGCCAGGGACGACGATCTCCTTGACGACCTCCTTGCCGTCGAGATGGCGGCGGACGTTCTCGCTCGCCCGCGCGAGCTCGAGCAGCTCGGCGTCGGGAGTGCCGGCCGCCGCCTCGATCTGGTCGCGCCGCCTGCCGTTGACCTGGACCACGAGGGTGAACGTGTCGCGCTCGAGCAGCGCGGGATCCGCCTCTGGCCACGGCTGCTCCCAGACCCGCCCCCCGGTGATCGCCTCGTAGGCCTCGCAGCCGAGGTGGGGGGCGAAGGGAAAGATCAGTGAGGCTGCTGTCGCGGTCGCGAAGCAAAGCGCCGATTCCCCCTGCGGGGTGCCGTACAGCGAGTCCTTGAGCCGGTAGGCGTCGTTGACCAGCTCCATCACCGCGGCGATCGCCGTGTGCAGGGCGAAGCCGTGCTCGATGTCGCGGGTGACCTTGTCGATCGCCCAGTTCGCCTTCGCCAGCAGCTCGCGCGCGGGACCCTGCTCGGGGAGGCCGGACTCGTCCGCCCGCGGCTCGGTGCGCTCGACGACCTCGCACTGCAGGCGCCAGAGCCGGACGAGGAAGCGGTGCACTCCCTCGACCCCCTCGGGCACCCAGTCACCGCCGCGCTCCGGGGGACCGAGGAAGCAGACATAGGTGCGCGCGGTGTCGGCGCCGTAGCGCTCAACCGTCTCGATCGCGCTCACGGTGTTGCCCTTCGAGGAGGACATCTTGGCGCCCCCCATGGTGATCATGCCCTGGGTGAACAGGCTCGCGAACGGTTCCTGGACGCCCAGCATGCCCATGTCGGCGAACGCCTTGACGAAGAAGCGCGCGTACATCAGGTGCAGAATCGCGTGCTCGACGCCGCCGATGTACTGGTCGACGGGCATCCAGTAATCGGCGATCTCGCGTTCGAACGGCAGCCGCTCGTTGTCGGGGTCGAGGTAGCGGAGGAAGTACCAGGACGAATCGACGAAGGTGTCCATGGTGTCGGTCTCCCGGCGGGCAGGCCCGCCACACTCGGGGCAGGTCGTGTTGACCCAGTCCTCGACCGCCGCCAGCGGGCTGCGACCCTTCGGCGCGTAGTCCTCCACGTCGGGGAGCTCGACCGGGAGCTGATCGTCCGGGACCGTGACGATCCCGTCCGTCTCGCAGTAGACGACCGGGATCGGACAGCCCCAGTAGCGCTGGCGGGAGAGCAGCCAGTCGCGCAGGCGGTAGTTGACCGCCGGGTGGCCGAGCCCGCGCCGCTCGAGGTCGGCGACGATCGCGCGCTTCGCCTCCACCGAGCCGATGCCGTCGTATTCGTCGCTGTTGACGAGCACCTCGTCGTCGGAGTGGCCGAGGAACGCCTCCCCGAGCGGATCACCGTTGCCCGCCGCCTCCTCCGCGTCGCGTCCGGGGGCGGCGGGGCCCCCGCTACGGCGCGGCGCGACCACGCGCCTGACCGGGAGCCCGAAGGCGGTCGCGAATTCGAAGTCGCGCTGGTCGTGGGCTGGGACGGCCATCACCGCGCCGGTGCCGTACTCCATCAGCACGTAGTCGGCGACGAACATCTCGATCTGCTCGCCGTTGACCGGGTTGGTGACCGTGCGCCCGAGCGGCACCCCGGTCTTCGCCCGCTCCTCGGAGGCCCGCTCCTCGGCCGACTCGCGGATCGACTCGTCTACATAGGCGCGGACCGCGTCCTCGTGCTCGGTGCCCGCCGCGAGCCGCCGCACCTCCGGGTGCTCGGGCGCGAGGACGAAGAAGGTGGCGCCGAAGAGGGTGTCGGGGCGGGTGGTGAAGACCGGGAAGTCGATTCCGAGCTCCTCGCAGCGGAAGGTGACCTCGGCGCCCTCGGAGCGGCCGATCCAGTTGCGCTGCATCGTCACCACGTGCTCGGGCCAGGACTCGAGCAGGTCGAAGTCGGCGAGCAGCCGGTCGGCGTACTCGGTGATCCGGAAGAACCACTGCTCGAGGTCGCGCGCCTCGACCAGCGAGCCACAGCGCTCGCAATGGCCGTCGATCACCTGCTCATTTGCGAGCACTGTCTGGTCGACCGGGCACCACTGCACCGGGGCCTCCGCCCTGTAGGCGAGGCCGCGCTCGAACAGCCGCAAAAAAATCCACTGCGTCCAGCGGTAGTACTCGGGAGCATGGGTGGCCAGCTCGCGCGACCAGTCGATCGAGACCCCCCAGGCGCGAAACTGCTCGCGGTAGGCGGCGATCGAGGCCTCGACCGCGTCGCGCGGGTGCTGGCCGGTGTCGATCGCGTTGTTCTCCGCCGGCAGCCCGAACGCGTCGTAGCCCATCGGGTGGACGACCTGGTAGCCGTTGCGGCGGCGGAAGTGGGCGATCGCGTCGCCGAGCGAATAGTTCTTCAGGTGCCCGACGTGGGGCTCGCCCGAGGGGTAGGGGAGCATCTCGAGCACGTAGCACTTCGGCTTTGAGTCGTCGAACCCCGGCTGTCCGGGATTCGGCACCTCCCAGGTGCGTTCGCGCTCCCAGACCGCCTGCCAGCGGCGCTCGATCTCGTGCGGGTCGTAGCGGTCCATCCGCACCGATCTTACGAGCGCCCCGGCTCGTACACCGGCGCGGGGTCCCGGGCGTACACTCGCTCGGCAGAGCCAATCGAGGAGGTTGCGATGGGACGCCTGATCAGACTCGACCGCAGCGGGCACACGACGCTGGCGGAGTGGACCGCGGGCGGGGGCGGCGAGGAGGCGGCGGTGGCCGCGTTCCGGGCCGAGCTCGAGCGCGGGATGATCGCCTCGGCCACCGGCCCCGACGGGACCGCCGAGGTGGTCCGCGAGCTGCCCCTCGATGCCGAGCTGGTGATCATGCGGCGGCCGATCGCGGGCGGCTGAGCGTCGAGACGCAGCCGCGACGGCACGACGACGGGAGAGGTCACGGCCCCCAACGGGATCGCCGCCGGGCTCGAGGAAGCCGCGCGCCTGCATTGGCGCGAGGACGCGAGCGAGGCCACCCTGCGCCGCGACGGTCGCCGGTGGACCGCCTGGACTGCATGGATCACGGCCGTGTTCTGCGTCCCCGGCGTGCTCTTGGTCGCAATCGAGCCGCTCACCCTGCCGGCGGCGGCGATCTGCTTCGCGCATGCCTGGGCGATCCCGTCGATACAGGCGCGCCGCGGCGCCCGCCAGGTGGTGCCGATCGGCGGCGAGCGCAGCGCCGCCCGTCGCGGCGACGCCGACGGCGGCGCCGAGCGGGTCGCGCTCGGGTTGCTCGGCGACTTGGTCGGACACGCTCGGCGCGAGCTGCTCGCGACGACCGGGCTGGCGCTCGAGCGTGGCGAGATCGGTGCCTGGCTGGTGGGCGAGCAGGGCGCGTTCCTGGTCCGGCGCGGAGGGCGACGAGTGGACTGCTGGTGCGTGCGCGTCGCCGAGCAACAGCCGGCACCTCAACAGCTGCGCGGCTCGGCTACGCCTCCCGAGGAGCTGCCCGCCGGCGACCGCGTGGCGCATCTGCTGCTCGCCCTGCGCGAGGACGAGCTCGGCTTCGCCAAGGTGGCGAACCTCGGCTTCTCCGGCGCGAGCTGGCGGGTGCGCCGGCACCTGGCACCGACCTCACGCCCGGCACTCGAGGCGGCGGTCTCGGCCGCGCGCGCCGCCGAGTACGGCCGGTAGAAGCGCCTACCCGGGCAGCGCGGCGACGAAGTCGACGAACCTGCGCGTGTCGCGCAGCGGCGCCCCGTGGCCGAAGAGGACGAGCTTTGGCTCGAGCCCGGCGAGACGCCTCGCCGACTCGACGTTGCGAGGCGGGTCCGGCGTCAGAAACGGCTTCGGGGTGTGCAGACCGGGGATCCCGGTGAGGATGTTCACGTTGTTGAGCACGTCGCCGAGCACCAGAACCCGATCGGACCCCCGCCAGAAGGCGACGTGGCCGGCCGAGTGGCCGGGGACGTCGAGCACCTCGAAACCGGCCACCTGGTCACCCTCCATAAGCCTGCGGTCGACCCGGTGCCCCGGTCCGACGAAAGCGCGACCGAAGAGTCGGGCGATCGGGTGGCTCGGCTGTCGCTCGCCGATCAGCTCCGGGCGCTCGGCCGCGTCTGCGTCGGCGGCGCCGACCCAGAACGGCAGTCCGCGCCGCTCACACACGGCGTGGCTGGCGCCCTGGTGGTCGGGGTGAGCGTGCGTGAGCGCGTGCGCCGATAGCGGGTGGCCCGCGACCTGGCTCAGGATGCGACGAGTCGCATGGCGCGAGGCGGCATCGACCAGCACGTCCTCGATCACGTAGACGTTGATCGCGTTCGGCGGGAAGCCCCTCAGCTGCCAGACGCCGTCGGCGAGTCGCTTCATCGGCGGCACCCTACCCAGCGCCGTGCGCGCTCACGGCCAAAATCGCCCGCGCGGCTCGGCAATGCGCCGGTGGCGGCTCCGCGGAACCGTTGCTCAGCCAGTCCGGTCGCTGGTTTCCATGTACCTGCCGAAGTGCTCGCGAAACTCGTTCGCGCCCACTGTCACGAATGGTGCGCGATCATCAGGAGAGTGGAGCTGGTGGGACTCGAACCCACGACCTTGCGGCTGCCAGCCGCACGCTCTTCCCAGCTGAGCTACAGCCCCAGTGAGTTCGTAATCGGCTGCTCAGTTTAACGCCGCGCGTTGAGCATTCTTGGCTGATCCGAGGCGCAAGTGGAGCACCGAGTCGCGTGGAACGCGCCTACGCCGCCTCGATCGCGTCCACGTCGAGCACCAGCCGGTCGAAGCGCCGGTCGCGTACGCGGAACTCGAACGGCGAGCGCTGCTCGAGCTCGCGCAGCAGCTCGACCGGCTCGGCCAGCCTCACCTCCAACGTCGCCCGGCCCTGAGCGAAGCGTTTCACCGAGATCTCCGAGGTTGCCGTGATCCCGTCGGCCGCATCCTCGAAGCCCACCAGCTGCGAGAAGTCGTCCAGCGGCCCGACCTCGATCTCGATCGTGCCGTCGAAGAGCTCGCCCGCGGCCCGCGAACCGCCCCCGTTCAAGCTCGCCGGCGCCCCGACCTCGAGCGGCTCTTCGTCCTCGCCGCCGATCCGCGCGGTCGCCTCCCGAAGCGAGTCGAGCAGCCGTTCGCGGCTCGCCGGGCGCTCAGCCAGCTCGGTCATTCGCCCGCCGAGCTCGGCGGCGTCGCGCAGCGCCCGCAGCCTGATCCGCGTCGCCTGCGCGCGCGCCAGTCGACGTACGCCCTCGAGCTCGTCCGCGATCGCGGTCAGCCCCCGCAGGCGCGCATCGCCCTCCTCGCGCAGCCGGTCGAGCTCCGCCCGCAGCTCGTCGAGCTCCCGCTCGCGTGCCAGGAGGCGCTCCCAGAGCCGGCCGCAGACCAGCTCGAGCTGCGCGCCTCGGCGCTGCTCCGCCTCGAGCTGCGCGCGGCGCTCGGCGAGCGCCGCAGCCCGCTCACCAAGCTCCTGCGTTGCCTCGGCAAGCGCCGTGTCGCGCGCCGCCAGCGCCTCGTCCACCTCGCTCCGCCGGTAGCCAAAGAGCGACCTCTTGAAACTGCCCGTCGCTATGGGCCAAACCTAGGCCGGGCGTCGGACGGGAACCCGTCCCGCCTCACTGCGCGGGAGCCTCGCCGTCGACCCCGAGCTCGAGCCGCTCGGCCTCCCCCCACAGCTTCTCCAGCCGGTAGCGGTCGCGGATCTCGGGCACCATCAGGTGCAGGACGCAGGCGAGGTAGTCGACCAGCACCCAGCGCCCCTCGGCCTCGCCCTCGATGCGCGCCGGCAGCAGGCCGTCGTCCTTCTTCAGCCGCAGGTGGACCTCGTCGTGGATCGCCTTCGCTTGGCGCTCGTTGCGGGCCGTCGCGATCAGCAGGTAGTCCGTGTATCCGACAAGCTCGCGAACGTCGAGGGCGATGATCTCCCCGCCCTTCTTGTCGTCGACGATCGCCGCAATGCGTCGCGCGAGCTCCGCCGAGGCGGCCAGTGAGTCCGTGCGCCGCTCGGCGACCGCCGCCTCACGCCCGACGCTCTGCTCCGCGGCCGCCCGATCGCTCAGGCTCATGCCGGCACCGCCTCTCGGTAAAGTCCGCGGTCGGCGATCAGCTTCGCGACCGCCTCACCGACCAGGTAGCGGACCGGCCGACCGGCGGCGATCCGCCGCCTGATCTCGGTCGAGGAGACGCCGATCTCGGGCATTCTGATCGAGTCGGCGCGGGCGGACGCACCGAGCCGCTCGAGCGCCGCCTCGACCTCGTCGAGCTCGGTCCCGGGCCTGGCGGCGATCCCGAGGCGCGCCAGCTCGACCACCCGCCTCGGATCGCGCCACCGCTCGAGATGCGCGGCGACGTCGGCCCCCAACAGGAAGGTCAACTCGTCGTCGGGCCGCTCGTCTCGCAACAACTCCAGCGTACGGAAGCTGTAGGACGGGCCGTCGCGGGAGATCTCAAGATCGCTCACCTCGAGCAGCTCGTCGCCGGCGACCGCCAGCCGGGTCATCTCAAGCCGCAGGTGCGGCCCCGGCTCCGGGTCGATTCGCTTGTGCGGCGCCTCGCCCGAGGGCACCAGCAGCACCCGGTCGAGTCCGAGCTCGAATGCCGCCTCCTGGGCCAGCACGAGGTGGCCGATGTGGGGCGGGTTGAAGGCACCCCCGAGAACGCCGAGCGCTCCGACGACCTACCCCCGAACCTGGCCGTCGCCGTGGACGACGTACTTGGTCGTGGTCAGCTCCCGCAGGCCGATCGGGCCGCGCGCGTGCAGCTTCTGGGTCGAGTTGCCGATCTCGGCGCCCATGCCGAAGACGAACCCGTCGGTGAACCGGGTCGAGGCGTTGACGTAGACGACCGCGGCGTCGACGTCCTCGGTGAACTCGGCCGCGACGTCGTCCGAGCCGGTGACGATCGCCTCGGAGTGCCCCGTCCCATGGGCGTTCACGTGCGCGATCGCCTCGGCGAGCGAGTCGACCACGCCGACCGCCATCTTCATCCCCAGGAACTCGGTGTCCCAGTCGGCGTCGTCGGCCTCGCCGACATCAGTCCCGGCGGCGGCCGCCTGCGCCCGACCGTCGCCGACCAGCACGACCCCGGCGTCGGTGAGATCGGCGAGGATCCCGGGCAAAAAGGCGCCGGCGACCTCTGCGTTCACCAGCAGGGTCTCGGCGGCGTTGCAGACCCCGGGTCGATCGACCTTCGCGTTGAAGGCGATCCGGCGCGCCATCTCGAGGTCGGCGTCGGCGTGCACGTAGACGTGACAGTTGCCCGCCGCCGCGTACATGACGGGCACCGTCGCCACCGCCTTCAGCGCCTGCTTGAGCCCCTCGCCGCCGCGGGGGATCACCAGGTCGACCAGCCCCTCGGCGGTCGCCAGCTGCTCGAGCTCGGAGCGATCGCCGGCGAGCAGCTCGACGGCGCCCTCGGGCAACTCCGCCTCGACCGCCGCTTCGCGCACCAGCGCCGCCAGCGCCGCGTTCGAGCGCTCGGCGTAGCTGGAGCCGCGGAGCACGATCGCGTTGCCGCTCTTCAGCGTCAGCGCGGCGCAATCCACGGTCACGTTCGGCCGCGCCTCGTAGATCACGGAGACTACGCCCAGCGGCACCCGCACCTTGCGCAGGTCGAGGCCATTGTCGAGCCTTCGCCGATCGAGCTCCTCGCCGACCGGGTCCGGCAGGGCGGCGATCGCGCGCACGCCCTCCGCCATCGCGGCGATCCGCTCCTCGGTCAGGGTCAGCCGATCGCGAAGCGCCTCGGTGAGGCCCGCCGCGCGCTCGTCGGTAAGGTCGGCCGCGTTCGCCTCCAGCACGTCGGCGCTGCGCTCGCCGAGCAGCTCCGCGAGCCGCTCCAGAGCACGATCCTTGCTCGCCGTCTCCGCGCCGGCGAGCGCGCGCGATGCACGTTTGGCGCTCTGGCAGGCTGCGGTGACGCTTGTCGTGGCGATCGCCATCGCCTCAAAGGGTAACCGGGCTAACCGCCGGTGCCGCCTGGGCTATGCCCCGCCCGCAAACCAACCGCGCAGCTCCCAGCGCTCACGCGAGCACGAAGTGGTCGCGGTGCACCGCCTCCTCCGAGGCCTCGGGGTACAGCTCGAGCACGCGCTCCGACTTCATCCCCTTGACCCGGTCCAGCTCCGCGGCCGAGTAGTTGCTGATCCCCTTGCCGACGAGCGTGCCGTCCGAGACGACCTCGATCGCGTCGCCGGCGGCGAACCGCCCCTCGACGCTGACGATCCCGACCGGCAGCAGGCTCGAGCCCCGCTCTCGCAGTACCCGCGCCGCCCCCGCATCGACCAGCACCCGGCCGCGGGCGGGCTTCGCGTAGCGAAGCCAGAGCTTGAACGACGGCGTGCGCTCGGGGTGCGGGGTGAACAGGGTGCCGGTCGCCTCACCGCGGGTCGCCGCGAGCAACGTCCCCGGCGCAGTGCCATCGCAGATCGCCGCCGGGATCCCGGCCGCGCTCGCCATCCCAGCGGCGGCCACCTTGCTGCGCATCCCGCCTGAGCCGTAGGGGGAGGTCCGCTCGCCGATCTCGTAGCGGGCGAGATCGGCGAAGTCCTCAACCCGCTCGACGAGCCTGGCACCGGCGTCCAGGCGCGGGTCGGCGGTGTGCAGGCCGGGCAGGTCGGTGAGCAGCACCAACAGCCGTGCGCCGAGCAGCAGCGCGACCTGAGCGGAGAGGAAGTCGTTGTCGCCGAAGGTGATCTCGTCGGTGGCGGTGGTGTCGTTCTCGTTCACCACCGGCACCGCGCGCCAGTCCAACAGCTTGCGCAGCGACTGGCGCGCGTTGAGATAGTGCATCCGCACCGCGAGGTCGAATGAGGTCAGCAGAACCTGCGCCGCGTGTACGTCCCGGGTCGCCAGGCGCATCTCATAGGCGCGAAACAGGGTCCCCTGGCCGACCGCCGAGGCCGCCTGCATCTCCTCGATCGAGCTCGGCCGCTGGGGCAGCTCCATCACCCGCATCCCGAGTGCGATCGCGCCCGAGGTCACCATTGCCACGTCCTCGCCCCCGTGGTGGAGCTCGGCCACCTGCGCGCAGACGCTGTCGAGCACGCTCGCGCGCACCTTGCCGCCGTCATCGGCGACGATCGACGATCCCAGCTTGACGACGACGGTCATGGGCGCCTGAGATTAGGCCTTCGGGTGCCTTTCCCCGATACGGTCCGCCCGATGTGCTCCGACGCCGCGATCTCGGTCCGCGACCTGAACGTGCGCCGCGGGGAGAAGCTCGTCCTGCCGGGGATCTCCCTGGAGATCGAGCGCGGCGCGGTCACCGGGCTGCTCGGCCCGAGCGGGACCGGGAAGACCACCCTGATCCGGGCGATCGTCGGGGTCCAGATCGTCGAGTCGGGCGCGGTCACGATCCTCGGGGAGCCGGCGGGGTCGGCGGGCCTGCGTGCCCGGGTCGCCTATGTCACCCAGGCGCCGTCCGTCTACCGGGACCTGACCGTGCGCGAGAACCTGCGCTACTTCGCCCGCATCCTCGATGTGCCGGGCGAGCGGATCGCCGAGGTGATCGAGACCGTCAGTCTCGGCGAGGACGCCGATCGGGAAGTCGACAACCTCTCCGGGGGCCAGGGAGCCAGGGTCTCGCTCGCCACAGCACTGCTGGGCCGGCCGGAGGTGCTCGTGCTCGACGAGCCCACGGTCGGACTGGACCCGGTGCTGCGCGCCGATCTGTGGCGGACGTTCGCCGGGCTCGCCGCCGAGGGTGCGACGCTGCTGATCTCGAGCCACGTCATGGACGAGGCCGTCCACTGCGACCGCCTGCTGCTGATGCGCGAGGGCGACATCCTCGCCGCCTCCTCGCCGGATGAGCTGCTCCGGCGCACCGGGACGCGCGACATGGGCGAGGCGTTCCTGAAGCTGATCGAGGAGGGCCGAAGCTCGGAGGCCCCGGGCGCGTGACGCCGCGGATCGTCGCCGCGACCGCGCTCCGTGTACTTGAGCAGCTGCGGCGCGACCCGCGCACGCTGGCGATGATCATCGTCGTCCCCTGCGTCCTGATCTTCCTGCTCAAGTACGTGCTCGAGGGCCAGGAGGGCTCCTTCGACCGCGTCGGCGGGCCACTGGTGGGCCTGTTCCCGTTGATCGTGATGTTCCTTGTTACCTCGATCACGATGCTGCGCGAGCGAACCACGGGCACGCTCGAGCGGCTGATGACGCTGCCGCTGGCGAAGCTCGACCTGCTGCTCGGCTACGGGATCGCGTTCGCGCTGGTGGCCGCGGTGCAGGCGACGATCGTCTCCGCCGTCGCCTTCGGCCTGCTCGGCGTCGAGGCGGCCGGCTCGACGATCGCGGTCGTGTTGCTGGCGATCGCCAACGCGATCCTCGGGATGGCGCTCGGCCTGCTCGCCAGCGCCTTCGCCCAGACCGAGTTCCAGGCGGTGCAGTTCATGCCCGCATTCATCCTCCCCCAGCTCCTGCTCTGCGGCCTGTTCGTCCCCCGGGAGCAGATGGCCCCGGCGCTCGAGGCGCTCTCCTACGCTCTGCCGATGAGCTATGCCTTCGACGCATTGCAGCGGGTGACGGCCGACGGCTCGCTCGGCGGCCGCGGCTGGCTCGACGTCGCGGCCACCATCGGTGCCACCCTGCTCGCGCTGGTGCTCGCCGCGGCGACGCTGCGTCGGCGGACGCCGTGACCGACAGCGTCGCTACCGCGGGTCGAGGTCGAAGGCCTCGGCGCCGATCCGGACCTCGTCGCCGGGACTGAACCCGGCGCGCTCGAGCGCGGCGATGACGCCGATCTCGCGCAGCCGCTGCTCGAGGTAGGCGAGCGCCTCGAGGTTGGAGAGGTCGTGGCGCGCGACGAGCATCTCGACGCCGCGGCCGAGCACCCGGAAGGCGTCGTCCTCGCGCTCGACGTCGAAGCCCCCCTCCCCCGCCGGCCGATAGACGACGTGCTCGGCCTCGAACTCGGGCTCGCCGCGCCCCGCGACAATCCCCGCGCCTACCCGCGTCTTAGCCGCCGGCACGGCGGCGAAGATCGCCCGGCGCAACTCGTCCAGCCCCTCGCCGGTCGCCGAGGAGACCGCGACCACCTCGGTGCTCAGGCGGTCGCGAAACCCGGCGACGATCCGCTCGATCTGATCATCGGCGAGCAGGTCGCGCTTCGAGACCACGATGATCTCCGCCAACCGATCGAGCCCGGCCCCATATGCGGCCAGCTCCTCGCGGACCGTCCCGTAGCGCTCGATCGGATCGCGATCGTCGAGTGGGTCGACGGCGATCAAGTGGACCAGCAACCGGCAGCGCTCGACGTGGGCGAGGAACTCGTGCCCGAGGCCCATGCCGTGCGCGGCGCCGGAGATCAACCCGGGGATGTCGGCGAGCACGAGTTGGCGCTCGCCGTCGTCGATCGTGCCCAGGACCGGCTCCAGGGTCGTGAACGGATAGTCGGCGACCTTCGGCGCCGCCCTGGTCAGGCGGCCGAGCAGCGACGACTTGCCGGCATTCGGCAGCCCGACGAGTCCGGCGTCGGCGAGCAGCTTCAGCCGCAGCTCGATCCAACCCGACTCGCCTTCGAGCCCGCGCTCGGCGAAGCGGGGTGTCTGCCGGGTCGAGGTGGCGAAGCGCTTGTTGCCGCGCCCGCCGGCGCCACCGCGGGCGACGACCGCGCGCTGGCCAGGCTCGGTGAGGTCGAAGCGCTCGCCGCCCAACCCGTCGACCTGGGTCCCGGGCGGCACGGCGACGATCGCGTCCTCGCCACGCGCCCCGTGGCGCTGCTTGCCCTGACCATGCCCGCCCCGGCCCGCCCTCTGGCGGGGCGAGAAGCGGAGCGAGGCGAGGTCGCGCCGCGAGGTGTCGCAGACGAGGACGACGTTGCCGCCATGACCCCCGTCGCCGCCGTCGGGGCCGCCGCGGGGCACATGGGCCTCGCGTCGCAGGCTGACCGAGCCGTTGCCCCCGGCGCCGCCCTCGACGTGGATTCTCGCCCGGTCGTGGAGCATCGACCGTACCGTAGAGGGGTCGGCGCCGCCCAATCACGGAGCCGCGCGGCGGCGGCCCGGGGGGTCGGCGCCGCTCGGCCTGTTCACGGCCTCGGCGGGGCGTGGAGCATCGAATGGACGGTGGACGTGTTAGGAATATCCGAGACGCGGGCGCGACTAGCCGCCGCCCGCCTGAAACAGAGCTGGCAGGGGCACTGGCAGCGGAGAACTGGAAGGAGTCCAGCTTGAGACACGTATCCCCGATTGGCACGATCGTGCGCCCGCGCGCAATCGTGGTCGCCGCGCTCGCGGCGCTGGTAGCGATCACGGCACTCGTCGCCGCGCCCGGCGCGGACGCGAAGCCGAAGAAGAAGAAGGCCGTACCGGTGAAGGTGATGACCCGAAACATCTTCCTCGGCGCGGACCTGGGTCCCGCCCTGAACGCGGAGAGCTTCCCGGAGTTCACCGCCGCCAACGGCGCGATCCTGCACGAGGTCGAGCAGACGGATTTCCCGCGACGCGCGATCGGGCTCTCACGCGAGATCGAGCAGAAGAAGCCCGACCTGATCGGCATCCAGGAGGGAGCGTGGTGGCGAACCGGGCCTCCGCCCACGATTGAGGCGCCATACGCCCAAGGGCCGGATGGCGACTTCACCGCCACGACCGACAAGTACAACTTCCTCCAGATCCTCCTCGACGAACTCAAGGATCGCGGGCTGAGGTACAAGATCGCGGTCGAGAAGGTCGAGTTCGACTTCGAGGCACCCACCGACTACGACGGCAACCCGAGCACAGGCCTGTTCGGCGGTGAGGTTATGGGTCGGCTGACGATGCGTGACGCGATCCTGGTCAACAAGGATTCGAAGGTGAAGGCGAAGCTCAAGAACCCCCAGAGCGGCACCTACTCGAGCCTGTTCACGCCCAACATCTCAGGGATTGACGTCCCGGTCACCCGCGGCTGGACCGCCGGCGACGTTACGGTCAAGAAGGGCAAGGGCAAGAACGAGGTGAAGCGGAAGTTCCGCTTCGTCAACACCCACTTCGAGGCCTTCGACGACGAGACCCAGGTGCCCAGCATCCGCGCCCAGCAGGCGACCGAGGTGGTCAACGGCCCGGCATCCAAGAAGCGGACGATCATGCTCGGCGACTTCAACTCCGACGTCCCGGGGGTGCAACCGGGCGACGAGCAGGCGTTCCAGGTCATCCTCGACGCCGGCTTCAAGCGGCGGGCGACCAATGACCCGCTGAGCTGCTGCGTGAGCAACCTGTTCACATCGCCGCCGAGTGAGTTCGACCATCAGGTCGACCACATCGTCAGCAACATGGGCAAGAAGGCGAAGCTGGTGAAGTCGTCGGTGACCGGCCTCGAGCAGGTCAACGGCATCTACGACTCCGACCACGCGGGCGTCTTCAGCAAGCTGAAGCTGAAGTAGCGACGCGGACGACGGACGAGCTCGGGAGCGGCGCCCGCGGGCGCCGCTCCTAGTTCGTGCGCTTGAGCTCGCGGAACGCCGCGAGCGCCTGCTCGCGGGTGCGGGGTAAGTCGTCGGCGTCGGCGAGCCGGCGCAGCCCGGCGATCGTCTGCTGGATCTGCTCGAGGTAGGTGGCACAGCCGTCGCACTCGCCCAAGTGAGCCTCCACCTCGACGCGCTTGGCCTCGGCCAGCTCACCCTCGATCAGGTCGGTCACGAGCTCTACGAATTCCCGGCAGGTCATCTCATCGATAGCCGTGCTCATCTCCCCGCCTCCGAATCGAAGTGGCGCTCGAGCGCCGCCCGCACCTTTGAACGGGCTCGATGAAGGAGCACTCGCTGGTTGGTCTCGCTGAGCTCGAGCGCGTTACGGGCTTCCTCGGCCGAGTAGCCCTGGATGTCGCGCAGCGTGAGCACCTCGCGCTGGCGCTCGGGCAGGTTGGCGATCGCGGTCAACATCACCTCGCGCGCGGCGTCGCCGGCGAGCCGCTCCACGGGTGAGTCCCACTCCACCGGAGGCCGCGCCCAATGTCCCGGGTACTCACCGCGACGACCCTGGAACCGGTCCGCGTCCACGGCGGGCTCGTTTCGCCCCTCGGGATCGTGGCGGCGAAGCGACGAGAACGGCAGCGTGCGCTTCTCCCGCTGCCCGCGGCTGCGAGCGTTGTTGAGCAGGATCTGGAAGATCCAGGTGCGCAGCGACGAGCGACCCTCGAACCGATCGATGCCCCGGATCACGCCGACCCACGTGTCCTGCACGACCTCGTCGGCGACCGCACGGCTGGGCACGTGCGCGAGCGCCAGCCGGGTGAGTGGGGCGGTGAGCTCGTCGACGAGGCCGGCGAATGCGGCCTCGTCTCCACGGCGAATCGCCGCGATCAGCTCAGCATCGTCACGGATCGCGGTGTCGGTCATCCCCCGCGCAGCCTAACCGCGCCCTCGTGCGCCGGCGCGCCCAACTCACGGGCGAGTCTTGGGCGCCGGGGGCCCCGAAAGTCGCCCATCCGCGCGGCCGGCGGAGCTACTCGCCGTCGACGATTGAGACGGTGCGGCCCTTGTGGCCCGCGGTGAACTCGACCACGCCCGCCCTGGTGGCGAAGATCGTATGGTCGCGGCCGAGGCCGGCGCCGTCGCCGGCGCGGAAGCGGGTGCCGCGCTGTCGGACGATGATCTCGCCGCCGCCGACCTTCTGGCCAGCGAACACCTTGACCCCGAGCATCTTCGGGTTCGAGTCACGGCCGTTGCGGCTCGAGCCGAGCCCCTTCTTGTGAGCCATCTGCCTAGCTCTCCTTCTCGGTCGAAGGCTTCTTCGCCGCGGGCTTCTTCGCGGCGGACCGCTTCGCCGCCGCCGGCTTCTTAGCCGCGGCGGGCTTCTCGTCGGCCTTCTTCTCGTCGGCCTTCTTCTCGTCCGGCTTCTTCGTAGCGGGCTTCTTCGCCGCCGGCTTGCGGGTCAGCAGCTTGACCTCGGTCACCTCGAGCCTGGTCAGCTCCGAGCGGTGACCAGCACGCTTGCGATAGCCCTTCTTCGCCCGGTACTTGAACACGCGGATCTTCTCGCCGCGCTCGTGGCCGGCGATCACCGCCTCGACCTTGACCTTCTCGAGCTTGTCGGACTCGAGCACGACGTCGTCGCCGCCGCGGAACATCACCGCCCGCAGGTTGACCTTCGCGCCCTCATCGTTGGGCAGCCGATCGACGAGCAGGGTCGAGCCCTGCTCGGCGCGATACTGCTTGCCGCCGCTTTCGACTATCGCGTAGGTCTCAGCCATGATCATTCGTCCTCGCCGGAGCCACCGCCGCTGCGGGCACGACTACGGCGCCGGCCGCCTCGGCGTCCGCGGCGCCGTCCGGAGGGCGGTGATTCTAGCTTCTCGCCGTTGGCGTCGATCAATGAAGCGGTCGCCGCCGAACGGGCGACGGTCTCGATCCGCACCAACCGGCGCTCGCCGATGTGACGGCCGCCGCCGTCGACGCTGACGATGTAGGAATCGACCCTGGCGATCGCGTCGTCGGCGTCGTACATGTGCGGCTCCTCGATCGTCACCAGCACCTCCTCCCCGACCCGGAAGGGCAGCGCCCGCTCCTCGATCTCCGAGCGGCTGCCCCGGTCGACGACCTCGTAGGTGTCGATCGCCAGCGCCTCGCCGCCCTCGAAGTGGAAGTGCTTCTCGGTCTCGGCCTCGAGCTCGGCCAGGCCGCTGTCCTCGGCGACGAGCTCGGCCGCGACGTGGGGGTTGACCCGAATCAAAAACGCCTCGGGCTCCGGCTCGGCGGCGGCGAGCTCGCGCAGCCGGCGGATCACCTCGATCGCCATCGTCTCCTCGGAGGGCACGACGCCCTCGCCGGCACAGGTCGGGCAGGTTCGGGTGAGGATCTCGCGCACGCCGTCGGTGACGTTCTGACGGGTCATCTCGACCAGGCCCAGCGGCGAGACCTCCATCACGTAGCTCTTCGTCTTGTCCGCGTCGAGCGCCTTACGCAGCGTCTTCAGCACCTGCTCGCGGTTCTTGGACTTCGCCATGTCGATGAAGTCGATGACGATGATCCCGCCGATGTCGCGCAGCCGAAGCTGGCGCACGACCTCCTCCGCCGCCTCGACGTTGACCTTCGTGATCGTGTCCTCCAGCCGCCCGCGGCCGCGGCCGGTGAAGCTGCCGGTGTTGACGTCGATCACCGTCAGCGCCTCGGCGTAGTCGATCATCAGATAGCCGCCCGAGGGCAGATCGACGCGTCGCGAGAGGACCTGGTCGAAGGCCTCGTCCGCGCCCTCGCGCTCGAGCAGCGGCCGGGGCTCCGAGTAGAGCTCGACGAACTCGACCAGCTCCGGCGCGGTGCGCTGGAAGAAGCTGGTCACCCGGTGGTGCTGCTTCGTGTCGTCGATCACCGCGCCGTCGAACTCCTTCGTCAGCACGTCGCGCAGGACGCGGATCGAGAGATCCGCCTCCTGGAAGACCATCGCCGGCGCCTTGACCTCCTGGGTCCGCCGCTGCATCACCTCGTGCAGCTTGTGGAGATAGTCGAGGTCGCGTTCGAAGTCCGCCTTGCGGGCACCCTGCGCCGCGGTCCGCACGATCACCCCGCCGTCGCCCTTGTGCAGCTTCTGCAGCAGCTTGCGCTGGCGGTCGCGCTCGGCGTCGGGCAGCCTGCGCGAGGCGCCGACGCCGGCGCCGCTCGGCATGTAGACGAGGTAGCGCCCGGCGATCGAGATCTGCATCGACAGCCGCGCGCCCTTTGTCTTCAGCGGGTCCTTGACCACCTGGACAAGGACCTCCTGCTTCGGCTTGATCAGCTCGTCGATCCGCCGCCCCCGACCGTGGCCGCGCCGGGGGACCTTCTGCCCGTCACCGAGCACGATCTCGTCGACGTGGAGGAAGCCGTTTCGCTCCAGGCCGATGTCGACGAAGGCCGCCTCCATCCCGGGCAGCACGTTGTCGACGACGCCCTTGTATATGTTGCCGACGATCGAGCGCGAGCCCCGCCGCTCGACGTACAGTTCCGCAACGCGGAACTGTCCATCGGAACCACTGCGCCGCGGCTGCTCGGCTGCGCCTCCGCCGTCGCGACGGTTTGTGCGCCCTTTCTTGGCGCGATCACCACCCTGACGGGCGGCGCCCTTGCCTTCGAGTACCGCGACGCGGGTCTCCCCCGCGTCCACGGAGACGAGAATTCTCTTCTTCAGTTAGATCACCTCAAGCGTTGCGTGTGAGGCCCCGCTTGGAGGTGAGCTGCGCTTGAACGTAGATGCTCTGCAGGAGCCCGAGCGCCAGGAAAGTGGCGATCACGGACGACCCGCCTGAGCTCATCAACGGCAGTGGGATGCCGGTGATCGGCATCACCCCGATGTTCATCCCCACGTTGACGATCATGTGGAACATCAGCATCGCGGCGATTCCGCCGGCGATCAGGCTGCCGAAAAAGTTCTTCGAAAGGGTCAATATGCGCAGCGCCCTCCAGATGAGCAGGGCGTATAGAGAGAGTAGGAATGCGGCTCCGACGAAGCCGAAGCGCTCGCCCACGACCGCGAAGATGAAGTCGGTGTGGCGCTCCGGCAGGAAGCCTTTTGATGTCTGGGTTGCGTCATCGCCGCGTCCGGTCTTGCCCCCTGAGCCTACGGCGATCAGCGACTGGTTGATCTGGTAGCTCGAATCCGCCGGATCGTTGCTCGGGTGCAGGAAGGCCGTCAGGCGGTCTTCCTGGTAATCCTTGAGCACCGGCACACCAAGTGCCGGAGCGATCACGAGGACCACCGCCACCAGGCTAGCAGCGGTCGCCCCCATGATCGCGAAGTGGGTCCAGCGCACGCCGACTAGGAACATGATCGCCAGGGTCACCGCGCCGTAGACGAGCGCCGTTCCGAGGTCCGGCTGCAGCAGCACCAGGGCGGCGGGGAAGAACCCGAGCGCGAGCAGCCGGACCGTCCGCCGCACCTCGGAGCTGCGCCTGGCGGTGTCGAGCGCGAACGCTGCCAGCGAGACGACCAGCAGCACCTTGCCGAGCTCAGAGGGCTGGAAGGTGAAGAACGGCAGCTCGATCCAGGCGCGCGTTCCGCGGGTCGCCTCGGCGAACACGAACACGAGGCAGATCGAGGCGATCATCGCCGTGTAGATGCCGACCCGCAGCTCGCGGAAGCGCGAGTAGTCCACCCTCGCGATGGCTAGCATCAGCGCGATCCCGATCACCGCGTAGATCGACTGGCGGACCGCGTAGTAGTAGGGGTCGCCGGGGACGTCCTCCTGGGTGGCGACCCCGAGGGTGTAGATGCTGAAGCCGATCACCCCGATCCCGGCGAGCAGCAGGATCGGATCGAGGTTGCCGAAGCCGGCCCGCGAGATCAGCGACGCGCGCGGCTGCTCGAACGGGCGCGGGCGGGGGAAAGCCTCCATCACTCGACCACCGCGACCTCGGCCGAGACGTCGCCGATCTTCCCCTCGTTGACGCCGAGCAGCTGGTTGAGGATCTCGAGGGTCGCCGGCGCGGCGGCATCGGCGCCGAATCCCCCCTCCTCGACCGTTACCGCGACCACGTACTTGGGGTCGTCGTAGGGTGCCACGGCGACGTACCAGGACTGGTCGCCGTAGGGCGGACGCTCAGCGGTGCCGGTCTTGCCCGCGATCTCCACCGGGTAGCCGCCGAAGATCGGATACGAGGTTCCGCCGGGCGCCATCGCGGCGTCGTGCAGCCCGGCCATGATCGTCTGCTGCCAGATCGGGTCGATCTCAACCTCGCGCCGCGGCGCCGGGTCGATCTCCTGGATCGCGCGCCCCTGGGGGTCCTCGATCCGCAGGCCGACGTGTGGGCGAACCACCGTGCCGCCGTTTGCGATCGCCGCGTAGGCGACCGCCATCTGTAGAGGATCGGCCTGCAGATCGCCCTGTCCGACGGCGAGGTTGATGTTGTCGCCGATCGACCACGGTCGATCGGTGAGCTCGCCCTTTGCGACGTCGACCTCCTCGCCGCCGGGGCCGTCGGGATCGGTGTTCTGCTGGAAGGCCTCGTTGCGCTCCTCGGGCGTCGGCACCCGCCCGGTACCCTCGCCGCCGACGTCGAGCCCGGTGGGGGCCCCGAGACCGAGCGCCCGCGCCCATTCCTGGATCGCCCCGCCGTCGCCCTCCTGGACGTTGGTCTCGGCGCCCATGATGTAGAAGAAGACATCGGAGGAGACCTGGAGCGCCCGCTGCAGATCGACCGATCCGTGCGCGACATCGCCCGCGTTTGAGAACTGAACCCCGCCGTATTCGACCGAGCCGCCATCGACGATCGTCCGCGCCGGCGTCAGGTTGCCGGCATCGAGAGCAGCGACCGCGGTGATTGGCTTGAAGGTCGATCCGGTGGGATAGACGCCCTGGGAGGCGCGGTTGACCGCGGGCGCCGCGAGTGTGCTCAGCGGGTCCTTGGGGTCGCCGAAGATCTGCTCGTAGGTGGCCGGCGTTACCACCGGCTGGGCGAACACGGAGGGGTCGTAGGTCGGGGTCGAGCCCATGCCGAGTAGCTCTCCGGTGTTGACGTTCATCGCCACGAAGCCGCCAGGCAATCCGAAGCGCCCGATTGCGCTCTCGCCGGCCTCCTGCACCGCGGTGTCGATCGAGAGCACGAGGTCGTTGCCGGTCCGCGGCTCGCGCACGTCGAGGCTGCGGCCGGTCGGCGTCCCGGAGGCATCGACCTGAACCCGCGAGGCGCCGTTGACGCCGCGCAGGAGGCTGTCGTAGGTGTACTCGACGCCCTGCTTGCCGACGAAGTCGCCCTGCTCGAGGCTCTCGTAGCGGGGGTCCTCGAGCTCGTCGGGCGAGATCTCGCGCACGTAGCCGAGAAGGTGCGCGGCAAGGCTGTCCTGGGGGTAGCGGCGGACGTAGACCCGCTCGACGGAAACGCCCGGGAACCGACGCTGGTTCTCGCGGATGTAGTAGACGGTGTCGAAGGCGACGTCGCGCTTCAGGGTCACCGGGCTCGCGGGCAGCTCCTTGGTCTGGACCCTGATCTGGCGGCGGATCTGCTTCGGCGACATCCCCGCGAGCTCGCCGACGCGCTCGAACAGCCGCGCCCGGCGCTCGCGGCTGTGGGGCAGCTCGGTCGTCTTCAACTGCAGCTCGAGCGCGGTGCGGTTCTGGACCAGGGGTCGGCCCTGGCGGTCGAGGATCTCGCCCCGCGGCGCCTGCACGGTGAACTCGCGAACCTGGTTGTTCTGCGCCTGCGCCAGGTACTTGTCGCCCGAGAGCACCTCGAGGTACCAGAGGCGTAAGAAGATGACCGCGAACATCACCAGCGCGACCCCGCCCAGCACGGTAACCCGGAAGGCGAGCTGCGCCGGAATCGGCGGCCCGCGCCAGTCGCCGCGGCCGGGCATCATCATCGGCGGTGCCTCCAGTGAGCCATGTGGGCTGCTGGGATCACCGCTGGGGCCCCCCCGCGGACGGGCCGCCGGCGCACCTGGCTGCGACGGCGACGACCCACCGGCCCCGAGCCGTGGCGAATCGCGGCGCCCGAACGCGAGCGGTTCGAGGCGATCTTGCGGCGCGTCCGCGAGCGCCTCGGGCCGGGGACGAGCAGCCGGCGCGAGGGCGCATAGTCGATCAGCGCCGGGGCGAGGATGCGGCGGAGGAGCGGGTAGATCGCCATCGCCAGCAGCACCGCGAGCAGGCCCTGGACCACGATCTCGCGCACCAAGGTGACGCTCACCGCGGCGTCGACGCCGAGCATCAGCTGCACCGCGGCGAAGCCGGCGGCGCCGAGCAGGGTGAAGCCCCCGGCGAGCAGCGGCGGGATCAGCCAGTTCGTGATCTCGACACCCTCGCGGTAGCGCCCCGCCAGATAACCGATCGAGAGCAGGACCAGCGAGGAGACCCCGAGTGTCTGCAGCAGCAGCGAATCGAGCAAGAAGCCGGCGGCGAAGCCGCAGACAGCACCGACGACCCCGCCGCCGAGCAGCGCGAGGGAGACGACCGCGACCCCGACGATGTTCGGGGTCACCCCGAGGATCTGCAGATAGGAGAAGAACGAGACCTGGAGGATCACGGCCGCGAGGACGATCAGGGCGATCCGCAGCCCGATGCGCCCGGTGACGATCATCCGGGCACCCCCGGACGGTCGGGGCCTCCGGTGAGCACCTGAACGTGCTCGATGTCGCGCAGGTCGGCGAACGGGGACACGTGGATGCGCTGGAACTCCTCCTGCTCGCCCTCCTCGGCCTCGGTCACGCGACCGATCGGGAGTCCGGGGGGGTAGGCCGAGGAGACGTTCCCGTTCGACCACCCGGCGGTGATCAGGATCTGGTTCTCCTCGATCGGCTCCTGCTTGTCGATGAAGTCGAGCAGCAGGTCCTCGGGATCGCCGGCCACCGGGGCGACGATTCCGGTCGGATTATCGGAGGAGAGCGCCCTGGTGACGGCGTCGTCGGTGTCGGCCGTCGGCAGGACCTCGGCCGAGACCGCGTTGTCGGGATCGGTGATCAGCTCCACCTGGGCGGTACCCCCGGTCAGGTCCCCGACCCGGCCGACGAGCCCGGCGAAGTTGATCACCGGGTCGTTGCGCTCGATCCGCGAGCTCGAGCCCTGGTCGATGATCAGGGTCGAGAACCAGACGGTCGGCGAGCGGCCGATCACCCGCGCCGTGACCGGCTCGTAGCCGCCGAGCGCCGGGCTTCGGTCGAGCTTCAGCAGCTGTTTGAATTCCGCGTTGTCGCCGACCGCATCCTGGCTCTCGGAGACCTGGGCGCGAAGCGCCGCGATCTCCTCCTCGAGTTGCTCGTTCTCCCCCCTGGCCTCGAACGTCTCGTCGAACCAGTTGATCAGGTCCCGGGCGGGCTTCAACGCCCGCTCGGCGCCCTCGCCGATCGGCGACAGAACCGCGGCAACCCCCCGCTGGATCGTGTGCAGCGGACCGCTCTCGGCCTCCGAGAAGTGGCTCGAGAGCAGCACGAGGGAAACGACGATCAACGCCACGAGGACCGCGCGGCGCCTCCGGACCTGCTTTCGGTACACGCCAGCTCTCCTACTCGAACATCAGACCGCTGCTCCAACCCGGCGGCGGCGGTGCGAGTTGCGACTCATCCGGTGGATGACCTCGAACTCCTCCAGCGACCTGCCCGAGCCGACCGCGACGCAGGTCAGCGGCGATTCGGTCAGCTGGCAGGGCATCTGGGTCTCCTCGCGCATGCGCTGCTCCATCCCGTGCAGCAGGGCGCCACCTCCCGCGAGGGTGATCCCCCGATCCATGATGTCGCCGGCGAGCTCGGGCGGGGTGCGGTCGAGGGTGTCCTTGAGCGCGGCGACGATCTGGCTCACCGGCTCCTCGAGCGCGACCCGGATCTCGTCGGAACCGAGCATGATCGTCTTCGGCAGGCCGGTGACCAGGTCGCGGCCCCGGATCTCGGTGCGGATCGTCTCCGGCAGCGGCGCCGCCGAGCCGATCTCGAGCTTGATCTCTTCGGCGGTCCCGAGCCCGATCGCCAGCTTGTGCTCGTGCTTGCAGTGGTTGACGACGGCTTCGTCCATCTCGTCCCCGCCGACCCTGATCGACTCCGAGACGACGATCCCGCCGAGCGAGATCACCGCGACCTCGCTGGTGCCGCCGCCGATGTCGAGGATCAGCGACCCGGTCGGGTCGGCGACCGGCAAACCGCAGCCGATCGCCGCCGCCATCGGCTCCTCGATCAGATAGGCCTGCCGCGCGCCGGCCGAGAGGCAGGCCTCCTCGACCGCGCGCTTCTCGACCCCGGTGACGCCTGAGGGCACGCAGACGACGACGCGGGGGTGGGCGAAGCGGTTCTGGTGCGTGCGCTGGATGAAGTGCCGAAGCATCTCCTCGGTGACGTCGAAGTCGGCGATCACCCCGTCCTTGAGCGGCCGGATCGCCTGGATCGTGCCCGGGGTCCGCCCAAGCATCCGCTTCGCGTCGACGCCGACAGCATGCACCTCACCGGTCACGGAGTCGACCGCGACGACCGAGGGCTCGGAGAGCACGATCCCGCGGCCGCGCACGTATACGAGCGTGTTCGCGGTGCCGAGGTCGACCGCCATGTCGCGGCCACCGAAGCCGGTCAGGTTGTTGAAGATGCCCATGGAAAGTGAGACCTGGCCGGCGGGTCGGGCACAGGTCGCCGGCTGACTGTAGCAACTGAATCCCAGCCCTCAAGCGCGGATCGAGGGCCCCGCAAAAGCCTAACCCTAAATCTTCGCCTTAGCCTTCGGCCGCCCGATCAGGTTGGGGGCCAGTTGCAGCACCAACGCCACCGGCAGCCCGACGACGTTGGAGAAATCGCCCTGCAAGCCGGCGACCAGAAGCGAGCCCAGGCCCTGGATCGCATAGCCGCCGGCGCGGTCGCGCCATTCCCCCGAGGCCACGTACAGGTCGATCGTCGCCCGGTCCAGATCGTTGAAGGTGACCGCGGTGCGCGCGATCGCCGAACGCTCGACGGGGATCTCGCTGCCGATCGCGGTGTCCAGGAGGACGACGCCGCCGAGCACCTCGTGGGTGCGGCCCGACAGCGTCTCGAGCCGTGCCCGGGCGCCGTCCTCGTCCTCGGGCTTGCCGAGCAGGCGCCGGTCGAGGGCGACGTCGGTGTCGACGCCGAGCGCCAGCCCCGCTCCCCCGGCGGCGGTGCGGCCGGCGTGCGCCTTGCGGCGCGCATTCTCGATCACGACCACGTCCGGGTCGCCCGAGCGCAACTCGGATACGTCGGGGACGACGACCTCGAACTCGACTCCGAGCCGCTCCAGGATCTCGCGGCGGCGCTGGGACGCCGAGGCGAGGATCAGGCGCGGGGCGACGGCCGTGGCCTACTCCCCGAACCAGATCTCGATCTCGCGCTCCGCGGAGGCGTCCGAGTCTGAGCCGTGGACGAGGTTGAAGGTGACTTCGAGCCCGTAGTCGCCTCGGATCGATCCCGGCGCGGCTTCGATCGGGTCGGTTGCGCCGATCACCTGGCGGGCCGCCGCGACCGCCTGGTGACCCTCGAGCACCGCAGCGACCAGTGGGCCGCCGGTAATGAACGAGACGAGCTCGCCGAAGAACGGCTTCTCGGTGTGCTCGTCGTAGTGGCGATGGGCGATCTCCTCGTGGGCGTGCAGCAGACGCAGGTCGGCGATCCGCAGGCCCTTGTGCTCGAACCGGGCGAGGACCTCGCCGGTGAGTCCGCGCTCGAAGGCGTCCGGCTTGATCAGGATCAGGGTTCTGGACTCGGCCATCGGCGCGCGGCAGCCTACTCGCTGCCGTGCTTCGGCGGCCGCGCGGTGGTCGCACGCTGGTCGGTGGCACGCGAGGATGAGCGGCCCTGGCGCGGACCGCTCGGCGTGCGCGTGGACGCGGTCTCGCCGCCCGACGACTCGCGGGCGGGTTCGCCACCCGAGGCGGGCTGGCGCGCGGGCTCAGCGCCCGCAGGGGGCGTGCGCGCCGACTCGCTCGGCGACGGCTGGCGTGCCGGCTCGCCGCCGTCCTCGGGGCGCGGGCTCGAGCGGCCGCTCGACGGGCGCTGCTTGGGCGGGGCCACCGACGCCGTCGAGGCGGCCGAGCTTCGAGGCGTCGGCTCCCGTGAGGGCTGCTTGCCGCGTCGCTTGGGCTGTGGACGGCGCTCGGGCGGAGCCGCATGGCGCACCGGCGTCTCGCAGTACGGGCAGATCGCCCAGCGGGGATCGATCGGCTTGCCGCAGGTTCCACACGGGTCCTTGATCCGGGCGCGGCAATTCGGGCAACGCAGGAAGGTGCGCTCGACCGGGTGCTCGCAGTTGGGGCACGACTGCTCCTCGAGCTGGCGCACGCGCAGCTCCGAGGCACGGATCTCGAGCTCGCGCTCGCGCCTGTCGGCGAGGAACTCGGGCGGGCGGAGGATCGAGTAGACGATCGTGCCGACGAATGGAAAGATCAGCGAGCAGACCGTCGCGCAGACGACCAAGAAGCCATCCTGGAGCCTGCGGCGGGCGTCGAAGTAGGTCCACGCGACCAGCGCCAACCAGAGCACGACCAAGAACAGGATCAGGAGGTTGACGACGAGGTTGAGCGCGTCGTTGGTGATTCCGAAGAGGGCGACGGGCATCAGGAGTTCGGCAGTCTAGCCAGTGGATGTCAGAGAAAAAGGCGCCCGAACAGGTATCCCAGCCCGAAGAAGACGAGGATCACGATCGCGACGATCGCCGCGACCAACCCCATCATGTGGAGCAGCTCTGAGCGTGCGCCCTTGTCCAATGTCGAGAGAAGGTAGTCGCAAACGGCAGCTTGTGCGGCATTGGGCAATCGCCTGGGCGCTGGCGACCGCGACCGTGGCCGGCGCCGCCGCGGCCGCCTCGAAGCCCCGGATCGCCGACGACCCCATCTCCTACGGCGACCAGCGGCGCGCCCAGATGGCGGGCTACTCGCAGCGTCACTACGGGGAGCGCGAGTGGCGGCTGCACGACCCCGACGCGATCGTCCTCCACTACACGGCCGGCGGCAGCTACTCGTCGGCGTGGAGCACCTTCGACTCCAACGCCCCCAACCTCGGCGAGCTGCCGGGGGTCTGCGCCCACTACGTGGTCAAACGCAGCGGCAAGATCGCAGAGCTCGTCCCGCCGCGGATTCGTTGCCGCCACACGATCGGCCTCAACCACCGCTCGATCGGGATCGAGATGGTTCAGGAGGCGGGACCCGGCCCGGCGTGGGCCGACCGCCAGATCCTTCAGCGCCGGCCCCAGGTCCGTGCGGCGCTGCGGCTGGTCGACTGGCTCCAGGGCCGCTTCGAGATCGCCACCGGCGACGTGATCGGGCACTCGATGGCCAACCAGAGCCCCTACTTCAAGGACCGCAAGGGGTGGCGCAACGACCACACCGACTGGCTGAAGCGTGACGTGAAGACGTTCCGCAAGCGGCTGCGGCGGGTCTGACCGGGTCGGGCTGGGCCGGTGCGGATGGGCGACCTTAGGGCGCGATAGCGCCTACAACTCGCCTATCCGCCTACTCGGTGGCGTAGCGGAGCAGGTAGTGGGACCCGGTGACGAGGACTACGCCGCCGAGCTCCGCGGCGCGCGAGCGGGCGACGGCGATTGCCGCCGCGGGATCGGCCTCCTCCCCCACCCAGCCCAACCCCGCTTCGCGCGCCGCCGCGGCCAGCTCGCTCGCCACTCGCGCCCGCGCCCCCGGCCGCCCGGCGATCGCCAGCCCCTCCGCGCGGATCTCGGTCGCCACCAGCCCGTCGAGCACCGGCGCCAGCGCCCCGACAACCCCCGGCGCGTCCTTGTCCGCGAGCACGGCCAGGCAAGCGATCACAGGCCGGCCCGCGGCCGCCAGCGGCACCGCCTCGGCGAGCGCCAGCGCTCCCGCCGGATTGTGAGCCGCGTCGAGGATCAGCGGGGGATCGCCGGCGACCAGCTCCATCCGTCCCTGCAGGTCGAGGTCGGCGGCGACGTCGGCCACGCGTTCTGGGTCGAGCGATCCGACCACCCCCTCGGCGGCCGCCAGGGCGACGGCGAAGTTCCGGCGCTGATACGGGGCCGGCGAGGCGAGCCCGACCCGGGGTGAGAGGTCGCGGACAGCGACCAACTCGCTGTGGCGCTCGCGGGCCGTCTCCCTGGCGAGGTCCTCGACCGCCTCGGAGACCGGACCGACGACCAGCCGCGTGTGGTCCCGCAGCACCGCGAGCTTCTCGGCCGCGATCTCGGTCTCGGTCTCGCCAAGCCATTCGGTGTGCTCGAGCCCGATCGAGGTCAGCACCGTAACCCGCGAGGGCAGCACGTTGGTGGCGTCCAGCCGCCCGCCGAGCCCGGCCTCGATCACGCCGGCCGCGACCCCGGCACCCGCCAGGGCGACGAAGGCGGTCGCGGTGTCGGCCTCGAACTGGGTCACCGACTCACCCTGGTCGAGCGTGCGGTCGACCGTCGTCACCGCCTGCGCCACCCGCTCTACCGCGAGGCCGAAGGCGGCGGGCGAGATCTCGGCGCCGCCGATCTGGATCCGCTCCGACCAGCGCTCGTCGTGGGGCGACAGATAGGCGCCGGCGCTGATCCCGTGTGCTTCGAGCAGCGCGGCGGTCATCTCCGCAACCGAAGACTTGCCGTTGGTGCCGACGACGTGGATCGAGACGAAGCGGTGCTGGGGCATCCCGAGCACCGAAACCAGCTTGCGGATCCGCTCGAGCCCGAACCGCATCCCGAGCGGCTCGAGCGAGGCGAGATACGCCTCCGCCTCCTGCGCGCTCCAGGCCAGTTGCCTAGCCGAGCTCGTCCAGCTCGGCGCGATAGCGGGCGAGCTTCTCGCGCTCGGCCTCGACCACCTCAGGGGGCGCCTTGGCGACGAAGCCCCGGTTGGCGAGCTTGCGCTCCGCGCGGTCGATCTCCGAGCGCAGCTCACCGCGTGCGTGCTCGAGCCGGCGCTCGGCCTCCTCGGCGTCGATCTCTGCCGAAGCGAGGATCTCCAGCGGACCGATCGTCTGCAGTGGCTCGCCCCGGGCGCCGTCGAGGTGTAGCCGTGCCAGGCGCCCGACCAGCTCCGGAGGGGATTCGGTACCGACCACGCGGGCATTTAGCACGCTCGCGGCCGCGACGCCGACCAGGTCGCGCCAACGGCGCACGCTGCGGGTGAGGTCGATCCAGCGCTCGACCTCCGCCTCGGCGGCCTCGTCGATCCGCCCGGGATCGGACTCGGGGAACCCCGAGACCACGAGCGGCTGACCCCGATCGGGCAGGTAGGCCCAGATCGCCTCGGTGACGAAGGGCATCACCGGATGCGCGAGCGCCAGCACCCGTTCGAGCACGAACAGCAGGTTGGCGGCCGCGTCCTCCTCGCCGTCGTAGAGGCGCGGCTTGACGATCTCCAGATACCAGTCGCAGAACTCCGACCAGAAGAAGGAGTAGAAGTCGAGCACCGCGTGGGCGAAGTCGTATGCCTCGAAGCCGCGGGCGACGCCGGCGATGGTGCGTTCCAGCCGCGAGAGGATCCAGCGGTCCTCGGCCCGTTCGTCGCGCGGTTCGGGCGTCGTCTCGGCGTTGAGCAGGATCAACCGCGAGGCATTCCACATCTTGTTCGCCAGATCGCGGCCCTGCTGCACGCGGTCGACCGAGTAGCGCACGTCCTGGGTCGACGACATCGCCAGCAGGCCGAAGCGAAGCGCGTCGGCGCCGTGCACATCGATCTCGTCGAGTGGGTCGATCCCGGTCCCCAGCGACTTCGACATCCGCCGCCCGTCGGGAGCCTGGATCACCGGATGGACGTAGACGTCGCGGAAGGGGATGTCGCCGGCGAACTCGATCCCCATCATCACCATCCGCGCAACCCAGAGGAAGATGATGTCGCGGGCGGTGGTCAAAAAGCTGGTCGGGTAATAGGCGCGCAGCAGCGGATCGTCCTCGGGCCAACCGAGGGTGGCGAACGGCCACAGCGCCGAGCTGAACCAGGTGTCGAGCACGTCGGTCTCCTGGCGCAGCTGGTCCGGCTCGAGTCCCCGGGCCCGCGCCGCCTCGCGCGCCGCCGACTCCGACTCGGCGACGATCTCCTCGCCTTCGGGGCCGTACCAGACCGGCAGCCGGTGGCCCCACCAGAGCTGGCGTGAGATGCACCAGGGGCGGATATTGCGCATCCACTCGAGGTAGACGCGCTTGTAGTTGTCGGGAACGATCCGCACTTGGTCGCGCTCGACCACCTCGATCGCGGGGGCCGCGAGCTCGTCCATGCGACAGAACCACTGCAGCGACACCAGCGGCTCGATCCGCTCGCCCGAGCGGCCCGAGAACGGCACCGAGTGCGTGTACGGCTCCTCCCCGCGAAGCCGGCCCTCGCCGCGCAGAGCCTCGACCACCGTCGCGCGCGCCTCGGCCGCGGTCATGCCCTCGAACCTCTCCCCCGCCGCCGCGGTCATCCTCCCGTCCTCGCCGATCACGGTGATCTCGTCGAGGCCGTGGGCGCGACCGATCTCGAAGTCGTTGGGGTCGTGGCCCGGGGTGATCTTGAGCGCCCCGGTGCCGAACTCGGGATCGACGTGCTCGTCGGCGATCACCGGCAGCCGGCGGCCGACGAGGGGCAGGGAGCAGTGCCCGCCGATCAAACTCCGGTAGCGCCGATCGTCGGGATGGATCGCGACCGCGGTGTCGGCGAGCATCGTCTCCGGGCGCACCGTCGCCACGGTGAGCACCTCGTCGGAGCCCTCGACCGGGTAGCCGATCGAATACAGCGTGTCGGTGACCTCCTCGTTGACCACCTCCAGGTCGGAGATCGCGGAATGGGTGCCCGGGTCGAAGCTGACCATGTAGTTGTCGCGGTAGATGTGGCCCTTCTCGTAGAGGGCGGCGAAGACCCGGTAAACGGCGCGCACGTAGCCCTCGTCGAGGGTGAAGCGCTCGCGGTCGTAGTCGCAGGATGCCCCGAGCCGCTTGTACTGCTCGATGATCTGCGAGCCGTAGCGCTCGCGCCACTCCCAGACCCGCTCGACGAATGCGTCGCGGCCGAGGTCGTGGCGCGAGCTCCCCTCGCCGCGCAGCTCGCGCTCGACCACCATCTGGGTGCCGATCCCGGCGTGGTCGGTGCCCAAAAGCCAGAGCGCGCGGCGCCCCTGCATCCGGTTGATCCTGGTGAGCGCGTCCTGAACCGTGCCGTTGAGCGCATGGCCCATGTGCAGGGCGCCGGTCACGTTCGGGGGCGGGATCGCGATCGAGAAGTTCTCCTCCGGGCTGCCCTCCGCCGGCGGGTTGAAGGCGCCGCTGGCGAGCCAGTCCTCGAGGATGCGGGCCTCGGCCTCGCCCGGGTCCCAGCGCGTGGTCGCCTCGAGCTTCTCCCGTCGGGCCGTGTTCATCGAAGCGGCGAGTTTAGTTGCGGGCTGCTATCACCTCGGAGTGAAAGCCAGGGCGACGGTCAGATCCCCAAGATCACGAAGCGTTCTGGATCCCGGTGCCTTGGATCCGCGTCCTGCGGGTGAAGTCCTTGCCCCGCACCGGGAAGGAGCGGCTCGGCCCGGCGGCCGCTCAGGCCGACTCTTCCTGGATCTCGCCCAGGGCCTCGTCGGCGGCCTCGGGCACCGCCTGCGTGACCAGGGTCGGTCCCAGGCCCTGCTCGATCGTCTCCCTGGTGACCACGCACTTGGAGACGTCGCGGCGTGAGGGAAGCTCGAACTGAACGTCCATCAGCGTCTCCTCCAGGATCGAGCGCAAGCCGCGGGCGCCGGTCTCGCGCTCGAGCGCCTTGTCGGCGATCGCCCCGAGCGAGTCCTCCTGGAACGAGAGCTCGATATCGTCGAACTCGAAGAAGCGCTGGAACTGGCGGGTGAGCGCGTTGCGAGGCTCGGTCAGGATCGTGATCAGGTCGTCGCGGGTGAGCTGGTGGATCGCGGCGACCACGGGCAGCCGCCCGATGAACTCCGGAATCAGTCCGTACTCGATCAGGTCCTCCGGCAGCACCTGCTCGAACAGTTCGCCGGTGTCCTTCTCGGCCTTGGAGGCGACCTCGGCGCCGAAGCCGACGCCCTGACGGCCGATGCGCCGCTCGATCACGTGGTCGAGCTGCGCGAAGGAGCCGCCGCAGACGAAGAGGATGTTGGTCGTGTCGATGGTCAGGAACTCCTGGTGGGGGTGCTTGCGCCCGCCCTGCGGCGGCACCGACGCGGTGGTCCCCTCGAGGATCTTCAGCAGCGCCTGTTGAACGCCCTCACCGGAGACGTCGCGGGTGATCGACGGGTTGTCGGCCTTACGGGCGATCTTGTCGATCTCGTCGATGTAGATGATCCCGGTCTCGGCCTTCTTGACGTCGAAATCCGCGGCCTGGATCAGCTTCAACAGGATGTTCTCGACGTCCTCGCCGACGTAGCCCGCCTCGGTGAGCGCGGTCGCGTCGGCGATCGCGAACGGGACGTTGAGGATCTTGGCCAGGGTCTGGGCGAGCAGCGTCTTGCCGCAGCCGGTCGGGCCGAGCAGCATGATGTTCGACTTCTGCAGCTCGATCTCGCCGTCGGTCGTCCCCTGGCTCATCTGTACGCGCTTGTAGTGGTTGTAGACGGCGACCGAGAGCGCACGCTTGGCCGTCTCTTGGCCGACCACGTACTCCTGCAGCACGTCGTAGATCTCGCGCGGCTTCGGCAGGTTCTCGAGCTCGAACGAGGGCGGCGCGGTGAGCTCCTCGTCGATGATCTCGTTGCAGAGATCGATGCACTCGTCACAGATGTAGACGCCGGGCCCCGCGATCAGCTTCTTGACCTGCCGCTGCGACTTGCCGCAGAAGCTGCAGAGAAGTTGCTCGTTCGAATCGGTCGGGCGTGCCACAGCGGTGTCTCCCTTCGGTGCTCTACGTCCGGGCCGCCGTGCTCAGGTTACGGCACCACCGGTCCCGGCTGGACGCCTAGTTGTTACTCGGCCGCCCTCGCCGTCCCTTCAAGCGGGGGCGCCGTTGCAGGCGCGGAACCACCGGGAAACGCCGGTCCGGCAGCTCGGGCGCCGCGAGCGCCGGGGACTCGGCCGCCAGCGCCTCGGCGAGGCGCTCCCAGAAGGCTGGGCCCGCGGCAACCTCGCGACCGGGATCGCGCCGCTCGACGAACCCGGCGATCCACTCGTCAAGCTGCGGCTCGCCCTCGTACGCGGAAAGGTCCCGGTAGGCGGCGACGCAGGCGCGAAGCAGGGTTTCCTCGTCGCCCGCGCGGCGACGCAGCTCGGCATCGTAGGCCCTGACCAGCTCGATGAACGCCCCTGGATCTCCGGCCCGCGCCCGCTCGAGCGGCCCGGCCACGCGAGCGGCTCCTAGTGGTGCTCGATGACGCGGTCGACGATCTTGTACTCCATCGCCTCCTCGGAGGACATGAAGTAGTCGCGCTCGGTGTCCTTGGTGACCTTCTCGAATGGCTGGCCGGTGTGCTTGGCGATGATCTCGTCGAGGCGGCGGCGGACGTCGATGATCTCCTTCGCGTGGATCTCGATGTCGGTCGCCTGACCCTGGAAGCCGGCCGAGACCTGATGGATGAGGATCTTCGAGTTCGGGGTCGCCATCCGCTTGCCCTCCATGCCGCCGGCGAGCAGCAGCGCCCCCATACTCATCGCGACCCCGACGCAGATCGTCTGCACGTCGGGCTTGATGTACTGCATCGTGTCGTAGATCGCCAGCCCGGCGTAGACGGACCCTCCGGGCGAGTTGATGTAGATCGAGACGTCCTTGTCGGGATCCTCGGACTCGAGGTGGATCAGCTGGGCGACGACGAGGTTGGCGATGTCCTCGGTGATCGGCGTGCCGAGGAAGATGATTCGCTCGTTCAGCAGCCGCGAGTAGATGTCGAAGGCGCGCTCTCCGCGCGACGTCTGCTCGACCACCATCGGGACCAAGGGGCTCATCGGCGGGTGAGTGTACAAAAGGCGTTCGCTCGGCCCGGCAGGCGGTCGGGCGAAACAGACGGCGAGCGAAGCCTCGAACGAGCGGACGCTGACGAGCCGGCGCAGCGAGATCGGCTGGTACCTGCGCGGCCGGCCAGATTGAGGTCGGCGGCCACGCCGCGGCGCAGCCGGCGTCGGCCTCAGCCGGCGGTCATCGGCCCGGCGTCCAGAGCTTGCCCGGCTCGGGCTGCTCGCTTTCGCCGGGGGCGCCGGGCGGTTCTGTCGACTCTTCCTTGTCGGGGGTCCAGATCTGCTCGCGCGCGGCGGCCTGCTCGACCGGGATCGGCTTCGCCGACTCGGCGACCACGTCGGCCGCGATCCGCAGGCGGACCTCGTCGCGGAGCAGGCTGTCGCGGCCGCTCTCGCGCAGCCGGGCCAACAGCTTCGCGGGGTCGTTCTTCCCCTCCCCCGGGCCGAGCGCCTCGATCAGCTCCTCGTCGCCGGGCTCGATGCCCTCCGCCTCGGCGACCGCCTCGAGCGCCGCCTCGCGGCGAAGCGCGCGCTCGGCGTCCTCCTCGGCGTCGTCGATCAGCGCGTGGCGGTCCTTGCCCTGCATCCGCGCGTATGCCTGCGGGTCGATACCGCGGCTGGCGAGCTGGCGCTCGATCCGCTCCCACATCTCGTGGGCGCGGGCGTGGACGAGCTCATGCGGGATCTCGAGCCTGGCGCCGGCGGCGACCGCGTCGACGGCGGCCTCGCGAAACTGAGCCTCGGCTTGCCGGTCGAAGGCCTCGGCGAGGCCCGAGCGGATGCTCTCGCGCAGCTCCTCGAGCGTGTCGAACTCCGACGCCTCCGAGGCGAAGTCGTCGTCGAGCGCGGGCAGGTTCTTCTCCCGCACCTCCTTGACGGTGACCGCAAAGCTCGCCGTCTTGCCGGCCAGCTCCTCGGGTCGATAGTCGTCAGGGAAGGTGACCTCGACCGTGCGCTGGTCGCCGGCGGCGGCCCCGACCAGCTCGGCGTCGAATTCCGGCAACAGCCCCTCGCCGCCGAGCTCGACCACGAAGTCGCGCGATTCAGAGCCCTCGAACGGCTCGCCGTCGATGGTGCCGGAGAAGTCGATCACCACCGCATCGCCGGCGGCGGCCGGGCGCTCGACCGGGGCGAGGTTGCCGAAACCGGCACGCAGGCGGTCGAGCTCGGAGTCGATCGCCTCGGCGGGCACCTCGGCCTCCGCCCTGCCGACCTCGAGCCCCTTGTACTCGCCCAGCTCCGCCTTCGGCCGCACCCCGACCTCGATCGTGAAGGTAAGCTCGTCGCCGTCGCCGGGGAGATCGCCGACGTCGACCTTCGGCTCGCCGATCGCCGCCACCCGAGCCTCGAGCAGCGCCCGCTCGTACCACTCGGGGAGCCCGTCGCGAAGCGCCTGCTCGAGCACCGTCTCGCGCCCGACCCGCTGGATCACCAGCTCGGCGGGCACCTTGCCCTTGCGAAACCCGGGCAGCTTGATCTCGGCGGCGAGCGCCTTCGCGGCGCGGTCGATCCGCTTGCGCAGCGCGTCGGCCTCGACCTCGACCTCGATCTTGACCCTCGATGCGGGCAGCTGTGTGACGGTCGTCCTCACGGGCTCGCAGCTTAGTGCGCGCGGCCGCGAGCACTGGGTGGCCGCTACGGTTTCCGCCGTGGACCGTGGACGGACGGCGATCGGCACCTGGAGCGGCGGCCGCTTTATGCGCTTCGGCGAGCCGATCGACGAGTCACGGCTGCTCGCGCTCCTGCGTCCCGGCCCCGGGATCGACACCGTGATCAGCGCCGACGTTTACGGCGAGGGTGCCGCCGATGCGCTGCTCGGGCGGGCGATCGAGGGCGTCGAGCGCGACACCTTCAGCCTCGTCGGCGCGGTCGGGCACGACTTCGTCGAGGGCGAGCGCGACGGACCCCGGGGATTTCCGCGGTTCACCGACCCCCGTCTCCGCGGCCCCGACCAGTACGCGGCCTACCTGCGCCGTGCGACCGAGTCCAGCCTCGAGCGGATCGGCGTCGACCGCTTCGACCTCCTGCTGCTCCACAACCCCGACCGCACCGGGTTTCGCTCCGAGGCGGTCTGGGACGGGATGACGGCGCTCCGCGACGCGGGGCTGTGCGATGCGATCGGGATCGCCCCCGGGCCCGCGAACGGGTTCACCCTCGACCTGATCGACTGCTTCGAGCGCTTCGGCGACCGGATCGAGTGGGCGATGGTGATCCTCAATCCGCTCGAGCCCTGGCCCGGCGAGCTCTGCCTCGGCGCCGCCGCCGAGCACGGGGTCCGCGTGATCACCCGCGTGGTCGACTACGGCGGGCTGTTCTGGGACGACGTCCTGCCCGGCCACGAGTTCGCCGAGCACGACCACCGGCGCTTCCGCCCCCACGGCTGGGTGGAGTCCGGGCGCCGGCGCCTCGAGCGGATGCGGCCGATCGCCGAGCGCGCCCGCCTCACGCCGCTCCAGCTCGCCTGCCAGTGGAACCTCGCCCACACCGCGGTCGCCTGCGCGGCGCCGACGCTGATCCAGGAGCCCGGGCCGCGGGCTCGGAGGATCGAGGACAAGCGGGTCGAACTGGCCGCCCTGCCCGAGCAGCGCCTCGACTCCGCCGCGGTCGCCAAGGTGCGCGCGATCGGCGACAACACGGGCTCGATGGCGCTCAAGGGGGCGAGCCCCGACCATGAAGGCGACGAGCGCGCCGACCGCTGGCCGCTCAGCGACGAGCTGGTCGCCGCCGGCCGGCGCTGGGGCGTCGAGCCGGAGCGCGACCTGCGCCGGGCCCAAGCCGCGACCGCCGCCTGACACCCGCCATGTCACCCCTCAGCCTCAAGGACCGGTTCCTCTCCTGGATCGTCACCGGGCCGGTCGGCCGCCTGATCGCTTTCGTCGCCGACCTTGGGGCGTACTTGTGGGGGTGGGCGCGCGCCCGCCTCACTGCTCGCCGGCGTAGCCGAGGATCGAGCGGTCGATGAGCCACTCGACCGGCGCCCTGTCGTCGGTGTAGACGGCGCCGCCCTCCAGCCGCGGGGCGATTCGCGCGCCCTCGATTCGGGCCAGGTTGCGCAGCTCGGGTGGAAGCTGGCGCGCGGCGCGGTCCAGGTTCTCGGCCGAGGCCGGCGCCGCCGAACCGACCAGGAGCGTGTTGGTGGGCTCGATCGGGTCGCGCAGGACGGTCGGGAACACCTCAGCCATCGTCCGCCCGAGCACCTTCTCGAGGTCGTCGTTGCCCTCCGGGTGCCCGGCGTTGACGACCACCACCCCGCCGGGAGCGAGCCGGTCGCGAACGAGCTCAAAGAACTCTGTGGTGGCGAGGTAGAACGGGATGTAGGGCTGCCGGTAGGCGTCGACCATGATCACGTCGTAACCGCCGTCGGAGCGCCGCAGCCATGGACGGGCGTCCTCAGAGTGCACGGTCAGGTTCTCGTTCGAGCCCATGTCGAAGTATTCGAGCCCGACCCGCTCCAGCTCCGGGTCGATCTCAACCCCGTCGATCTCGGTCTCGGGGAAGTAGTGACCGTAGGCGCGGGCGGTCGTCCCGGCGGCGTTGCCGAGGATCGCCATCCGCTCCGGAGGCACGTCGAGGGCGGTGAACGGCAAGACCAGATACCCGTCCCAGACGTCGCCGGTGAGAAACGATCCGGGCCTGTAGAGGGAGTGGGTTGCCTGGCCCTCGTTTAGCTCCAGGGCCCGATCGCCGTCGGGCTGCTCGATCACGCGGATGTACTGGTGCTCGGAGTCGGTCTCGAAGATCACCGTTCCCTCGTCGGTCGCCTTCACCGTGCCGACCGGGATCGCCATCGCCGCCGCGACCGCGATCGGAGCCGCAATCGCCCGCCAGCCGATCCCGGCCGCGGCGACGATCGCGAGCCCGAGGGCGAAGGTGAGGAAGGTCCGCTGGGTGCCGATGAACGGGATCAGCACCAGCGCCGCGAGCATCGTCCCCAGCAGCGAGCCGATCGTCGAGATCGCGTACAGCCGCCCGGCGACGCGCCCGGAATGCTCGACGTCGGGTACGGCGAGCCGGATCGCCCACGGCGAGCAGGTGCCGGCGAGCCCGACCGGGACGGCGATCAGAACGAGTACCGCGAACAGCGAGCCGACGAAGGCGCCCGCCTCGATCTCGTCGAGCGCGTCCACGGAGAGATCGAAGAATGGCTGGGAGACGAGCGGCACCAGGGCGAGCAGCAGCGCCGCCGCCATCACCGTGAGGCAGAGCGTGCGCAGGCTCGGATAGCGGTCGCCGAGCCGGCCGCCGAGCCAGTAACCGATCGACAGCGCCACCAGCACGACGCCAATCGTGTTCGCCCAGACGATCGTCGAGGCGCCGAAGAAGGGCGCCATCAGGCGCGCGGCTGCGATCTCCGCACCGAGGGTCGAGATCCCGACCACGAACACGAGCACGTAGAGGAACCGGTTGGAGGACACGGCGGCGGTCAAGCGCCGCCCCCGAGGATCCGTTCGCGCAGACGCTCACCCTGCCCGGCGGCGACCGCTCGCCCGGCCCGAGCCGGGTCGAGGTCGATGCCGCGCGCCTCGGCAAGCTCGATCAGCTCCTGCTTCTCGGCGCTGCGGCCGGCGGCGCCGATGAACAACCAGGTGAACAGCCCAAGGGTGACGACGCCGGTCCAGATCATCATCAGGTTGCCGGCTGCGCCCTGGTCGGCCAGCGGGCTGATGCCCCATTCGGCCTCCCCCGGCGCGTAGTCGGGATACAGCACGGCGCCCGACCAGATCAGCACGTTGGCGAGCACCGCCTCGAGCATCCGCACGACGACGATGTAGAGCAGCTTCGCGCCGTCGCCGAACCAGGAGGGCTTCGGCAGCGGCCCGACCAGCGGTAGCCACATCGCGATCCCGAAGCTGAAGAAACAGGCATGCTGGGCGAAGTGCAACAGCGGGCTGGTGAGCACCCCCTGATAGAGCGCCGAGAGGTGCCAGACGTAGAGGTTGAGCGCCCAGAAGGGCAGGGCGACGATCGGGTTGCCCATCGCCCGTAGCCAGCCGAGGACTCGGGTCGCCAGCAGCGGCTGCAGGATCGGGCCCGTGAGCCCGAGGGCGATAAGTAGTCCGGCGAGGTCGGCGATCAGCAGGTGCTGCGCCATGTGGGCGACGACGAGCTCGTCGGCGATCGTCGAGATCGGGGGTAGGTCGGCGAGCATCAGGATCACCAGCCCGGCGGCGAACGAGACCTGGCGCCAGGGGTTCACGGGGCGGTCGCGGCGGGCCAGGGTCGAGACGCGACGCGCGTAGGCCACCGCCACCGCAACCAGCAGAAGCGGCGCAGCTACATCGATCATCCCCGCCAGCGTACTGAGCGCCCGCCGCCGGCCGGCAAGCCCTCAGAGCCAGTCGATGCGGCGAAAGAAGCGGTGCAGCGACAGCACCGCGACCGCCATCAGGACCAGCGCCAGCGGGTAGCCCCAGGGCTGGTCGAGCTCGGGCATGTCCTCGAAGTTCATTCCCCAGATCGAGGCGAGGAAGGTGGGCACGGCGATGATCGCGGCCCAGGCGGAGATCGTGCGCACAACCTCGTTCTGGCGCACCGAGAGCAGCGCCAGGTTCGCCTCCAGGATCGAGGTCAGCAGCTCGCGTTGTGAGTTCACCTGCTCGTCGACCCGGCGTACGTGATCGGAGACGTCGCGGAAGTAGCGTCGCAGCTCCTCGTCGATCTGCGGGAAGGCGCCGCGCTCCAACGCCTCCAGCGGCGGCATCAGCGGGGCCACCGCGCGATGGAACTCGATCACCTCGCGCTTGAGGAAGTAGATCCGCTCGGTCGAGTCGGTGCCGCGGGCGAAGATGTCCTGCTCGACCTCCTGGATGTCGGTGTCGATTCCCTCGACGACCGGCATGTAGTCGTCGACGACCTTGTCGAGCACCGCCCAGGCGACCGCGCCCGGGCCATGGGAGAGGAGCTCGGACCGCTCGAGTCGCCGCCGCGCCGGCCGCAGCTCGCTCGCCTCGCCGCGGCGGACCGCGATCACATAGCGGGCGGAGAGGAAGAGGTGAATCTCGCCGAACTCCACCGATTCGGTCTCGTCCAGGTAGCGCGCCGGCCGCAGGACGATGAACGCCGAGCCGTCGTAGTCCTCGAGCTTGGGCCGCTGATGGGCGTGGCGCGCGTCCTCGACCGCGAGCGGATTGAGGTCGAATGCCCGCCGCGCGCGCTCGAGCTCCTCCGCGCTCGGGTCACGCAGCCCGAGCCAGACGAACTCGTCCTCGCCGCCACGCAGGGCGATTTCGGCGGCCGCCTCGATCTCGAGCGGCTCCTCGTGCTGGCGCCCGCCCGCCCGGTAGTGCGCGCAGTCGACGATCACGGGCTGGTTTTCAGCCCTGGCGACCGGGCTCCTGCTCGTAGGTGATTCCGTTCAGACCCGCTCGGCGGCGCCGGCGCGCTCGGCATCGAGCGCAGCCAGCCCGGCGCGCAGGCCATCGGCCAGCGCGACGCCGGGAGCGATCCGCTCGACCATCGCCACGTCCCGGCGCCAGGCGTCGATCCTGAGGTCGAGGGTCGGCGCCTTGTGGAGGTCGATGGCGCTCTCGCCGCGCTCGGCGTACAGCATCCGCAGCTCACCGAGGTTGGCGAGCTTGTCGGCCGCGTAGATCGTCGCCGCGCGCTCCCCCGCCTCCGCCACCTGGGCGCGCAGGGCGTTCTTGCGCGCGACCCAATCCTCGATCGCGGCATCCTCGGTCAAGGCGGAGACCAGCTCGCCGACCTCGACCCCGAAGCGCCCGACCACCTCGCCGACGGTGAGCTCGGAATCCTCGACGCCGTCGTGGAGCAGCGCCGCGGCGAGGGTCGGCTCCGCGGCGCCGGTCTCGGCGAGCAGCTCGCAGACGCGCAGCGGATGAGCGAGGTAGGGCGTGCCGTCGTGGCGGGTCTGGCCCCGGTGGGCAGCCGCCGCCACGGCGAGCGCATCGCCGAGCAGGTCGGACCCCCGGACGTAGTCCGGTGCCATGAGCGGGTTCTCGCCAGCCACGCGCCGGCGGCGCTACTGCGCCGGCGCCGGAGGCGGCTGAGTGAACGAGACCGAGACCGGCTCGCGCTCGGCGGCGTCCTCGACCTCGAAGAACTCGCGCGCCGTGAAGCCGCCCGTCCCGGCGACGACCGAGTTGGGGAAGATCTGGATCTTGGTGTTGTAGGCCTGCACGTTCGAGTTGTAGATCCGGCGCGAGGCCTGGATCTCGTCCTCGAGCTCGGAGAGGTTGCGCGAGAGCTGCTGGAAGTTCTCGGTCGCGCGCAGCTCCGGATATTGCTCGGCGACCACCCGCAGGCCCCCGAGCGCCTGGCTCAGCAGCCCCTCTGCCTGACTCGCCTCGGCCGGGCCCTGCGCCTGCATCGCGGCGGCGCGAGCCTGGGTCACCTTCTCGAAGGTCTCGCGCTCGTGCTGGGCGTAGCCCTTCACGGTCTCGACCAGGTTCGGCACCAGGTCGTGGCGGCGCTTGAGCTGCACGTCGATCCCCGACCAGGACTCGTCGACCCGGTTGCGCGAGCCGATGATCGAGTTCCGGACCAGGATGAAGATCAGCCCGAGCAGGATGACTACTCCGATGATGATCAGGACTATCGTCATTCCCCTACGACCTCTCCTTCTAAGTGGTTAGGGCGGCCATGATTATCGCCTACTCGCGGGCCTGATCGTCGGACGGCAGCACAGAGAGCCGACGCAGCGCCGACTCGATCAGCTCCCCGGAGAGCCCGTGCTCGCCAAGCGCGTCGAGGCGCCCGAGCTCGTAGGCGAGGCCGACCGCATCGCCGGCGGCGATCGCGCCCTCGATCGCCTCCGCGTACGCGGTGTCACCGGCGTCGCCGGCGGCGGCGAGCTCGCGCAGCCGGGCGACGGCGCTCGCGCGGGGAGCCATCGCGGCGGCGGCGAGCGAGACGTTGCCGGCGAGCTCGGCCCGACGCGGCGGCTGACCGCTCGGGGTGTAGGTCTCGGCCACCGCTCCCTGTCTGCGAAGGCGCTCGATGTGCTGGTAGACGGCGTTGCGGCTGACGCCGATATCGGTCGCGATCTGCTTCACCTGATCGCCGCGCTCGAGCCGCTCGAGGATCTCCTGCTGGCGCTTGGTCAGCTCCGCCTTGGGGCTGTTGGGGTCGACATGCATAGTTGGCAGTATATGTGACTGTCAACCTTGGCTATTAACGGGTTTCTCGTTTCGCGGGTCCAGGGCCGAGCAAAAGCACCACATTCAGCCGATCGCCCCCTCGAGCTTCAGCAGCCACTCCTTCATCTCCGGCCCGCCGCCGTAATTGCCGACCCGACCGCCGGCGAGCAGGACGCGGTGGCAGGGAACGATCAGCGGGATCGGGTTGTGTCCGAGGGCCGTGCCGGCGGCGCGGTAGGCGCGCGGGTTGCCGGCCCGGTCGGCGATCTCGCCATAGCTGGCGGTGACCCCGAACGGCAGCTTCGCGGTCTCGCGCAGCACCCTGCTGTAGAAGCCGGGGCGCACCAGGCGCCAGTCGAGCTCCAGATCGAACCGCCGGCGACGGCCCTCGAAGTACTGGTCGAGCTCGCGCCGCGCATCGTCGAGACGACCGGGCAGCTCCAGGATCCGGGGCGAGACGTCGGTCGCGAGACGCTCGATCGTCTCGTCGAGCCGCTCGTTGGGAAGCGCGACACGGACCACCCCCCGCCCGGTGGCGGCGACGAGCCCGGTGCCCAGTGGCGATTCGAAGCGCGCGTAGGCAACCTCGGCGAGGTCCTCGCGCTCGACCCGATCGGTCAGCCTCGCGGCCGCGGCGGCGGCCTGCTCCGCGATCCCCGCGCCCAGCGCCCTCGCGATGTCCTTCGCATCCGCTCGGCTCATCGCCTCGTCTCCTCTCGGTCGATCGTCCTGCGTAAGGCCTTGAGCCCGTCGGCCACCCGGCGCCGCGCCGCCGCCTCGCTGGTGTCGAGCGCCGCCGCGATCTCGCGATAGGGAAGATCGGCCGCGTAGCGGAGCGCGACCGCGGCCCGCTGGCCGTCCGCCAACTCCGATACCGCGTCCCAGACCTCGCGGTCAGGGGTCCGGTCGCTGACCCCGATCTCGGGCAGCTCGCCGCGGGGCTCGGGCCGCCGGGCTCGCGCCCGGTGATGGTCGATCGCCTTGCGCCGCGCGATCGTCATCACCCAGGCACGCGGGTGGCGGCCGTCCATGCGCTCGTAGGCGCCGAGCGCGGCGATGAAGGTCTCCTGGAAGCAGTCGTCGGCGTCGTGCGGGCCGACCATCGCGCGCAGGAACGCGAGCACCGGCTCGCGGTGCTCATCGAGGAAGCGCTGAAACGGCGCCGGGGGAGGCCGGTGACCTCGGCTTGTGGCGGCGGCGCTCACTGCTCGATCACGGAACGCTCCGACGAGCGTATTCGTGAGTAGGATCGGCTGCAGGGGGAGGGACGGACACTCGATCGGGAGGTCTCAGCATGCGCAGAAAGTGGATCGTGGGCGTGGTCACGCTGGCGGCGGCCGCCGGCACCGCGACGATGGCGACGAGCGTCTTCGGCGGCGGCTCGAAGCCGCGCACCGGCGACAACGTCGTCGAGGTCAAGATGAAGAGCGCGCCCGACCCCGCCAGCCAGCGGGCGCAGAAGGCGAGGAAGAAGAAGCCGCGGATGGTCTATCTGCAGGGACCTTCGCAGTTGGTCGACGTCGCCCAGACCGGTCCCTTCATCGACGTACGCCTCTCGTCCTGCCCGGGGAACTCCCGCGTGATCGAGGGCGGGATCGTCGCCGATAACGTCGGGGTCTTCGAGCAGGGCTCCTACGTCGAGAGCCGCAAGGCCTACCACGTGTTGATCGGCTTTGCTCCCGGGATCACCCCGGTGAACTTCAACCTCAGCTCGCATCTGACCTGCATCAAGGGCGTTAAGGGCGGCTGAGGCCATCAATCGCGGCGCCGCCGGCGCAACTCGCCGGCGGCGCCGCGTGTTGGGGGGGCAGATGAAGAGGACGCTGGTCATCGGCGCGCTGGCGGCACTGCTGGTCGCAACCACCGCCTTCGCGGCGACGCAGACGTACAGGGGCGGGATCAAGGGCGACAAGAAGTCGTCGGTAGCGCTGAAGGTGAAGCGGAGCGACGGCGCGCGGAAGGTGAGGTCGTTCGTCGCCAAGGACTTCGTGATCTCCTGTCGCACCACCGATGCGCGGCTCGAGAGCGCGACGATCACGGCCCTGGTCAGGGTCGACGACAGGGGCAGGTTCAAGATCACCGGCGCCAGCGGCCAGCAGGAGCTCAAGGTGACCGGGAAGCTGATCGGCAAGCGCCGCGCCAAGGGAACGGTGCGCTACTCGGGGCCGACCGAGGTCGACGGGACGAGCGAGAACTGCGACAGCGGCAGGCTCGACTGGCGCGCCTCGCGCTAGACCGGGCCACGCATCGCCGCCTCGACCCCCTGAAGCCGCTCTCGCTCGCCGCTCGGAAGGGTGAGGTAGACGGCGCCGTCGCGTTCGAGCCGCGAGCGCGGCTCCATCACGATCACCCCTGTCGGCCGCCCGACGTCGTCAAAAGTCCACACGTCGCCGTCCTCGGTTCGCTCACGCGAGGCCTCGCGGGAGCCGCTGAGCTTCGCGTAGAGCACGTCGCTCGGGGGGTCGTAGGTGACCTGGGGAAAGGAGTGGCGCCCCGCGCGCATCGGCCTTCGAATGTAGCGACCGCTCGGAAGCGGCCCGAACCCGAATCGCTCGCCGCGAACCGATCTGATTCGTACCCGCCTGGCGGCATTTACTCCGACCGGTTCGCTCACTGCTCGACGTCCTCGATCTTGCCGCTCGGCATCGCGATCAGCGAGACGACGAAGGCGACCGCCATCACCCCCGCCATGACGCAGAAGACGGTCGCGAGAGGTCCTTCTGGAGCTCGGGGACCGCAATGAGACGATCCTCTGCCCCGCCGCACGGCGATGAGCCGTCGCCACGCGACGGGCATAGAGTTGATCGACGTGACGGCGCTTGAGATCGACACCCCGCATGGCTTGGCGCGGGCGCACCTGCATCCCGCTGAACAGCCCGTGGCCGCGCTGGTGCTCGGCCATGGAGCCGCCGGGGGGGTGAGCGCCCCGGACCTGGTTGCGGTCACCGAGGTCGCCCGCGCGGAGCGGTTCAGCGTCGCGCTGGTCGAGCAGCCCTACGTGGTCGCCGGGCGCCGCTCGCCCGCCCCAGCCCATCATCTCGACTCGGCCTGGAACGCGGTGGTCGAGGAGTTGCGCGGCGGCGAGCTGCGCGGGCTGCCGCTCGTCGTCGGCGGCCGCTCGGCCGGCGCCCGAGTGGCCTGTCGCACGGTCGCCGACAGCGGCGCGATCGCCGTGCTCTGCCTGGCGTTTCCGGTGCACGCGCCGGGACGCTCCGCGAAGGCGAAGAGCCGGCAGCCCGAGCTCGACGCGGTCGAGGTGCCGACCCTGGTGGTGCAGGGCGACAGCGACCCGTTCGGGATGCCGCGCGGCGGCGCCAACATCAGCGTTGTCACCGTCGCCGGCAACCACAGCCTGAAGGCCGACCTGGAAGCCGTCGCCGCGGCGGTGCGGGAATGGCTTCCAGGTCTCGTCGGCCAGGGCGACCGACGACGGCGACCGAGCGCTTAGCCCGCCTGATACGCGGCCGCCAGCTCGTCGGCGAAGGCCTCGAACCGCGTCGCGGTGGTGTTCCGGGGGCCGCGCTCCTCGCGCGCCCTGATCCTGCCCTCGCTCAGCGCCCGGGTGAACTCGAGGTGCAGCCCGGCGACTTGCGCAGAGAACCCGGCCTCGGTCAGCACGGCGGCCATCTCGGCGTCCGGGAGCTGCACGTACTCGAGCTCGGGCTGGCCGATTCGCTTGCCGATGATCCTGGTCGCCTCGGCGTAACTGAGGTCGCGCTGCCGAGGAGCTCGCGGACGACGAAGCCCTCCCAGTCGCGCGCCCGCAGCGCCTCGGCCGCGACCTCGGCGATGTCCCCGGTGGCGATCATCGGGATCCGAGCGTCGGGCGCGACCGTGTCGGCGTTGATCCCCTCCTCGGCGATCAGCCCGAGAGCCTCCTGGAAGACCTCGAAGAACGAGCCGGCGCGGAGGGCGAGGATGTCGGTCCCGGCTAGCGCGCGCAGGCGCTGCTCCTGGGCGTGCAGGCTGACGATGAAGCCGGTGCCGTACGGCTGCTCCGCACCGACACTGCTGAGCGCGACGACGTGGCCGACGCCGGCGTCGCGAATCGACTCAACGATCGACTCGCCGAGCCGCCGCTGGTCGCCGAGGTAGTCGGACGAGCGCGGGTCGTATGGCATCAGCCTGTAGACGGCATCGGCCCCGCGGAACGCCTCGGTGAGGAAGGCCGGGTCGCTCGAGTCCCCGACGCGCGGCTCCGCGCCGGCGCGCTCGAGGACGGCGAGCCTGCTCGCCGACCTGCCCACGGCACGCACCCGCTCGCCGGCGTCGAGCAGCCGCTCGGTGATCTGCCCGCCCGTGTTCCCGGTTGCGCCCATCACGGTGATCATCTGGTACCTCCAATTTTCGGGGTGGTTGCAGTTCGTCCATTATTGGAGGATAAAGTCGGACTGTCTATGATCGATGTACGCCAATTCATGCTTCATCGTCCAGAAACTGTGGACGTGAAGTGAAACCGCCTTATGCTTGACCGATGGAGGCGACGAGAGCAATCGACCCCTGGGCCCCCGTCGATCCGCTCGGCGAGGCGCTGCACTTCCTGCGCATGAACGGCGCCTTTTATTGCCGCTCCGAGCTCACCGCACCCTGGGGGCTGACGATGCCGCCGATGCCCGAGTACGTCTGGTTTCACGTCGTCACCTCGGGCCGGGTCTGGGTCGAGACCGAGGAGCCGGCCGGCACCACGTTGCTGCAGCCGGGGGACCTCGCGCTGGTCCCGCACGGGGCGGGCCACGTCCTGCGCAGCGAGCCGGGAGCCACGGCGCCGGGGATTCTCGAGCTCGAGCGCGAGCGGGTCAGCGACCGCTACGAGATCCTTCGCCACGGCGAGGGTGGCGCGCCGAGCCTCCTGATCTGCGGGGCGGTGCGCTTCGACCACCCCGCCGCGCGCGACCTGGTCGAGGCCCTGCCGGCGACGATTCGGATCGAGGCCGCCGACTCGCCCGAACTGGACTGGTTGCAGAGCACGCTCAGGTTGATGGCCGCCGAGGCAAGGGAGCTGCGACCGGGCGGCGAGACCGTGATCACCCGCCTCGGTGACATCCTCGTTATCCAGGCGATCCGGTCGTGGATCGAGACCGATCCGGCGGCACAGACCGGATGGCTCGGAGCCCTCAGGGACCGCCAGATCGGCCGCGCGATCTCACTTATCCACCGCGATCCGGCCCGGGCGTGGACGGTGGCCTCGCTGGCGGACGAGGTGGCGATGTCGCGCTCGGCCTTCGCCCGCCGCTTCACCGAGCTCGTCGGCGAGCCCGCGATGCATTACCTGGCGCGCTGGCGGATGCACCTCGCGCTCGATTCGCTCCGCGAGGACGCCGCCACCGTCGCCGAGCTCGCCAGCCGGCTCGGCTACCGCTCGGAAGCCGCGTTCGCCCGCGCGTTCAAGCGCGTCGTCGGGGTGTCGCCCGGTGCGGTCAGGCGCGGCGCGCAACAGAGCGGAGCCGTCGGGGCGGCGCACATTCGATCCCGATCGACGCCGGTGGAGACGATTCGCTGACCAACCTCCGGCCTCGTGCGCCCGCGCTACCGAGGTTGGCGCTGAGCCGAGCAGTTGGCTCGGGGCCATCGAGGCGCCTCAGTCGACCACCGCACGCTTGGACTTGTCGCGAAGGCAGACGAAGGTCGTCCCCGCGGTTCCCTCCGAGCGCTGCTTGACAATCGCCCGGTAGACGCCCGAGCTCAGCGGGTCGACGATGACCTCCCACTTGCCCTCTTCGTCCGTGTGGGTCTTGCCGAGCAGCTTGCGGCCACCGCTGCGCTTCTTCTTGAACACCTTCACGAGCCGGTTGTCCACGCAGGCCTCGTTATGAGACTTGACCTTGCCGTGGAAGGCGGGGAAGGTCTGGCGCATGATGATCCGGCTGTCGATCTCGACCGTATTCGCGGCCGGCGCGGCGCTGATCGTCACGCCCGAGAACGCGAGCGCGAGGACCGCGGTGAGGGCCGGCTTTGGGGTGAGCGTGTTGGGCATCGGGCCTCAAACCTCCGTGTTCGGATCGGCTCCAAACCTATCCCAGGCGACCGCGATTGCAAGCGATGCGACCTGCGCGCAAGGCGGCGCGCCCGGTGTGGGATTGATTCGGACAGAAGCGCGAAAGACCAGGGCTCGCGGGATACTGGGCGGGCGATGTCGCAGGAGAACGTCGACAAGGTCCGAGACTTCATCGACGCCTATAACAGGCGTGACTTCGACGCCGCCATCGAGTCGTTCGATCCCGAGATCGACTTCGTGCTTCCGGCGCATCAGAGCGCAGACTCGGGCCGCGGTGCGGACCACGTGATCCGCTTCTTCGAGGGCCTCGACGAGACCTTCGACGAGGTTCGGCTGCTGCCGCAGGAGTTCGTCGACGGCGGGGACCGCGTCGCGACTCGGCTTCGCCACCACGCGCAGGGCAAGGGGAGCGGGCTGGCGCTCGACGAGGAGCTGTACCACCAGGTCACGACCTTCCGCAGTGGGAGGATCGTGCGGATCGAGTACTTCGCCGACTGGAACGCCGCCCTCGAAGCCGCCGGGCTGCCGGAGTAGGTCATGTCGCAGGAGAACGTTTGAGGCGGTCAGGCGGGCCAGCGACGCCAAGCCGGGATGCGCAGAACCCCGCATCAGCGGGGGCTCCCTGAGGGGTGAGCTGGGACTCGAACCCACGACCGCCTGGAGACCCGCCACGAAGGCCGGCAGGAGGCCAGCTCTGAAAACTCAGGCAGCTAGTGGCATTTCACGTGCACGCACTGCCGCTTATCCCCGTTCCCTCTGGCCCGGTTGCCGCCGCCGTCGATAACGCCTTTGACCGCCTTGATCCCGAGGGCCGCGTTGCGCGTCGCCCGGTTCTTCGCCAGCCTCGTCGAGCGGCTCTCGACGTCAAAGCCGTCGTCCTTCGCCCCAGTGGAAACGTTGCGCTTCAGGACATAGCTGCCCTTGTGGTTGACCAGGAACCCATCGCCCCCGCTCCTGTTGACCACGTTTCGGCGGACGATGTTGTCGGCCCCGCCGAAATCAGGTCCGTCGGCAAAGTCGACGCCGAGACTGATGCCCCTCCCGCGAGCGTCAACGACCACGTTGCGGGCAACCAGGTTCTCGCGTCCCGTGGCCGAGATGCTCTCCTGTGCCCGGGCGACGTGGTTCCGGGCGATCACGTTTCGGTTGCCGGGACCGACGACGATGCCGCCGCCTCGACTGATGCGGTTATCTCGCATCTCGTTGCGGTTCGCCTCAACCAGGATCGCTGGCCCATTGTCCGACAGGCGGTTCGTCTTGATCAGGTTGTCGGTCGAATCCGCGACGTGGATGCCGGGGCCGGGGTTGTTCCGGAACGTGTTGTCGACGATCCGGACGTCATGGGAGCCGAACAGGCCGAGGCCGTCGCCCTCGGGAGGGATGTTGTCGCTTCCCGAGCTGTCGCGGATCCGGCTGTGGGACACCTCGTTGAATATCAAGCCGAAAGAAGTGTTCTTCTTGGAGGAGATGTCCAGCACCCGGCTGGCGCGGGCCTTGAATACGAACACGCCGGCGTCGAACTCGCGCACGGAGCCGTCCCTCATCGTGACCCCGTCGTGGCCCCTGTTGAACACCCCGATGTCACAAAACTCCTTCCGGGGGTTGCAGCCGGCAGCCGGGGTGCCGTCTCCGTCGATCCGGTGCCCGTTCAGATCGAGGGTGATGTCGTCGGCGCCGATCACGATGCCATGGTTCGGGCAGTCGACGAGGTCGCCGTCGAGCGTCGTGTCGGCGGTGATCGTCTCGCCGCACTTGGGCTGTGTGTTCGCGGCCTCGGCCCCGTTCAACGTCAGAAGGCCGAACACCGTCAAGGCGAACACCACCACGAGCAAGACCAGCGTCGCCGAGGCGGCGTGGTAGCGAGGCTTGGCTGACACCCTTGTCCTCCCCCCTTGTGTGGGTCGCGCTCGACGAGGTCGCGCTTCAGGCGAACCTACCCCAAGCGTCCGGTGAGCACAAGTCTCGATTCTGGCGCGGGCCTCGGCGGTTGCTGCTTGATCCGGACCGCATGGACCTGGCACCGGCAAAGCCCGCGCTAGAAAAGGTCGGTGGGACGCCAGAGGGGCCGGAGCTTCCGGGCGCGCCGGGCTGAGTCGAACCCGAGCCAGTCGCGACTTTAGGTACGCTGGCCGTCGTCGGCAAGCGGACAGCGAGGAGGGAACGGGTGCACGGTACTCGCATCGCAGCGACCGCGGCGGTGCTCGCTGCCGGCCTCATCGGTGCCCTGACGGCTCCGAGCGCGGCCGAAGCCAAGATCAAGCTCCGCGGCTCCGGGCTCGAGCCGGGCTTTCGAGCCAAAATTCACGACTACACCGTCCCATGCACCGAGAGCACCAGGCTCTTCGTCAAAACAACCGGGGCCACCAAGGCGCGGATTGGTCGCGGCCGCTGGTCTACCAGATCGCGCGAGCGAACCGTGCAGCTGCGGGAGGGTCAGGCCATCAAGGTGGCAAAGAAGGCACACGGCTCAGCAACCACTTACTCGATCCGCTGCCTGCCCGCTGACTTCCCCGACTACGAGTTCACCCGGCGACAAGAGCCGCGACACGACTTCTACATCATGACCCCGGACGGTTCCGCCGCCCATTACGTCGTCGTCCTGGATTCGTGGGGCGTGCCGGTCTGGTGGTACAGGGTCAATCCGACCGTCGCCGCAATCGATGCCAAGGTGCTCGGCAAGCAGATCGTATGGACGAGCGTTTACGGCGGCATGTTTCTGCCCAACCAAGGCACTCCCTATGAATTTCGCCGGCCCGATGGGACCCTGGTGCGCTCGTTGAAGACCGTCGGAGCGACCACCGACTTCCACGATCTCCAGCCGACCAGGGACGGAAACTTCTTGCTGCTCTCCTACCGCCGTCGCTCGGGGGTTGACGTCAGCGCGTACAAGGGCGACGCCGAGGCCGCCGTGTACGACGGCGTGGTCCAAAAGTTGACCCCGGATGGACAGCTTGTTTGGGAATGGTCTACCGCCGGCCACGTCGGTCTGGATGAGACTGGGCGCTGGTGGAGCGAACTCGAAGAACCCTATGACCTCGTTCACATCAACGCCGTGGAGCCATTGGCGGGTGGGGACATCCTGATCTCGCTGCGCCACACCGACGCCGTGTACCGCATCGATGGTGCGACGGGAGAGGTCGAGTGGAAGCTGGGAGGAACCCCGACCGAAAACTCATTGATCGTCCGCAACGATCCGTATGGATCCAATCCACTGGCCGGCCAACACGACATCCGCCACCTCGGCCGGGGTGTGATCTCGATCTACGACAACGGTACCGGCCTTGGTCGCGCGCCAAGGGCGGTGCGCTACCGCATCAAGGGGCACTCCGCCACCCTGATCGATTCGCAGAGCGACTCACATGCCTCAAACTCTTCCTGTTGCGGCTCGGCTCTCTACTCGAAAGGCTATTGGCTGGTCTCCTGGGGTGGCCTCCCGCTGATCACCGAGTTCGCTCCGAACAACCGCCGCACCTTCAAGCTCACCCTCACGGCCCTTAGTTACCGGGCCATCGGGGTCAACAGTCTCAATATCCACGATTTCCGTGCCGGCATGAACGCCCAGGTCAAGCCGATGCGTTAGGCACCGCTTGGGGCGGCACGGAGGCTTCACCGTCTAGGGCGAACCCGTCGTCGCCGGAGTTAATTCCGACCTGATCGGTCATGTAAATGCGCAAAACCCGCCCAAGCGGGGCTTTCGTGAGGGGTGAGCGATGGGACTCGAACCCACGACCGCCTGGACCACAACCAGGAGCTCTACCAACTGAGCTACGCTCACCGCGCCCGCCCAATGTAGCGGCTGCGGGCGCATACCTCTCCCCCTTCCTGCCAGCCCCCGCCGCGGGTTGCGAGGCACGCTGGCGCCGTCAGCCGGGCGGGTCGAACGCGCGCGCTCCGTCCCCGCTCGTAACCATGGAAACGAGCGTTCGAAGGTCTGTTTTCACGGGTGCGGCCGGGGTAGGCGTATGGGGACAGACCCGTTAGGAGGATCCACAAAGTGAGCATCACAGACAAGATCAGCGGCAAGGCGAAGCAGGTCAAGGGCGACCTCACCGGCGACCCCGAGACCCGCCACAAAGGCCGGCAAGAGGAGCGCAAGGGCGAGAAGAAGGAGGAGCTCGGCCGCGCCCAGGAGCGCGCCGACCGCAAGGCCGAAGAGGTGGCGGACCTCGAGCGCAGGACCTGACCAGATCACCGGTCGAGAGTGATCGAGGAGCCCGGCAGGATGCCGGGCTCTTTCTTTGCCGCCCCGCAGCGCCCCCGGCAGGATTCGAACCTGCGGCCCGCTGCTTAGAAGCCAGCAACGGCGCCGAGGACGGCTGACGACGCAGGACACGAATCCTGCTTGCAGACACGGGTTTCGACCCCTCCGACGCGGCCGACCCGCTGGCGCAGTAGAAGCCGGCGCGAGATACTGAGCGGGCGATGTCGCAGGAGAACGTGGAGGCTCTCCGCCAATCGAACGAGGCCTTTGATCGGCGCGACCGGGTTGCGTGGCTAGCGACCCGTGATGATCAGGACTACGAAGTCGTTACCAGCCGCTACTGGCCCGAAGCTGATGCGGTGCGCGGTCGCGAGGCCGCCTGGGAGTTCTACGTCAAGGCCGCTGAGGCGTTCGAGCGGCTTCCCGTGGACGCCGAACTCGTGGATGCCGGGGCCGACAAGGTCTTGGTCCACTGGCGGCATGATGTGCGCGGAAGGGCAAGCGGCGCAGAGGTTGAGATCAACTATTGGATCGTCGTCACGTTCCGGGAGGGGAGAATCGTTCGCGACGAGTGGTTCGCGGACCGTGCCGAGGCCCTCGAGGCCGCCGGGCTGACGGAGTAGGTGATGTCGCAGGAGAACGTCGAGATCGTGCGGAGCTACTTTGAGGGCACCGGCGGTCCGCTCGAAGGCGAATCGCGGTCGACCCTAGCCAAGGAACACTTCTCGGCGTTGGTCGCCAGATTCTGGGAGGCCGACGGCGACTGGTATCCGGTGTGTAGGGCCTGAAAGGGGTTGCCCCCCACCCCTGGCCGCCGTAGAAAGGGACAGGGCGGAGGCCCGCTACGCCTGACGACGCCGGGCGCCCTGGCCTAACGGACCGATCCTCAGGCGTGGGCCGTATACCTGACATGTCCCCTATCCAGATCCCGGTGGCGCTCGTGGTGTCCGGCCTGCTCGCCGTCGCTTCACTCAGCCTCGCGGCGGATCGAGGTGAGTCCACGCCACGGGGGGACAGGGATGCGGCCACTGAGCCCGAACCCGAGACGGTCCGTCGCTGCAAGACGGCGATCTTCGGCGACCTCATTCCTGGGTGGCGGAAGCGGGCCGTGGTCGCGGGCCCAGTCGCTTTGGTGCCTGGGGAGCGGAACTTCGGACCCCCGGGTTTGTTCGGGCCGGATGCCGTAATCAAGGTCCTCGCCGTGGTCGATGCTCGGGCGAGGGTGACGCTGGCGGTGCCCGAAGCCGAGCGCCAGCGCCTCTCCCTCCTGTACGACTTCGGGCCCGGGCCGAGCCGCGACATTCGGTTCTCCGACGGCACCTCGTCGGTGCGCTTTCGCGCCTGTTCGCGGTCGGGTGCCGAGTACCCGGGTCCCGGGGGATACCCGGGTCGCGAGACCCAGTTCAACGGCCTCTTCTTCGTTCGCGGCGCGCATTGCGCCGCGATTGAGGTCTGGACCGAGGGGCGCACCAACCCCAGGCGCCGCTGGCTCCCCTTCGGCGTCAGCGAGCGCCGGTGTCCGCCCAGGCGGGCCTGATTCGTCCTTGTCTCTTTGCCAAGTCGCAGGTCGCGCTTCACACGGTGACCTTTCGCAGCGGCTGCGGCTCGGGCTTCGGCCGCTCGACCGGCGGCGCGAGGGCGCTCTCGATCAGCGGCAGGAGCTCGCCCAGGGTGTACGGCTCGCCACTCGGCCGCCTGTGGTCGGTACCGGTGCGGGCGACTTGCTCGGCGCATAGCGGCCATCGTCGAGCCACCTGCGAAGCGCCCGGACGCGCGCCCGGTCGGCTTCGAGCTCGGCCAGCTTCGTTGCCGCCTTCCGGCTGCGCTCCCGGCCCTGCTCGCTCTCGTGGTCGAGCTTCGTCGTGTATTCCTCGCAGTGTTCCTCGATCGCCGCCCTGAGGTCGGCCTCGGCGTCGGCGGCGGCCTGCCCTAGCCCGTCGGCCTTCGCCTCGGCGAGCGCCACGGCCTCGCGGGCTTTCGGGGCAGGCGGCTTCGGATCGGACTTGAGCTTGCCTCGGGCGCGGTCGGCGAGCGCCTGGCGGTCGGCCTGTTCGGCGTCCTGCACTGCTCTCTTGGCCTCATCCACGGCGGCTGCGGCCGCCGCGGCCTCGGCGCGCAGGCGCGCCAGCTCCTCGATCTGACGGCTTAGCTTCGGGACGAGGCTGTCGCAGCTCGGCCGGCGGCGTGTCGATGGTGCGGTTATGCATCACGTCCTCCCTGGTTGCCGCGGTTCATGCGGCGGTACTGGTCGATGTCGATCGCCAGATGGCGGATCGCGTCGCGCCGCTCTTCGGGCTGGGCGCGGATCTGCGACTCAAAGCTGGGCGGCACGGGCGGGGTGCCGCGCGCTCCGCCGCCTAAGCCGCCGGACTGCCGGCCGCGCTGCCTCGCAACCCCCCGTGCGAACTCCTGAGCGTCGGCCTGGATCTCTTCAACGCTCTCACCCTGGACCCAGCGTCCTGCCTCCAGTGGCAGTCCCTTCCTCGTGCGCGGCGATGGCCTTGAGCACGTCGGGGTCGGAGACCCCCGGCTCGGCCTCGGATCCGCTGTGCGGGGACTCGGCCGTGTTCGAGTCGCTCGGCTCAGAGTCCACGCGCGCAGACTGCGTCGGCGCGTCGGGCGGCTCCTTTCCGGCTGCGGCCCTGATCGCCCGGTTCATCTCGTCGGTCATCGCGATGCCTCCTCGTCTCGAAGCTGACAACTGATCTGAGTGCTCGGCATCGCGCCTACGGGGGCGTCGCGCCCCCAGCGCACTGGCGTCCCGGCCCGTCGGCATCGCGCCTCGCGGGCGGCCCGGTCCATATTCGGACCATCCCAAGATAGCCGTGAAGGCGGTCGGCTTCGGTGGTGCGGTGGCCGACCAGTGCCGAAAACCCCCGGCCCTCAAGCGTCGCTGCCACCCGAGGCTGGCGGCTCCGGCGATGAGCACTCGCACGGGCGCCGTTGTCGCGACTGTGGCCGTTCGGACGTGCGGCTAGAAGTACCACCACGTCAACAGCGACCGACAACCGGCTCGCGAATCTGCGCCCGTTGTGCGTCGATTGCCACCGATCGGCGACGTTTCCCGCGACCTAACTTTCCGTCGCGAGTGCCTTGCACCCACGCTTGACGAGGTCGACACACCCTCGCGGCGGGAGTGCCAGCGGGTCGAGGTTCGGGTTCAGCCGCTCGAGCCGATCGACACCAACGCATGTCTTGTCGGCGACGTCGCTCAGGCCCTCGCCCTCCTTGACGACGTAGTAGCCGGAGTCGACTGCCTTCTCGGCGCCCGGCGTACAGTCGGACGCTCCGGCCGAGGCACCGTTATCCGAGCCCTCGTCGGAACCGTCAACCGTAACGACGGTGATCCCCGCGACGGCCAGCATCATGACGATCAGGGCGGCAACGGCGAGCACCCTGGCTCGGGCCCCTGAGAAATCCATAGTCGGTGAGTTGTCGCATGGCCTGGCTGGCGTGTCAACGGCGTCTTTGCGCCGCGCGGTCCGAGGGTGAACCGGCGCCCCAGCGCCAAAAAACTACTCCGACAGCCCGGCGGCTTCGAGGGCTTCGGCTCGGCTGTTATAGGAGTGGAACGCGCAGATTTTGGACCCGCGGATCTCGAGGACCCATGCTGCCGGGACGTCCAGCTCGACTCCGCTCGCCTTCCCGCGCCCGCGGAGCCTTCCCGCGACGAGGACCCGGTTCTCCCCGAGGTCACGAAACTCGTCGGCCTCCACCTTCAGGCCCTCGAAGGCCTCGGACTCGGTCCGCTGCCACTCCTCCAGTCCCTCGTGCCCGCGCAGCGGCCTGGCCTGGGTGCGCCCCTCGAGGAAGCTCCGAAACTCGACGTCCTCGGTGCCAATGTTCTGCAGGGCCTCGACATCGTGTGTGTTGTAGATCTCGATCGCGCGGCGAGCGAGTCCAACGTTCTGTTGCGACATCGCCCGCTCAGTATCTCGCCTGGGGAGCACGGCGTTTTTGGCGGGCGCAGTACGAGGGTGAACGGGGCCGGTCCCTCTAAGAAACCCCCGGCCCGAGCTGCCTACTCCCGCAGCCCGGCGGCTTCGAGGGTTTCGCCGCTCAATCCGAGCGCGTGAAGCGCACCCTTCGCGGTCAGGTGATCCTCAACCCTGATTAATCGTCCATGCCGCAGCCAGCAGCAGTGGTAGACGTCGCCTTCCAGCGCCGCGCCGCTCGCGCGTCCCTCGGTCGACATGCGTCCCTGCACAAGGACGCGATCATCGCCGATCGCCCTCGCGTCCTTGACCACGTATCGGTAAGCGTCCCACGCCCCACGGATCTCGGCGAGGAGGGCCACGATCTCCTCGCGTCCGTGGCATGGCCTCACCTCCGGGAACTTGCGAACTTGTCGTCACGCCCCCGCTCGGCCTCGAACGCGCTCAGCCGGCGCGCGATATCGGCGCCCGAGCCGTCGAGCATCGCGCCGTAATGGCGCTCGATCATCGCAACGCTCGTGCCCATCAAGCGCGCCAGCTCGAAGACCGACACGCTCGCCGCGAGTGCGTTGCTCGCGAACGTCGAGCGCAGGTCGTAGATGCGGGCCGGGGTCCGCACGCCAGACGCCTCAATCGCGGGCGCCCACTCGCGGGCTCGGAAGCGGTCTAGGAACATGAGGTTGCCCCGCACTGAAGGGAACAGCAGGCGCGTGTCGAGCCGCGGCGGCAGCGCGTCGAGCGCGGCGAGCGCCCGGTCCGACAGCGGCACCTGGCGCTGGCTGCGGGCTGTCTTGCCCAGCTCCACGACCTCGCCGCTCGACACGGTGCGGCGGACGTTCACCATCCGTACAGAACGCAGAGCGCGACCTGCCACCGCCCGAGGACTGGCCGCTCTCGATAGACGAGCTACTGGCCGAGGACAGGGCGCTCTACGAGTTTGCGCGGCGCTCAACCTTCGAGCTGATGGAGATCGGCCCGCACGATGCCGAGGACTTCCTCGGCGGCGACGACGAGGAAGACCGCTGATGCGTTTGGGTCACTACTGGGTCACGTCGCGAGGGGCGCCAAGCGCGGAAATGGCTCTAACAAGCAGCGCCCCCGGCAGGATTCGAACCTGCGGCCCGCTGCTTAGAAGGCAGCCGCTCTGTCCACTGAGCTACGGGGGCGTGCGCCCAGATTAGACCGCGTCGCCGTCGCCCCTGCGGCCCTCGCGGTTGCGGCGGCCACCGCCCTTGCGTCCGCCGCGCTCGCCGGCGTGCTTGTGCTTGCCACGCGCCTCGCCACCGATCTTCTCCTCGGCGCGGGCGCGCTCGGCCGGCTCCGCCTCGGCCGCGGGACGCTCGGTCCCTGCCGCGCCCGGATCCTTGATCGCCGAGGCGGCCGCTTTCGCCTTGTCGGCGAGGCTGCCTTCGCCCTTCGCGATCCGCTTCAGCTCCTCGGCATCCTGCTTCAGCGAGTCGCTGCCGCCCCGCTTGTCAACCACTTCCTTCGCCCTCTGGCTCAGTCGCTTCAGATCCATCTCATTCCCTCCATCGGTAGCCCGTCTCGGGACAGTACCCGCGGGACCGCACTTGACCCCGTTATCCAGGGTCAACTGCGGTCTCGATGATCGAGGCGGCCGCAGCGCCTGGTCCGGCTAGACTCGCTCGCCGCCGGGGTGTAGCTCAGCCTGGTAGAGCATTCGGCCTGGGACCGAAAGGTCGGCGGTTCAAATCCGTCCACCCCGATCGCCGTTTCGTGCACCGAGACTGCGCGCGCTTGCGACGCCTCCACTCGCTGGCAGCCGTCCTCGGCGGCGACTTCCTAGTCGGCGTCGCGATCGCCGTGCGAGCGCGCCGCCGGAGCGTTTGGTTCGCCGCGCACGCCCGCTCCTGAACCTTCCGCGGGACGGGTAGGGTCCGCGCCCGATGGCCGAGGTCAGACCGCTCACCGCCCTGCACTACGACCTCGCCGCCGTCCCCTCGCTCGCAGACGTGGTCGCGCCGCCCTACGACGTGATCGACGCCGACCGGCGCGCGGAGCTGCTCGCCCACTCGCCCTTCAACGTGGTCGATATCGACCTGCCCGAGGCACCCGCCGGCGCCGACCCCTACGAGCACGCCCGCGAGACGCTCGAGGAATGGATCCTGCAGGGCATCCTCACCGCCGACCGTGAGCCGGCGCTCTGGCCGCTGACCCAGGAGTACGAGGGCCCCGATGGCGCCCGCCATACCCGCCGCGGCCTGCTCTGCTGCGTGCGGGTCACCGACTACGGCGCGGGGCTCGTCCGCCCCCACGAGCGCACCCAGCCCGGCCCGAAGCGGGACCGGCTGCGGCTCACTGAGGCCACCCGCCACAACCTCTCGCCGATCTTCTCTCTGTACCCCGGCGATGCCTGGCGCCACCTCGAGGGCTTCACCCGCGCCGATCCCTGGGTCGAGCTCACCGACGACGAGGGCACGCGGCACCGCGTCTGGCGGATCACCGACCCCGACGCCCATCGGGCCGTCGCCGCCGAGCTCGCCGAGGCGGAGCTGCTGATCGCCGATGGTCACCACCGCTACGAGACCGCCCGCGCCTACGCGGACGCGGTCGGAGGCGACGGCCCGCACCGCTACACGCTGATGGCCCTGGTCTCGCTCGAGGACCCGGGCCTGACCGTGTTCGGCTACCACCGGCTGCTCTCCAACCTCGGCGAAAGTGGCCCCCAGGAGGCGCTCCGCGACGCGATTCGCGCCCTCTTCGAGGTCGAGGAGGTGCCGCTCGAGCGCCTCGATCCCGCCGGCGAGCCCGGGACCGGGGTCTTCGGCTATGTCGATGCCCACCAGCGCCGGGGCTTCCGGCTGCGCCTCGCCGACCACGCGCCGCTCGCGCGCGCGATGCCCGACGCGTCGGAGGCCTACCGGACGCTTGACGCCGCGATCCTCGAGACGCTGCTGCTGCGCGACGCGCTCGGGATGAGCGCCGAGGACATCGAGGCCAAGCGCGGGATCGCCTACACCGCGTCGGCCGAGCAGGCGCTCGCCTCGCTCGACGAGGGGACCGATGCGGTCTTTCTGCTGCGACCGACCCCGGTCGAGCAGGTGCGCGCCGTGGCGGCGGCCGGTGAGACGATGCCGCCGAAGTCGACCTACTTCTACCCCAAACTGCTCACCGGGATCGTCTTCAACCCGCTGAGCTGACGCTCGCGCTAGGGTCGGCGGCGCGTGAGCCGGATCTACACCAAGAAGGGCGACGATGGGACGACCTCGCTCTGGTACGGCGGACGCGTGCCGAAATCGGATGCCCGCACCGAGGCCTACGGCGCCCTCGACGAGGCCGCCTCGCAACTCGGCGCGGCCCGCTCGCTCTGCGGGGCCGCCGAGGCGGAGCTCGCCGCCGACATCCTGCGCCTGCAGGACGACCTCTTCATCGCCGGCGCCGAGCTCGCCACCGCGCCCGAGGCGGCCGAGCGGCTCACCGATGGCGTCAGCCGGGTGACGGCGGGGATGGCGGCGGAGCTGGAGCGGGCGATCGACCGCTACATGGACCGGGTCGAGCTGCCGCCGAAGTTCGTCATCCCCGGTGGCACCCGGCTCTCGGCCCAGCTCGACGTCGCCCGGGCGGTGATCCGCCGCGCCGAGCGGCGCACGGTGGCGCTCGCTCAGGAGGACGGGCTCGCCTCCGAGGAGCTGTTGCGCTTCCTCAACCGGGCCTCGGACGCCGCCTACGCGATGGCGCGTTTCGCCGATACCGAGCGGCCGGAGCTGTTCGTCGGGCGCGAGCGCGAGGAACCGAAGGCATGAAGGCGACCGCCCGCCGCACCGAGCGCTTCACCCACGAGGTCGAGATCGAGGGCGGGCACTCGCTGGTCATCGACGAGCCGCGCGAGGCGGGCGGCGCCGACGCCGGCCCCTCGCCCACCCGCTCGGTCGCCGCCGCGCTCGCCGCCTGCACCGCGATCACCTGCGAGATGTACGCGCAGCGCAAGGGATGGGAGCTGGGCGCGGTCGAGGTCGACGTCGATCTGGACTACGGCGAGAACTCGTCGATCGACCACCTGACCGTCACCCTGCGGGTGCCCGAGCCGCTCGAGGAAGAACAGCAGCAGCGGCTGCTGGTGATCGCCGGCAAATGTCCGGTGCACCGCGCGCTTGCCGGCGAGACGCCGGTCGCGATCACCGACCGGATCGAGTGCCCGACGCCGGCGAGCTGATGGACCTCGGCCTGGCCGCGAAAGCGTGCGCGGTCACCGGCGCCAGCCGCGGCATCGGCCGCGAGACGGCGCGGATGCTGGCCGCCGAGGGCGCTTCGGTGCTGTTGATAGCCCGCGGTGCGGAAGGGCTCGCGGAGGCGGTCGAGGCGTGCCGCTCCGCAGGCGACGCTGCCGGCGCCGAGATCGAGCCGCTGGCACTCGACGTCGCCGAAGTCGACGCCGGCGAGCGCATCGTGGCCGCCTGCGATGAGCGCTTCGGCAGGCTCGACGCGCTCGTCAACAACGCCGGCACCGCGCGCTGGCGCGACCTCGACCAGGTGCCCGAAGCCGATTGGTACGAGGCCTGGGAGCTGAACGTGATGGCGCCGCTGCGGGCGATGCGCGCGGCGATTCCCGCCATGGCGGCACGCGGATGGGGGCGGATCGTCAACGTCTCCTCGACCGCCGCCAAGCGCCCCTCGGCGCGGATGCCCGAGTACTCGGTGGCGAAGGCGGCCGAGCTCTCGCTCTCGCGGCTGTTCGCCGACCGCCACGCCGGCGAGGGCGTGCTCGTGAACGCGATCTGCCCCGGTCCGACCAAATCGGAGCTTTGGATGGACGCCGGCGGGCTGCTCGATCAGTCGCAGGAGCTTGGCGGGATCGAGACCCGTGATGAGGCGCTGCGGGCGGCGGGCGAGAAGCGGCCGCTCGGCCGCCTCGCCGAGGTCGAGGAGATCGCGGCGGCGATCGTCTTCTTGTGCTCGGAGCGCGCCTCCTACGTCGCCGGGGCCGCCTGGTCGGTCGACGGCGGCACCGTGCAGGTGATCATCTGATGGCACGGCTGGACCCAGCCGCCTTCGAGCTCCCGGTCGACCGGCTTCGCGACGGCTGGTACACGGACGCCTACTTCAACCACGCCAAGGCGGTGCTCGAAGCCGAGGGTCTGCACCCGCGCGTGCTGATGCAGGTCTTCCAGCGCCACGACGCGATCCTCGGCGGCATCGACGAGGCGATCGCGGTGCTGCGGCTGTGCTCCGGCACCCGCCGCGACGACGGCGCCTGGGAGCAGGGCTGGGCGCGGCTCGAGGTCAGAGCGCTGGCGGAGGGCGAGCGGATCGAGCCGCACGAAACCGTGCTCACGATCGAAGGCGACTACTCGCTGTTCGCCCACCTCGAGACCGCCTACCTCGGGGCCCTCGCCCGGCGTACCCTGGTGATGCGCAACACCGACGAGGTCGTGGCCGCGGCGGCCGGCAAGCCCGTCCTCCACTTCGGTGCCCGCCACGATCATTGGCTGGTGCAACCCGGCGACGGCCTCGCCACCCATCTGGCGGGCGCCACCGCCGTGACCACCGACGCCCAGGGCTCGCTCTGGGGCGGGCGCGGGATCGGCACCGTCCCGCACGCGCTGATCGCCGCCTTCGGCGGGGACACGGTCGCCGCGGCGCGCGCGTTCGCGCGCCGCTACGCGGGCTCGATCGAGATCACCGTCCTGGTCGATTTCGAGAACGACTCGGTCGCCACCGCGCTCGCGGTCGCCGACGCGCTCGGCGACGAGCTGTGGGGCGTCCGGCTCGACACCGCGGGGTCGCTCGTCGACCGGGCGCTCGCCGACGAGCCGGGCCCGCGCTCGGAGCGGGTCGGGGTGACCCCGGAGCTGGTCCGACGAGTCCGGGCGGGGCTCGACGACGCCGGGCACGGGCGACTGCGGATCGTGGTCTCGGGAGGATTCAACGCCGAGCGAATCCGGGCGTTCGAGGACGCGGGCGCCCCGGTCGATGCTTATGGGGTCGGCTCGGCGATGCGCCGGGGCGAGAACGACTACACCGCCGACGTCGTCAAGCTCGAGGGCCGCCCGTGCGCCAAGGTCGGTCGGGAGGAAAGGCCGAACGAGCGCCTGCGGCCGGTCACCTGAGCGTGGACGCGCGCTCGTCGCTGCGCTCCGCCCTGCTCTCACCCGAGGAGGCCGAGGCGATCGATGCGCACGGCCAGACCGAGGCCGCCGTACTGGTCCCGATGTTCGGCTACCCGGAGCGCCCGGGGCTGGTGTTCACCGAGCGTCGCCACGACCTGCGCCGCCACGCCGGCGAGATCTCGTTTCCGGGCGGGCGCCGTGACCATCCCGACGAGGAGCTCTCGGCGACCGCGCTGCGCGAGGCCGAGGAGGAGATCGGCCTCGTTCCGGCGGAGGTGGAGATCGTCGGCGCCCTGCCGCCGATCGGGACCTTCGTCACCAGCTTCAAGGTGCACCCGTTCGTCGGCCTGATCGGCGACGACCTCCGCTTCGCGCCGAACCCGGCCGAGGTCGAGACGGTGCTCGCGCTCACACTCCAGGCCCTGCGCGACTCGTTCCAGATGCGGCGCCTGGTCCGCCGCGGGATCCCCTTCCGCACCCCCACCTACGTCGTCGAGGAGCACCTGATCTGGGGCGCGACGGCGCGTATCCTCGGCGAGCTTATTGGGCGCCTCCCCGGGTCCGTGAACGACGACGAACGACCAGCGAAACCGACTGACTAGACGTCCTTCTCGATCGGGACGTCGACCAGGTTCCCCCACTCGGTCCACGAGCCGTCGTAGTTCTTGACGTCGGCCTCGCCGAGCAGCTCGTGGAGCACGAACCAGGTGTGCGCCGAGCGCTCGCCGATCCGGCAGTACGCGATCACCGGCTTGCCATCCTCGACCACGCCGGCATCGGTGTAGAGCCGGCGCAGCTCGTCGGCGTCGCGGAAGGTCCCGTCCTCGTTCACCGCCTTCGCCCACGGCACCGAGGCGGCGCCCGGAATGTGCCCGGCGCGCTGCGCCCCCTCCTGCTCGTATCCGGCCATCGCGATCAGCTCGCCCGAGTACTCCTGCGGGCTGCGCACGTCGACGAGATTGGTCGCGGCGCCGAGCGCCTCGCGGACCTCGTCGCGGCGGGCGCGGATCGCGTCGTCGCCCGGCTTCGCCTCGAAATTCGCCGGCGAATACGACGGCACATCGGTCGAGGTCTCACGACCCTCGTTGACCCATTTCTCGCGCGGTCCGTTGACCAGCTTCACCTTGTCGTGGCCGTAGTAGCGGAAGTACCAGTAGGTGTAGGCGGCAAACCAGTTGTTGCGGTCGCCGTAGAGGACGACGGTGTGATCGTTGGAGATCCCACGGCTGCCCATCAGGGCGCCGAACTCCTCCGGGCTGAGGAAGTCGCGCTTGACCTGATCCTGGAGGTCGGTCTTCCAGTCGAAGCCGATCGCGCCCGGGATGTGGGCCTCGGCGTAGAGGGCCGGGTTCTCGTCCACCTCGACCATCCGGATCGAGTCGTCGCCGAGATGCTCGGCGACCCAGTCGGTCGAGACGAGCACGTCGTTGGCGTAGTCGGACATCCGCCCTCCTCTTGATTGGGATGAATCTCGATCCGAGTTTAATCCTTTGCGCGCGCGTGCCCCCGGCGCCCGCCCAGGGGCGAACCGGCCCAACGCGCCGGGCACGAAGCTAGCCGACGCCGATGAGGCGCTCGATCGCGGCCAGCATGGCGGCGCGCCAGGCGCCGGGCTCGGCCGGGTCCGCGGCGACGAGCTCGTGCGGGATCCGCCAGCGCTCGCCCGCCGCCGCGACGATCGCGGAGCCGCGCTCGAGCAGTGAGGGCTCGACCGTCCCGCCGGCCTCATAGACGAAGCCCCGGACCGGGGTCTCGACGATCTCCTCCAGCAGGCGCTCGAGCCTCGGCCCGTGGATCGCCGCCACCGGGTGGCGGTCGCCGCGTGCCGAGCCGAGCAGCCAGAGGATCATCGTCACGCCCTCGATCTGCTCGAGCACCGTGAGGACGCGATCGGGGTTGGCGATCACCGCCTCGATCCCGCTGTCGGCGATCGCCGCGAGGCTTTCCGGGCGGCGGGTGGTGCCGCGCACGGCCCAGTCCGCGGACAGCAGGTCGCGCCCGAGCTCACGCCCGCGGCATCCGCAGCCGACGATCAACGCACGCGCCAAGCTCGATCGGCCCTCTAGACCCCTTGCTCTTCCTCGAGACGCCGGTCGCGGGCCTGGCGGGCGCGATCGCGGATCGCCTCGTCCTCCTTGGCCATCCGTTGGGCGTCGTCCTCGGTCAGCTCGGCCTCGCCGCGCCGGCGGCGGTACTCGTTCTGCGCTTCGATCATCTGCTGCACGTCGTCGATCTCGAGCTGCGCCTCGACCTCGTGCGAGCGGGTCGGCTTCCAGTCGACCAGATCCGCGCCGCTGCCGGGATACGCCCGCGCGAGCAGCACCAAGCAGAGAACGATCAGGCCGACCATCACCAATGAAATGGCGACGAAGTCCACGTGCCTACATTACGCCCGCCGTGGCATCATCGCGCGCCGATGGGCGAGGCGCTGATCATCGACGCCGTGCGGACCCCGATGGGCCGCTACCGCGGCGCGCTCTCAGGCGTGCGGCCCGACGACCTCGCCGCGCGCTCGATCGCCGCCGCGGTCGAGCGCACCGGGATCGAGCCGGCGGACGTCGTCGACGTCTACTGGGGCGCGGCGAACCAGGCGGGGGAGGACAACCGCGACGTTGCCCGGATGGCCGCGCTGCTGGCCGGATTGCCGGTCGAGGTCCCGGGCGTGACCGTCAACCGCCTCTGCGCCTCCGGCCTCGAGGCGGTCAACCAGGCCTCGCGGGCGCTGCGCCTGGAGGAGGCCGACCTGTACCTCGCTGGCGGCTCGGAGTCGATGAGCCGGGCCCCCTGGGTGATGCCGAAGCCCGAGACCGGCCTCCCGCGCGGTGAGCGGACGATGTACGACACGGCGCTCGGCTGGCGGCTGATCAACCCCCGGATGGCGGAGCGGTATTCGACCGAGGCCATGGGCGAGACGGCCGAGAACGTCGCCGAGCGTCATTCGATCTCGCGCTCGGACCAGGACGCGTTCGCGCTCCGCAGCCACCAGCGGGCGATCGCGGCCCAGGCGGAGGGAAGGTTCGACGAGCAGCTGGTCGCCGTCGAGGCGCCCGACGGCCGCGGCACGACCGTGGTCGACGCCGATGAGGGGCCGCGTGCGGACACCTCGCTCGAGCGGCTGGCCTCGCTGCACCCGGTCTTTCGTGACGGCGGCACCGTCACCGCCGGCAACGCCTCGACGCTCAACGACGGCGCCGCCTGCGTCGTGCTCGGATCCGAGCGCAAGGCCACCGAGCTCGGCGCCGAGCCGCTCGCGCGAGTGGTCGCCACCGGCGTCGCCGGGGTCGATCCGGCGTTCATGGGGATCGGGCCGGTGCCGGCGATCCGCCGGGCGCTCGCCGCCGCGGGGCTCGAGCTCGAGCAGATCGATTTGATCGAGATCAACGAGGCGTTCGCGGCCCAGGTGCTCGCCTGCGCGCGGGAGCTCGGAATCGACGAAGAGCGCCTCAACGTGAACGGCGGCGCGATCGCGCTCGGCCACCCGCTCGGCTGCTCGGGCGCGCGACTGCTGACGACGCTTGCTTGGGAGCTGCGCCGTCGCGGCGGGCGCTACGGGATCGCCTCGCTCTGCGTCGGCGTCGGCCAGGGCCTCGCGACCGTGATCGAGCGCGGCTGACCGCGGTTGCGGAATCGGCGTCGGCAGCCGGGCTCGGATAGCCTCGGCCCATGCCACTCGAAGAGCTGGCCTCCGTCGACGGCCTGATCGCTGCAACCGACGAAACCACGATCCCCGTCCGCGACGACGGGCTCTATCGCGGGGACGGCGTCTTCGAGGTGATCCGCCTCTACGCCGGGAGGCCGTTCGCGCTCGCCGAGCACCTCGATCGGCTCGAGCGCTCGGCCGCGGCGATCGAGCTGCCGGTCGAGCGCGAGCTGCTGGAGGCCGAGGCCGCGACGCTGCTCGAGCGCCACGGCGAGGCCGACGGACAGCTGCGCATCCTGCTCACCCGCGGCGGGCGGCGCATCCTGCTGACCGAGGAGCTGCCGCCGCGCGGGGAGGCGGTCCGCCTCGCCACCGTCACCTACTCGCCCACCGTGATCCTGACCGGCGTCAAGTCGCTCTCCTACGGCGCCAACATGCAGGCGACCCGGATCGCGAACGCGAGCGGCGCGGACGAGGCCGTGCTCGTGCGTCCCGACGGGATCGTGCTCGAGGCCCCGACCTCGTCGATCTTCTGGGTCTCGGCCGAAGGGCCGCTGCGCACGCCGGCCCTGTCGACCGGCATCCTCGAGTCGATCACGCGGTCGAAGGTGATCCGCGAGATGCACGTCGAGGAGGGCGAATTCGAGCTCGACGACCTGCTCGGCGCGCACGAGGCATTCCTGGCTTCCACGACCCGGGAGGTGCAGGGCGTCTCGGGGCTCGACGGCCGTACGCTTTCGGTGCCGGGACCGCGAACCCGCGAGGCGGCCGACAATTTCGCTCGCAGGCTCGACCAGGAGCTCGCCTCGCGGACACGCGCGTGATGATCGACGCGGCGCTCAGCGACGAGCAGCGGCTGATCAGGGAGACCGCACGCGAGTTCGTCGACAACGAGGTCGTCCCGCGCGCCCGCGAGTCCGATCGCGCGGAGCGCTTCGACGCGGAGCTCGCGCGCCGGCTCGGCGACATGGGCTACCTGGGCGCCCCGGTCGCCGAGCAGTACGGCGGGCGGGGACTGGACTTCCTCGGTTACGGGCTGATCGTCGAGGAGGTCGGCCGGGGCGACTCGGCAATGCGGACAGTGGTCTCGGTGCAGACGTCGCTCGTTTGCGGCTCGATCGAGCGCTGGGGCACGGAGGAGCAGAAGCAGCGCTGGCTGCCGCGGCTGTGCGCGGGCGAGGCGTTCGGCTGCTTCGGGCTCACCGAGCCCGACACCGGGTCGGACGCCGCCAACCTGCGTACCCGGGCGGAGAAGATCGACGGCGGCTGGCGGATCTCGGGCCAGAAGATGTGGATCTCGCTCGGCAACGTCGCCGAGGTGGCGCTGATCTTCGCCCAGACCGACCCGGCGCGCAAGCACCGCGGGCTCGCGTGCTTTTTGGTGCCGACCGCGAGCGACGGCTTCGCCACCCAGGAGATCCACGGCAAGCTCGGCCTGCGCGCCTCAGACACCGCCGAGATCGCGCTCGACGCGGTCGAGGTCGCCGACGAGGCGTTGCTGGGCGAGGTCGGCGACGGGTTCAAGGTGGCGATGTCGGCGCTCGACTCGGGCCGCTACTCGGTCGCCGCCGGGTGCGTCGGGATCTGCGAGGGCTGCGTCCAGTCCTCGGTCTCTTACGCGACCGAGCGGCATCAATTCGACGTCCCGATCGCCAGCTTTCAGCTCGTCCAGGAGATGATCGCGGACATGATCGTGCGCCGCGACGCCGCGCGGATGCTCGTCCGCCGCGCGGCGCTGCTCAAGGACGCGGGCGAGCCCTCGACGGTCGAGACCTCGGTTGCGAAGCTCTACGCGACCGAATCGGCGGTCGAGTGCGCGAACCTGGCGATCCAGGTCCACGGCGGCTCCGGCTACGTCGACGACTACCCGGTGGAGCGCTACCTGCGCGATGCGCGCGTGACGACCCTGTACGAGGGAACGTCGCAGATCCAGAAGCTGATCATTGGGCGGGATGCGACCGGGATCAACGCGATGGTGCCGCAGGGATGAGTCGCTCGTTGCTCGTTTGCGCGTTGCCCCGTGCCGGCACCGATCGTGACTGAGCTCGTCCGGGCGTCGGTCGACGGGCGGGTGGCGCTGTGCCGGCTGCACCGGCCGGAGGCACGGAACGCGCTCTCGCCGGAGCTGATGGAGGCGCTCGCCGATGCGATCGAGCGCTTCGATGCGGATCCCGAGGTGGGCTGCATCGTGATCGCCGGCTCGGACGAGGTCTTCGCCGCCGGCGCCGACATCGGCGCGCTCGCCCGGCGCGAGTTCCACGAGGCCGTCCTTCACCCCGCAGCCGCGTTCTGGAGGCGCCTGGCCGAATGCCGGACGCCGATGGTCGCCGCGGTCTCTGGCTTCGCCCTCGGCGGCGGCTGCGAGCTGGCGCTCGTCTGCGATTTGATCGTCGCCTCGGAGACGGCCGAGTTCGGCCAGCCCGAGATCACACTCGGGATCATTCCGGGCGGCGGCGGGACGCAGCGGCTCGCGCGGGCCGTGGGCAAGCAGCGGGCGATGGAGCTGGTGCTCACCGGGAGGCGCTTCGGCGCCGAGGAGGCCGAGCGCATCGGGATCGTCAACCGGGTCGCCAAGAAGCGCGAGTGGCTCGAGGCCGCGATCGAGCTCGCGCGACGGATCGCCTCGCGGCCGCCGATCGCTGCGCGCCTCGCCAAGCAGGCCGTGCTGGCGGCGGATGAGACGACGATCAGCGCCGGGCTCGAGCAGGAGCGGCGGCTGTACGAGCTCGCGATGGCGACCGAGGACCGGGTCGAGGGCATGCGGGCATTCCTCGAAAAGCGTCCGCCCGAGTACCGGGGGCGCTGATGGCGAACCTGTTCGAGCCCGAGTTCGACGCCGAGCAGGACCGGCCGGGATTCAGCTGGCGCCGTGCCCGCCTCGGCCGCCAGGCCGGCGGCGAGCGGCTCGGCGCGAGCCTGTTCGAGCTGCCGCCGGGCCAGGCGGCGTTCCCGCTTCATTTTCATCTCGCCAACGAGGAGCTGCTGATCGTCATCCGCGGCAGGCCCACGCTGCGCACCCGCGTCGGCGAGCGCGAGCTGGGCGAGGGCGAGGTGGTCGCCTTCCCGGTCGGTGAGCGCGGCGAGCATCAGCTCGTCAATCGCTCCGCCGAGTCGGTCCGCCTGCTGATCGTCAGCGAGATGAACGCGCCGGAGATCGTCTCCTATCCCGACACCGGCAAGATCTTCGCCCGCGACACGCCGCCCGGCGGCGACCCGGTCGAGATCGGCGGCGCGTTTCTGCCGCTCGACGCGATCGACTACTTCGAGGGCGAGCCCGAGCCCGAATGAGGATCGAGCTGCTGGGCGTCGCCGGGGCGGGGACGATGGGCGCCGGGATCGCCCAGCTCGGCTGCCTCGGCGGTTTTGAGACCCGGCTCTGGGACCCGGCCGGCGCCGCCCTCGCCGCCGGCGCCGAGCGCCTGCGCGCCGACCTCGATCGGGGCGTACAGCGCGGGCGCTGGAGCGCCGAGGACGCCGAGAGGGCCGCCGCGCGCCTGGTCTCGACAGCATCGCTGGACGCGCTCGACGGATGCGACCTGGTGATCGAGGCCGCGCCCGAGGACCTGGAGCTGAAGCGGGCCCTCTACGAGCGGCTGGAGGCGGTCTGCGGGCCCGACGCCGTGCTGGCCACGAACACCTCCTCGCTGCCGGTGGGTCGGATCGCCGCGGGAGCAAAGCACCCCGAGCGGATCTGCGGCATGCACTTCTTCAACCCCCCGGCGCTGATGCGATTGGTCGAGGTGGTCGCCACGGAGACGACCGCCCAGCCGGCGCTCGCCGCCGCGACCGCGGTCGCCGAGCGCATGGGCCGCACGGCCGTTCGCTGCGCAGACTCGCCCGGGTTCATCGTCAACCGCTGCAACCGCCCGTTCACGCTCGAATCACTGCGGATCCTCGAGCGGGGGATCGCCGGCCACGACCAGATCGACCGGGTGATCCGTGAGCAGGGCGGCTACCGGATGGGGCCGTTCGAGCTCATGGACCTGATCGGGATCGACGTCAACCTCGAGGTGGCGCGCTCCTTCTATCGCCAGCGGCCCGAGCCGCGCTGGAAGCCGCATCCGATCCAGGAGCGGATGGTGGCCGAGGGGCACCTGGGGCGCAAGACCGGGCGCGGCTTCTATCGGTACCGCGGGGGCAGGCGGGAGCAGGCCGAGGAGACGGCCGAGCTCCCCGAGCCGGTCCGCCGGGTCGTGCTCGAGCGGGTGGTCGCCCAGCTCGTCAACGAGGCCTGCTTCGCGGCCGAGGAGGGAGTCGCCGAGCCGGACGACATCGACGCGGCGATGCGCCTCGGGCTCAACCATCCGCGGGGGCCGTTCGGGTGGCTGCGAGCGCTCGGCGCCGAGCGCGTCGAGGAGATCCTCGACGCGCTCGCTGCCGAGTCGGATGAGCGCTACCGCGCGGCGCCGCTGCTACGGCGCCTGACGGGTTCGGCTCAGTCGAGCTGACCCCGGACCGCGCCCTCGGGGTAGGACTTCGTGGTCACGTCCGCGTAGTGCTGGCCGGGCTTGCGCTTCAGCCGCTTGATCAGCCGGCTGCGGATGTTGTGCTCGCACTGCACCACCGGGCTGGTCTCCCTGGTGTTGAAGAGGGTGATGATCGGGCGCGCGATCTGTCCTTCGCTTCCCTTGTGGATGAAGGCGCCGGTCACCTTGTCCAGGTTCTTGAACCTGAGCCGGAAGCAGACCCGCTGCTTCGCCCGGTTGACACGAAGCGTGAGCTTCGCGGTCCCGTCCGGATCGCCGCCGTTCGGGTTGACGACCTGACCCCCGTCCATCCTCGCCGTGATCTGGGTCGCGCCGGTGGCGAGCATCGGGATCGCCATCGCCACGACGAGCGTCGCCGCCCCCGCCGTGATTGCCAGTCGCTTGCGCATCTATCGCTCCTGTGGTCGTGGGATCGCGCGCGAACGCGCGCGATTGGGCTCATTCGTCGACGCCGGAGGTTCTCCTGCGGGCGGCGGGCGGGAGAGCGACAGGCGCCCCTCGGCGGCCAGCCACGAGCCGCCCAGGATGAGCGCCAATCCGAGCACCGTCGCCACGGTCACCGCCTCGTCGAGCAACACGGCGCCGTAAACGACGGCGAAGCCCGGGGCGAGGTAGGTGACGACGAAGGCGCGCGCCGGGCCGACGTTGGCGATCAGGTCGTAGAAGATCGCGAACGCGATCCCGGTGCCGAGGACGCCGAGCACCGCGACCGCTGCGATCGGGCCCAGTCCCGGAACCTCGCTCGGAGCGCCGATGATCGCCGCCGGGATCAGCAGTACCGTGGAGGCGACGATCGCCCAGGCGGCGACGCCGATCGAGGGCAGCTCGCCGAGCCTGTGCTTGACGATGAAGCCGCCGACGGCGTATCCGAGGCCGGCGAGGATGACGGCAAGGCCGCCGAGCAGCTGATCGCCCGAGCCGCCCAGGTCGAGGCCGAGCAGCACCCCGACCCCGGCGACGCCGAGCAGCACGCCGACGAGCCGCAGGCCCTGCGAGCGCTCCTCGTGATCGATCCAGATCGCCAACAGGGCGGTGAACAGGGGCGCCGAGGTCACCAGGATGCCGGCGAGCGACGAGGAGATCTCCTGCTCCCCCGCGGAGATCAGCAGGAACGGAGCGGCTACCTGGACGGCCCCGAGCAGAAGCAGGGTGCCGGCCCTGCCGCCGAAACCGCCGAGCGCACCCCGGGCCGCAGCGATCCCGACCAGCACCAGCGCGGCGAGCGCGATCCGCGCCCAAGCCACCATCCCGGGCGAGATCTCGCGGACCCCGATCTTGATGAACATGTAGCTCGCTCCCCAGATCGCGGCGAGGATCAACAGCAGGGTCCAGGCGCGCCGGTTCACCCGTCTCAGGTTAGGACCAGATCACCGGTCCATCCATAAGAGATCCGCCGGGCTCGGATCGGCCCAGCTTATGCAGGCGTTTTGATCACGCCGCAAGGGGGAATAGAATGGTCTGCGACGAATGCCTTTCACGAAGAAAGGCGTCGTGGAGGGCGGGACCACCGCCCGGAGGTGCACTATGTACGACGTTCTGTATCTGGATCGGGGGGGCTCGGCACTGACCGTCGCCTCGCATCTCGACCGCGCCAAGGCGGCGGAGCTCGCGCGGACCGAGGCGCACCGTCGCCGCACGGGCCGCATGTTCCTCGCCGGCTCCGAACGGCCCTGCCGCGGTGACATCGTCGTAATCGTCAACGACAACGACAAGACGCTCCAGATCGGCTAGCAGCAGCTGCGGGTACCCTCGGCGGGGGTGGCGAAGCAGGCGCTCAGCAGAATCCGGCTCGCGCTTGGGCTCGGGCTCGGTTCGTCGGCCGCTATCGCCCTCGCCTTCACCGTCGCCCCCGCCGGCGGCGAGCCGTCCGCGCTGACACCCGACCTGGTCACGCTCGCGATCCAGCAGGAGAGCTTGCTCGTCCAGCCCGACGAGAAGGGCAGGACGGTGCTGCGGCTGTCGAACGAGATCGGCAATCGCGCCAGCGGGCCGCTGGAGGTGTTCCCGAGCGCGATCTCGGCGGATTGCGACGGCGACGGCGATCTCGCCAACGACCGTGACGCTTCGCAGCGGATCTTCGCCGACACGAACGGCAGCGGCGGCTACGAGGCCGGGATCGACGCGGTCGAATCCGAGCGCGTTTTCGGTTGTATGCGCTATCACCCCGCCCACGATCATTGGCACATGCTCGACGTCGCCCGCTACGAGCTGCGCCGCGAGGCGACCGGCAAGCTGGTCGCCGACTCGCGAAAGGTCGGTTTCTGCCTTACCGACACGCGACTCGCCTTCCCCACCACGCTCACCCCTCAAGTCGCGACCTACCCGATCGGGTCGGCGAAGCCGACCGGCTGCGACGCGATCTCGACCCAGGGGATCTCGGCCGGCTGGGCCGATCTCTACGCCTTGGCGCTGCCCGGCCAGAGGCTGCGCGTCGACGGGCTGCGTCGCGGCGGCTACTGTCTCACCTCGCGCGCCGATCCGACCGATCTGATCGAGGAGCTCGACGAGGCCAATAACGTGCGCCGCGTGCGCTTGACGCTGCACCCCCGCAAGTTCCTGGTTCGCAGGCGCAACGGGCCCTGCCGGATCTAGCCGGCGCCCCGCCTCCGCTCCCCGTGTCGACGCTACTCGCCGGTGGAGGCGAGCTGTGGCGCAACCTCGACCGGCTCGCCGCCCCTTTGCCAGTGCGCCTCGGGTGAGGGCGGGGTGTCGCGCAGGTACCACTCGGCGTCGAGCGCGCTCATACAGCCGGTGCCGGCGGCGGTGACCGCCTGGCGGTACGTGCGGTCGACGAGATCGCCGACCGCGAACACCCCTGCGAGGTTGGTGCGCGTCGAGCGGCCGTCGGTGACCACGTAGCCCTCGTCGTCGACGCGGACCTGCTCGGCGACCAGCTCGGAGCGCGGGATGTGGCCGATGGCGACGAAGGCGCCGCCGACCTCAAGCTCCTCGGGCTCGCCGCCGTCGGCGTGGCGCAGTCGCACCGCGCGCAGCTTGCCGTCGTCTCCGGCGAGGAACTCCTCGGCCACGAACGGGGTCTTGAAGCTGATGTTGTCCTGGTCGCGAGCGCGGTCGAGCATGATCTTCGAGGCCCTGAACTCCTCGCGGCGATGGACGACGTCGAGGTCGTCCGCGTACTTGGAGATGAAGATCGCATCTTCCATCGCCGAGTCGCCGCCACCGATCACCGCCACCTTCGCGCCCTTGAAGAAGGCGCCGTCGCAGACGCCGCAGGTCGAAACGCCGCGGCCCGCGAGCTCCATCTCGCCCGGGATCCCGAGCCGGCGCGGCTCGGCGCCCATGGCGAGGATGATGCTCCTCGCCGCATACTCCCGATCGCCGATGAAGACGCGCTGGATCCCGCCGTCGCCGAGCTCGACGCGATCGGCGTCGTCGGTGACGAAGCGGGTGCCGAAGCGCTCCGCCTGAGCCCGGAACTCGTTCATCATCTCGGGGCCCATGATCCCCTCGGGGTAGCCGGGGTAGTTCTCGACATCGGTCGTGTTCTGGAGCTGACCGCCCCAGGCGAAGCCCTCGATCACCAGCGGCTCGAGATTGGCGCGCGCGGCATAGAGCGCCGCCGTGTAACCGGCGGGCCCGCCGCCGAGGACGATCAGGTTCTCAACACGGTTGTCGGTCATGTCTCCAACAGTCTTCCCGAAGCCGAAGCTATCACACTTTACTTTCTGAAGTAATGGTAGCGCCCGGGAGCGACTCGGCAGGCTCGCTGCCGACGCCCGGGCCGGCGCGCTCCTGCTCCCAGCGGCGGACCGTCGTGCGGAGCTGGAAGAAGGCGATCACCCCCGGCACAAGCGGCAGCCAGAAGGCGATCAACCTGTAGGTGAGCACGGCGGCGAACAGCGTTCCGCCGCCCACCCCGAGATCGAAGAGGGCGAAGGCGCCGATCATGCCGGCGTCGACGCCGCCGACGCCGCCCGGGAGCGGGATCAGGTTGGCGAACATGCCGACGAAGAATCCCTGCACGACGACCGCCAGCGGCACCTCGGCGCCGAAGGCGTGGAACGCGGCCCAGAGGATGCCGATCTGCGCCGCCCAGAAGCCGATCGCGCCGACGATCGCGACTCCTCCCCGGGAGGGCTCGCGAACGAACGCGATCGCGTTGCGGATGCCGACCGAGGCGGTCGAGGGGACGGTCGCCAGGCGGCGGGCCATCCGGCCCCAGAACTTGTCCTGCGATGCGCTCGAAAAGCGGCGCTCGAGGTCCCTCGGTACCAGCGCGATCAGCAAGACCGCCACGATCACGCCTCCGGCGATCGCGGCGGGGACGATCGTCAGCCCGGCCGGCGCGGGCCCGGAGAAGACGTCGGCCCGGAGCAGGATCCCGTTGACGAGCAGGGTCAGCATGTACACGGCGTAGAGCAGGACCAGGAAGGCGACCATCCGCGCGGCCGTCTCTCTGCGTGGCATCCTCGCCTTGCGCAGGGCCCAGTAGGTGAGCACGATGCCGCCCGCGCCTCCGGCCGAGAACAGCCGCGTAGCGGCCAGCCCCGCCATCGTGATCTCGTAGCTCTCACCCCAGGTCAGGTGCACGCGCGGCCCGACGATGCCGCGGAAGAGGGCGACGTAGGAAGCGAACATGGCGACCCCGAACGCGAACGCGGCCGCGAGCCAGAGGCGGTTGCCCTCCCCGAGCTTCTCGAGCCCGTCGTCGAACCCGGCGATCTGGGGGACCAGAAAGTAGATCCCGACGACGACCACGACCACGAACAGTGCCGTCTGGGCGAGCCGCTTCGGGTCCTCGAAGAACCGCGGCTCCTCGGCTTCTACCTCCTCGTCCTCGAGGCCCTGATCGTCGGTGGACACGGTGGGCCGCTCGACGTCCGGCGCGACCCCGTCCCCCTCTCGCCAATCGCTAGCTCCAGAGCCCGACATCCCCCGCTTATCCTGGCAAATGCCCCGGTGGCACCCGGGTCCCGGCTCTAGGCCGCCGCGATCCGCTCGAGGCGGTGCAGGACCCGGTTGATCGCGGTAACCGCGGGCTCTGCCAGAGGCTCGCCGCGGCGAACCAGGGCGATCAGCGCTGCGCCGACGAGCAGGTCGGTGACGTAGTGCTCGCCGAGGTAGACGAGAGCGAAGGCCAGCGCGGCCGTGTATCCGGCCCCCAGCGCTCCGGGAATCGGGCCGATCTCGGCAAGCAGCAGCGCGGCCAGCAACGAGGTCGCGAAGTGCAGCGACGGCATCGCCGCCCACGGGTTGCCGCCGGCGAGTCCATAGAGCCGATCCCAGGCCGGGCCCCAGACGCCCTCGCCGACATCGACCATGATCCGGCGCACCTCGACCGGCGTCCGGGCCGCGGCTTCGGCGGCGACCTCGGTCGGGATCTGCTCCACCGGCTCCTCCATGTACCCCTGTTCGGAGGCCCACCACGGCGGCGCCGTGGGCACCGCGAAGTAGAGCGCGCAGCCGATGTCGTAGGTGGCCGCCATCTGGCGTGCGGCGCGGGGGAAATGATCGACGTGGCGCGCCTGGACGAAGAGCAGCGTCAGGTGCGGCTCGAAGAACCAGACCCAGTGGACGATCGACAGCGCCCGGTCGAGCGCTGTGACGCGACCGGGGTCGCCGAGCGCACGCTGAAAACGGACGTTAGGCAGCTCACCAAGCCCGAGTACGCGGTCGGCAGCGATCGGATAGCGCACCAGAAGCCGCCGCCGCAGGGCCTCCGGATCGTCGTAAGGAAGCTCGTGCGCAATCGTGAACGCCCACATCTGGAAGGCGAAGAGGACGACGTCGCGTGCCCTTGACCGCGGCCTGAGCACTGCGATCGCCAGCGGCGCGGCGGCGACCGTCGCGGTGGTCACCGCGGCGGGGATCCGAAAGCGCCGACGCACGAGCGGAACCACGATCGCGGCGGCGACGGCAGAGCCGGCGAGCGTGCGGACCGTCGCGCGCAGGGCGGGCGATGATCGGCGGCGGCGGCGCAAGGCGGGCGCGAGTATAGGAGGCCTCGCCGCGCGCCCGTCGGCGATCGGCGCTCGCCGAGCGCGAGCACTTAGAATGGCGCCGCCTTGAGCGGCCGCCCGAGAACCCCCGCGAGGACGATCCTGCTCGCTGCCTCCGCGATCGTGCTCGCGCTCGCGTGGGCGGGGCCGGCGCATGCGATTTCGATCGCGCCCGAGGAGGCGCATTCGCCCAACGCAGACGCGATCAACACCTCCTACTGGGTGATGATCGTCGTCGTCATCGCGGTCATCGTCGTCGTCAACGCGGCGCTGATCGCGGCGGTGCTGCGGTTCCGCGAGCGGCGCGGTCGGGAGCCGTCCCGGTTCGCCGCCGGACGGGGCGCGCTGAGGCCGGTGGTCGGGTCGCTGTCGGTGCTCGCGCTGGTGATCTTCGTCTACGGCGTGATCATGACCGAGGACGTGCGCGAGATCGAGCCGTCGGGGCCGAACGGCCTCGGAGCCGCGCAGACCGCCCAGGTCGGGATCAAGGGGTTGCCGGCGTCGGCCGCGATCGAGGGCTCGGAATCGGCGACCGGCGAGGAGCCGGTCACCGGCGCCGAACCGACCGAGACGAGCCCGCTCCAGATCGACGCGATCGCCCAGCAGTGGCTGTGGCGGTTCGAGTATCCGGGTGGCCAACCGGGGCAGCGGACCTTCTCCTACGGGGAGCTGGTGGTGCCGGTCGACACGACCGTGATCCTCGACCTCACCTCGACCGACGTGCTCCACAGCTGGTGGGTGCCGGCCCTCGGAGGCCAGGTGCAGGCGGCGTCCGGCGACGTCACCCGGACCTGGTTCAAGGCCGATGAGGAGGGTCGCTATGCCGGCCGTTCGACGGCCTTCTCGGGCACCGGCTACCCGGTGATGCGCTCCTGGGTCCGGGTCGTCAGCGTGCCCGAGTACCTGGACTACGTCGAGCAGCTCACCGCCGACTTGAGAGAGGCCCAGGGAATCGTCCAGCGGCGCCAAGCTGAGGAGGCCACGCCCGAGGCGGCGACCGAATCGGAGGGCGCCGAGTGACGCCGCCGACCGCATCGCAGGTCCGGCCCGAGGTCGTCACGCGCGGCGTCCACGCCCCCGCCAAGCCCTGGGTCGAGCGCGCGACCAGCGCCGATCACAAGGCGGTCGGGTTGCTCTACATCGCCACCTCGCTCTCCTTTTTGTCCTTGGCCGCGGTCGAGTTCGCGCTCCTGCGCCTGCAGCTGATCGTTCCCGAGAACTCGCTGATCCAGCCTGAGATCTTCAACCGGCTGCTCTCGACCGCGCCGGTGACGCTGGTCGTCTTGGCGGCGATCCCGCTCGCGCTCGGGCTGATCGGCTACATCGTCCCGCTTCAAATCGGCGCCCGTTCGGTCGCCTTCCCGCGGCTCAACCAGCTCTCGTACTGGCTCTATCTGGTCGGCGGCGTGACCATCTACGCGAGCTTCCTCTACACGGCGCCGGAGACCGGCACGATCTCCCTCCCGCCGCTCTCGGACGCGGTGTTCGCACCGACCAACGGCACCGACTCGTGGATCGCCGGCACCGCCCTGGCGACGCTCGGGTTCGTCTGCTTCGCGATCAACCTCGTCGTCACCCTGAACCGGCTCCGCGCCCCGGGGGTCGCCTGGCGGCGGATGCCGCTGTTCGCCTGGGCCGCCACGGTGATCGGCTGGCTGCTGGTGGTGATCGGTCCGGTGATGATCGCCGCCCTGACGATGCTGGAGATCGATCGCCACTTCGACGGGGTCTTCTTCGATCCCGGCGAGGGCGGCGCGCCGCTGCTTTACGAGCACCTCGCCTACATCTACTTCACCGGCGCCTATCTGATCGTCTTCTTGGCCGCCGCGGGCGCGATCTCCGAGATCCTCCCCACCTTCGCCCGCAAGCCGGTCTTCAGCCACCGCGCGGTCGCGGCATCGTTCGTCGCCATCGGCATCCTCGGACCGCTCGCCTGGATGCAGAACATGTACGAGGCGCCGCTCAACGAGGGTTGGACGATCATGGCGATGGCGTTCGCGCTCGCCCTGGTGGTCCCGGTCGGCGTCCTCCTCTACGTCTGGATCGCGACGATCTGGGGCGGAACACTGGACCTGCGGGCGGCAACTTGGTACGCGCTGGGCGCGATCTCGATTATGGCCTGCGGGCTCGCCGGAGAGCTCAGCTACTCTGTGGTCCCGGTCGGCTGGCTGCTCGACGACACCACGGCGAGCCAGGGCAGCACGCTCTACGTGCTCGTCGGCGGGGCCGTGATCGGCGGCTTCGCCGCGCTCCACTACTGGTTCCCCAAGGTCTGCGGCCGGCTGCTCGGCGAGGGTCTCGGCAAGGCGGCGCTGGCGTTGATGTTCATCGGCATCAACCTCTACGTCCTGATGATGTTCATGGCCGGGCTCGAGGGCCAGCCGGTGGACGTCTTTCAGTACTTCGAGGGGACGGGCGTCGACGGCTACAACCTGGTCGCCTCGCTCGCCGCCTTCTTGCTCGTGGGCGGCATCCTGCTCGAGCTCGGTAACGCCGCCTACAGCTGGAACAACGGGCTTCGCGCCCGCGGGCACGACCCGTGGCGCGGCGCGACCCTCGAGTGGTTCGCGCTCTCCCCGCCGCCGCCGCACAACTTCGACGCGGTGCCCGACGTCCGCAGCACCGAGCCCATGCACGATATCCGCGAGTCGATCCGTAGGCGGACGGAGGCCTTCGTCGCACCCGCGGCGCTCGAGCGGCCTCCCAGCCCGGCCCCGAGGCCCGCGGAACCGGTGCCCGCGACCGCGGAGACCTCCGCGTCCGAGACGACGGATCCCGATGCGGCCGACGGCGGAGGCTCCTCGGTAGCCTGACCGGCATGCGTGATCTCGCCGCTCGTGGCGATGGGGACGAGCTGGCGCGCTTTCGCCGCCTCCTCACCCTGACCATCGCCGCCACCCTTGTGCTGATCCTGATCGGCGGGATCGTCCGCGTCAGCGACTCCGGCCTCGGTTGCGGTCCGGAGGGCAGCGGCACGCACGGCTGGCCATTGTGCGAGGGCGGCGTCCTGCCGGCCGACTCGGCGGAGTCGACGATCGAGTTCAGCCATCGGGTCGCGGCCGCGGTCGTCGGCGTGCTGATCGTGTTCGCCGTCTGGCTGGCGTTCCGCCGGCTGCGCGTCCATCGGTGGATCGTCCGCGGCTCGGTCGGCGCCGGGCTACTGGTGCTCGCCCAAGCCGGCCTCGGCGGGCTCACCGTCGAGCAGGGTCTCGAGGAAGAACTCGTCGCCGCCCACCTCGGGCTGGCGATGCTGTTGCTGGGGCTGTTGATCGCGCTCCGCCGGGCCGCAGACCCGCAGGCGGTGGCGCTGCGGCCGGAGAGCATGGGCGGGCTCGGAGTCGCGACCGTGGTCGCCGCGGTGCTCGTGCTGGCGACGATCGTTGCCGGTGGCTACGTCGCCGGCACCGAGAGGGAGGGCACGCCCGGCGAGCCGGTCGTCGGCCAGGCGCACGTGGCCTGCGGGACCGGCTACAGCGCCGATACCTTCCCCGCCTGTAACGAGCAGTTCCCGGGGTTCGGTCAGAGCCGGCTCGCCGACATCCAGCTCGTCCATCGCACGCTCATGTACCTGGCGGCGCTCGCCGTGCTCGCGATGGCGGCGATCGCCCTCGTGCGCCGCGCCCCCAGCCGTGCCTTCGGCGCCGCCGCGCTGCTGCTGGTGGCCCAGATCGGGCTCGGGATCCTCAACGTCTGGGCGGGCAAGCACGCCGGCCTGATCCTCGGACACCTGGCGCTCGGCACGGTCCTATGGAGCACCGTCGTCTACGCTGGCGCGACGCTGCTGCCTGCCTCAGAACCCGCAGGTGAGCGGGTTCGCCGCCGGTCGGTCAGAGGAGCCGTCACCGCCTAGACGATGGAGAGCGCGACAACAACCCGACGCCCCGGCCGCGCCGGCCGCCTCGATCGCGACCTCGCCGGCGCCCTCGAGGTCGGCGGACGTTCCCGAGAACGCCCGCTCCTGGGGACGGTGCGCGACTACATCGCGCTGACCAAGCCGCGCATCATCTCGCTGCTGTTGCTGACCACGGTGGCGACGATGATCGTCGCCGATCCCGCCGGCCCGGCGCTCGATGCCGTGCTCTGGACGATGCTCGGCGGCTACCTGGCCGCGGGCGGCGCCGGGGCGATCAACCACTATCTCGATCGCGAACGCGATGCCCGCATGGCCCGTACCCGCGGCCGGCCGTTGGTCTCGGGGCGGATCGAGCCCTGGCACGGGCTCGTCTTCGGGATCTTGCTCGGTGCGCTGGCGACGATCCAGCTCGCGCTCACCGTCAACCCGCTCTCGGCGGCGCTGGCACTCGCCGGGCTGCTCGGCTACGTCCTCGTCTACACCGTGTGGCTGAAGCCGCTGACGCCGCAGAACATCGTCATCGGCGGGGCCGCCGGCGCCGTCCCGCCGCTCGTCGGCTGGGCGGCGGCGACCGGCGGGTTGGCCGTCGACGCGCTGTATCCGTTCGGGATCGTTTTCCTCTGGACGCCGCCCCATTTCTGGGCGCTTTCGCTGCTGATCAAGGACGACTACGCCCGCACCGGGGTGCCGATGCTGCCAGTGGTCAAGGGCGAGGCGGCGACCCGCCGCCAGATCCTCGCCTACACCCTGGTCCTCGTCGCCTTCACCCTGCTCCCGGTGGCGACCGGCTTTTTCGGCGCGATCTATCTCGTCGCCGCCCTCGTCCTCGGCGGGGCTTTCACGGCGCTCGCGCTTCGCCTGCTGCGCTCGCCATCGCGACCCGCCGCGCTGCGCCTCTACCTCGCCTCGCTCGCCTACCTCGCCCTGCTCTTCTGCGCGATGGCCGCGGACCGGGTCATCTGATAGAACCGGCGTCGTGGATCGCAAGCGAGCGGCGAGCAACATCGGGGCGGGGCTGCTTGCGGCGTCGGTCGCGTTGGGCGTCTTCGGGCTCTGCTTCTTCGTCGCGATCGTCTACATCGGCTGATGGCGGAGGACCGCCGCGATGGCGAGCCGACCGAGCTCCTCTATTTGCCGGCCCCCTCCTGGCAGCCGGCGCTGCTCGCCGCCGGCCTCGCCGGGGTGGTGGTCTCGTTGTTCACCTGGTGGCCCTACGGCGTCGTCGGCGCCGTCGTCGCCGTGGTCGCGCTGTTGGCCTGGATCCGCGACGCGCGCCGGGACTACTCCCGCCTGCCGCGCAACCAGCGGCTCACCTCGGCCGTGATCCCAGCGGTGCCGCTGAAGAGATAACACCTCCGCCGGGATGCTCCGCTTCGCGTCCGCTCGCGCCGGGTTGCGTCTGTTGAGGGACGGAAGGTCGTGAACGGGCAAACCGCCGCTTCGCGGCTATCGCGGGCGAGCGTGTGGCAACTGTTACTCGGTTTCCGGGGGGGTCATGCCGGAGGTCGCGCCCTCGGAGGTCCAGACGCGCACGATGTCGCGCATCGAGAGCACGCCGACCAGCTCACCGCGCTCGACCACGACCAGGTGGCGGATCTGGCGGCGGGCCATCTCGACCGCGGCGCGCTCGAGGCTCCAGTCGGGCGCGGCGGCGATCACGGTGTCGCTCATGTGATCGCCGACGCGCTCGGCGTCGGGGTCCTCGCCGCGCCCGAGCGAGTTGAGGACGTCGCGCTCGGAGACGACGCGCGGCCCCGGCGTCTCCTCGTCGAGGACCACCGCGGCGCCGACGCCCTTCTCGGTCATCCGCTTCGCGGCCTCGCGCAAACTGTGCCCAGGCCCGACCGTAAGCACGACGCTGGACATCCCCTCACGAACTTCCATCCAACCGGTTCCCTCGCTCGGATTCGCTAGTGCAGATCGGCGCGAACCCTATCCGATGGCCGCTCGCAGCGAGTCGGCTCGCGCGTATCGACAGATAGGATTCGCCGCGTGCCGAGACCCCCTCTCCGCAGGCAGGGACGCGCCCGCTTGAGCGTGCTCGCGCTGGCCCTCGGCGGGTTCGTGTTCATGACCGGCTGCGACGCCTCCGAGGACTCCGACCTCGAGCGCGGCCGCGCCCTGTTCCTGCAGAACTGCGGCACCTGCCACACGCTCGCGGAGGCCGGGTCGAGCGCCGACGTCGGCCCCGACCTCGACGCCTCCTTCGCCCAGGCGCGGGCTGACGGCATGGACTCCGACACGGTCGAGGGGGTCGTCCAGAAGCAGATCTCCAATCCGCGCGAGGTCGAGGAGGGCGCCCCCAACTACAGCTCGATCTTCATGCCCGCCGACCTCGTCGTCGGCCAGGACGCCGAGGACGTCGCCGCCTACGTCGCCAGCGTCGCCGGCATCCCGGGCGCCAAGCCCCCCGAGCTGCCGCCCGATCAGCTGTTCACCGAGCGCTGCGGCAGCTGCCACGCGCTGCAGGCCGCCGGCACCTCGGGGACCACCGGTCCCGACCTCGACGAGACGCTCGCCGGCAAGAACGCCAAGTACATCGAGCAGCAGATCGTCGACCCGAACTCGCAGATCACGCAGGGCTTCGGCCCCGACGTGATGCCGCAGGACTTCGAGAGCTCGCTGACCCCGCAGGACCTGCAGGGCCTGGTCGACTACCTGCTCGAGAACGTCGGCAGTTAGCCGACGGGCCCGGCCGAAGCCCGGGTCGCCCCCTCGGCCTCAAGGTCCACCACCACGTGCGTCACCGGGAGCGGAACCTCGCGCTCGGCCCGTTCGACCACCCCGCGCTCGAGCCACCTCGAGCGCTCCGGCGGGTGGGTCGAGATCACCACCTCGTCGGCGGCGAACTCGCGCAACGCGTCCTCGATCGCGACGTTGGGGTCGTGGTGGTCTCCGACCTGCCCGCGAGCGCTGAGGCCGGCGCCGCGCATCGCCTCGAGTGAGCGCCCGAGCCGCTCGCGGGCCTCGGCGATCGCGCGATCGACGTCGTGGGCGAGGTGCTCGAGTCGCGATCCGGGCAGCGCCGGAACGACGACGAAGATCTCGCTCCCACGGCCCTCGCAACGACTGCGGATCTCGTCGAGCAGGGCGCGACCGGCGACCGTCTGGTTGGCGACCACGAGCACCCGGTGGGCGTCGTCGCGTGCCTCCGCGACCGCGGCGGTGTGGGGCTCGGAGCCGCGCGAGCTGCGCCACAGAAGGCCGATCCCGACCCCGATCTCGAGCGCGAGCAGGATCGCGGCATAGACGGGCTCGGTGATCAGGCCGACCGCGATCACCGGCGCGGCCGCGATCCCGACGATGACGACGACGCGGAACATCTCGGCCTCGGAACGAAGCGGGTTGTGCACTACGCCTCCCTTCCGCGATATCTGTGCACAGAACTTAGCGCTCGGCCAAGGCGAGCATGACCGCGCCGAAAATCGAGCTCGATTGCGATCCGGCGTGGGTCGGGCGACTGGTCCCGACGGGACTCAGTCGCTCCACCAATCCGGCGCCGGCACCACATCCTCGGCCGGGCCGCCCGTGTTCGGCGCCCCGATCGCGAGCAGCTCGGCGCCGTCGGGCCCGGCCTCGAAGCCGCGCGTAAGCTCCGGCGCGATCCGCACCGCGTCCATCGCCCCGACCTCGACGATCTCCTCGTCGAGCTTCAGCCGTCCACCCCCGGAGAGGATCACGTAGACCTCCTCCTGCTGTTTGTGGCTGTGCCCGAACGGGATCCTGAACCCCGGCGCGACCCGCTGATAGCTGAGCGCCGACTTCTTAAGCCCCAGCGCCCCCGCCGCGAAGCGCGCCTCCAGGTTCGGCGCGTAGCCGAACTTGGTCGCCGAGTCTTCGACATCCGACTTCAGGTTCACCTTGGTATAGCCGGCCACCGGCCGCGACGCTATCACGGCGAAGCCGTCGCGCCGCGGGGGTGAGCGGCGACCATCTCATCGTGGCGCGGTCGCGGCAACCATCGCGAGCAGCGGCGCGAGTCCGCTCGGGGTCCGGCTGGAATACTGCGCAGCAGGCGATGTCGATCGAGAACGTCAAAGTCTGTCGACGCGTCTTCGATGCACTCGGCACGCGTCGCAAAACCGAGGCGGCCCTCCCATACATCGATCCCGCGATCGAGCTTCAATCCGCGATTGTCGGGGGAGCCGAGGGCAACACCTACCGCGGCCACGAAGGCATCCGCAATTGGATGGCCGAAGCCGATGCAATCTGGGCGGAGTTCCGACTCGAACCCGAAGAGTTCCGCGACCTGGGCGACGACGTCTTGATGATCGGCCGTTTCTATGCCCGCGGAACTGGAAGCGGACTTGAAATCGAGTCTCCGATCGCCTGGCTCTCCAGGGTGCGCGCCGGGAAGATCGTCTGGTCGCGGGGCTTTCTCGACCCTGAGAAAGCCCTCGAAGCCGTTGACGACCGTGAAGACGATGATCCACATCGTGGCTCGTAGCTTCAGAAAGCGACGTTTCGCTTCAAGGCGCAACTCGACCGCTGTGGACCGCTTGCAACCGCCCGAATCGGTGGCTGACTGGCGCACCACTGGCGCACCAGCCTTGCCGAGACTTCGGTCCTCGACCAGCGGGACGACGGCTACCGGAACTCGTCCGAAGGGGAGCGGGCAGTGACCGCGATACGGTTGTGCCGTGGCGAGTGAGCGCGGGACCGATGGTCCGAAAGCGCGGCTGTCTTTGAGACTGCCAACGAGCCGCCCGGCAGCGTCGAGTACGCGGAATGGGGAGACGCGGGCGCAATCGGCTTGCGACCTCGAATGGGCCGGTCGGACAAGAATTTGGGCTTCTCTGCCCCAGGGGGCATTGAGACGGTGAATGCCAGCGAGTGAATCGAGGAAGGAGTTCGTTAACGCTCGCGGCCGCGTGCTCGTGGCATCAACCGGCAATGACTCCGAGCTGCGAGAGACGATCCCGATCACGGCTCGGTCAGGAGCCAACAAAGCGGTTGCGATGTCGCTTGGGCCGGGCCGCCGAGCCATCGCGAGCCTTCCCGATCTCGCCCCGGGGGATCGCCTCGAAATTACCGCCGAGGTACAGATGACGACGGACTGCGCGAGGGCAGGCGCTGGGTGCGTCGGCAACCCTTACAGCTTCGCGCCGACGGTTCGCGCGCGGCTGTTGCTCGCCCGGGACCGCGATGTCATCGAGGTGGCCGAGGGGCGCGCGCTGCGGCTCTCTGACCGCAGGCAAGAGCGCATCGGCCAGCGCGAGCACCATCGGGTGCTCGTCTTTACCCGAGCCGAAATCCGAATCCCCGATCGCGGCCTACCGTGGGGCCATCGTCCAAGCTTTGTCAACCTCGTCCTCGACGCCCACCACCCAGCCGCCGGACGCGGACACGTGCTCCTGATCGGCGAGAACGAGCCCGATGGGACGGTCGGCACCGACAAGGGCAGGATAAATGCGCTCAGGCTGCGCGGCGACCCACCGCGGCCGGACCCGCTCCGGGCGCGGTCGGCCGAGCACGGGAAGATCCCGGTCGACCGCGAGCGGCGGACCGTGATTTACTCGCTGCCGCTGGAGCGCCTGGGCGAGGGGGCGCAGCTCGCGGTCCAGGCGCGTCTCGCGACGAGCTCGGCCCATCTGAGCTTTCCGACTCGGGTCTCCACCCGCCTGATCCTTGCCGACCGTCGCGATCAGACCGATCTCGGCGGCCGCGCCCGGGAGGTCGCGAGCTTTGGCGGCGAGATCGCCGAGAACAACGGCCTTAACTGCCTTCCCGGCGCGAGCCCGTGCCTCACCCGCAAGGTCGGCGTCCTGCGAATGAGTAAGCCGGCTAGGCGACGCCTGTTCGTAAACCTGGTGGCCGTGAGCGCGGATCCATTCGGCGGGGGCCGACCAGGCGATGCGGTGCGGGTGGTCGACGGCGGTGAGCTGGAGGTGGTGCGCTATCCGGCGAGGCTAAAGGGTTGAGCGGGTCCCCGAGCTCCGACTCGGTGGTCCCGGTCGTAGAGGACGATCGCGCGATCTGGGCGACGGCGATGTATGCGGGCCTCCGGCTCGGGGAGCTGCGGGCGCCTCGCGTCGAGGACGTCGACCTCGCTCGCGTGGTGATCCACGTGGCGCGCGGCTGGGATCCGAGCGCGGGGGCGATCGCTGAAGTCGCGGGCCGGGCGGCGCAAGATGCCGATCGCCGCCGCCCCACGCCCGGCGCCACACGTTCGCCTCGCTGATGATCGCCGCAGGCGTGAACGCGAAGGGCGCTCTCGACCTTCATGGGGCACGCGAAGATCGCGATTCCTCTCGACCGCGATGGGCACCGGATGCCGGGCTCTGAGAGGAGGCCGCGGGCGCTGCTCGACACCTATCTCTCGGCGTAGCACAAGCGGGCTGAGGAGAGCGGCCCCGCGGCTGGCAGCGTGCTGACTGGCACCGCTGGCGCACTGAAGCGCTGCCCCGCTTGATCAAGCGGTTTCTAGAGGATGTAGACGACCGTGAACACGATGATCCACATCACGTCGACGAAGTGCCAGTAGATGCCCGGCACCTCGACGCCGAGATGGTCCTTTGCCTTGGGGCCGAAGTGGCCACGCCAGGCGCGGATGTTGGCGAAGCTGAGCAGGAGCAGCCCGACCAAGACGTGGGCGCCATGGAGGCCGGTGAGGCCGTAGAAGATCGAGCCGAAGGCGCCGTCGCGGCCGCTGAAGCCGATGTGGATGTACTCGTTGATCTGGATGAAGAGGAAGGTCGAGCCGAGCAGCCAGGTGGTCATCAGCCCCATCTGCATGCCGCGGCGGTTGCCCTTCCGCGTCGCCTCGAGCGCCCAATGGACGGTGAAGCTGGACGAGATCAGGATCGCCGTGTTGACTCCGGCGACCGCGACCGGCAGCTCGAAACCCTCCGGGGGCCAGGGACCCTCGTTGGAGACCACGCGGAGGAAAAAGTAGGAGGCGAAGAACGCCCCGAACAGCATCGCCTCGGTGACGATGAACAGCAGGATGCCGAGGGTCTGGCGGTCGATGCGCGAGCTCTGATGAGCCTCCGGCGGGCCATGGTGCTCGTGCGGCTCTGCTTGCCCGACGGCTACGGAGGCGCTTTCCATCAGGTTCTGACCCCGGCGCTCTCGGCGCTCGGCGCTCGCTGCTCAGTCCGCGACCCCGAGCTCGCTTCGTAGTGATTCACCGGCTTATCGGTGATCTCCCTGACCTTCTCCAGCAGGCCCTGCTCGAGCCACTTCGACTGCTCGCCGGCAAGCGTCGAGATGATGATGTCGTCGATCCGGTAGTGCTCGATCGCGTTCTCGATCGCCGCGAACGGCTCCGGGCTCATCGGCTGTCCGATCGCGTCGATCTCGGCGCGATAGAGCTCGGCGACCGTGCGTGCCAGGCGCTCGACCACCTCTTCGCGGCTGAGGTCCCCCGAGCGTGGGCAGATGATCGTGTAGCGGTGCGGCGTCTCGGCGGCGCGGGCCTTCAACGACTCGATCAGCTCGGGGCTGGCGATCGTCTGCGTGCCGACCACCAGGGTATGGGTGACGTCCCAGCGCACCGCGTCGTCGTCGACGCGCACGGGTATGTGGGTGACCGGGATCTCGAACCGGTCCTTGGCCCACTCGACAAGGTCGCGGCGCAAGAGGCCGAAGCGGGCCTCATAGAGGGACGAGAGCAGCACCTCGCGCGGGGCGAAGGCGCGCACGGCGTCGTCGAGCGCCAGCGAGGGCTCGGGATCCATGACCGCGCCCGAGGCCTCGATCCCGAACTCGGCCAGCACCGACTGGGTCACCTCGACTCGGCTCAGCGCCGCCTCCCGAATCTCGTCGCGGTCGACGATCTGGCCGACGACCGGCTGGTTCTGGGGCGCCGCAACCGCGACCGCATCGGCACCGGCGTCGACGCGCTCGCGAAGCGCCTCGAGCAGCCGGCGGCCGCCGGCGACCTCGTTGACGAAGGCGAGCACCGTGCCGCCGTCGCTCCAGTCGACGCTGGAGCGCGGGTCGTCGACCGGGTAGCTGGCGAGCTCTGCCTCGGTCATGGTCCACCTCGCTCGCCCGGCGACCCGCCGCCGCCACCGCCGGCGGCGCCGACCACCGCGGGCTCGGGCTTGCGCACCTCCGCCTCCTCACCGCCCATGATCGCGTGCCGGGCGCCGGGGACGCCGAACTCGTAGGGCCCGCCGACGACCCGCGGGATCTCGTCGAAGTTGAAGATCGGCGGGGGTGAGGAGACCTGCCACTCGATCGTCTTCGCTCGCCACGGGTTCGCGGTCGCTCGCGGGCCCCACTTCCAGGAGACGATCATGTTGTAGAGGAACACCAGCTGGGCGATCCCGAGCAGGAACGAGGAGATCGAGATCATCAGGTTCCAGTCGCCGAACTGGGCCGCGTAATCGGCCACCCGGCGGGGCATCCCCTCCATCCCGACCCAGTGCATGGGGATGAAGGTGCCGAGCATCCCGACCAGGGTGAGGTAGAAGTGCACCCGCCCGAGCTTCTCGTCGTACATCCGCCCGGTCATCTTCGGGAACCAGTGGTAGATGCCGGCGAAGATCGTGAACACCGAGCCGCCGAAGAGCACGAAATGGATGTGGGCGACGATGAAGTAGGTGTCCGACACGTGGATGTCGATCGGCACCATGCCGAGCATCACGCCGGAGATCCCGCCGATCGTGAACGTGGTGACGAAGCCGAGCGCGAACAGCATTGCGGTCGATCTCAGGTGCAGGACGCTGTTGAACAGGGTCGCCAGCCAGGAGAAGATCTTGATCCCGGTGGGCACCGCGATCAGCAGGGTGGTGATCATCATCGGCACCCGCAGCCAGGCGAACATGCCGCTGACGAACATGTGGTGCGCCCAGACGGTGTAGGAGAGGACGACGATCCCGATCAGCGCCAGGGCCATCAGCCGGTAGCCGAAGATCGGCTTGCGGGCGTGGGTCGAGATGACCTCGGAGATGATCCCGAACCCGGGCAGCATCATGATGTAGACGGCCGGGTGCGAGTAGAACCAGAAGATGTGCTGGTAGCTGAGCACGTCGCCGCCGAACGCCGCCTGGAAGAAGTTGGTGTGCAGGACGCGGTCGAAGAGGACCATGAACTGGACCCCGGCGATGAACGGCGTCGCCGCGACGACCAGCAGCGAGGTCGAGAGGTTGGCCCAGACCAGCAGCGGCATGCGCCAAAAGGTCATCCCCGGCGCTCGCATGGTGACGATCGTGACCAGGAAGTTGAGCGCCGTGGCCACCGATGAGGCGCCGGCGAACTGCACCCCGAGGTTGAAGAACGACTGCCCCAGCGGCGCCCCGGTGGAGAGCGGCGCGTAGCCGGTCCAGCCGGCGTCGAAGGCGCCGCCGGGGACGAGGAAGCTGGAGAGGAAGAGGATGCCCGCGATCGGCAGCATCCAGAACGAGAGCGCGTTGAGGCGCGGGAAGGCCATGTCCGGCGCGCCGATCATCAGCGGCAGGACGTAGTTGGCGATCCCGGCGAACACCGGGATCACGAAGACGAAGATCATGATCGCGGCGTGGGTGGAGAAGAGCCCGTTGTAGACCCCGGGGTCGACGATCTGCGTCCCCGGCTGCGCGAGCTCGGCCCGGATCAGCATCGCGATCAGCCCACCGACGAGGAAGAAGAAGAAGGTGGTGACGATGTACTGGATCCCGATCACCTTGTGATCGGTGTTGAACTTGAAGTAGTCGCGCCAGGACTTGGCCCCGTGCTGGGAATGGTCCTCTGGGATCGTCGGCCTGCCCGCTGCCCAGCGGAACCAGTAGTCGAACGCGCCGAGCCCGACCAGGAAGCCGAGCGGGCCGGTGATCGCGGGGACGACCAGGTGCGGGTAGCCGGTCTGCTCGGTCTGAAAGATCTCGAGCCCGGAGATCGCGCGCAGGGCGACGACGAGCCCGAACCCGAACGCCGAGCCGACTATGAACCCGAGCGCCCCGCGCGCCAGGCCTGGTTGCTTGATTGCCACTGCCACGTTCGTCCTACCTCCCGAATCCTAGGTCCCGCCGGCGGCCGAGGATCCGCCGCCCGCCCCGGCCTCGGCCTGTGCCTGGTCGTCGAGCCACTGGTCGAACTCCTCCTGCGACTCGACCACTACCGTCGCCCGCATCGTCGTGTGCCCGAGGCCGCAGAGCTCGGTGCAGACGAGGCTGAAGGTGCCCTCCTCGTTCGGCGTGACCACGAACTCGTCGTCGATCTCGTCGCCGCCCTCGCCGGCCGGCACCAGGTCGCGCTTGATCCGCCACTCGGGCACCCAGAATGAGTGCACGACGTCGAGCGCCTCGAGCTGGACGTCGAGCTGGCGGTCGACCGGAACGTGCAGCTCGTCGGACCTCAGCCCGTCGGCCTCCGGGTACTCGAACGTCCACTTGAACTGCTGCGCGGTGACCTTCAGCGGCATCGCGTCGTCCGCCCTCGCCTCGATGTCGTCGAGGACGATCCACGAGTAGCCGGCGCCGAAGAGGACGATGATCGTCGGGATCACGGTCCAGGCGATTTCGAGCTTGGTGTTCCCGTGGATCGGCGCGCCGTCCGACTCGTCGCCGGGCCTGGCGCGGAACTTCCAGATCGCGTAGCCGAACATCACCATCACGATCGAGAAGACGAAGGTCGAGAGCACGACCATCACGTCGAAGAGGGTGTCGATCGGCGGCGCCTCCTCGGAGGCCGCGTCGCCGAACCAGTCGAACTGCACCAGCACGACCGAGCCGACGACCGTGAGCGCCAGCATCGCGCCGATCAGACGTAGAAGCGTTGGCCGGTTCACCGGGCGACGATTCTATTGGTCGCGGCGACCGTGTCGGAACGCCCGCAATCGGGCTAGTTTCAAGCGTCTCAATCCTCGTGCGGCACCGGGAGGCCGTCGAGCTCGCCTTGGGCCGCGGCAAGCACCGTGCCGGCGACGCCCCGCCAGCTCCAGAGACGCTCGCAGGTCCCCCGCAGCGACTCGCTCGCGGCCACGCGCTCGGGCTGCGGAAGCGCAAGCCAGCCGTTCACGCGGCTGGCGATCGCCTGCACCGCATCGTCGCCGAGCGCGAACGAGACCAGGCCGGCGGCCGCGCCAGGCAGGTCGGCGGCGAGCTCGCGGCTGACCTCGGCGGCGCCCGAGTGATGGGCCGAGACCGGCAGCGCCCCGGTCGCCGCCGCCTCGGCGGCGACCATGCCGAAGGCCTCGGGAAAGGTGCTCGGGAAGACGAGCGAGTCCGACGCGGCGATCGGGGTCGCGACCTCGTCGTGCTCGAGGCGTCCAGAGAAGGCGACCGAACCCGCGGCGGCCCGGGCGGCTTCCTCGTAGCCGGGCGGTAGCGCGGCGAGAAAGGTCGAAAGCATCTCGAGGCGCTCGTCGGCGCCGTCCTCGAGCCCGCGCCCCCGCTCGGCGAGCTCGCGCAGCGAACCGAGGTCGCCGCTCGCGAGGCCGTCCCAGACGCCGCGCAGCACCGGATCGAGCGTTCCGAATCCGACGATCAGCAGTCGGGCCCCCGGATTGGCGGCGGTGATCAGGGGCCATGACGCCAGCAGCAGGTCGACGCCCTTGGAGACGATCAGCTTGCCGACGTAGATCACCCGCGGCCCGTTCGCATCGGCGAACCAGTCGACCGCGTCGGCCGCCTGCTCAACGTCGCGATCCCACGCCGTCGCCGGCGGGTTGGGCGCTGCTTGCGTCTCATCGACGCGATTTCCGCCCAACCCCTCTCCCGCGCCCAGCCTCAACCCGGCCGCGAGCTCGCGCAGGCGCTCGGCTCGCGCCTCGACCTCCAGCGGCGCGAACCGCTCGGTGTCGACTCCCGGCGGCCCGAGCCGGACCTTGGCGTTGGTGACCGGGTCGTCGACCGCTCGGCGCAGGCGCGCCGCGATGTGGCCGGAGCCGACCAGGATCCCCGCGGCGCCGTCGCAGGCCTCGCGAGCGTAGGGGCCGAAGCGGCCGAGATCGGGGATCACCGTGTAGGAGAGATCGGAGCCGTGGACCTTGATCGCGTAGTGCAGGCCCGCGCGGGCGAGGATCACGGGGCCCATCACCAGGTGGTTGGCCAGCGCCGCGTCGACGCCTCCGAGCGAGTCGACGAGATCGCGCACGGCGGTTACGTTGGACTCGAGGTAGATCTCGAGCTCGGCGTCGGTGAGCTCGGCGAACGTCTTCACCTCGAAGCCCTCGTAGGTGTCGTGCACATAGACCGGCAGGAGCCCGCCGATGTCGGGCCGGTGCACCGTCACCGACCCCGGCGCCCCCGGCGGCGCGAGCGCGGGCGGCTCACGGTCCTGGCAGACGAGGTGGACCTCGTGCCCGAGCCCGGCGAGCGCCGCGGCGAGGCTGGCGTTGTAGACGTTGGACCCGGTGCCACGCAGCAGATAGCCGTGGAAGATCAACACCTTCATGCGCGGCACCCTACGCTGCCGACCGGCCGTCGGAGCGGATATCTTGCGTGCCTTGCAGAACCCGCGGCAGAAATACCGGCTGCGCGCCCGCGCCTCGGGTCGCGAGGCTTTCGCGGTCGCCGAGGCGGACGGGGTCTACGTGGACCGCGAGACCGGCGAGGAGATGGAGCCGGTGACCCGGACCCTGCCGCTCGCCCCCTCGGAGTCGGCGCTGTTGCGCACGCCGGAGAACTTGCGCGAGTGCCGGCGCTGCGACCAGCTGATCGGCCTCGACGTCAGCGACTGCCCCTACTGCGGCCTTCGCCAGCCGGCGCTCGACCAGACGAGGTGAACGCCAGCGCCAGGTCAGGGGGCGCGGTGGCGGTCGCGCTCACGATCGCCGCCTGCGCCGGGCTCGCCGCCTGCGGCGAGGACGCCGACGAGCCCGCGACCACGCCGGCGGCCAGCACCACCATCACGGACGAGCTCGAGACCACCACGGCGGAAACCACCGGGGCGGAAACCACCACGACGACCACGACGACGGAGCCCGAGCCTCCCGAGGACGAAGGCTCGGGCGGCACCGCGCCGCCCGTGGTCTCCGACGAGGGGCACGAGGGTGGCGGCCCGGATCCCGGGACCGAGGAGGCCGAGGCTGCGGAGGAGAACGGCGGCGGCGGGGGCGGCGGGACGCCGGAGGGTGGCTCGGGCGGCCAGAGCCCGCCAGACGCGTTCGAGCAGTTCTGCGAGCAGAACCCGCGTGCCTGCGAGTAGCGGGCCGGGCCGGGGAATCAGCCGGCGGTGTTGATCAGCGCCCCGGGGCTGGCGGGTGCCAATCAGCGCCGCTCGAGGAAGGCGCGGTAGAGGATCCGCGCACCCTCGTATGTGCAGTCGTAGGCGCGCTTGCCGCCGACCTTCTGCTGCGGACGGCTGCGCTGCAGCAGATCCTGCTCGTTGAGGCACTCGCCGCGCTCGCGGCTCGCACGCCAGGCGTCGGAGTTGTTGGCGCCGTAGTCGGCGAGGTTCGAGAGCCAGGTCGGCGTGGTCAGGGCGATGATCATCCCCTTGCGGACCCGGAGCGGATCGTTGAGCGTGAACACCGGCCGGTTGCCCAGAACCGAGGCGAGCTTGACCACCGGACTCTGCTTGACCAGCTTGAACCGGCCCTTACCCTTCGGCTTCAGAATCGAGAGCCGGGCGCTCGGGGGGCCGCTCTTGGAGAGCGCGTTCTCGAAGAACTTGCGCTCCTTCTTCGTCGGCTTCGACACATCCACCGACCAGGCGACGATCGTCCCCGGCTTGCGCACCTTGTAGGGGTTTCGCCGCCCGTCGGCCATCGTCTGGAAGCCGGTCACGCGGCCCATCGCCTGGCAGGCGCGGTCGGCGGGGACGTTGCCCCCGCCAGGGGTCGGGCAGTTGGGCTTCGGCGTGATCGGCGTCTGACCGATCACGGCCGCCTTGGCAGCCGCGGCACCGGCCCGATCCGATCCGACGATCACCGTGACCGCGGCCAGGATGCACGCGCATCCGGTCGCGAAGGCGACCGCGAGGAGGCGGCGAGGTGTGCCGTTTGCGGGCATCGGAGAAGCTGAAACACCCATTCGTGGACAGGGTTTCGGTTCGGTCAGCGACGCATAGCTTAGGCTCCCCAACCGCCGCCGGTACATTCCCTCGCCGTGCGTGCAATCGAGGTATCAGGACTCGAGCGCGAGTTCGAGGGCGCGATCCGCGCCGTGGACGGCGTCGACCTCGAGGTGGCCGAAGGGGAGATCTATGCCTTCCTCGGCCCCAACGGCGCCGGCAAGACGACCACCGTGCGGATGCTGACCACGCTTCTGCGTCCGACCGGCGGCAGGGCGCTGGTCGCCGGCCACGACGTCGTCGACGAGGCGGCCGAGGTGCGCCGCGCGATCGGGGTCGCCCTGCAGGAGGCGGCGCTGGACCCGCTGATGACCGGCCGCGAGTTGATCGCGCTCCAGGCGACGCTGCACGGCCTCGTCGGCGCCGAGGCGACCCGCCGCGGCGACGCGTTGCTGGCGCGGGTCGGGCTCGCTCAGGCGGCCGACAGGCGGGTGGGCACATACTCGGGTGGGATGCGGCGCCGGCTCGATCTGGCCTCGGCGCTCGTGCATGAGCCTCGGGTCCTGTTCCTCGACGAGCCGACGACCGGACTGGACCCGGTGAGCCGCAAGGCGATCTGGGAGGAGGTCGCGGCGCTAAATCGCGAGGGCACGACGGTCTTTCTGACCACCCAGTACCTCGAGGAGGCCGACAACCTCGCCGATCGCGTGGGGATCATCGCCAAGGGCAAGATCGTTGCCGAGGGCACGCCCGCCTCGCTCAAGGCCGAGGTCGGCAAACCGCACCTGGAGATCGGCCTGGCTGACGGGTCAGCCGCCCAGGCGGAACGGGTCTGCACCGCCTTCGGCCGCCGGCTGCCCGAGAAGGAAGGCAAGGTCCTGGTCGAGCTTGAGGGCGGGGCGGCGGAGGTGGCCAAGGTGGTGCGCGCGCTCGACGACGCCGGAATCGCGGTCGAGTCGTTGGACCTGGTGGAACCGACGCTCGACGACGTCTTCGTCGCCAAGACCGGCGAGCACCTCGAGGGGGACATCGAGCAGGCGCCCGCCGCCGCCGAGGCCGGCTGAGCTTGAACCGGCTGGGGGTCAACCTGCGGGTGGTCGCCGCGCTCGGCCGCCGCTCGGTGCGCCAGACCTTCCGCCGCCCGCAGCTGTTCGCGCCGATCCTCGTCTTCCCCACCCTGCTGCTCGCGATCCAGACCGGGGGCGCGGGCGGCGCAATCGAGCTCGAGGGATTTCCGCAGGTCAACGGCTTCCTCGACTTCATGCTCGCCGGGGCGATGGTCCAGGCCTGCCTGCTGGCCGGTAACAGCGGCGGAATCGCGCTCGCAGTCGATCTCGAGATGGGGTTCACCGACCGTCTGTTCGCGGCGCCGATCTCGCGCTTTGCGATCGTCGCCGGGCGTCTCGCCGGCACCGCCGCCCTCGGGGCGGTGACCGCGGTCTGGTTCATCGCCATCGGGCTGATCTTCGGCGCCACGATCGAGGGCGGGGTCGCCGGGGCGATCCTTGTCCTCGCCCTGGTGGCGCTCTCGGCGATGGCCTTCGGCGGAATCGGCGCGGCCGTCGCGCTCTACGCCGGCCGGGCCTCCGTGGTCCAGGGACTGTTCCCACTGGTGTTCGTGATCCTCTTCCTCTCCGACGCCTTCTTCCCGGCGAACCTGATGCTGGAGCCGGCGGGGACGATCGCCGAGTACAACCCGCTCTCCTTGATCGTTGACGGGATCCGCGAACTGGTGGTCGGCGGGCTCGACGCGGGGGCGGTGGCCGAGGCGCTGGCGGCGATCGCGCTGATCGGGGGGCTCTCGATCGCGCTCAGCGCGGTCGCCTTGCGGCGGCGGCTGAGGCTGGGAGCATGACCGGACGGGTCGAGGTCGCCGAGCGCCGGTTCAGCCTGCGCGGCGACATGGCCACCGTCGGCCTGCTGGTCCGCCGGGCGACGAACGAGATCCTGCGCGTCCCCGGGGCCGCGATTCCCGGAGTCCTGGCGCCGACGATCTTTTTCCTCGGCCTGACTGCGGTCTTCGGCGGCCTCACCCAGCTTCCCGGCTTCACCGCCGACGAGTACCAGAGCTTCATCATCCCGATCAGCCTGCTCCAGGGCGCGGGATTCACCGGGGCGGCGACCGGCGTCAACCTCGCTCGCGACATCGAGCAGGGATGGTTCGATCGGTTGCTCGTCTCCCCCGCCCCGCGACCGGTGCTGCTCGCGGGCATGGTGGCGTCGGCGAGTTTGCGCTCCCTGATCCCGGCGACGTTCCTGCTCGTAGTCGGGTTCGCGGTCGGGGTCTCGTGGCCCGGCATCGGCGGGCTCCTGCTCGCCTACTTCTTCGTCATGGGCACGGGGGCGCTGGCCGCCTGCTGGGGGTCGGTGATCGCGCTCAAGTTCAAGACTCAGGGCGCGGCACCGCTGATGCAGGCCGGGATGTTCGTGCTCATCCTGACCACGACGGCGTACGCGCCGCTGGAGCTGCTCCAGGGTTGGCTCGCCGACATCGCCCGGATCAACCCGGTGACCCAGATCGTCGAGGCGATCCGCCAGGGCTTCACCACCGGCACGATCACCTGGGGCGAGACCTGGCCCGGGCTGGTGGCGATGCTGGCCCTGTTGATCGTCCTCGGCGGCCTCGCGCTCCGGGGGATGAACAAGACGGCGGAATGACGCTGCCCGGGGTCCTCGGTGACCTCTGCCGGGGGGTGCTCGAGGCAAGCTGGGCCGAGGGTCAGCGGCGGGGGGTGCGGTTTGCGTATACGCGCCCGAGCCCGTCGCGGTATCCGTGGCAGTGGTACTGGGACTCGTGCTTCGCCGCGATCTCCTGGCGGCGGTTCGAGCCTCGTCGCTCGCGGATCGAGCTCGAGACACTGCTCGCCGCAATGCGCGACGACGGCTTCATCGGCCACGTGGTGTTCTGGGATCGGCCGATCTCGCTCTGGCGGCTGACCTACTACAACGTCAGCTCGCGCCGGGCCGAGATGACCGCGACGATCCAGCCCCCGTTGCTGGCCTGGGCGTGGAGGATCGCGGTCGGCGACCCGGCGGCAGAGCCCCGGATCGCGCGTCATCACCGATGGCTGCGAGCGAACCGGGACCTCGACGGCGACGGGTTGCTGTGGATCGTGCAGCCGGATGAGTCCGGACTCGACGCGTCGCCCAAGTTCGACCCGGTCTGGGGCCCGCGCTCGCAGGCGGGCTGGGGATTTCCGCTGCTGGTCGCACGCAACCGACGCCTCGGCTGGGACGCGCGCCGGATTCGCGACCGCGGCCACCCGGTGCTCTGCGAGGTGCTCACGAACGTGCTCTGGGGGCTGGCGCGGATCGCAGCCGGAGAGCCGTCGATCACCCCGGCGCTGGTCGACCGGCTCTGGGACGAGCGCCACGGCCTCTTCCTCGACGAGGTGCAGCCCGGCGGCGCCCGGCCGCTGGTCTCGACCTGGGCCGCGCTCTCCCCGCTCGCGCTACCCGACCTCCCCGAACGGATCGGGCGGCGAATCATCGAAGAGCACCTGCTCGATCCGGCCCGCTACTGGCTCGCGGTGCCCCCGTGCTCGGTCTCGGCGCAGGAGCCGAGCTTCGAGCCCAATCGGGCCCGGGGCTGGAAGCTCCTCTACTGGCGCGGCCCGACTTGGGTCAACGCCGCCTGGCTGCTGTGGCTCGGGCTGCGCCGGCTCGGCTACGACGACGAGGCGGGCCGGCTCGCCGACCGCCTCGCCCCGGTGGTGGCGCGGGAGGGGCTGCGCGAGTACTACGACCCCCGAAACGGTGAGGGCCTGGGTGCCCGCGACTTCGCCTGGACGAGCCTGATCATGGAGCTCGCCGATCCGGATCCGCCCGGCCCGTGAGGTGGTCGCCCGAGCGCTCCGCGGCTTGCCGGCGGCCTTCACCGGCCGCGGCCCTCACTTGTAGCGGTAGGTGATTCGGCCGCGGTCGAGGTCGTAGGGCGAGAGCTCGATCTTCACCCGATCGCCCGGAAGGATGCGGATATAGTGGCGGCGCATCTTGCCCGAGATGTGCCCGAGGACCTCATGGTCGTTGTCGAGCTTGACCTTGAACATCGTGTTCGGCAGGGCCTCGGTGACCTCGCCCTCCATCTCGATCTTCTCTTCCTTTGGCATGCGAGCGGTGAGGGTAGCTCACCGACCCTCGAAGGTGGCCTTGCCGGGGCCCTCGGAGATGAACGACGCGACCCCGTTGCGAAGGTCCTCGGTCGCGAACAATTCCGCGAATTGCGTGGGTGTGACCTCGTCGGCGCCGTCGACGCCGCCCTCGCGGTAGGCGCGCACGATCCGCTTCGTCGCCGCATGGGCGCGGGTCGGACCGGCGGCCAGGCGCTGGGCGAAGCGCAGGCCCTTCTCGTGCACGGTGCCGTCCTCCACGACCCGGTTGACGACTCCCCAGCGCTCGAGCGTGGAGGCGTCGTAGAGGCCGCCGGTGAACACGAACTCGCGCGCCCGGGCGGGGCCCGCGCGCTCAGCCATCCGCTGGGTTCCGCCCGCTCCCGGGGTCAGCCCGAGCACCGCCTCGACCAGACCGAACCGCGACGATTCCTCGGCCCAGATCAGATCGCAGCCGAGCGCCACCTCGAGCCCGGCCGTGAGGCAGAGGTCATGGACGAGCGCCAGGCTGGGAATCTCGAGCGCCTCGAGCCTGCGGACCGCCTCGATCAGCGGCGCCGCGGACCGATCCACCTGCCCGGGGCCGGCGTCGAGGACGCGCTGGAAGGCGTTCACGTCGACGCCGCCGGTGAAGATGTCGCCCGTCGAGCGCCAGACGACCGCCCGCGCGCTGGAGCCCTCGACTTGCTCGATGCACGCCAAGAGCTCGTCGAAGGCGGTGTCGGTGAACAGATTCAGCGGCGGATTCGCGAGCACGATCGCCGCCACGGCGCCATCGCGCTCGAGCGTGATCGTGCGCTCCGCCATCAGCCCTCGCCTCGGATCTCCGCCGCGACCCGGGCGATCGCCGCCATGTCCGCCCCGCGCGGGATCCATGGGAGCTTCAGCGGATCGTCCTCGTAGCGCGGGATCACGTGCAGGTGGTAGTGAAAGACGGTCTGCCAGGCGGCGGACCGGCAGGCGTTGATGACGTTGAAGCCCGCCGGCTGAAGCGTCTCGTCCATGCGCGCCGCGAGGCGGCGCGCAGCCAGGTTGGTGCGCTCGAGGTCCTCGTCGGCGATCTCCATCAGGTCGGCCGAGTGGACTTTCGGGATAACCAGCGCATGCCCCCGGGTCGCCGGGTTGATGTCCATGAACGCGACCGTGTGCCGGTCGGAGTCGACGATCTCCGCCGGCGCGTTGCCCGAGGCGATCGCGCAGAAGATGCAGTTCTCGTCCGCCATGGCGGCAGGGTATTGGTTAGGAGAGCGCGCGCCGCCTCGCCAGCGCCACGGCGTCGTCGGCCGTCTCGACCTCGCCGGTGAACACGCCGGCTTCGATCTCGCCGATCAGCCGGCCGAGCTCGGGACCCGGCTCGATCCCGAGCGCGGTGGCGAGCTCGTCGCCTGGGATCGGCGAACGTGGGGGCCCGTCGCGATGCCAGGCGATCGCCTCCGGCAAAACCTCGCGCGCGAGCTCCAGGTGCGCCTCGATCATCCGCGCGGACGCGGTCGGGCCGCTGCCGCGTGCGGAGAGCCGGTCGGCGACCGTCAGCAGGGTCACGTCCGCGGCGACGGGCGCGGTCCGGCGCAGGTAGTCGTAGAGCCGCCCTCGCGTCACCGGGCGCTCGGCGGCCATGAAGCCGAGGCGGAGATGGTGGACGGTGAGCTGCTCGAGATGGCGCGTGAGCGCCCTGCTCGTCTTCAGCCGCGCGCACGCCGCGCGCACCAACGCGGCACCCTCACGATCGTGCCCGATGAAGGAGATGAGACCGCCGTCGTGCTCCCGGCGGGTCGCGGGCTTGCCGACGTCGTGGAGGATGGCACCGAAGCGCAGCGCCCCGCCTCGGGTGAACTCGTCGGCGAGCGGCTCGGCGAGCAGGGCGCGCAGTGCCGGGGCGGCGTCGCCGGCATAGCGGTCAAGCTCCCGCTCGACCTCGAGCAGGCGGCGGAGGACCTCGATCGTGTGAGCGTGAACGTCGAGGTGGTGGTTCGGGTTCTGCTCGACGCCGTGCAGCGCGGCGAGCTCGGGCAGCACCCCCGCGGTCCCGCCGAGCTCGTCGAGCAGCGCGAGGCCGCGCAGCGGATCGGGCCCCGTGACGAGTGACCGCAGCTCCGCGAGTTGGCGCTCGCCCGCGGGCTCACCCGCACGCGACGCCGAGGCCTGCGCCAGGCGAACCGTCTCGGGCTCGAGCTCGAAGCCGAGCTGGGCGCCGAGCCGCGCCGCGCGCAGGATCCGCAGCGGATCGTCGGCGAAGCTACGCGAAGAGACCGCCCGAAGCAGCCGCGCCTCGACATCCGCACCGCCCCGATACGGGTCCAGCGGCTCGGCCTCGGGCTCGGCGAGCGGAACCGCGATCGCGTTGACGGTGAAGTCGCGCAGCGCGAGGTCGGCCCCGATCCGCGGGCCGCGGATCCTGGTCACGTCGACGTGCCACTCGCGACCCCGCGCCAGCGCCCGCCAGGTGCGGAACTCGGCCGAGAGCTCAAACGCGACGCCGCCCGCGGCCGCCGCGATCCGCCGAGCGGAGCCCCCCTCGTCGCCGGCCACGGCGAGATCGAGGCTGGTCACCTCGCGCCCGGCGAGCGCGTCGCGGATGGCACCGCCGACGATCCACGCCCGCTCGTCGCCGGCAAGCGCCTCGCGGGTGGCCACGGTGGCCGGGGCGGCCAGCAGCTTCGACCCCAGGTTCACTGCGCTCACCGCAGATACTCGCGCGGCACTCGGGGCGAGATCCCGCAGGTCACCTCGTAGTTGATCGTCGCCAGGCGTCTGGCGACCTCCTCGGCGAGGATCCGGTCGTCGCCCTGGGCGCCGATCAGGACGGCGGGCGCGCCGCGCTCGACGTCGGGCTCGGGGCCGAGATCGATCGTCAGGTTGTCCATCGAGATCGTGCCGATCACGGGTCGCCGCCGCCCGCCGACGAGCACCTCGGCGTTGTTGGTCAGCGCTCGACGAATCCCGTCGCCGTAGCCGATCGGCAGGACCCCGACGTGGGTGGCCTCGGTGGCGCGCCACTTTCGCCCATAGCCGGCGCTGGCCCCGGGCTCGAACGGCTTGACGTCGGCGACGTAGGAGCGCAGCTCGAGCGCCGGGCGCAGGTCGCGCTGTCCCGGATCCTCGCCGAACGGGTCGAGCCCGTAGACGGCGATCCCGCAGCGGACCATGTCCAGGTGCGAGGAGGGCTCGCGCAGGGTCGCGGCGCTGTTGGCCGCGTGCAGGAGCAGGCCCGGACGCCGCTCGCGCAGAGGCAGCCCGAGCTCGCGAAAGCGACCGAGCTGCTGATCGAAGAATCGCGACCCGGGTTCGTCTGCGGTCGCGAAGTGTGTCCAGAGGCCGACCAGCTCGGCTCCCGGGCCGGCGGCGGTCTCGTCGACGAGCGAGGTGACGGCGCCCGGGTCGCGCTCGCCGAGGCGGCCCATGCCGGTGTCGTACTTGACGTGCACCCGGGGCCGCCTGCCGAGCGCCTCGCCACGACTGCGCACGAGCGCGAGGAAGTCGGGCTTCCAGACCGTGATGTCGGCATCGGCGCCGAGGGCGAGATCGAGCTCGGCGGGCGTCAGCGCGCCGAGCACCAAGAGCCTCGCGCCGGGGAGCTCGGCGCGCAGCTCGGCCGCCTCGGCGGCCGCGGCAACGGCGAGCCAGGTGGCGCCGCCCGCGAGCGCAGCGCGCGCGGCCTCGGCTGCGCCGTGGCCGTAGCCGTCGGCCTTGACCACGGCGCAAAGGGCCGCCCCGCCGGTGAGCTCGGCGGCGAGGCGGGCGCAGTTGCGCTCGATCGCCTTGACGTCGATCGTCGCGGTCGCCCTCGAGATCGAGGCATGCCGCCGCCCGGTCGCGGCGCTCATCACGCGCCCTCCCGCAGCAAGCCCGTGGGTACCTCGGCGATCACGTCCGTCGCCACCACCGAGTCGGCGGTGCCCACCCGGTCGGCCGCACGCCGGCCGGCGCGGGCGTGCGCGTAGACCGCCGCGCACGCAGCCGCCCGGGGCTCGAGTCCCCGCGCCAGCAGCGCGGCGATGACTCCTGTGAGCACGTCGCCGGTGCCGGCCGTCGCCAGGCCGGGGCTCGCGAGCCCGTTCACCGCGGGGCGGCCGTCGGGGCCGACGACGATCGTGTCGTCGCCCTTGAGCACCACGATCGCGCCCGATCGTTCCGCGGCCGCGCGAGCGCCCGCCAGCCGCGCGGCCGCGATGGCGCCCGAGTCGATGCCGAGCAAGCGCCCGAGCTCACCCGCATGGGGCGTGAGCACGGTCGCGGCGTCGCGATCGGCAAGCGACTCGAGCCGGCCGGCAATCGCGTTCAGCCCGTCGGCGTCGATCACCAGCGGCGCCTCGATGCCGCCGGCGAGCTCGCCGACGAGCTCCGCGGCACCGTCGTGGCGTCCCAGCCCGGGACCGACGACGACGGCCGCTGCCCGCTCCGCCGCGGCGGTGATCGGGGTGGCCGCGGCGGGGTCGAGGGCGCCGCCACGGCTCGGGCAGCCGATCGTCATCACCTCGGTGAGCTTTACCTCGAAGATCTGCTCGAGCTCGGCCGGGACGGCGACCGTCGCATAGCCGGCGCCCGCCCTGCACGCAGCTTCGGCGCTCATGCAGACGGCACCGGTGAGCCCGCGTGAGCCCCCCGCGATCAGCACCTGGCCGGAGCTGAACTTGGTCGAGTCCGCTCCACGGGGGGGCGCCAGATCGAGGACCCCGGTCCCGATCAGCCCTCCGGGAGCCTCGGCGGGGGCGCCATCGCCGATCCCGATCGGGGCCACGCGCAGCTCGCCCGTGTGGCGCTTGCCGGGCGCGAGCCAGTGGCCGATCTTGGGGGCGTGAAAGCTGACGGTGAGATCCGCGTTCACCGCGGCGCCCTCGACCTCCCCGGTCGAGGCATCGACGCCGGAGGCGATATCGGCGGCGACCACCGGTGCCCGACCGTGGTTGATCGCCTCGACTGCGGCCGCCGCCGGGTCGCGGGGGGCGCCTGAGAAGCCGGTGCCGAAGATCGCGTCGACGACGACCCCCGAATCGTCGAGCGCCTCCGGGCGCGTGCCCGGCTCATGCACCGTGGCGGCCCCCCTGAGGCGCTCGAGGTTCGCGGCGGCGTCGGCGGAAAGCTCGGAGGCGGGCCAGAGCAGCAGCACCTCGACCTCGAGGCCGGTCGCCGCCAGGTGCCGCGCGGCGACGAGCCCGTCGCCACCGTTGTTGCCCTTGCCGCAGACGACCCGGGCGCGGCCGGTGGCGGCAATCTCGACCGCGGCATCGGCGACCGCGCGCCCCGCGGCCTCCATCAACTCGAGCGACGGAACGCCCCGCTCCTCGATCGCCCAGGCGTCGGTGGCACGCATGCTGGCGGCGTCGTGCAGGGGCTGAAGCCAGGATTCCATCTAGTCGGCGCGCGGCGCGCGGCGCGCGGTGCTCGTCATCACCACCGCTGTGGCGAGATCTCGCGAGTGGCTGAGTGAGAGGGAGAGCTCGATCCCGTGACGGTCGGCGAATTCGGCGGCGCTGCCGTGCAGTTCCAGGCGCGGGGGCGCGTCGCCGCCGCCGAGCACCTCGACCTCGTGCAGGCGCAGGCCGCCGATGCCGAGGCACTTGAGCGCCGCCTCCTTGGCGGCGAAGCGGGCCGCGAGGTGGCGGGCAGGCCGGCGGCGGTGCGCCGAAGCCGCGATCTCACCCTCGGTGAAGACCCGCTCGAGCAGCCGAGGGCGGCGCTCGAGGGCGCACTCTAGGCGCTCGATCTCGATCAGGTCGATGCCGATCCCCGGCGCGGGCTCCATGGCGGGTAAAGCTAGCCGGTCAGTCGACGAGTGAGACCGTCAGCCGGGTGAGCGCAAGCCCGTCCTCGGCCCGTGTGCCCGCGGCCAGCGATTCGAACGCCTCGAGATACGGGATCGCCGCCTGATAGTCGGGATCCGAGGCCGACCCACTCTGCTCGGCGACCTCGAAGAGCGACTCCAGCCGGACGTAGAGCCCGGGCGAGAACTCCTCGCCGAGCGACTCGACTGTCGCCTCGTAGCCGGGATCATCGCCGAGCCTGGTGTGCGGCTCGAGCGCCTCGGCGACGGTGCCGCCGGCCACGGCGACGAGGCTGTCACCGATGAGGCCGGCCTCGGCGCCACCGCCGAGCCCCGGGAGGCCGAGCGAGAACCCGTGGTCGGCTCCGTCGGGGGGCGCGGCCGAGCGCAGGCCGGACTCGCGCTCGGCGGAGTTTTGAGCCCGCTCGAGCAGCTTCCGCGGGCCCCTGGGATCGGTCGTCTCGGCGATCAGCCCGGCGGTGAGGCGGGGCGCCGAGGTGCCCTCGACGAAGGCCGCGGCATCCCCGAGCCAGTCGAACGAGTCGGCCCGCGGATCGAACCCGGTCGCATCCCGGATCGTCTCCCGGATCGTGCGCGCCCCCGGCAGGCCGCCGTTCGCGAGCTGGTCGAGCGCGCGTTCGAGCGCGGCGCCCAAATCCGGCGCCCCGACGGCGAACCATGAGCCGCCGGGAAGCCGCTCGATCAGCGACACGTCGGTGGCGATGTCCTCCTCCCCCTCGAGCGTTGAGACCAGGTCGAGTCGCGCCGCGGCGGGGGTCGCGGAGAGCCCGATCGCGAGCGGATCCGAGAGCGGCCCGCCGAGCAGCGGGTTCAGTAACCGGGCGTCGGCTTGGTTCACGTCCTCGGAGGCGAACGCCGCCTCGATCGCGGCGCCCGGTTCCAGATAGGCGGTGGCGAGCAGGTCGTCGTCGCCCAGCGCCTCGGTTCTCTGCGTGAACTCCTCGCTCTCGGCCAGCGACTCGCCGTCGGCGGCATCGACGGCGACCTTGAACGCGTCCTCGGGGCCGACCGTGAGGATGTCGTCGATCAGCCCGATCGCGGTGCCCTCGTCGTCGAGCCGGTAGTCGACCCCGCCGTAGCTGTGCTCCTCCCCGCCGCCCTCGGTGTTCCCAGCGGCGGCCAGGTCGATGAACTCCAGCGCAGCCCCGGGGTCGTCGACCTCCGCCATCAGCGCGACATCCGGCGTCATCGCGGAGGCGTTGGAACGCTCGAACGAGCGCACGAAGAGAGCTCCGCGCTCGCCGAGCCAGGGCTCGATGTCGTCGGAGTAGGTGGCGTCGATGTCGCCGTCGGCGAGCGACGCGTCAAGCTTGGCGACGATCGCCGCGGCGGGGTCCTCGAAGCCGGCGACGCGCTCGGCGAACGCCTCGATCGCCTCGGCCTGTTCGTCCCCGGGGCGAAGCGCGACCTCGGCGTAGAAGGGTGCATCGGGTGGCGCCAGCGAGGCGAGCTCGGCGCCGTCGCCGTCCCCGCAAGCGGCGATCGCGAGCGCGATGCTCGCGGCAAGGGCGAGCGCACCCCCTGTCTTTCCCACGCGTCCGTGCAAGGCGGACGATGCTAGCGACCCCCTTCGGCCTGCCTCACGGATCGAGCGGGCGGCGTGCCGCTACTCGACGGTGACCGTCTTCGCCAGGTTTCGCGGCTGATCCACGTTGAGGCCGTTTAGCCTCGCGATGTAGTAGGCCAGCAGCTGCAGCGGCAGTACGGCCACGATCGGCTGCAGGATCCAGTCGGTTCGCGGAACGAACAGGGTCTGGTCGGACGACTCGGCGACCTGCTCGCGGCCCTCGGTGGCGACCGCGATCACGTCGGCGCCGCGAGCGCGGACCTCGGCGACGTTGGAGAGCACCTTCTCGAGCACCGGGCTGTCGGTCGCAACGGTGACCACCGGGGTGTTCTCGTCGAGCAGGGCGATCGGCCCGTGCTTCATCTCACCGGCGGCGTAGGCGTCGGCGGGGATGTAGGAGATCTCCTTCAGCTTCAGCGCTCCCTCGAGGCAGACGGGGAGGCCGATGTTGCGACCCAGATAGAGGAAGAATCGGCGCTGGTGGTAGCTGCGCGCGATCGCCTTCACCGGCTCCTCCACCGAGACCAGGGTCTCCTGGATCCGGCTCGGAAGCCGCTTCAGCTCGGCAATCAGCTCGACGATGCGGTGCTCGCCGAGCGTGTCTCGGATCTGCGCGATCCAGAGCCCGAGCAGGTACATGCTCGCGACCTGGGCGGTGAAGGTCTTGGTCGCCGCGACGCCGATCTCCAGCCCGGCGCGGTTGAAGAGCACTGAGTCGGCGTCGCGAGTCGCCTGACTGCCCATCACGTTGGTGACCGCGATCACGGTTGCCCCGCGGCTGCGCGCCAACCGCATCGCCGCCAGGGTGTCGGCGGTCTCGCCCGACTGGGTGATCCCGATCACCAGGTCGCCGGGGCCGACGACCGGGTCGCGGTAGCGGTACTCGGAGGCGATATCCATCTCGACCGGGACCCGTGCCCATTGCTCGATCGCGTAGCGGCCGACGAGGCCCGCGTGATAGCTGGTGCCGCAGGCAACGATCACGATCCTGTGCACCTCGGCGATGAACTCCGTGGAGAGCTCGAGCTCGGACAGATCGACGGCGTTGAGCCCGGGCAGGCGGTCGGTGATCGTCTCCGCCACCGCGTCGGCCTGCTCGTGGATCTCCTTCAGGGTGAATGTCTCGTATCCGGCCTTCTCGGCAGTGTCCTCATCCCAGGTGACCTCGATCACGTCGCGCGTCACCGGCTGCCCGTCGGCGTCGATGATTCGCGCCCCCTCGGGGTCGACGGTGACGATCTCTCCGTTCTTGAGCCCGAGGGCGGTGCGGGTCTGGGCCAGGAACGCGGGGATCGCGGAGGCGACGAAGGTCTCACCCTCACCGAGGCCGACGATCAGCGGGCACTCCTGGCGTGCTGCGACGAGGCTGTCGGGATGCTCGGCGTGCATGGCGACGAAGGCGTAATGGCCGCGGAGCTCGCCGAAGGCGGCGCGGACCGCGTCGGTCAGGTCGCCGCCGTAGTGCTTCTCGATCAGGTGAGCGACGATCTCGGCATCGGTGTCGGAGCTGAATCCGTGGCCCTCGGCCACGAGCTGGCGCCGCAGCTCCGCGTGGTTCTCGACGATCCCGTTGAGCACGATGTGGACCTGGTCGCCGCAGTCGCCGTGCGGGTGCGCATTCTCCTGGGTGACCCTCCCGTGCGTCGCCCAGCGCGTGTGGCCGAGGCCGGTGGTCGCCGGCGGCGCGGCGACCGCGATCGAGCCGGTGCCAACCGGCCGTTCGGCGTCCAGACCGAGCTCGGCCCGCAGGTTGGCGAGGTTGCCGACCGCGCGCACAGATTCGATCCGCCCCTCCTCGAGCAGCGAGATGCCGGCCGAGTCGTAGCCGCGGTACTCGAGCTTCTCGAGCCCGCCGACCAGCAGATCCCGGCAGGGACGCGTACCGACGTATCCGACGATGCCGCACACAGGAGGCGTACAGGGTAGAGCGCCCGGAGCGCGAGTCGCCCGAACGCGCCCCGGCTCTACGATCCCTGGGAGACCCGAGCCGAACCGGCGAGCTCACGGACCACCGTGACCAGCCGGGCGCAGATCGTCTCCGCCTCCTCGCGCTCGGGCGCCTCGACCATGACCCGAATCAACGGTTCGGTGCCGGACGGTCGCACCAGGACCCGTCCGCGGCCGTCGAGGGCGCCGTGCTCGCGCTCGACCGCCTTCCACAGCGCGGGTGCGTCCTCGACCGCGGCACGATCTGGGACCTCGACGTTCTCGAGCACCTGCGGCAGGCGCTGCATCGGCCGCACCCGCGCAAGATCGCGGCCCTCGAGCGCGGCGATCACGAGCAGGGCGGCGGCGATCCCGTCGCCCGTGGGAGCGAACTCGGTCCAGATCAAGTGGCCCGACTGCTCGCCGCCGAGCGCCCAATCGCGACGCTCGAGCTCAGCCGAGACGCTGCGGTCGCCGACCGGGGTCGTCGCCACGTCGATCCCGGCGGCCTCCATCGCGCCGTGCAATCCGTAATTGCTCATCACCGTCACCGCGACGCCGCCATCGAGCCGACCCTGCCGGCGCAGATGCTCGGCGACCAGCGCGATCAGCTCGTCCCCATCGCGTGGGGTCCCGCTCGAGTCGACTGCGACGACCCGGTCGCCGTCGCCGTCGAAGGCAAAGCCCAGCGCCGCCCCGCCGGTGACCACTCGCTCGCAGAGCAGCTCGGGATGGGTCGAGCCGCAGCCGTCGTTGATGTTGCGGCCGTTGGGCTCGTCGGCGATCACCTCGACTTCGGCACCGAGCCGCTCGAAGATCGCGGGCGCCGCACGGTAGGCGGCGCCATTGGCGCAGTCGAGGACGACCCGAAGGCCCGAGAGGTCGAGCCGAAAGGCCGAGGAGAGCTCGCGCAGGTAGTCGTCCAGCGCGCCCTCGAGCACGCGCACGCGGCCGACCTCCGGGCCACTTCCCGCCCCGGCCGGGTCGTCGAGGATTCGACCGACCGCCGCCTCGATCCGAGACTCGGCCTCGTCAGCGAGCTTGCGGCCATCGGCGGCGAAGAACTTGATCCCGTTGTCGCGCCAGGGATTGTGGGATGCCGAAATCACGGCCGCGAGGTCGAGCCCGAGGCGCCGGACGAGGATCGAGGCCGCCGGGGTCGGCAGCACCCCGGCGCAGAACGCGTCGCCGCCGGCTTGCGCGACCCCGGCGGCGAGCGCCGACTCGAGCATCGGCCCCGAGTCGCGCGTGTCCCGGACGATCAGCACCTGCGGTCGCGGCGCCGCGCAGCCGGCGGCCGCAGCATGGCCGAGCGCCAACGCGAGCTCGGCGGTCAAGAGCTCGCCGGCGACCCCGCGCACCCCGTCGGTTCCGAACAATTTCTTGGGAGCCGCACTCATCAACGGCCCTGGGACGGCGGATTCTGTCGGATCGGGATCATCAGCGAAGGCCCTGAGGGCGCGAAAACCGAGTCTGGCAAGGACGCAGGGAGGGCGCCGAAGCGAGCGTAGCGACGACCTACGTGAGCGAGGCGCCCGACCGAGGACACAGCCAGACGAAGGTTTGCAGGGCCCTCAGCGTTTGGAGAATTGGGGCCGCTTGCGGGCTTTCTTCAGCCCCGCCTTGCGACGCTCCTTCTTGCGCGCGTCCCGGGTCAGCAGCCCGCGGCGCTTGAGCTCCGGTCGCAGCTCGGGGTCGACCTCGCACAACGCCCGCGCGACACCGTGGCGGACGGCGCCGGCTTGGCCGGTGATCCCGCCGCCGTGGACGCGGACCTGGACGTTGACGCTCGACTCGTACCCGGCCGTGAGCAGTGGCTGGCGCGCGACGGCGCGCAGGTACTGGCGCGGGAAGTACTCGTCGAGGGAGCGGCTGTTGACCTCGAAGCCGCCGTCGCCGGGACGCAGGATCACCCGGGCGATCGAGCTCTTGCGCTTGCCCGTCGCCTGGATCTGCTGGCCCGCAGGGATCTCGACCTGGGGGCCGCTGCGTGCGACCGGCTCATCGCCGGCATCCTCCTCGGCCTCGAGCCGGGCTCGCTCCTCCTCCTCGGCCTCGAGCCGGGCTCGCTCCTCGGCGCTCAGCTCGCGTTCGGGCTCGATCGCGATCGGCTCCAGCTCGGCTCCGGGCGGCTGGTCCTTGGCCTTGGGCTTCTCGCCGCTCGGCGTCGCGGCCGGGGGCTGATCGGCGGCGGGCTGCTCGGCCTGCTCGGGCTCGGCCTGCTCGGGCTCGGCCTGCTCAGCCTCCGGCTCCGGGTCACCTTCCGGTGGCGGCTCGTGCTGCTCGGCGGCAGGCTGCTCGGGCTCGGGCTGCTCGGCGGCGGGGACGTCACCCTCGGGCTGCGCCTCAGGCTCCGTCGCCTCGGGCTGCTCGTTGGTCTCGTTCGGCTCGTCGGTCATCAGGTTTCGATCTCCATCGGCTTCGGCTTTTGGGCGGCGTGCGGGTGCTCGGGCCCGGCGTAGATCTTGAGCTTGCCGAGCTGCTGACGGGCGAGGCGATTGCGGGGCAGCATTCCACGCACGGCCTTGCGGATCACATCTTCGGGCCGGCGGTCGAGCATCTCGCCCAGGGTCCGAGAGCGAACGCCGCCCGGGTGGCCGGTGTGACGGTAATAGACCTTGTCGGCGCGCTTGTTCCCCGTCACCGCGATCTTCTCGGCGTTGACGACGACGACGAAGTCCCCGGTGTCGCAGTGCGGGGTGTACTCGGGCTTGCGCTTGCCGCGCAGGGTGTCGGCGATCTGCGTCGCCAGCCGGCCGAGCGTCTTGCCCTCGGCGTCGATCAGATGCCAGTCGCGCTGGCGGTTCGCGGGTGTGGCGACGTAGGTCTTCATCTTCGGAGTGCGGCGCGCGAAAGCCGCGCTGCGGCAGGCGCCGGCACGCGCGGCCGGCTGATGATAGATGACTGTCGGCGATGTGTTCGCGCGCTGAAGCGCGCACGCCTGGCCCGCGGTTATACTGCCGCCCGCAAGATCCTGCCTAATTCCGCGTCGCTCGGCGCGGAAGCGGGGGAACCGATGGGACGGTGTCGAAGACCGTCCCAGGGGCGAATCGGGCCCCAGCATCTCGGCCCGTAGCGCCGCTCTTTCGGCGCGAGCCCGTCAGCTAACTCCGCAGGCTCGAGAAAGAGAGGCTCGTACCCGGATGCAGCCGACAACGCCCGCGGGGCGCGGATGGCGAAGACTGATTGCGACTGCCGCCGGCGCGGGGGCGATCTGCTTCGGAGCCGGGATCGCGTCGGCCAGCGGCGGCGGCGGCGTCAACGTGGCCGACCCGCCGCGACTCTCCGACGTGATCTGCGTCCAGACCTGCGCGGGCGCGCGCCGGGCGACCGTTGGCTCCCGGGTCCGGCTCGAGGGCCGGCATCTCGAGGCCGTCCAGGAGGTTCGGTTCGCAGGCGGCGGCGGGCGCATCGGCGTCGCGCCGGCCGCGGTCGGCGCCGGAGCGGTGGAGGCGATGGTTCCGAGTGGCGCGGTCACCGGCACCGTCGCCGTTGACGCGTACGGAAGCGAGGCCGAGACACCCGTTGCGCTCGAGATCGTCTCCGCTGGAGCAATGCCCGAGGGCTCAGACTTCAAGCTCACCTCGGCCGCGGCGAAGCCGCGGAAGACCTACTACGACGGGGCCAAGCCGCCGCAGGTCGCATACCTGTTCCAGGGCCAGGCGAGCACCGACGTCCGCATCGACGTCGTCGACCGTGCGACGAAGGAGGCGGTGCGCACCTGGGTCGTCGAGGACGCAGTGCCCAACGCCGAGAATGTCGCCGAATGGGACGGCCGCACCAGCGAAGGCGCGGTGGCCCCGAACGGGAAGTACAAGTTCCGGATCGGCAACGCCGCCGGCACCGCCGTCGAAACCACCGCCGACTCCCGCTTCGGCTTCTACAAGTACCGCTTTCCGATCCGCGCCGAGCATGGTTACGGGGACGGCTACGGGGCCGGTCGCGGGCACCAGGGCCAGGACGTGTTCGCAAACTGCGGCACCACCCTGCGCGCGGTGCGCGGCGGGCGGGTGCAGTGGAACAAGAGCCACTCGGCGGCCGGCAACTACCTGGTGATCGACGGGAAGCGGACGAAGAAGGACTTCATGTATGCGCACATGCTCGCCCCCTCGCCGCTGCAGGAGGGCGACCGCGTGCGAACCGGGCAGCGGATAGGCCAGGTCGGCGACTCCGGCAACGCCTCCGGCTGCCATTTGCACTTCGAGGCCTGGTCGGGACCCGGTTGGTACGAGGGCGGCCACGCGTTGTCGTCCGTGCGGCGGATGCTGAAGACCTGGGACGCCTGGAGCTGAGACGGACGGGGGCCGCGGCGCTCGGCGCGGCGGCCGTGGCCGCCTCCGCGTCGCTCGCGGCGGGCGGGGCGAGCGGCGGCGGCGGCACCGGGGCGGGCTTCGAGCTTCGATCCGCGAAGGTGCGCCCGGCGCTCGCCTTCTTCGACGGCGAGCGGCGCCTGCGGCTGCGCTATTCGTTTCGCGCCGAGCGGGCGCTCGACCTGGTCGTCCGGGTGGTCCGAGCCGGCGACGGCAGGACCGTGCGGCGCTGGGTCGGACATGACCTGGCCCCCGGCCGCATGCATCGCCGCCGCTGGGACGGCCGCCGCGGCGACCGCGGGGTTCCCGCCGACGGCTCGTATGAGTTCCGCATCGGCCCCACGGGTCATCGCGGCGCCCGGGCGGGCCGCTTCGAGTTTCACGACCATCGCTTCCCCGTGGCCGGCCGCTACTCCTACGGCGATCGCTTCGGCGCGCCGCGCAGTGGGGGGCGCGTGCACGAGGGACAGGACCTGCCGTCGCCCTGCGGGACGCCGCTGCTCGCCGCCCGGGGCGGGCGCGTCCAGGCGCGTGGCTACAGCGAGGCGCTCTATGGACACTGGGTGCTGATCGACGGGCTGGCGACCCGCCACGACCACTTCTACGCCCACCTCGAGGCACCGTCCGGGGTCGGTGACGGCGACCGCGTCCGGACCGGCGAGCGGATCGGCCGGGTCGGCAAGACCGGCAACGCCCGGTCCGAGTTCTGCCAGCTTCATTTCGAGCTCTGGCCGCGTGGCTACCGCAACGGGAGCCCCAGGGACCCGCTGGCGCCGTTGCGGGACTGGGCCGGTTTCGCCTAGGGCCCCGGTGCGGCGGCGCCGGCTCGGTTACGGGTACCTTGGCGCGCGTGAAACGGGGGAGCGCAGCGTCGGAGACGCGGGAGTACGGGCGCTCGGCCGCCCTGCTGACGCTGGCCCTCGGCTCGGCCGGCCTGCTCGCGTATGCGTTCTTCGCGGTCGCCTCGCACACGCTCGACCGCGACGAATACGGCGAGATCGTCGTGCTCTGGTCCGTGGTCTTCGTCGCCGCCTCGACCCTGTTCCGGCCGATCGAGCAGTTGCTCTCGCGGACGCTCGCCGAGCGCGAGGAGGTCGGCGAGGACACGGGCCACGTGCTCCGGATCGCCGCACTGATCCAGGCGGCGCTCTCGTTGGCCGCCGTCGCATTGCTGCTGCTGCTTCGCGACCCAATCTCCGACCACCTGCTCGAGGGCGGGGCGACGCTGTACTGGGTATTGGTCGTCGCCCTGGTCGGCTTCGGAGGAGCTTTCTTCGCCCGCGGGTTCCTCGCCGGCCGGCGCCAGTTCGGGCTCTACGCCAGCCTGCTGGTGATCGAGGGGACCGCGCGACTCGCGTTCGCGCTTGCGGTCGCGGTCGGGATCGCGGACGGGATCGAGGCGGTGGCGCTGGGGATCTGCGCCGCGCCGCTGGCCGGAGTCGCGGTGATCCCGCTCGCCCTGCGGCGACGAGGCATCGGGGGCGCGGGCGAGCGTCGCGAGCGACGGTCCGGCGAAACCGGCGGCGGATCGCAGCTCGCCTCGCCGACCGAGCCCGAGTTCACGCTCTCGCGCGGCGGCGCCTTCGCCGCGGCGGTGCTGTTGATGATGCTCAGCGAGCAGATCATCATCAGCTCGGGCGCCCTCTTCGTCCGCGCCGCCGAGGGCGCCGCCGCGGCCGGCTTCATCTTCAACGTGCTGATGGTCGCGCGCGCGCCGCTGGTCCTCTTCCAGGCGATCGCTGCCAGCCTGCTGCCGCACCTGACCCGCCTGCGAACGCGCGGCGACCCCAGCGGCGCCGAGGCATTCCGGATGTCGGTGAACACGACCCTGCTCACGGTCGCGGGCTTCGCCGTGCTGACCACGATCGGGGTGCTTGCCGTCGGCCCGGAGGCGATGCAGCTCGCCTTCGGCGACAAGTTCACCTACGACCGCGCCGGGCTGGCGATCGTCGCGGTCGGCATGGGGTTCTATCTCTCCGCGGCCGCCCTCAACCAGGCGGCGCTCGCACAGGGCCAGGCGCGGCGCGCCGCCGCCTGCTGGGTGCTCTGCGCGACGGCGTTCATCGTCTTCAACCTGGCCGCGCCGCTCGACCCGTACCGCACCGTCGAGGTCGGCTTCGCCGGCGCAGCGGCCCTGCTGGCCGGCCTGCTCTACCTGCTCTACGCCCACCCGCGCCCCGTGGTCGCGGATGCATTCGAGCCGGGATCGGCGCGCGAGATCGAGGCCCGGCTCGCCGCCGCCGATGAGATCGGGTAGCGGCGCCCCCGCGCGCCCGCGCGCCGCGACGGCCGGGCGATGAATTGGATCGCCGCGCGCGGTCTACGCTCGTGAAACCGAACCAGACCAGGAGGGGCCCATGCCTGCCGATGACCGCTTGCAGCTCGTGCGTGATGCCTACGGCGCCTACGAGTCCGGTGATCGTGAGCTGATCGAGAGGCTGCTTGCCGACGATTTCACCTTCTTCAGCCCTCCGGACCCGGGAATCGACCGGGCGACGTACTTCGAGCGCTGCTGGCCGAACGCCGAGCTGATCGAGGCCTACGAGCTCACGCGCCTCGTCGAGGCGGGGGATGAGGTCGTCGTGACCTGCGAGGCCTTAAAGACGGATGGGCGCCGGTTTCGCAACACCGAGGTGTTCACGTTCGACGGCGACAAGATCCGGATGGTCGAGGTCTATTTCGGCTGGGACCTCGAGTGAGGCGCGCGCCGGGCCCGGGGGCGCTACTCCCACTCGATCGTCGCCGGTGGCTTCGAGGAGATGTCGAGCGTGACCCGGTTGACGTGCGGGATCTCGTTGATGATCCGGCTCGAGACCCGCTCGAGCAGGTCGTAGGGAAGCCGCGCCCAGTCGGCCGTCATCGCGTCCTGAGAGGTGACGGCGCGGATCACGATCGGGTAGGCATAGGTGCGCCCGTCGCCCTGGACGCCGACCGAACGCACCACCGGGAGCACGCAGAACGACTGCCACAGGTCGCGGTAGAGGCCGGCGGCGCGGATCTCCTCCTGGAGGATCGCGTCGGCCTCGCGCAGGATCGTGAGCCGCTCCGCGTTGACCTCGCCGCCGACGATGCGGATGCCGAGCCCGGGCCCGGGGAACGGCTGGCGCCAGACGACGCGCTCGGAGAGGCCGAGCTCGGCGGCCACCGCCCGGACCTCGTCCTTGAACAGCATCCGCAGCGGCTCGACCAGGTCGAGGCCCAGGTCCTCGGGAAGGCCGCCGACGTTGTGGTGCGACTTGATCGTGTCCGCGGTGCGCCCGTCGCCGCCGGACTCGATCACGTCCGAGTACAGCGTTCCCTGGACCAGGTAGCCGACGTCGGGCAGGCGCTCGGCCTCCTCCTCGAACACGCGGATGAACTCCTCGCCGATGATCTTGCGTTTGCGCTCGGGGTCGTCGATCCCTGCGAGCCGATCGAGGAAGCGCTCCTGGGCCTCGACGTGCACGAGGTTGACCCCTAGCTCACGCATCGCCTCCACCACCTGCTCGGCCTCGTTCTTGCGCATCAGGCCGTGGTCGACCAGCACACAGGTGAGCTGGTCGCCGATCGCGCGATGAACGAGCGCCGCCGCGGTCGCCGAATCGACCCCGCCGGAGAGGCCGCAGATGACGCCGGCGTCGCCGACCTGGGCACGGATGCTCGCGATCTGCTCGGTGATCACCGAGGCCGGCGACCAGCCCTCCCGGCAGCCGGCAATCTCGCGCAGGAAGCGATCGAGGACCTGGGTCCCGTACGGGGTGTGGACGACCTCGGGGTGGAACTGGATCCCGTAGAGGCCGCGCTCGACCTGTTCGCAGGCGGCGACCGGTGAGCCGGGGCTCGCGGCCAGGGGGACGAAGCCCGGCGGCGGCTCGAAGACCGAGTCGCGGTGGCTCATCCAGCACTGCTGCTCGGCGGGGAGGCCCGCGAGCAGGCGACCACCGTCGCCGGCGAGGGTGAGCTCGGTGCGGCCGAACTCGCCCGCCTCCGCCGCCTCGACGCGGCCGCCGAGCGAACGCACCATCGCCTGCATGCCGTAACAGATGCCGAGCACCGGGATGCCGAGCTCGAGCAGCTCCCGCCGCAGCGCCGGAGCACCGTCGGAATAGACCGAGGCCGGGCCACCGGAGAGCACCAGCGCCCGCGGCGCGCGTTCGCGGATCAGCTCGAGCCCGGTGTCGTGTGGAAGCAGCTCGGCGTAGACCCCGCACTCACGAATCCGCCGCGCGATCAGCTGTGAATACTGACCGCCGAAGTCGAGCACGAGCACCTCCTCGTGCGCGACCTCGGGAGGCCCGACCTCGACCGCGTCCGCGCTCGCCGGCGCCGCGGGAAGCGCGGGGTCGCCCTCGACCAGCCGCCCGCGTGAAGTCTCGGTGCGGCGCACCTCCTCCCTGGCCTCGGCCTCGGGAGCGAGGACCGGCCGCTCAGTCATCCGAGACGGCTACTCCCGCCGAGACCCGGGCATGGCCGTTGGAGCCCATGCCCACCGACTGCTGGCGCTGGAGCTGCTTGCCCTCGGTCTGCAGCGAGGGAGCGATCATCACCTCGGCGCGCTGGAAGTCGCGGATGTCCTCGTAACCACAGGTCGCCATCGAGGTCCGCAGCGCGCCCATCAGGTTGAAGGTGCCGTCGTTCTCGTGCGCCGGACCCATCAGGATCTCCTCCAGGGTTCCGTCCTGCTCGGTCGCGACTCGGGTCCCACGTGGCAGCGAGGGATGAAAGGTCGCCATCCCCCAGTGAAAGCCCCGGCCCGGCGCCTGCTTGGCGCGCGCCAGCGGCGAGCCGATCATCACCGCGTCGGCGCCGCAGGCGATCGCCTTCGAGACGTCGCCGCCGGTGCGCATCCCGCCGTCGGCGATCACGTTGCAGTACTCGCCCGTCTCGAGCATGTGCTGGGCCCGGGCGGCGGCGACGTCGGCGATCGCGGTCGCCTGCGGAACGCCGAGTCCGAGCACGCCCCGGGTGGTACATGCGGCGCCGGGGCCGACGCCGACGAGCACGCCGACCGCGCCGGTGCGCATCAGGTGCAGGCCGGTGGAATACGAGGCGCAGCCGCCGACGATCGTCGGCACCGGGACGTCGCCGATGAACTCCTTCAGGTTCAGGGGCTCGGACTTCGACGAGACGTGCTCGGCGGAGATCACGGTCCCCTGGATGACGAGGATGTCGAGCCCGGCCTCGAGGGCCAGCTCGTAGTGCTCGGTGACCCGCTGCGGGGTCAGCGAGCCCGCCGCGACGGCGCCCGCGGCCTTGATCTCCTCGACCCGGCTCGCGATCAGCTCGGGCTGCAGCGGCGTCTCGTAGATCTCCTGCATCTTGCGGGTCGCGAGCTCCGGCGGAGCGGAAGCGATCTCGGCGAGGCGCTCGTCCGCGTCCTCGTAACGGCTCCAGATCCCCTCGAGGTTGAGCACCCCGAGACCGCCGAGGCGGTTGAGCTCGATCGCCGTCCCCGGGTTGACCACGCCGTCCATCGCCGAGGCGAGCAGCGGCAGCTCGAAGCGGTACGGCCCCAGGGTCCAGGAGATGTCGACGTCGTCGGGGTCGCGCGTTCGCCGTGAGGGCACGATCGCGATGTCGTCGAACCCGTAGGCCCGCCGACCCTTCTTGCCGCGCCCGATCTCTACTTCCATTCCAGAAACCTACGCCTGTTCGCGGACGAATAAAGCCCCTGGCAACGGGCCCGGAAAGCCGCTTGTTGCGGGTTCAAGACCCCGTCAGCCGAGGTCCCGGCGATGATAACAGCGGTCAAACCGCCGCCCGGCGGCGCCCGTCAACGCGCGTACTTGCGCGAGCGCAGCACGCGGCTGCGGTGCAGGACCAGCCGCAAAGCGGCCCACAGGGTCTTCATCCCGTAGACGGTCGCCGCCCCCAGCCGGATCGAGGAGCCGTCCTCGAAGTAGCGTGTCCGCGCGGGGACCTCGGCGATGCGGAAGCCGAAGTGGGAGGCCTGCATGAGCAGCTCGGAGTCGAAGCTGAAGTCAATCTCGTTGCGCAGGAACGGCACGCTCAAGAGCAGGTCCTGGCGATAGGCGCGATACCCCGTGTGCAGGTCGGTGAGCCGCGTCCCGAGGACGCGGTTCTCGATCGTGGTCAGAGCCCGGTTCGCGACCCGCTTGTAGAGCGGCATCCCCGCTCGCCGTGCTGCGCCGGGCTCGAGCATCCTCGAGCCGAGGACGAGATCCGCCTCGTCGGCGGCGATCGGGGCGATCAGCTTCGGGATCAGCTCAGGCTCGTACTGGCCGTCAGGGTGCAGCATGACGACGATCTCCGCCCCCCTCTGCAGCGCCTCCAGATAGCAGGTCTTCTGGTTGCCGCCGTAGCCGACGTTGTGGGGATGCCAGACGACGTGGACGTCGAGCTCACGCGCGATCGTCAGCGTCTCGTCGGTCGAGCGATCGTCGACGAGGATGATCTCGTTGACGAACTCGCGCGGGATCGCCGCGACGGTCGCCGCCAGCGTCCGAGCCGCGTTCCAGGCCGGCATGACGACGACCACGCGCGCCGCCGGGCTCGACGCCGAATCGATCGCAGCTCCGGCTCGAGCGATCAGTGCACGCCCGCGGGGATCTCGAGCTCGCGGACGTCGACCCGCGGCAGCAGCCGGTCGACCTCGCGCCGGTCGAGGGTCCCGGCGCCGAGGTGCTGGGTCGACTCGGCGCCGCAGGCGACGCCGAAGGCGAGGCACTCGCGCGGCGTCGCGCCTTCGTAGCGTGCCGCGGTGTAGCCGGCGAGAAAGGAGTCGCCGGAGCCGACCGTGGCGACCGGCTCGAGCGCTTCGATCGTGGCCTCGAAGCGCCGTCGCTCGGCGCCCTCGCCGACGATCGCGACGCATCCCTCGGCGGTGGTCACGATCGCCTCGCCGGCGCCCATCTCGAGCAGCCCGGTGAGCCCGAGCGCGAGATCGTCGGAGTCGTTGAACTCGTGGCCGACCGCCTCCTCGGCCTCGGGCACGTTGGGGGCGACGACGGCGGGCTCGGCCCGCAGGCCGGCCCGCATCTGCTCGCCGTCGGTGTCGAGGACGGTGAGCACGCCGAGGCCGCGCAACTCGGCGATCAAACGGGCGTAGAGGTCCTCTGACGCGCCCGGGGGGACGCTCCCGGCGAGCAGGCAGATCGATGCGCCCTTGGCGAGATAGAGCAGCCGCTCGACGAACAGCTCGACCTCCTCGGCGGAGACCTCGGGGCCGCGCTCGTTGATCTCGGTCTGCTCGCCCGAGGTCGGGTCGATCACGGCCAGGTTGGTGCGCGACTCGCCGGCGATCCGGGTAAAGGCGGTCATCACCGACTCCTGGCGGAGCTGGTCGAGCAGCCGCGTCCCGGTCGCCCCGCCGGCGAGCCCGGTGGCGATCACCGGCCGGCCGAGCAGCCGCAGCGCCCGGGCGACGTTGACGCCCTTGCCCCCGGCGACCGTGCGCGCCTCGACCGCGCGATGGCGCTGGCCGAGGCGGAAGTTCGGGACCGCGATCGTGCGGTCGACAGCGGCGTTGAGTGTGACGGTCAGGATCACGCTCGCGGTAAATCTACCGAGCCGCCGCGTCGCCGCCGGTCGTACAGCGCCAGCGCCCCCGCGAACAGCAGCGCCAGGCCGCCGACAGCAATTCCCCAGGCGATCACCCGCGAGCCGGGGACGGCCGCGTCGAAGCGCTCGAGCACGGTCGCCTCTCCCACCGAGCGGGCAGCCAGCAGCGCGACCCGCTCGGCGGGCTCGCCGTCGAGCGTGACCGTTGCCCGACCGAGTCGCTCGCCGCGGTCGACCGGGCCCTCGACCTCGCCCGGCGCGGCGACCCGGACGTCGATCTCCTGGTCGCGCCGCACGGTCAGGCGCACCGCCTGCGCGCTCAGCAAGGGCAGTGTCTCGTCCTGCCATCGCACCCCGGGGGCGGCGAGGCGCTCGCGATCGGAGAGGACCCGCCGGCGCTCATACAGCGAGAAGCCGTAGTCGAGCAGCTCGAGGGTGGCCGCGTCGCGTTCGGACTCGCTCGGCGCCCCGAGCACCGCCGAGACCAGCTGCACCCCGTCGCGCTCCGCGGATCCGACGAGCACGTTGCCGGCGCCGAGCGTGTAACCGGTCTTGACCCCGTTTACGTACGGCACCGTGTGCACGAGGTTGTTGCGGTTGACCACCGTCCGCGACCGGGCGCCGCTTCGAAGCACCGCCTCGGGCGCGTCGAAGATCCGTCGGAAGACCCGGTCCTCGCGCAGCTCTAGCGTCAAGTCGACGAGATCACGGGCGCTGGAGAAGTTGCCCGGCTCGTCGAGGCCGATCGGATTCGCGTACGAGGTGTCGTCGAGCGCAAGCCCCTTCGCCGCCCGGTTCATGCGGCGGACGAAGGCGGCCTCGGAGCCGGCCGCGGCCTCGGCGAGGGCCACGGCCGCGTCGTTGCCGGAGGCGAGGATGAGTCCGTAGAGCAGGTCGCGGACCTCGATCCGCTCACCCTCGGTGAGGCCGAGCAGCGATTCCGCCGTGGTGGCGACGTAGGCCGGGGCGACCACCGTCTGTCCGAGCCCGAGCCGTTCGCGGGCGACGTAGGCGGTCATCAGCTTGGTGGTCGAGGCGACCGGATAGGAGCGCTTCGGGCGTCGCGAGGCGAGTACCTCGCCATCCTCGGCATCGACCAGCAGCCACGCCCGCGCGGCGACCTCGGGCGGGGCCGCCGGAGCGGCCGGGGCGGCGACGACAAATACCGAGAGCAGCGCCGCGACGAACGCCGCCCCGAACGCACGGACCATTAGTTGCCCTCGGCCAGGGCCTTGCACCCCTCGAAGCGCAGATCGACGCACGAGCCGACCTGGATCAGCTGCGGGTCGAGGTTCTCGTTCAGCCGCATCAGCCGCTCGATCGGGATGCAGGTGCGGGCGGCGACGACGCTCAGGTCCTCGCCGAGCTCGATCACGTAGAAGCCGTCCTCGACCGCCTGCTCGGCGTCCGGCCGGCAGCCCGGCGACGCCTGCCGGCGCCCGTCCCGCCCGTTGTCTGGATCGTCCGACGAGCTCAGCGAGCCCGTGACCACGAACACGATCGCCGCCGCGGCCGCCACCAGCGCCAGCGGCGCGAGGATCCGGGCCGCCCAGCCCGTCGGCTTGGGATTCGGAGGCCTGCGCCCGCCCTGTCGAGCTTCCATCGGGCGAGGAATCGTAGGCGGTTGAGCGCCTCCAACATGGGCGGAACCGCTCATCTCGGACGAGCGGGAGGCCGCGTGAATCCCCGCTCGGGCGGCGGTCCATCTCGGCCGAGTCAGCGCAGCCGCCAGAGCTGGTCGCGAAGCTGCGCGGCGGCGGCCGCGGAATCCTCGGCGCCAGCGATCGAGCGCGAGGCGGGCACCAGGATCGAGGCCGGGTGCGTTGCGAGCGCCGGTGCCAGCGCCGCGGGGCGACCGCCCTGGGCGCCGACTCCGGGGAGGAGAAAGATCGCCGCCGGCATCAGCTTGCGCAGCCGCGCTAAATGGCGCGGCTCGGTGGCGCCGACGACGGCACCCATCCCGCTCAGGCCAGCGGACCCCGCGAGCCGCGGCGCGCGCTCCGCGACCAGCCGCGCGAGCCGTTCGAACAGCGGCGCCTCGGGTGCCGGCAGGTCGAGCAGGTCGGCGGCGCCCGGATTCGAGGTTCGCACGAGCGCGAACACCCCCGCTCCGGCTTCGGCCGCCGAGTCGATCAGCGGCTCGAGCGCGTCGCCGCCGAGCAGCGGGGACACGGTCGCCGCGTCGGCGCCGAGGCCCGTGACCGGCCCCCACGGCGTCTCGATGCCGCCGAACAGCGCCTGCCCGTAAGCGGCGGCGGTCACCGGCACGTCGCCGCGCTTGCCGTCGGCGATCACCAGCAGGCCGGCGTCGCGAGCGACCGCGGCCACGTTCTCGAGCGCGCGCCAGCCGGCCGAGCCGAGACGCTCGAAGCAGGCGAGCTGCAGCTTGGCCGCGACGCAGAACGGCCCGGCGCGTTCGATCAGCTCGCGAGCGCTCGCGACGACCGCGGCCGACGCCGCTGCGGCGGGCGAATCGCCCTCATCCGTCCGCGGTTTTGCCGGCAATGCAGCCGGATCGGGATCGATGCCCAGGCAGACCTGACTGCGCCGCTCCTCGACGAGGGCGGCGAGCCGATCGGAGAACGGTGCGCTCAGCGGGGTTCTAGCCCTTGACCTTCGACTTCAGCCCGGCGCCCGCCGAGAACTTCGGCACCCGGCCTCCGGCGATCGTGATCCGCTCGCCTGTGCGCGGATTGACCCCCTGGCGCGGTCCGCGCTCGGCAACGCTGAACTTGCCGAAGCCGGTGAAGTTGACCTCACCGCCGCCGGCGAGCGTGTCGGAGATCCCGTCGAGAACCGCCTCGACGGCGTCGGCAGCCGCCTTCTTGCTCGCGAAGTCCCCGGAGATGCTGTCTACGAATTCGGACTTGGTCAATGTGGTCTCCTTCTCGTCTGTGGGTCGGCCGCGCAATCTAACAACGCGGTCTGACGCTGAAGTCCGCCCCCGGGCCAAGGACGCGCGTCCGAGTCTTGCGGATCCGGGTCTCGGCGAGCGCTACATCCGCTCCGGGGCGCCGACCCCGAGCAACCCGAGCGTGGTCGCGATCGTGCGCATCGTGGCCACGCAGAGTCCGAGCCGGGCGGCCTCGGTGCCGGGCTCGGCGCCGACCACCCGGCAGTCGCGGTAGAAGGCGTGGAAGTCGGCCGCGGTGGCCGTCGCGTAGGCGCAGAGACGATGCGGGGCGCGGCGCTCGGCAGCGGTCGCAACCTCGGCGGGCAGCTCGAGCAGGCGGCGGACCAGCGCCCGCTCGGTGGGCTCGGCGGGCGCCAGCAGGGCGCTCTCGGCGGAGGCCGCGTCGGCGATCGTTTCCGGCTCGGCGACCGCAGCCCTCCCCTCGTCGGCCGCCTTGCGCAGGATGCTGGCGATGCGGGCGTGCGCGTACTGGACGTAGTAGACCGGGTTGTCCTGCGAGGTCGAGCGGGCCAGCTCGAGGTCGAGATCGACCGCCGTGTCGTGGCTGCGCTGGAGCAAGAAGAAGCGGGTAGCGTCGGTGCCGATGTCCTCGATCAGCTCGTCGAGGGTGACGAACTCGCCCTTGCGCTTCGACATCCGCGCCCGCTCGCCGCCCTCGACGATGCCGACGAGCTGCATGATCGGCGCCTCGTAGCGGTCGGGGTCGGTGCCCATGGCGGCGAACGCCGCCCGCATCCGGGGAACGTAGCCATGGTGATCGGCGCCCAGCGGCGTCAGCATCAGCTCGGCGCCACGGTCGATCTTGTCCCGGTGGTAGGCGACGTCGGCGGCGAAGTAGGTCGGCTCGCCGTCGGCCCTGATCAGGACCCGGTCCTTGTCGTCGGAGAAGTCCGTGGTCCGCAACCAGACCGCCCCCTCGCTGTCGTAGACGTGCCCGCGCTCCCGCAGCTCGGCGAGCGTCGCCTCCAGCCCGCCCGACTCGTGCAGGCTGCGCTCGGAGAACCAGGTGTCGAAGCGGATGCCGAAGCGGCTCAGGGTCGCCTCGATCCGCGTTCGCATCGCCTCGGTGCCGAGCCGGCCCAGGGCGTCGAGATCGTCCGGGTCGGCGCCGGACCCCAGCTTCTCGGCGAGCTCGCGCACGTAGTCGCCCGAGTAGCCGCCCGGCGGGGGCTCCTGATCACGCATCCGGGCCGCGATCGACTCGGCGAACAGGCGCACCTGGCTGCCGGTGTCGTTGAGGTAGTACTCACGCTCGACCCGCTGCCCGGTGAACTCCAGCAGGCGGGCGAGCGAGTCGCCGTAGGCCGCGCCCCTGCCACCCGCGGCCGTCACCGGGCCGGTCGGGTTGGCGCTCACGAACTCGACCAGAACCCACTCGTCGCCCGCCGGCTCCGCGCGACGGTCGCGGACGAGCAGGTCGGCGACGGCCTCACGATGCCAGCCATCGGAGAGGAAGAGATTCAAGAACCCCGGGCCGGCGACCTCGACGCGCTCGGCACTGGCGCCGAGCCGCGCGACGAGCTCCTCTCGCATGCGCGCGGCGACCTCCCGCGGTGGTGTGCCGACCGCCGGCGCGAGCAGCATCGCGGCGTTGGTCGAGTAGTCGCCGAGCTCCGGTTTCGGCGGCCGCTCCAGCGTCAGCCGACGCCCGGCGTCACCGTCCAACCGCGCCGCGGCCCCCTCGATCGCCGCCCGCAACACCGCGAGCGGGTCGGGTGTCTGCTCGGCTGCCATTGGTCGAGTCTAGGCGCGGTCCGAGGGTGGCGGCTGACGACCGACGGGAGCGGGCGGGCGCCGCCGGCGGGCGGATCGCCGCGAGCCCGGCGCCTCCGCCACCTCACCAATAGGCTCCCGCCGATGCGGGCCTTGGTCACCGGCGGCGCCGGGTTCATCGGATCGCATCTGGTGGACGCCCTCGCGGCGCGTGGCGATCGGGTGCTGGCGCTCGACGACCTGAGCTCCGGACGGCGCGAGAACCTCGCCCGCGCCTGCGACGCCGGCGCCGAGCTGCTCGAGGGCAGCGTCACCGACGAGGCTGCGCTCGCGGAGGCGTTCGAGCGCGGCCGGCCCGAGCTCGTCTTCCATCTCGCCGCCCAGATCGACGTCCGCCGCTCGGTCTCCGACCCGGCCTTCGACCTCGACGTCAATGCCGGCGCCACGATCAAGCTGCTCGAGCGCGCTCGCGTGGCGGGGGTCGCGCGCTTCGTCTTCGCCTCGACCGGGGGGGCGATCTACGGCGAGGGCGAAGGGCGTGACCTGCCGCTGCCCGAGGACTCCGATTGCCGCCCCGACGCCCCCTACGGCCAGTCGAAATACGCCGCCGAGGGCTATCTCGGCCTCTACCGGCGACTGCATGGCCTCGCGACGATCGCCCTGCGGCTCGGCAACGTCTACGGGCCGCGCCAGGACCCCCACGGCGAGGCCGGCGTGGTCGCGATCTTCTGCAACGCCCTTCGCGAGGGCCGGCTCCCACGCGTGTTCGGGGACGGTGAACAGACCCGCGACTACGTCTACGCGGCCGACGTCGTCGGCGCCTTCGTCACCGCCGCCGAGCGCGGCGGGGCCGGCCCGTACAACATCGGCACGGGAGTCGAGACCAGCGTCATCGACCTCGGGCGCCGGATCGCGGCCGCGTTCGATCGCGAGTTCGAGTTCGAGCCGGCCCCGGCGCGCCTCGGTGAGATCCAGCGGATCTCGATCGATCCGTCGCTCGCCGGCCGCGAGCTCGGCTGGGCCGCGGGCCAGGACCTCGACCGCGGCCTCGCGATCACTGCGGATTGGTTTCGGGGCGACTGACGCCGCTCGTGGCAGCCTCCGCGTCGCCTTCGCGCTCGTACGCCAGCGCGGCACCGATTCGCTCGACCGTCGGCGGGTGGGTGGCGAACAGCGCCGAGTAGAGCCCGGGCGGGTCGGGGTCCGAGAGATTCGTGCGCGCCAGGCGCAGCTGGAGATCGATCAGCGCCCGCGGATCGTTGGTGAGCTCGAGCGCGAAGGCGTCGGCGCTCGCTTCGACCTTGCGCGAGAGCTGGTTGCCGGGCACCGTGAGGGCCAGGGTGGCGAGCGAGAGTGCGAACAGGTAGGCGGGGATCGCGGCGGGCCTCGCCGGGTCGGCGCCCCCCCGCCGGGCGAGCGCGGTGCCGAGCTCGCGCGTGAACAGCATTCCGAGCGGGGCGACCATCAGGATGTAGGCGAGGCCGCGTGGAATGTCGTCATGCGCCACATGGCCGAGCTCGTGAGCGACCACCGAGGCGACCTCCTCGCGGTCGGCCTCGGCGAGCAGGTTGTCGTACAAAACGACGCGCTTGGTCGGCCCGAGGCCCCCGACGTAGGCGTTCAACGAGGTGACCCGGCGGCTGGCGTCGACCCGGTAGACCTCGCCGATCTCGACCCCCGCGCGCTCCCCCAGGGCGAGCACCTCGGTGCGAGTCGGACTCCGGTCCGGCAACGGCTCGAAGCGGTTGAAGATCGGCGCGAGGACCACCGGCGCGATCCAGACGAAGATCACCGCCAGGGCCCCGGCGAGCGCGGCGCCCGGGAGCCACCAGGCGCGCGGCACGCGGCGGATCAGCGCCATCAGCAGGGCGGCACCGGCGGCGGTGAGCACGGCGCTGATTCCGGTCGACCGCACGACGTCCCACAGCCACGGCCCAAGCGACTGCGAGGAGAGCCCCGCATCGACCGCGCGCTCGTGGGCGACGAGCCGGGTCGGCAGGGTGGCGGCGCTGGTCAGCACCGCAACCCCGGCGCCGGCCACGGCGGCGCCGAGGATCGGGCGTGCCGCGAGCCGCGCGAGGCCGCGGCGCACCGGGGCCGGGCGGCCGAGGGCAACCGCGATCAGCACCGCCCCCTCGATGCCGAGCCCGGCGAGCAGCAACCAGCGCTGCCCGTCGCGATACGCATGTGCCCGGTCGAGCGCCGCTGCCCCGAAGTAGTCCTGCTCGGCCACCGGGAGCGGCTCCGGCGGTTCGTCGCGGGGGCTTAGCAGCCAGACCGCGAGCTCGGCGACGACGATCATCGCCACGGCGGCCCCGCCCACACGCGCAGCGGTCGAGCCCGCCAACCTCATCGCCGCCTACGATAGTCCGCTCCTTGCTGCTGGCGATCCTCAGCGATATCCACGCGAACCTGCCCGCGCTCGAAACCGTCCTCGACGAGATCGAAGGCGCGGGGGTCGACGAGGCGTGGTGCCTCGGCGACGTCGTCGGCTATGGCGCGCAGCCGAACGAGTGCGCCGAGCTGGTCCGCGAGCACTGCTCGATCTGCCTGGTCGGCAACCACGACCTCGCGGCACTCGACGAGCTCGATATCTCGACCTTCTCCCCTGCGGCCGCTGCCGCGGTGCGCTGGACGCGCGATGCGATGAGCGAACGGACGACCGCCTTTTTGCGCTCTCTGGCGCCGGCCGAGGAGGGGCGCGAGGTGGCGCTCTACCACGCTTCGCCGCGCGACCCGGTGTGGGAGTACGTTCTTTGGCCCGACCAGGCGGCCGAGTGCATCCGGGTCCAGGCGAGCCGCGTGAGCTTCATCGGCCACTCACACGTCGCGCTGTTCTTCGCCCTGCCAGAGGACAGCGACAGCGCCCACGGACAGCGACCCGACGCGCGCGGGGCCCAGGCCGGTGCCGGCACCAGCCTCGAAGTCGGCCGCGGCCGCTGGCTGATCAATCCCGGCAGCGTGGGCCAGCCGCGCGACGGCGACGCGCGTGCCGCTTGGCTCGAGCTTGACACCGACGCCTGGAAGGCCACCTTTCACCGCGCCGAGTACGACATCGACCGGGCGGCCGATGCGATCGTCGCCAGCAACCTGCCCGAGCATCTGGCGCGAAGGCTCTACGTCGGCCAATGAGGCGCTTGACGACGCTTCGGGGCGCTCTCAGGCCACTCTCTAGACTCGCCGCGATGCGGGGGCGAACCCAGATCACCCTGCTCGCGTGCCTGTGCGCGGCCGCGCTGGCCGGCTGCGGCTCGGAGGACGAGGGGACCATTCCGCAGGACGACTCCGATCGCCTGATCACGCTGCTCGACGGGATCAATGAGAACGTCGCGGGCGGCAACTGCGATATCGCACGCGACCAGGTGGACGAGTTCACCGGCGCGGTCAACGACCTGCCCGCCGAGGTCGACGACGAGGTCAAGCAGGGCATTCAGGAGGCCGCGGCCCGGCTCGCCGAGCTCAGCGACGACCCGAGCCAGTGCGAGGAGACGACGGGCGAGACCGGCTTCGACCAGGTCGAGCCGACGACGGAGCCGACGACGACCGAGGCGCCGACCACCACCGAAACGACGATTACCGAGACCGAGGAGGAGGCTCCTGCGGACACGGGCGAGGAGGACGGCGGCGGCCCGAGCCAAGGCCCGGGCGGCGGCTCGAGCGGCCCGGGCCCGGGCGGCGCAGGCCCGACGAGCGGCGAGACCGGAGCGGGCGAGGTCACGATCGAGCCCCCTACCGAGGAGCCCCCGACCAGCGGCGGCATCGGCGAAGAGAAGGTCCCGCGACCGTGAACACGACGATCTCCGACCGCTACGAGCTCGGCGACCGACTCGGGTCTGGGGGAATGTCGACCGTCTACCGGGCGACCGATCTGGTGCTCGAGCGCACGGTCGCGGTCAAGATCCTCGCCGAGCACCTCTCAGACGACGACAAGTTCGTCGCCCGCTTCCGCCGCGAGGCGCTGGCGGTCGCGAAGCTGATCCACCCCAACATCGTCCAGGTCTACGACACCGGGGTCGATCTGGGCCGCCACTACATCGTCATGGAGTACGTCGAGGGCAAGTCCGCGGCCCAACTGCTTCAGATCAAGGGTCGAATGGGCCCCGACTCCGCGGCCGAGGTCGGGATCCAGTCCTGTGCCGGGCTCGAGTACGCCCACCGCCAGGGGATCATCCACCGCGACGTCAAGCCGGGGAACCTGATGGTGATCGGCGGGCCGGCCGGCCGGCGCCGGCGCGACAGCTCGGCGCACGAGCCCCCGACCGGCGAGATGACGGTGAAGCTGACCGACTTCGGGATCGCCCGGGCCAGCGCGCAGACCCGGCTCACCCAGGTCGGCTCGGTGGTCGGCACCGCCGCCTACCTCGCGCCCGAGCAGGCGCGTGGCGAGGAGGCGACGCCCGCCTCGGACGTGTTCGCGCTCGGGGTGGTGCTCTACCAGCTGCTCACCGGCCGCCTGCCGTGGGAGGGCTCGACCCTGGCCGAGCTCGCGATCCGGCGCGAGAACGAGCGGCCGCTGTCCCCGACCTCATACGACACCGAGGTGCCCGAGACCCTCTCGCGGGCCGTCCTGCGCTCGCTCGAGGGTGACCTCGCGGCGCGATACTCGAGCGCCCGCGAGCTCTCCCGGGCGCTCGAGGCCGGGCTGGCCGGCCGCGAACCCCCGCCGCCCTCCGACGAGCTGCCGACCAACATGCTCGGCACGGCGCCCACCGAGGCGACGAGGCGGATCGAACGCGAGCCCGCGACCCCGGTCGCGCCGCATCCGGTGGCTCCGCGAAGGCGCCCGGCCCCGGTGGCCGCACCGCGGCCCACACCCGCCGACGCCCGACCCAAGCGCTCGGCGGCGAGCAGGCTCGGACGGGCGATCGGGATCCTGCTCCTGATCGCGATCCTCGCGGCGGTGATCGCCGGCGCGGTGCTGCTGCTCACCGAAGCGGGGCAGGACACCGACATCGGCCAGCTGATCGAAGACGAGCTCGACGACCAGATTCAGTCGCTCGAGGACTTCATTCGGGAGAACACGCGGTAGGGAGAGGAGCCGGCTACGCCGGTTGCTCGGTGCTCGTCGCTCGTTGCTCGGCACCCCACGGCGTCTCACCGGCGAGGATCTCGGCGCGGTAGCGGGCGAAGCCTTGCGCCCTGATCGCGCTGCGGGCTCCGGCGACGAGGCGCTCGAGGAAGGTCAGGTTGTGCACGGTCAACAGCCGACCCGCGGTCAGCTCCTCGGCGCGGGCCAGATAGTGCAGGTAGGCGCGGCTGTGGCGGGCACAGGTCGGACAGGGACAGCCCTCGACCAGCGCGCCGGCATCGGTTGCCGAGGCCGACCTGGCGACGTCGAAGCGAAACCGCTTCTCGGGCAACGGCGCGAGCGCCGTCCCGTGGCGGGCGAGCCGGGTCGGAACGGCGCAGTCGAAGAGATCGATGCCGCGTTCGATCCCGGCGAGCAGGTCGTCGGGCTCCCCGATTCCGAGCAGGTGCTTGGGCGCCGACGCGGGCAGCATCGGCGCGGTCATCTCGAGCACCCGGTGCATCTCGTCCTTGTCGCGCCCGAGGGTGCCGCCGATCGCGAGGCCGTCGACGCCCGTCGCGGACACGAACGCGGCGGAGTCGCGCCGGAGGTCCTCGTGGACGCCGCCCTGCACGATCCCGAACACGGCCTGGCCGGCGGGCCCGCGCTCCGCGTGCCAGTCGAGGCAACGACCGAGCCAGCGGTGGGTGCGCTCGGTCGAGCGTGCGGTGTAGTCGCGGGCAGCGTGGTAGGGCGTGCACTCGTCGAAGGCGAGCGCGATGTCGGAGCCGAGCGCCGCCTGCACGGCCATCGACTCCTCGGGGCCCATGAACCGCTCACGGCCGTCGATATAGGAGCGGAAGGCGACGCCGCGCTCGGAGATCTCGAGCACCCCACCGCCCGATCCCGAGCCTCCGCGACGGCCCTTGATCTCATCGGAGACGTTGCCGTGTGCAAGCGAGAAGACCTGAAAGCCCCCGGAATCGGTGATCAATGCGCCCTCCCAGCCGATGAACCGATGCAGGCCGCCGAGCTCGGCGATCCGTTCGGCGCCCGGCGAGAGGTAGAGGTGGAAGGTGTTGGCGAGGATCAGCTCGAAGCCAAGCCCGGCAACGTCGTCCATGCCCAGGGTGCGGACCGCCCCGCGGGTGGCGAGGGGAATGAAGGCGGGGGTCTCGATGACCCCGTGCGACGTGCGCAGCCGCCCCGTGCGGGCGGCTGCGTCGCGCTTCTCGATCTCGAACTCGAGCCGTTCCGGATCGCTGCGCACGACCCGGGAGCCTAGGGGCTGTTACCCGTCGCTCTCGGTCTTGCTCTCGGTCGCGGAGCCGTTCACGGCCGTGCGCCCGATCGCGACCCGATGCGGCTTGCGCTGCTCGGGCTTCGGGATTCGCACCTCGAGCACGCCGTCGGTGAACTCCGCATGGACGCTTTCGGCGTCGATGCCCTCGGGCAGCGTCATCGAGCGCGAGAAGTGGCCGAACGCCCGCTCGACGCGGTAGAACCCCTCGGACTTCTCCTCGTGCTCGGCCTCGCGCTCACCGGAGACGGTGAGCACGCCGTCCTTGATCTCGATCTCGACGTCGTCCTCGCTCAGGCCGGGCAGATCGGCCCTGAGCACGAGGTGATCCTCGGTCTCGACCAGATCCATCGCCGGCACCCAGCGGCGCGTGCGCCCGGTGCCCGCGCCGTTGCCGAAGAAGGCGTCGAAAACGCGGTTGACCTCCGACTGAAGCGAGTCGACCTCGCGCGTCGGCTCCCATCGTACGATTGCCATCTCGAATCCTCCTGCTGACTCACGGGATAGATAAAACCTGAGCCGATTTATAGCAGGTAATTGGATGGGAATCAACCCATTTCGACGAGCGAGATGCCGGTCATCGCCGCCGGGAGCTCGATCCCGAGCAGCGCCAGCGCGGTCGGGGCGACGTCGGCGAGCACGCAACCCTCGGCGAGCTCGAGGTCCGGGACGGTGACCACGAGCGGGACCGGGTTGAGCGAATGGGCGGTGTTCGGCGAGCCGTCGGGCTCGAGCATCTGCTCGGCGTTGCCGTGGTCGGCGGTGACCATGCAGGCTCCGCCTCGGTCATGCACGGTGGCCACGACCCGCCCGAGCTGGGCGTCGACCGCCTCGATCGCCGCGATTGCCGCCGGGATCGAGCCGGTGTGTCCGACCATGTCGGAATTGGCGAAGTTGATGATCCCGAACCTGTAGCCGTCGGCGGACCAGCGGTCGCAGAATGCGGTCGCGGCCGCCTCGGCGCTCATCTCCGGTCTCTGGTCATAGGTGGGCACGTCGCGCGGCGAATCGACCAGGCGGCGCTCCTCCCCCTCCCACTCCCGCTCGCGCCCGCCGTTGAAGAAGTAGGTCACGTGAGCGTATTTCTCGGTCTCGGCGACGTGGAGTTGGCGCTCACCGCGCGCCGCGAGCACCTCCGCGAGCGTGGTTTCGGGCTCCCGAGGCGCGAACGCCACCGGGTAGTCCCAGTCCTCCTGATACTCGGTCAGGGTCGTCAGCACGACGGTCGGTGCCTCACCGCGATCGAGCTCGTCGAAGTCGGGCTCGGCGAGCGCCCGCACGAGCTGGCGGGCGCGATCCGGCCTGAAGTTGAGGTGGATGACGACGTCGCCGTCGGCGACCCCGTCGTAGTCGCCGATCACGGTCGGGCGGATGAACTCGTCCGTCTCGCCGCGCTCGTGAGCCGCGGCGACGGCGGCAGCGGCCGACGCCGCCCGCAGGCCCTCGGCGTGCACGATCGCGTCGTAGGCCAGCTTCGTCCGCTCCCAGCGGCGGTCGCGGTCCATCGCGTAGTAGCGGCCGCTGACGGTGCCGATCCGCCCGGCGCGACGCAGCCAGCGCTCGAGCTCTTCGATGTAGCCGGGCGCCGACTTGGGCAGCGTGTCGCGGCCATCGGTGAACGCGTGCACGACGAGATCGGAGACGCCCTCCTGGGCGGCGAGCTCGATACAGGCCTCGATGTGCTCCCAACCCGAATGCACGCCGCCGTCGGAGACCAATCCACAAAGGTGGAGCCGGCCGCGGGGGCTGCGGCGGGCGGAGTCGCAAGCCGCCTTCAGCGCCTCGTTCTCGAACAGGCTGCCGTCGGCGACCGCCTCGTCGATCCGGGCAAGGTCCTGCTTCACGATCGCGCCGGCGCCCAGGTTCATGTGGCCGACCTCCGAGTTGCCCATCTGCCCGTCGGGGAGACCGACATCGCGGCCGCTCGCCGACAGGGCCGTGTGTGGGTAGCGCTTCCAGAGCTGGTCGAAGACCGGCGTCGCGGCCCGGCTGACCGCGTTGCCGGGACCGTCGGGGGCCAGCCCCCAGCCGTCGAGGACCACCAGGCAGAGCGACGCGACCGGCAGCTCGGAGGCGCCCGGCGGGATGCTCACGCGGCCTCGCAGATCGCGAGGAAGTCCTCGGGGTCCAGCGATGCGCCACCGACGAGACCGCCGTCGACATCGGGCTGCGCGAAGAGACCGGCTGCGTTGCCGGGTTTCACCGAGCCGCCGTAGACGATCCGGATCCTTGCGGCGACAGCCGAATCGCGCACCGCGATCCGCGATCGGATCAGCGCGATCGCCTCCTGCGCCTGCTCGGTCGTGGCCGTGCGACCGGTGCCGATCGCCCAAATCGGCTCGTAGGCGATCACGACGCCGGCGAGCTTCGGGTCCGGGACCGCGGCCAGGTCGGCATCCACCTGGCGCGCCAGCACGGCCTCGGTCTCGCCGGCATCGCGTTCGGCCTCGCTCTCGCCGACGCAGAGGATCGGCAGCAGCTCGGCCGACAGCAGCGCCGGAACCTTGCGCGCCAGCGCCTCGTCGGTCTCGCAGAAGAGCGCCCGGCGCTCGGAGTGGCCGACGACCGCGCCGGCGACGTCCAGCTCGCGCAGCATCGGGATCGAGATTTCCCCGGTGAATGGCCCCGCCTCCTGCTCGTGGACGTTCTGCGCCGCGATCCGGATCGGCGAGCGGCGCGTGCGCTCGACTGCCGCGGCGAGCGCCGTCGCGGGCGGGCAAAGCACCAGGTCGACCTCGCCGAGATTGCCGATCGAACCAAGAAAGCGGTCGAGGAAGTCCTCGGTCTCCGCGACCGTCTTGTACATCTTCCAGTTCGCCGCGACCAGCGGCCGGCGTTGCGACGCGCTATGCATCGAGCAGCACCTCGACGCCGGGCAGCGGCTTGCCCTCCATCAGCTCGAGCGACGCCCCGCCGCCGGTCGACAGCCAGTCGACCCGGTCAGCGAGGCCGAACCTTGCCAGCGCCGCGGCGGAGTCTCCACCGCCGACCACGGTCAGCCCCGGAGCCGCGGCGACAGCCTCGCCGACCGCGCGGGTGCCGGACGCGAACGGCGCCAGCTCGAAGGCGCCCATGGGGCCGTTCCAGAAAACCGTCCCGGCCGCGGTGATCACGCGCGAGTACTCGGCCGCGGTCCGCGGCCCGATGTCGAGCCCCATCCAGCCGTCGGGGACCGCGATCCCGTCGAGCTCGCGGACCTCGGTCGTGGCCTCGAACGCGCGGCCGGCCACCAGGTCGATCGGCAGCAGCAGCTCGCAGGCGGAGGGCTCGGCGCGCTCGAGCACGCGCTGGGCGAGCGCGATCCCCTCCTCCTCCACCAGTGAGTCGCCGGTCTGGATTCCCCGCGCCCGAAAGAAGCTGAAGCACATCGCGCCCGCGATCAGGACGCTGTCGGCGCGGTCGAGGAAGCGGTCGATGACGCCGATCTTGTCGCTTACCTTGGCCCCGCCGAGGACCACGCACAGGGGCCTTTCCGGGTGGTCGCGCACCGCGGTCAGCTCGCGCACCTCGCGCTCCAGCAGCAGGCCCGCGTAGCCCGGGAGCAGGTGGGCGACGCCCTCGGTGGTCGCGTGCGCGCGGTGGGCGGCGCCGAAGGCGTCGTCGACGTAGACGTCGGCGAGGCGGGCGAGGGCGCCGGCGAGCTCGGGGTCGTTGCTCGTCTCCCCGGGCTCGAAGCGGCTGTTCTCGAGCACCAGCAGCTCGCCGCGGCCGAGTCGCTCGGCCTCCAGCTCGACCTCGGGGCCGACGACCGCCGGCGCCATCCGCACCTCGGCCCCGAGCAGCTCGGCGAGGCGCGCCGCGACCGGCGCCATCGAGAGCGCCGGATCCGGTCCCTGCTTCGGCCGGCCCAGGTGCGAGACCAGCACGGTGGGGGAGCCGCGCTCGCGAATCAGCTCGATCGTCGGCAGCGCGGCGCGAATGCGGGTGTCGTCGGCCACCGTCCGCCCCGACTCACCTTCGGTGAGCGGCACGTTGAAGTCGACCCGCGCCAGCACCCGCGATCGATCGAGCGGGGCATCGCGGACGCTCGCCTTGGTGAACGTCCCGCGTTGGGTCAAACGGCGGCGGGCTCGCGTTCGAGGACCTTGGCGGCGAGCTCGACGCACCGGTTCGAGTACCCCCACTCGTTGTCGTACCAGGAGAACACCTTGACGAGGGTCCCCCCGATCACGGCCGTCTGCTCGGCGTCGAAGATCGACGAGTGCGGATCCCTGACGATGTCGGTGGAGACGATCGGATCCTCGGTGTAGGAGAGGATCCCCGCCAGGGGTCCCGTCGCCGCCTCGCGCATCGCCGCGTTGATCGCCTCCGCGCTTGTCTCGCGGCCGGCCTCGAAGGTGAGATCGACGACCGAGCCGGTGGCCACCGGGGCCCGGACCGCGATCCCGTTGAGCCTCCCGTCCAGCTCCGGCAGCACCAGCCCGACCGCCTTCGCGGCGCCGGTCGTGGTCGGGATCAGGTTGATCGCCGCCGCGCGCGCCCGCCGCAGGTCCTTGTGCGGCATGTCCTGAAGGCGCTGGTCGGCCGTGTAGGCGTGGATCGTGGTCATCAGCCCGCGCTCGATCCCGACCGACTCGTGCAGCACCTTCGCCACCGGCGCCAGGCAGTTGGTGGTGCAGGAGGCGTTGGAGATGATGTGGTGGCGCGCGGGGTCGTAGTCGGAGTCGAAGTTCACGCCGAGGGCGACGGTCACGTCCGGGTCGGTGGCGGGGGCGGAGATGAGCACCTTCTTCGCCCCGGCCTCGAGGTGCTTGGCGGCGGCCTCGCGCTTGGTGAACAGCCCAGTCGATTCGATCACGACCTCGACCCCGAGCTCGCTCCACGGAAGGTCGCCGGGGTCGCGCTCCGAGAGCACCTTGATCTCCGCTCCGTCAACGACGATCGCACCGTCGCCGACCTCGACCTCACCACCGAAGCGACCGTACATCGAGTCATAGCGCAACAGATGAGCGAGGGTGGCGGGATCCGTGATGTCGTTGACGGCGGCGAACTCGAGCTCCGAGCCCGCCTCGTAGGCGGCCCGATAGAGATTCCGCCCGATCCGCCCGAAGCCGTTGATTGCGACCTTCACCTTCGCCATTTGTTCCTCCGTCGAGTCTGGTTCAACTTGGTCCGACCGCGATCTCGACCCGGTGTCCATCCGGATCGAGCAGGTAGGCGGAGTAGTAGCTTCCACCGTACTCAGGGCGGGGCCCGGGCGCGCCGTCGTCGGTGCCCCCGGCCGCCAGCCCGCCCTCCCACGACGCCTTCACCGCGGGGATCGCGTTGGCCGTGAAGCAGATGTGGCCGCCACCCGGCCCCTGCGGGCGGCGACTGGAGGCGAAGAACACAGGCCGGACGATGCCCCAGGCGATCACCTCATCGGTGTCGATGTGGCGCCGCCAACCGAGGGCACCGAGCACCGCGTCGTAAAAGGGGGCGCTGCGCTCGAGCTCGGCTACCTCGACGCTGACATGATGAATCACCCGCGGCACTCTACCCCGGTGCGGACGGCTACCAGCGGCCGATCTCGCTACCGCGATCGCGGCGTCCAGCGGAAGAACCGGATCGCCAGCAGCAGCCCGACGGCCCCCCAGGCGGCGACGATCGCCAGGTGCCCCCACTCGAATCCGGGGCCGCTCGTGTTCGGGTCGAAGGCGGTGAAGAAGGCCTCGAAGAAGTGGCGGATCGGGAACAGGTCGGCGACTCTGAGCACCCCGTCCGGGATCTCGGTCTCGGGGATGAAAACCCCGGAGAGGAAGTAGAGCGGCAGCACGGCGACGTTCGAGATCGGCGCCGCGGCATCCTCGGAGGGAATCACCGCCGTCAGCGCGACACCGAGGCAGCAGAACGCGGCGGCGCCGATCGCCAGCGTCACCAGAACAGCCGGCAGGCGCTCCCAGGGCACCTCGACGCCGTAGAGCAACCGGCCGACCGCGGTGACCACGACCAGCAGCAGCATCGAGACCACGATCGCATTGCCGATCCGGCCGGCGAAGAAGACCCAGTTTGGCAGCGGTGTCCCGCGCCCTCGCTTGAGGATGCCGTTCTCACGGTCGACGGTCAGCGAGATAGCGAGGCTTTGCATCGTCGCCGAGACGACCGCGAGGGTGACGATCGCCGGCACGTAGTAGGTGGTGGTCTTGATCCCGCCGAGCTCGTCGAGGGTGTCGTTGCCGAAGATGGTCGAGAAGATGACCAGGAAGATCAGCGGCAGGGCGACGGTGAAGAAGACCGAGGCGGGGTTGCGCCAGAAGACCTTCTGGTCGAAGCGGAACTGGTGCGCCGCGAGCCGCGCGGCGGTCATCGCTCGTCCTCCGCGGCCGTGCGGGTGAGCTCCAGGTAGATGTCCTCGAGGCTCGGGCGGTGCACCTCCAGCCCCTCGAGCTCGAGCGAGCGCTCAAGCGCCCAGCCGGTGAGCCGATGCAGCACCTCGACCGGCGAGGACGTCGTGATCTGGAGCTCGCCGTTCACCCCTGGGTTTGCCTGCAGACCCTCCGGAAGCTCGCCAGCGTCCCGTTCGAGCCGGAAGCGGATCGATGCCGGCCGGCGCTCACGGTCGCCGAGCTCGTCCGGGCGGCCCTCGGCGACGATTTCGCCGTCGGCGATGATCGCCACCCGGTCGGCGAGCCGCTGCGCCTCGTCCATGTAGTGGGTGGTGAGAAAGACGCTCTTCCCGAGCTGCTTGAGGTTCGCGATCACGGCCCAGAACTGGCGTCGGGCCGAGGGGTCGAACCCGGTCGTCGGCTCGTCGAGGAAGAGCAGCTCCGGATCGCCGATCAGCGCCACCCCGACGTCGAGGCGGCGGAGCTGCCCCCCCGAGAGGCTGCCCGCGCGCGCGTGGGCCTTCGCCGTCAGCCCGACATGGTCGATCGTCTCGGCGAGCCCCAGCGGCGCGCGGTAGTAGCCGGCGTAGAGCTCGAGCGTCTCGCGGACGGTGAGCTCGGATCGCATCCGGCACTGCTGGAGCACGATTCCGATGCGCTCGCGCCAATCCCGCGTCGGCGAGGCCGGGTCCTGGCCGAGGACCGCGACCTCGCCGCCGGTACGGGGCCGGTAACCCTCGAAGATCTCGGCGGTGGTCGTCTTCCCGGCACCATTGGGACCGAGGAAGGCGAAGACCTCGCCCGCCGCGACCTCGAGATCGATGCCCCGCACGGCTTCGAAGTCGCCGTAGACCTTGCGCAGGCCGACGGCGGTGATCACCGGGGTCGCCATCGGTGCGGCATTCTAGGAGCCGTGCGCGGTAGCAAGGGACCGGCGCCGCTGGTCACCGCGCGGGTCGTGGCTCAGCCCTCTAGCCGAGCTCGACGTCGCGGTGCACCACCCGCAGCGAAATGTCCTTGCGGCTGGCGAGGTGGCGGGCGATCCGATCGGCGATCGTCACCGAGCGGTGGCGCCCGCCGGTACAGCCGATCGCGATCGTCAGGTGGCTTTTGCCCTCAGCGAGGTAGGCGGGCAGCAGGAAGTCGAGCAGCGGCAGCAGGCGCTGGTAGTACTCGCTCGCGAGCTCGCCCGCCTCGACGTGCTCGACCACCTGCGGATCGCGGCCGGTGAGCGGTCGTAGGTCCTCCCGGTAGTGCGGGTTGGGCAGGAAACGGACGTCGAAGACGAGGTCCGCATCGCGTGGCGGGCCGTTCTTGAACCCGAAGGTGAGGATCGTCAGCGCCAGCTTCGAGCTCGCGCGCCGGTCGAGCAGATCGGTCGTGATTCGCCTGCGCAGCATCGCCCCGGTGAGTCCCGAGGTGTCCATGACCACATCGGCGCGCTCGCGAAGCGGCCCGAGGATCTCGCGCTCGGCCCGGATGCCCTCGACCACGCGCCCGTCGGGCGCCAGCGGATGGCGGCGACGCGTCTCCTTGAACCGGTCGACGAGTGCCTCCTCGTCCGCCTCGAGGAAGAGCACCGTGGGGTCGAGCCCGCCCTCGGTGAGCTCGCCGAGGACCGCCAGCAGGTCGGCGAAGTAGTCACCGCCGCGAACGTCGGTGACCACCGCGGCCCTGCGCACCCCGCTGCCCCGATGGCGGAAGAGCTCGCCCAGCGAGGCGATCATCCGCGGCGGCAGGTTGTCGACGCAAAAGTAGCCGGAATCCTCGAAGGCAGCGATCGCCTCGGACTTGCCGGCGCCCGAGTAGCCGGTGATCACGAACAGGTCGACCGGTTTGCCGAGCAGGTTCTCGGCGCCGGCGCTCATCGCGCTCGCCCGGTCTCCACCGCGATCATGCCGCCGTGCCGCCTTACCCCGCCCTGTTGAGCTGCCGGTGGATCTCGCGGGCGAGCTTGCCCGGGATCCCGGGAACCGCCTCGAGCTCCTCGCGCGATGCCACCACCAGCCGCTCCGGGGAGCCGAAGTGCTCGAGCAGGGCCCGCTTGCGAACCGGCCCGACCCCGCGCAGCTCGTCGAGCAGCGACGTCGTCATCGCCTTACCGCGTCGTCTGCGGTGGTGCTCGATCGCGAACCGGTGCGCCTCGTCGCGCACCCGCTGCAGCAGCCGCAGGGCCTCGGAGTCGGACGGGATCTCGAGCGGCGCCGAGTGGCCCGGGACGAATACCTGCTCGAGTCGCTTCGCGAGCCCGATCACCGCGGTGCCCCGCTCGACCAGCGGGCCAAGCGCCCGCAGACCCGCCGAGAGCTGCCCCTTGCCGCCGTCGATCACGATCAGGTCGGGGACCGAGGCGAAGCTCTCGTCGCGGCCGGAGTCGTGCGGTGAGCGATCGGCCTGCTCGAGCAGCTGGGCGACCCGGCGCCCGAGCACCTCCTCGATCGACGCGAAGTCGTCGGACCCGGTCGAGCGGTCGCCGCGCACGCGGAATCTGCGGTAGTCGGCCTTCTTCGGCGCTCCGCCCGCAAAGACGACCATCGAGGCGACGGTGTGCTCGCCGCCGATGTTGGAGACGTCGAAGCCCTCGAGCCGCACGGGGAGGGTCTCGAGTCCGAGCGCGTCCTGGAGCGCCGACAGGGCGTCGACCCGCTGCGCTCGTCGGCGCTCCTGTCGCAGCTTGTCCTGGGCCAGCGCCAGCACCGCGTTTCGCTCGGCGAGCTCGCGCAGGCGGCGCTTCGAGCCCCGCTCGGCGACCCTCACCTCGACCGGCCCGCCGCGGCGGGCGGCGAGCGCCTCGGCGACCAGCGGCGCTCGCTCGCTCAGCGCCGGCCCGGCGACCACCAGCCGCGGCACCACCGGCGCCGCGGAGTAGTACTGGGCGAGGAACTCCTCGGTCACCTCGCCCTCGTCGCGCTCGGCCTCGTTGGCGAGATAGAAGCCGTGCCGCTCCGCCAGCACGCCGTCACGGACTTGGAACACCTGCGCGTTCGCCTCCGTGCCCTCGACCGCGACCGCGATCAGGTCGGCGCTGTCGAGCGACTCGCCGGCGACGCTGCGGCGCTCCATCAGCGATCGCACGGCCGCGAGGCGATCACGGAGAACCGCGGCCCGCTCGAACTCCTCCTCCGCGGCCGCCTCGGCCATCTTGCGCTCGAGGTCGCGCTCGACGTCGCGATATCGGCCGGAGAGGAAGTCGACGATCGCGTCGATGCCGCGCCGATACTCCTGACGATCGACGTAGCCGACGCACGGGGCCCCGCAGCGCTTGATGTAATAGTCGAGGCAGGGCACCCCGGAGCGTCGACCGGGCTCGGGCCCCTCGCACGTGCGGTACTGGAACAACCGCCCGAGCAGGTCGAGCGTCTCGCGAACGCGCTTTGCCGACGAGTAGGGGCCGAAGTAGATCCGCGCCGAGCGATGCCGCTCGCGGGTGAAGTAGACCCGCGGGAACTCCTCGTCGAGGCTGATCCCGATGTAGGGATACGACTTGTCGTCGCGCAGGCGGATGTTGAAGCGCGGGCGATGCCGCTTGATGAACTGCTGCTCGGCGAGCAGCGCCTCCGCCTCGGTCTCGGTCACGAGGAAGTCGATCGAGGCGACCCGGCCGATCATCTCGCCGCCGCCCGAGGTCGACTTGCCGCCGAAATGCCCCGCGACCCGCTTGCGGATCGAGGTCGCCTTGCCGACATACAGCACCGCTCCCTTGGCGTCCTTGAACTGGTAGACGCCCGGCTGGTCGGGGAGTTTGCGCCGCTGCTCGTCGAGGCTCGCCGCCGCGTCCGCTCGTCGCAGCTCCCCCTTTTCGTCGTTCGGCCGGTTCACGGGCTCAAGGTTACGGACGCCGCAAGGCGGACCTTGAAAGCGCGGGCGCCGGCGATCGCGTGCGCCACTACTCTCCGGCGACCCCCGAGCAAGGAGCCGCAGATGAGCACCACGACCGTCCCCAGCCCACCGGAGCTGAGCACGCTCTCGATCGAGATCGAGGGCGAGATCGGCACCCTGACGCTCGAGCGCCCGAAGGCGCTCAACGCGATCAGCCCGGAGATGATCGGAGAGCTCGTGCTCGCCTCCGCGTGGCTCGCGGACCGCGCGCCGCTGCGGGGGCTGATCGTCACCGGCGCCGGACGCGCCTTCTCTGCGGGCGGGGACGTGACCTGGTTCAAGGGTGGTCTCGAGGATTCCGAGCTCGACCTGCCCTCGGACGTGCGCCGAGGGGCCGATGTCCTGCACCAGGCGATCGTCGATTTCCGCCGCATCCCCTACCCGGTGATCGGCGCGATCAACGGCGTAGCCGCCGGCGCGGGGTTCTCCCTGGCGCTGATGTGCGATCTCCGCATCGCCTCGGCCGACGCCGCGTTCGTCTGCGCCTACGGTCGCATCGGCGCCTCGCCCGACGGCGGCATGACCTACTTCTTGCCCCGGGTAGTCGGTCCCGCGAAGGCGCTCGAACTGCTGCTCGAGGACCCGCTGATGTCGGCCGAGCAGGCGCTTGAGCTCGGTCTCGTCTCGCGCGTCGTCGCCGCCGACGCGCTCATCGACCAGGCCCGGGCCGAGGTCGACAAACTGGCCGCGAAGGCCCCCCACTACGTGCGCACGGCGAAGCGGCTCGTCGCCCAGAGCCTGGACAACACGCTCGCCGATCATCTGCAAGTCGAACGGCACGGGATCGCCGACTCGATGGCCACCGAGGACCTGCGCGAGGGCGTGACCGCCTTCTTCGACGGCCGCGAGCCGAAGTTCACCGGCGATTAGAGTTTGTGAGGACCCGAGGAAAGGATCGTGCGGATGAAGAAGCTTGCGCTGGTGCTCTCGCTGTTCGCCCTTGCGGCGTTCGGCATCGCGGCCTGTGGCGGCGACGACGATGAGGACGAGCCCACGGAGGCCGCGACGACGACGGAGACGACCGACACCGGTGACGACACCGGTGGCGGCGGAGCCGTCTCGCTGACCGCCGATCCCGACGGCGCCCTGGCATACGAGCAGGACTCTGCGACCGCGCCCGCGGGCACGGTGACGATCGAGTTCGACAACCCCGCCATGATCGGCCACGACGTCGTGGTCGAGGATGCGGACGGCAACGAGCTCGCCCGCACCGACGTGATCACCGAGGACACGACCACCGCCGAGGGCAAGTTCGAGCCCGGCGACTACACCTTCTACTGCTCGGTCGACGGCCACCGTGACGCCGGCATGGAAGGCACGCTGACGGTCGAGTAGAGCAACTGCGGGTTCGCCGCTACTACGGGACCAGGGCGCGGCCGACGTTCTCGGCTACGCAGACGGGCTTCTCGCCGCCCTCGCGCTCGAGCGTGAACTTGGTGACGATGTGCCACCAGCCGTCGCCGAGCTCGTCCACCGATTGCACCTCGGCGGTCGCGCGCACCCGGGCGCCGGCGGGCACCGGCGCCGGGAAGCGGACTTTGTTCCAGCCGTAGTTGATGCCCATGCTCACACCCTCCTGCCGGATCAGCTGGCGGCGAAAGCCGTCGATCAGCGACAGGGTCAGGTTGCCGTGCGCGACCGTGGTCCCGAACGGGCTCTCACGCTCGGCCCGCTCGACGTCGACGTGGATCCACTGGTCGTCGCGCGAGACCTCAGCGAACTTGTCGATGTCGGACTGCGTGACCTCGATCCAGTCGCTGGGACCGATCGGCTTTCCGATCAGCTCCCGCAGCTGATCGATTCCGGTGACCGTCAGCGGCGCCATGCCACCGCAGCCTAGCCTCGTCGGCGCCTCAGCCTCACGCTCGGGCCCGCCTCGGCGATCTTGCCGCCGCCTGCGCTTCGGCTTCAGCCTCAGGACTCAACGCTTCAGCTCGATCTCGACGAAGACCGCCCGCTCATCGGCACCGCTGACGACGTCATGCGCGGTGCCCGCCGTTCCGAGATAGGGCATACCTGCGACCTGGTTGATCTCCCCTTCGCAGCCATCGACATCGGTCACCGTGAAGGTCCCGCCCGTGATCGGCACCACGATGTAGTCGAACTCGTGTCGGTGCTGGCCGGTCGCGGCCCCGGGTCCCTCGAACGTCCAGGTGGTCACCCGCACCCGATCGTTGTCGACGCTGACGGTTCCTCGCGCCGCTGTCATCCCGGCGGAGTATCCCGTGTGGGGCGAGGTCGGGTGGCCTGCGACGATCGCGAGCCGGCGGGGGCTTTCGGGGGTCACTCGACCAGCCGAACCTCGAGCTGCGGCGGCGCCGCGATCGCGCCGGCGCCGGCCATCAGTCCTAGGATGCGCGCGACGTAGGCCCGGGTCTCGGGATACGGGGGAATGCAGGAACAGGCCTCGACCGGGGCCGGACCGGCGTTGTAGGCGGCGAGCGCGAGCGGGACCTGGCCGAACTGAGCGAGCAGGTCGCTCATCAGGTGGGCCTGCGCGTCGATCGCGGCCTCGGCGTCGAACGGGTCGTCGAGACCGTAGGCGGCCGCGGTTCCGGGCATGAACTGGGCGATCCCGTTCGCCCCGGCGGACGAGACCGCGAACGGGTTGAAGTTCGACTCCGCCATCAGCTGGGCGGCGAGCAGGGCGGCGGAGACATTCCAGCGGCGAGCGGCCTCGGCAATCGGCTTGCGGTACCGCGCGGGCACGTACGCCGGCAGGCCGCCGCCGGCACTCGCCGACCCGGCGCCGTCGCCGCCGTCGGCGCCGACGTTGTCGCCCGCCGCCGAGCATGGCGCCGGCCCGCGGCTGTAGCCGAAGTGCCAAGGCTCCCACGCGTACCGCTTCAGAAAGCCGAACCGGCCCGCGTTCGCGGCCAGCCATCCATAGGCGCTCGGGGGACCGAGGTCGAGCTCGGTGGCGCAGCGGTGCAGTGAGGTGCCCGGGGGCGCCACCCATTGAGGGTCGGGGTTTTGGGCGAACAGCGCCGCCTGCTCGGCGTCGGAGCGAAAGCCCGAGTTGACGATCAGCGACAGCCCTTCGGTGCGGGCGGCGGCGGCCGCGAGGCGGTCGAAGGCCGCGGCTACGTCCGGTCGCATCGGCACCCCCTGGCGATGGGCCAACGGCCCCGCGTAGCCGCCGCCGCTGGCGGTCGCGGGTGCGCCGGCGGGCGCCGCACCGCCCGCCGGCGGCACCGCCTCAGCCTCCGCCTCGGCGGCGACCGGCAGTTCGCCAAGCGCTCCGACCGCGAGCGATGCGGTGACCTCTGCCCGCACGCGCAGCGGCGCGAACGAATCGGCGTCGGGAAACTCGACCTCCAACCTCCTGGGCGCGATCCCATTGCGCTCTCCCGCTTTGCGGGCCGCGCGTGAGGCGCGGCGGAGGTACTCACTGGTGCCGAGGTGTGCCGGGTTCACCGAGCCATCCGGACGCCGCGCGGCCGTGAACAGGCGCTCGAAATCGTCGCGCATCGAGCGCGCGGCCGAGAGCGCAACGAGGTCGGCCGCCCGTTGGGTGCGCGACTTGCCGGTGGTGGCGCCGCCGAAGGCGGCCAGCAGCAGCGCGCAGAAGATCAGCGCCAGGACCCCGCCGAGGGCGAGCGGCAGCGCCTGACCCGAGTCGGCGGCCAACCGCGTGGCGAGGCGGGCCGTCCGCCGCCCGGGTGGACCCGGCCCCGATCCGCCGGCGAGGCCGCGAGCGAGTCGCGTCGCCCGCCGGGAGGCCTCACCGCCTGGATCGATTCCGGCGAGCGCGCGGCGAGCCGCCACCCGACCCGGGGGGCGCGGCGCGACGCGCACCCGCAGGCCGGCGGCTCGCAGCTCCGCGACGGCAAGCGCGGCGAGCGCCCGCTGGGCGGGAAGCTCAGCGCGAACGAGAGCTGCGCTCGGCGCCACGGTGTCGGACTCGAGCGCCGCCCGAACGCCCGTCGGCGGTAGGTGTACGAGCGCCGCTCGCTCGGGCCCCGCCGCATCGAGAGCCAGCCCGAGCCGCTCGAGCCACTCCTCGCCCCCGAGCGGCACCCAGACGAGCCGCCCCCGAGCCGCGGCCTCGAGATCCGCGTCGCGCAGCCTTTGCTCGAGCGAGCGCGAGGAGTCCGAGGCGAGCATCGTCGGGCCGCGGCTCTGTCCCGCTCCCACCTCAGCCAGCAATACCGCACCGCCGGCGCCGGCGCGTCGCTCGGCGTTTTCGGCCGTCGCCAGCTCTACCGCGACGGCGGCCGCCGTCGCCAGGCCCCCACGGGCGCCGGGCAGCTCGGTCGAGAGAATCAGGCGAGGCGCGCTCAACCCGCATCCTCCGGGAGCCGCACCCAGGCGGTCGAGCTGACCTCGAGCGCGCGGCCGACCGCCGCCAGCGGTGACGGCGGGTGCAGGCGGACGGTCAGCCGCCCACCCTCGACCTCGACCTCGACCCTGTCGCCGGTCCAATCCGGCAACGCCGCCTCGACCGCGGGCTCGGCCGGCAGATCCGAGGCGAGCGCGATCGCACCCGCCTCGGCGGCACCGTCGGCGAGGGTCAGGGAGTACCCGGCGGCGAGTAGCTGCAGGCAGAGGACGGCCGCAAGCAGGATCGCGGGGATTGCGGCGAGCGCTTCGACCGATGCCTGGCCGCGCTCATCCACCGGCGGCCTCCCCAACCTCCAGCGCTGATGCGGCCCGAACCGCGATGTCCGGCACCCCCGGCAGCACTGCCGGCGCCCTCACGGTCACCTCGACCGGCCCGGCCGTTTCGATCTGAGCTCCGCGCTCGAGCCATAGCGGCAGCGCGCTGAGCGCGGCACGCTCGGCGTCGCCGCCCACATGGGCCGCCCGGGCGCCGGCGCGCGCCGCGTCGCCGGCGCTCCAGAGCGCGTAGCCGGCGATCGCGAGCTGCGCGACGGCGAGCAGGACGCAGATCAGGATCGGCGCCACCGCGACCAGCTCGGCCGCCGCCTGCCCGTCCTCCGCGCGATCGCGTCGCATGACGCGACACTCCCACCGGGCGCTTCGCCCGGGTCGCCATCGACGTGCCAGAAGGCGATCGATTCGTGCGCGGATCACGGTCGGCTCCCCGTCCGCCGCGGCGAGTCGGAGCGCTTGGAAACCGGCGTCAGCTCAGTAGCTCGACCGCGCCTCGGTCCAGACCCTGACGATTGCGAAGATCGAGGCGCCGAGGACGGCGAGCCAGATCAGCAGGCCGCCGCCGCTCCCGGTGAGCTCGTCGGTGCCCGCGATCATCAGCACGATCGCGCCGATCGCCGCCAGCAGCAGCGCCCGCTGGCGCTCCTCGAGCTGCAGGTAGGTGAACCGGTACTGGCGGTACAGCTGCCAGCCCATGAATCCGATCAGGGCGAGAAAGGTGATGCTGAGGGCGGCGACGATCGCCCGCGCGGCGTTGTCGCCCCCCGGAACGACGGCAACGATCAACGCCAGCACGGCGATGATCGCGATGTTGCGAGCCACGCGCATCAGGACCGAAGGCTAACGCCGTCCTCGTTCACCTAAAGCGCTGGCGGCTATTTGGTCGTCATCACGATCACCCCGAAGACGATCGTGGCGGCGGTGGCGAGCAGCCCGAGCAGCGCCAGGCCGGCGGAGAGCGCCGACTCGAGCGGCCGCCCCTCGCGGCTCGCCTCGGCGAACCGGGCCACGCCGAGGATGGCGAGCGAGAACACCAGGGTCGTGCCGACGCCGGCGACGAAGGCGGCGACGATCGTCTGCCAGAGGGCGGTGGTGTCAACGATGGTCGCGATCACGGTCACCCGACTAAGTCGCCGGCACCGGCGTGCCCTGGCGGATCCGGCGGGCGAACGCGAGCGCGACCAGGGCGAGCCCCACCGCGGTCACCACCAGCGGGCCGACCGCGCCCGGGAACAGGTCGGTGAACAGATACGTGACCCCGCCGATCGCCGCGGCTGCGGGGAGCGTCAGCAACCAGGCGGTGACGATGTTGCCCGCGACGCCCCAGCGGACCGCCGACAGCCGCTTACCGGCCCCGGCCCCCATCACCCCGCCCGCGATCACCTGAGTGGTGGAGAGCGGGAAGCCGAAGTGGGACGAGGTGAGAATCACCGCCGCGCCGGCGCCCTGGGCCGAGAACCCCTGCGCCGGGTCCATCTTGATGATCTTCGTCCCCATCGTCCTGATGATCCGCCAACCGCCCGAGTAGGTTCCGAGCGCGATCGCCGACGCTGCGGAGACGATCACCCAGGTCGGCGGATCGGCGCCGGCGCTGAGGTTGCCGTTCGCGACCAGCGCGAGTGCGATCACCCCCATCGTCTTCTGCGCGTCGTTGGTGCCGTGCCCGAGCGCCAGCAGCCCACCCGAGATCACCTGGCCGAAGCGGAATCCCCGCGTCACCGGCCCCGGGCGCTGGCGGCCGAGGATCCGGTAGCAAACGACGATCGCGAATCCGCCGACCACGAACGCGAGCACCGGTGCCACCAGGGCCGGGATCAGCACCTTGCCGAGGATCCCGTCGCCGAACACTGCATCGGCGCCGGCGGCGACGAAGGTGGACCCGACGACGCCGCCGATCAGCGCATGCGAGCTCGACGACGGCAGGCCGAAGTACCAGGTGATCAGGTTCCACGCGATCGCGCCGACCAGTCCGGCGAAGATCACCGTGGTCGTGATCGCGATCGGGTCGACGACGTCCTCGGCGATCGTCGCTGCAACCTCGAGCGAGATGAAGGCGCCGGCGAAGTTGAGCACCGCAGCGAACCCGACCGCGATCCGCGGCGACATCGCCCGGGTCGAAATCGAGGTAGCGACCACGTTGGCGGTGTCGTGAAACCCGTTGGTGAAGTCGAACGCCAGCGCCGTCACGACGACGATCCCGAGGATGAGCTCGGCCTCGCTCAAGGCAAATCAGGTCACGCGTTCTTGATCACGATGCCCTCAAGGATGTGGGCCGCGCTCTCGGTGGCGTCGACGGCCCGCTCCAGCCTGAGGAAGATGTCCCGCCAGCGGATCACGAACATCGGGTCGATCCCGTTCGCGAACAGCGAGGCGACCGCGTCACGATAGAGGCGGTCGCCCTCGTTCTCGAGCCGGTGGATCTCGATCCAGTAGCGGTCGAGATCCTTGAACCCGCGAAGGTTCTCGAGCGCCGCCGCTAGCTGCTCGCATGACTTGACCAGCACGTCGGCGATCGCCAGCGACTGCTCCATCGGCGCCTCGATTCGGTAGAGGCCCATGAAGTCGGCGGTCTCCTCGATGTAGTCCACGATGTCGTCGAGTTGCGTCGCCAGCCCATAGATGTCGCCACCGTCGATCGGGGTGACGAAGGTGGTGTTCACCCGCTGCACGATCGCGTGCGTGATCTTGTCGCCCTCCTGCTCGGCGAGCAGGATCTCGCGTGCGATGCCGGCCTCGTCGGGCCAGCCTTCGAGCATCTGCTTCAAGAGACGCGCTGCGTGCACGCTGTTGTGCCCGGCCTGGTTGAAGAGGTCGAAGAAGACGCGGTCGCGCGGAACCAGCGAGGGCAGCTGCACGGCGCGAATCTACCGCCCCGCGAGGATGTCGGCGATGCGCTGAGCCGCTCTCCCGTCCCATTTCTGCGGAGCCTGCGGTGGCTTCGCCGGGACGGCGGGCAGGAGGTCGGGGATCTCGGCGATCCGCTGCGGGGCGAGTCCGAGCACGGTATTGGTGCCCGCGCGGACGGTCACCGGGCGCTCGGTGTTGTCGCGCAGGGTGAAGCACGGAATCCCGAGGTAGGTCGTCTCCTCCTGGATCCCGCCCGAGTCGGTGAGCACCCCCGCCGCATCGGCCTCGAGCGAGAGGAAGTCGAGATAGCTGATCGGGTCGACCAGGATCACCGCTCGATCCCGGCCGTAGCCGAGCATCTTGCGAGTCCGGGGGTGGACGGGGAAGACGACGGGCATCGTGGCGGCGACGCGGTCGAGCGCTTCCATCGCCTCGCTCAGCAGAGGTCCGTCGACGAGCGCCGGCCGATGCAGGGTGGCGAGCAAGTAGCCGCCGGGCTCGAGTCCCAGCTCGCGTGCCGCCTCACGGGCGCGAAAGCGCCGCTCGAGCGCGACCAGGGTGTCGATCATCGTGTTGCCGACGAAGCGCTGGCGCTCGGCCGGGACGCCCTCGGCGCGCAGGTTGTCCTCGGCCTCGGCCGAGTGCAGGAACAGGAGCTCGGAGAGGTGGTCGGCGACGACGCGGTTGATCTCCTCCGGCATCGTGCGGTCGAAGCTGCGCAGTCCCGACTCGACATGGGCGACCGCGATCCCGAGCCGATCGGCGCAGAGAGCGGCGGCGAGGGTCGAGTTGACGTCGCCCGGGACCAGGACCATGTCGGGGCGCTCGGCGCGAAGCACCGGCTCGAGCCGCTCCAGCACCCGCGCCGCCTGCTCGGCATGGGTCCCCGAGCCGACCCCGAGCATGTGGTCGGGCTCGGGCACGCCGAGCTCCTCGAGGAAGATCTCGGACATCGCCCGGTCGTAGTGCTGGCCCGTGTGCACGATCACCGAGCTCTGCGGACCGAGGCGCTCGCGCGTAGCGGCGATCACCGGCGCCATCTTGACGACGTTGGGTCGAGTCCCGAGGACGTGAACGAGACGCATCGTCGGATCTAAAGGTGACGCTCGAAGCCGACCTGCTCGGAGACCACCGGCTCGAACAGCTCCCCGACGTAGATCTCGCAGTGGGCGCGGGCACTGACCTGGTTGCGGGCCTCCTTCGCGTCGCCGGAGCGAAAGGCGGTCTGATCGCGTCCCAAGTCAGGCGAGCGCGTCGATCCGCCCGGCGAGCTCGAAGTCGGCCGCCGTCAACCCGCCGGCCGCGTGGTTGGTGATCGAGATCCTGACCTCGCTCCAGGAGAGCGTCAGGTCGGGGTGATGTCCCATCTCCTCGGCCGGCTCGACGAGCGCGCGGACGAACTCGACCGAGCCGACGAAGTCGCCCCGATCGAAGGTCTTCGTGATCGTGTCACCCTCGCGCGCCCAGCCATCGAGCTCGGCCAGCCGCGCCTCGATCTCCTCGTCTGACAGCAGCTCCGCCATCCCCTTGAACCTTATCCTCGTTCGGGTGCGGATCGCCAGCCTCGTCCCCTCGGCCACCGAGGCCTTGTACGCGCTCGGCCTCGGCGATTCGGTGGTCGCGGTCACGCACGAGTGCGATCACCCCGACGCCGTGCGCGCGCTGCCGCGGCTGACCTCGAGCGTGATCGAGGACGGGGTTGCCCCGGCCGAGGTCGACGCCAGGGTGCGGAAGATGACCGCGCGCGGCGCCTCGCTCTATCGCCTCGACGAGGCGCGGCTGGCGGCGGTCGAGCCCGACCTGATCGTGACCCAGGCGCTGTGCGCGGTCTGCGCGGTCTCCTTCGACGACGTGCGCGCCGTTGCCGCGCGGCTGCCGGGCGCGCCGGCGGTGATCTCGCTCGACCCGGCGACGCTCGACGAGGTGCTCGACGATCTGCTCCGGCTCGGAGAGGCGACCGGCGACGTGGCCAGGGCCCAGCGCCTGCGCGGGGAGCTCGCCGCCCGGCTCGATGCCGTCGCCGAAGCGATCGCCGGCGCGAGCAGGCCCCGGGTCGCCGCGCTCGAGTGGCTCGACCCGGTCTACGCCGGCGGCCACTGGGTGCCGGAGATGGTCGCGCTCGCCGGGGGCGATGACGTGCTCGGCGAACCGGGCCGCAAATCGCGGGTCGTGGGCTGGGACGAGGTTGCGGCGGCGGCGCCCGAGGTGGTCGTGGTGATGCCCTGCGGCCTCCATGCGCCCGGGGCCGCCGGGCAGGCGCGCGCCCACGCCGACCGCCTGCGCTCGCTCGGAGCCGAGCTGGTTCTGGCCGTGGACGCCGCCTCGTCGTTCTCGCGCCCGGGGCCGCGCCTCGTCGACGGGATCGAGCTGCTCGCCCACCTGCTGCACCCCGACGCGGTCGACGACCCGGCCACCGTAGCCTCGGAGCGGCTCTGGGGCGAAGCGCTGCGCGCTTCCCGGGGGGACTAGCCGCGCAGCAGGGCGGGCACGCCCGCCTCGGCGGCGAGCAGGGATCCGATCACGGCGACCACGCACAGCGCCACCAGGGCGATCCCCTCGATCAGCATCGGGCTCGGCGTCCGGCGGCGCTCGAGCATCGTCACCGACAAAGCCGCCAGCCCGCCGCCGATCAGCCCGCCCAGGTGGCCGCCGATGCTGATCCCGGGGATGCTGAAGGTGAAGACCAGATTGATGATCACGAAGAACCCGATCTGCGAGGCGAGCTCGTCGAGCCCGCGGTGGCGGGCGATCAAGAACGCGGCCGCCATCAACCCGAAGACGCCACCAGATGCGCCGACAGTGAGCTGGTCGGGGTCGAGCAGCAGCGCGCCACAGGAGCCGGCGAGGACGGAGGCGGCGTAGATGCCGACGAAGCGCGCCGTGCCGATCGCCGGCTCGAGCAGGGCGCCGAGAATATAGAGGGCGAACATGTTCAAGCCCAGGTGCAAGAGGCCGGAGTGCAAGAACGCCGAGGTAACGATCCTGTACGGCTCGCCCTCGGCGACGCCGACCGGCTGACCGAGCGCGTCACGCGCATATGCGATCAGCCCGCCGTCGACCATCACGGTGCCGGCCGGGCGACCATCGAGGAGGTCCGCCCCACTGGCGATCTCGGCGACGAAGGCGGCGACGCAGAGCCCGATCAGCGCGTAGGTCGCCGGAGCGTCGGAGCGGCTCGAAGCGCCGGCGGGGGCGCGCACGGTGGTGCGCTGGCGCGCGCATTCCGGGCACCGCATCCCGACCGGGGTCGAGGTCATGCAGTCGGGACAGATCGGGCGGCCGCAGTTGGAGCACGAGACATTGGTCTCGCGCCCGGGATGTCGATAGCAGGTGGCCACGAGCCGCCGCACTATATGGGGCGCCGGCGCTCTATCCGAGGGGCGCCTCGAGCAGCGGCTGTGTCGTCGGCTGGGGGCCTCCGGGGCGCGGCTCGGCGGTGACCAGAACCGCATCGGCACCCTCCAGCGGTCCCGGCACGGCGGCCTCGGCGCTGCCGTCCATGCCGAGGACGAATGTGCTTCGAGGCTCCAGCACCCCGGCCCGCTTAACCCAGACCGCGTAGACCTCGTCGCGGTCGAGCTTGGGCATCTCGTTGACGTGCAGGGTCGCGGAGTCGCCGTGGCGCTCGAGCGTCGCCGAGACCTGGGCGGCCTGCGGCCCGAGCGGCATCGCGCTCACCAGCCCCTTGGTCTCCTCACCCGACCCGCGCAACAGGTACCCGACCGCGACACCGACCGTGAGCACGATCAGCACGGTCATCGCGGCGGCCGGCCGGGCCATCAGCCCTGCCAACCTCTGCCACCACAGCGCGCGCTCGGGCTCCCGGCGCACGGCCGCGTCCCCCGCTGTCGTCGCCTCGGCGCGGACGGTCGCGAGCAGGTTCTCGCGCAGGCTCGCGGGCGGGGTCCGCTGTTCCACCGACGCCGGCAGCAGATCGACCGCCGAACGCAGCGATCGGACGCGCTCGCGACAGCTCTCGCACTCGTCGATGTGGCACTCGAGCTCTGCCGTCTCGGAGGCGTCGAGGGCGCCCAGCGCGTAGGCGGCGAGATCGTCGTAAAGACGCTCTGAGTCTGCGTGCCACTCGGCCCGGGTCATATCAGTGGCCTCCTCGGCGGCCGGGCTCGGCTTCGTCCTGTCGGACTCCGGCTCACGGGAGCACCTCGGACGAGCGCTTGGCCCCCATCCGCTCCGCCAGCGTTGCCCTGATCTTCTCCAGCCCGAGCCTCATCCGCCCCTTAACCGTTCCCAGCGGCATCCCGAGCATGTCAGCGATCTCGGAGTGGGTGAAGCCGCCGAAGTAGGCGAGGCCGATCACCTCCGATTGCTCGGCCGGCAGCTCGCCCAGGGCGCCGCGTACCCGCAGTGAGGTCTCGCGCCGGATCGCCTCCGAGTCGGTGAGCTGCTCGCCGGGCTTGGTGTCGAGCACGGCATCGTCGTCGAGGTCGAGCTTCGGCGCCGAGCTCGCGGCCCGGCGCAGCGCATCGATCGCCCGGTTGCGAACGATCCCGAGCGTCCACGAGCGCACGCTCCCGCGGGTGGCGTCGAAGCGGGCGCCGCTGCGCCACACCGAGAGGAAGGCCTCCTGGGTGACGTCCTCGGCGACCTCCGGGTCGCCGACGATTCGGTGGGCGAGCGAATACGCGGCGCCGCCGTGGCGATCGTAGAGGACGGCGAAGGCGTCGGCGTCCTTGCGCTCGACGAGCGTCATCAGGTCCTCGTCGGCGAGTCGTTGCAGCGCCTCCGGTGTGAGGGTCGGATTCATCTTCGGGCCCGTATCCGTGTTGTCCTACGCGCCCGCCCGGGCTTCGGATCATGCCGTCCGCCCGGACGTGGATAGTCTCGCCGACCCGCTTCCTCAAGGAGGGATCCATGGCCGGATCGAGTCCCGCAAGGCTTTACTGCACGCTCGTCGGCGCGGTCCTGGTGGTCGTCGGGATCATTGGCTTCTTCTACAGCGCCGGGTTCGAAACCGGGGTCGCCGGGGTGTCGAAGGACACCGACGACATCTTCGGCATCCTCGCCGTCAACGGCTGGCACAACGTCGTCCACATCCTGCTCGGGGTGCTCGCCCTGGTCGCGGCGGGCTCGCCCTCGGGCGCCCGGACCTACTGCCTCGCGATCGGCCTCGTCTACGTCGTGCTCGCCCTCTGGGGCATCATCGACGACGACGGGATCATCATCGGCCTGCTGCCGCTCAACGACGAGGACAACGTCCTGCACCTGGTGCTCGGCCTGACCGGGATCGCCGCGGGCGCGGCAACACCGAGCGCCGAGGGTCGCGCACGGCCCGCTTAACCTGCTCCACCGATCCGGGCATCGTCTCGGACGGAGCGCCGATCTCGCCCGGGAGGCGAACGAGGCGCCGATCGCCCGGGGCCATCGCTCAGCGCAGCTCGCGAAGCAAGCGCTGCGTGGACAAGCGCAGACCGCCCGGACGCCGGCGGCGACGCAGCTCGACGAGCACCAGCGCGCCGGCGGCCGCGCCGCCGACGGCGACCGCGGCCACCGGTCGCACCCAGTTGCGCGGGTCGCGGAGCGCCTCGAGCTCGCCCTCGGAGAGCTCGTCGGCCCAGGTCTCCAGCCGGGCGGCGGCCTGCTCGGCGATCGCCGACAGCGTCGCCTCCATCCGCGTCGCCAAGTCCTCGGGCGGGTCGATCGGGCGCAGCGCGTCGGCGAGCAGACGCTCGAGGTTCAGGTCTCCGGCGGCCTCAGTCATTCGTCATCAGCTCCTCCAGCTGCTTGATCGCCCTGTGGATCAGCACCTTGGTCGCTCCGTCGGTACGGCCGAGCGCGCGGGCGATCTCGCGGTTCGACATCCCAAGCGCGAAGCGCATGATCAGCGCATCCCGCCGATCCTCGGGCAGCTCGTCGAGACGGTCGATCACCTCGCGTAGCTGCTCGCGACCCTCGACCACCCGCTCGGTGGCGTGCGGATGCGAGGGCGGCTCGACCGCGTCGAGCGCGGCGGTCGGCTTGCGGGCCCGATCGCGGTGGTAGTTCGAGGCCAAGTTGTGAGCGATGCGGATCAGCCATGGTCGCAGCGGCCGTCCATCCGACTCGCGTTGTGCCCGCTCGAAGTGACGGTAGGCCTGCAGGAAGGCCTGCTCGGTCAGGTCCTCGGCGTCGTGATGGTTGCCGACCCGGTAGTAGGCATACGAGTACACGTCGCGAAGATGAGCGCGGTAGAGATCCTCGAAGGCGCGGTCGAGCTCCGCCTTCGACAGGGGGGCGGCCGCGACCGCTTCGGTCGGACGCTGCTCGCTTTCCTCGCTCACCGCTCAAGCCTAAACCTCACCAACCGGGCACTACGCCGCCCTTCGGGCACGCTCCGCTCGGCGCAGGCCCGCCACCCACTCAGCGGGGTCGATCTCTCCCTCGATCAGGGCGGCTAGCCCCTCGAGGCTCGGGGCTTCGACCCCCGCCGCGGCGACCGTCTCGGCGATCAGCGGCACCGAGTCGAGCGCCTCGGAAGCCTGGCCGATGCGGCTCTCGATCTTTTCCACCGCGACACCGGCGCCGAGCAGCTCGCCCGCCTGGCGGTTGCGGCTCTTCGGGGCGAGCACGGTCGCCGTCAGGTCACCGACCCCGGCGAGCCCGGCGAAGGTCTCCAGCCGCGCCCCGCGGACGAGCCCGAACTCCACGCACTCCCGCCAGACCCCGGCGGCGGCGATCCCGGCGGCGTTGAGGCCGAAGCGCTGGGCCGCGGCGGCGGCGAGCACGGCAGCGTTCTTCGACGCGCCCGCGACCTCGACCCCCGCGACGTCGTCGGTCCGCTCGCAGACCAGGCCGGCGCGATCGAAGACCTCGCCCAGCATCGTGCGCAGGTCGGCGTCGGCGCTTCCGAGCACCAGTGCCGCCATCCCCGCGACCGCCTCGCGGGCGTGTGCCGGGCCGCCGAGCGAGGCGATCGCGCGAGCGCGGACGCGCTCGGAGACATAGTCGTGTGGCAGCGCTCCCATCGGCTGGACGAAGCCCTTCGACAGCAGCAGCACCGATGCACGCGAGCCGATCCGATCGCCGAGCCCGCCGACCACGTTCGGCAGCGCCTTCGACGGCACCGCGAGGCAGACCAAATCGCAGCCGGCGAGTTCGATCTCGGCGGCTCGCTTGACCTCGAGGCCGTCCGGCAGCTTCACACCCGCCAGGTAGCTCGCGTTCTCCCCCTGCCTCAGGATCTCGTGGGCCTTCTCCTCGGTGCGGGTGCCGAGCGCGACCTCGAGCCCGCCGCGGGCAAGCAGGACGGCGACCGTGGTCCCCCAGCTCCCGGCACCGATCACCGCCGCCTTGCGCAGCGGCGGCAGGCCGCCGAGCCACTCCCACTGCAGCTCGATGTTGGGCCAGATGCGATCGGTGACCGTCGCCGCGAGCCCCGACGAGTGCCGCTCGGTGTGCGGGAAGGCCATCGGCCTGCCGGCGCGCAGTTTCACCTTGCGGGGGCGGATGCGCCACCCGCGCCGGACCTGATCGGAGCCCTGGACGGCGACAGGGAGCACCGCCGCCCCGGTCTCGAGTGCCAGCCTGCCGACCCCCCGCTTCGGCCGCCCCAGCGAACCGGTTCGGATCCGGGTGCCCTCGGGGAAGATGACCACCGTGCCGCCGCGCGCGAGGATCAGTCGGGCTGTTTCCATGGCCGTCTCGTCCGACTGCCCGCGGCGGATCGGAAAGGCGCCCAGCCGGGAGAGGATCCAGCCGCACCAGCGCTTCTCGAACAGCTCCACCTTGGCGACGAACTGCATCCGCCGGCGCCACGGCAACAGCACCCCGATCACGAACGGGTCGAGGAAGCTGCGGTGGTTGGAGGCGACGATCATCCCGCCCCGCATGCGAGCGTGTTCGCGCCCGGTCCGCTGGAGCCGGAACCAGGCCAGGAACACCGGCATGAGCACGGCGCGGGCGAGGTAGTAGAGGGTGCGGTTGGTACCGCGGCGACGAGCGTAGGCGTGGTAGCGCTCGAAGCGCTCCCGGCTGATCACCTCGTCGCTGCGCGGCGGCGCGGAGCGCCGCGGACCCTCGTGCATGCATGTGCCTACACGCACACGCGCGCGGCGTTACTGCCTGCAGGCGCGCAGCCGGCGAGCCGGGTTACCAGGCCGACTCGATCAGCTCGCGGATCGCAGCCGCGTCGGGAGGATTCGGCGTCCTGGAGAGCTCCTTGCGAGCGAGGATCCCCTTGACCGCATCGTCGATGCGGTCGTGGTCGGCGCCGAGCTCCGAGAGCCGCCGAGGCCCGCCGCCGAGCTCCTCGATTCGGGCCATGAGGCCGGCCTGCTTGGTGCCCAGTGCCCGAGCCAGCGCGGTCATCTGCTTGCTCGCCCGCGATCGCATCGCCTCCATCGTCCCCGGCAACATGGTCGCGTTCGTCTCCGCGTGCGGGATCCAGAACACGCGTACCAGCGTCTGGCAGACGACGTGATGGATCGCGAACAGGGCCGAGTCGAGTCCGTAGGCACAGAGGACCGAGCCGAGCGCCAGCTGGGCCGGTTCGCGCTCGGCGCGCTCGGTATCCAGCGCCTTCGCAAGCAGGGTCGCGCCGCGCAGGGCCGTCATCGTCGAGACCGGATTGGTGAGCGGCGTGTAAAGCGAGTCGGCGCCATGCGCGAGCGCGTTCATCGCGCTCGCCCGCAAGCGCCGCTCCGGCAAGGTCACCATCACCGGCGGGTCGGCGAGCACGAGCTGCGGGCGCACCAGTCCGGCCGCCGCCTCGTGCTCGTCCGGGAGCCGGTGGATGCGGGTCATCTCGGCGCCGGAGAGCGTCGTCGGCAGCCCCGCGACCCGGCGTCCGCGCACGGCGGCGATCGCCTTCGCGGCGTCGATCACCCGGCCGCCGCCGAGCGCGACCAGGTCGCCGTCGCCCGCGTCCGCGATCAGGCGGGCGGCGACCTCGTTCACCGGTCCCGGCGGCACGTGGTGAAAGCGCGAGGCATCCTCGGCAAGCGCAACCGGAGCCGCCCCCATCGCCCGCTCGGTGGTCAGCAGCTCGTAGCGCTCGAACCGGTTCTCGGCGAGAAGCTCCGGCGAGTCGGCGATAACCCCGGCGCGGAAGTGGATCGTCCGCTCCCCATCGCGCCAGGTGAACTCCGTCTCACTCAAGAGCCCGGAGTGGGACTCGAACCCACAACCTTTCGCTTACAAGGCGAATGCTCCACCAGTTGAGCTATCCGGGCGGGTGGCCTGCTCAATGTACGCGGTGATGCGGAGCGTGGGTGGGGCCGGGTGTGGTGGCCGGTCCGGCACGATCAGCCCCGACTCGGCCCGCCTCCCCTGCTGCCCGATCCGCGCCGCACGGCGCGGCGGATCTAGACCAGCACCTCGCGTCCCGAGATGTGCGCGGCGACCTTGCGCTTGACGCGCTGCAGCGCGTTGTCGACCGTCTTCGTGTCGCATTCGAGCCGTTCGCCGATCTGCTCGTAGGAATAGCCGTCGAGATAGAGCGCGAGGACACGGCTCTCGAGCTCCGAGAGCACGCTCGACAGGCAGGAGACGAGCGCCTTGAGCTCCTCGCTGGCGATCACCCGCTCCGAGGGCTCCTCCGAGATCGCCCCCGGCAGGATCTCCTCCAGTGTCGTCTCGGCCTCGCCCGACGCCGCCGGCGACTGGGCGAAGGAGACGTACTGGTTGAGTGGCGCGTGCTTGTTGCGGCTCGCGGTCTTGACTGCGGTGATGATCTGGCGGGTGATGCAGAGCTCGGCGAAGTTGCGAAAGCTCGACTCACGGTCGGAGCGGAAGTCGCGAATCGCCTTGTAGAGGCCGACGAGACCTTCCTGGATGAGGTCCTCGGAATCACCGCCGAGCAGGAAATAGGAGGACGCCTTGAGCCGGACGAAGCCGCGGTAGCGCTTGACGATCCGCTCGTAGGCGTTGGCGCTGCCGCGCTTGGCCAGCGCGACCAGATACGTGTCCTCAAGCTCCGGTTGAGAGTCAGCTCGGCGCGCGTTGTTGTGGGCGCCGGCGAGGGCGGGCATCGGTGTTGATGCGAATTCCTGGGTAGGCACGGCCACTGGTCCTCCATCGGTTGAATTGGAACCTGTGGCGCCGCGTACCTCCCGATAGGGCGCCTCTCCTCGGGTGTCAGCGGGTCGGAGCTCGACCTTTAGTTCACCCTTATGCGCGGCAGTCTAAGCCCACCGGCATAGTTCTGTCAACCTGCGCTTCACGCGGCGCAAGATCCGTTGCAGATTCGGGGCTCCGTCCGGCGCCGTCGCTAGTGCCCGCCGGGGCGCGCTACACGCGACCGCGCTGGCGGGCGGACTCGAACAGCAACGCCGCGGCCGCGGCGGAGACGTTCAGTGACGCGACCCTCCCGCGCACCGGGATCGAGATCAGCCGATCACAACTCGCCGCCACCCGGCGGCGCAGGCCCTTGCCCTCGCTGCCGAGCACGAGCACGACCTTGCCGGTCAGATCGGTCTGGGTGTAGGGGGCCTCGGCGCCGGCCTCGGCGCCGTAGTTCCAGGCGCCGGCATCCTTCGCCCGCGCGAGCCAATCGGCGAGGTTTTGGACCCGCGCCACCGGCAGATGCTCGACGGCGCCCGCGGAGGCCTTGCAGGCGGCCGGTGTGATCGAGGCCGAGCGCCGGGCCGGGATCACCACCCCGGTCGCGCCCGCGGCCTCGGCGGAGCGGCACACGGCGCCGAGGTTGTGCGGGTCCTGGACCTGATCGAGCGCGACAACCAGCGCCTCGGGTGGCTCGAGCAGGGCGGCGGCCTCGGCATACGGATACGGGTCGACCTCCGCGACGACGCCCTGATGGTTCGGCGAGCCCGCGAGTCGCGTGAGCTCGGATGGGTCGATCTCGGCGCTGGTCCAGACGCGGCGCACTCGCCGGCGGCCGCGCTTGGCCTCCGCCACCGGGCGCCGCCCGTAGACGATCTCGGCGGTCACGGCCGTCGCAGCAGCCGTGCGCCGTCCGGTGTATCGCGCACCAGCCAGCCGCGCTCCTCGAGCCGATCCCGGATCTCGTCGGCGAGGTCGAAGTCCCGTGCGGCCCGGGCCCGCTCTCGCTCCGCGAGCAGGAGCTTCGAGTCGCGATCGACCGACTCCTCGACCCGGGCCAGCGACTCGAGCCCGATGATCTCCAACAGCTCCTCGATCACGGCGTGGGCGCCGGGAAGCGGGCGGCGATGGCCCTCGGCGACGAGGTCGTAGAGGACCGCGACCGCACGCGGCGTGTTGAAGTCGTCCGCGAGCGCCGAGAGGAATTCCTCCCGTGCCTCGACGACCTCGGGATCGTCGGGCCCGTCCGCCCGCTCGACCTCGCGAAAGAAGTCGCGGACGCGCTCATTGCTGGCCCGCGCCTGCGCGAGCGCCTGCTCGCCGAAGGAGAGCGGCTGGCGATAGTGACCCGAGATCAAAAAGCCGATCACCGCCTCGGGGCCGAAGCGCTCGATCGCCTCGTGGAGCATGAATACGTTGCCGACCGACTTCGCCATCTTCGCCTCGGGGCCGGTAAGGACCATCCCGTTGTGCATCCAAATCCGCGCCAGCGGCCGACCCCGGGCCGCCTCGGTCTGGGCGATCTCGTTCTCGTGGTGGGGGAAGATGAGATCCGACCCACCGCCGTGGATCGCGAAATCGACCCCGAGCAGCTTCTCGGCCATCGCCGAGCATTCGATGTGCCAGCCGGGCCTACCCTCCCCCCACGGCGACGGCCAGGCCACGTCCTCCCCCTCCTTGCGCGCCTTCCAGAGCGCGAAGTCGAGCGGATCCTCCTTCAGCCGCGCGGTTCCCGCCTCCTCACCCTGGTCCATCTCCGCCGGGTCGCGATTCGAGAGCTTGCCGTAGCCGACGAAGCTGCGGACGCGGAAGTAGACGTCACCACTCGACTCGTACGCGTGCCCGGCCTCGATCAGGGTTTCGATCAGGGCGACGATCTCGGGGATCGTCTCGGTGGCGAGCGGCTCCGCGTCGGGGCGGCCAAGCCCGAGCGCCTCGGTGTCCTCGAGGTAGAGCCGCGTCATCTCCTCCGCATGCGCGGCCGAATCCACTCCTAGCTCGCGGGCGGCGTCGTAGATCTTGTCGTTGACGTCGGTGACGTTGATCACCAGCGACGGCTGATAGCCCTGATGGGCGAGGAAGCGCCGCAGGAGCATGAAGATCACGAACGGTCGGGCGTTGCCGACGTGGATGCGCGAGTAGACGGTCGGGCCGCAGGCATAGATGCCGACCTGCGGCGGATCGCCCGCCTCGAGCGCCGTCACATCGCCGCCGAGCGTGTCCTTGATCCTCACCTCGCGCACGTTGCGATGCTATGCGGCACGAGCCGCTCGTGGGGCGCGGCTCGCCGGCGCCCGATCGGACCCGATCGACGCTATTTGCAGCTTGCCCCCGGTGCCCCGGCGGAGGCGCCCGATCCGGCCGTTAACGTGGCGCGGCGATGGGCAGGGCAGACGCGCAGGCGGCGACCGCCTCGCTGAAGGATCAGCGTCGGCGGCGAGTCAAGCGGGTATTCGCTGAGCTCCCGGGGCGCTATCTCGGGGCCGCCGCCGACTTCGACGCGACCTTCCAGATCCGGCTCGGCGACGTCGGTCGCACCTGGGAGGTGCGCGCCCATGGCTCGCGCTGTGACGTCCACCCCTCCCTGACCCGCGACCCGGACGTCGTCATCGGCACCGACGCCTCCACCTGGCTGGCACTACGCGACGGGCGCATGTCGGGCCTCGACGCTTTCGCCGAGGGCCGTCTCTACGCCCGCGGCGATCTCGACCTCGCGCTCGGGTTCGAGGGTTTGTTCCGCCTTCCCGGGGAGCGCGACCCGCTGCTGCGAATCACCGCGACCGAGACAGCCGCGGGCAGGATCACCACACTGGTCGCCGGGGACGGGCCCCGGCAGGTCCTCTGCCTGCACGGGCTGGGCGCGAACAAGGCGTCCTTCTTCGAGACGGTCGCCGCGCTGGCGCCCGACTGCACCGTGCACGCGCTCGACCTTCCCGGGTTCGGCTCGTCCGCGAAGCCCGCGCGGGCCCCCTACAACGCACTCTGGTTCGCCGCCGCGGTCCAAAGCTACATGGACGCGATGGCGATCGACGAGGCGCACCTGGTCGGGAACTCGATGGGCGGGCGGATTGCGCTCGAGGTCGCGTTCGTCGCCCCGGCGCGGGTCGCGAGCCTCAGCCTGCTCGCCCCCGCGCTCGCCTTCCGGCGCCGCCGTGAGCTCGTGCCGCTGGTGCGCTTGCTGCGCCCGGAGCTGGCTGCGATCCCGCATCCACTGCGCACCGCCACCGTCCGCGAGCAGCTCCGGGGTCTGTTCGCCCGGCCCGAGCGGCTCGACCCCGCCGCCGCCGAGATCGCCGTCAACGAGTTCTGCCGCACCTACCGCTCGCGGGCGGCGCGGGTGGCGTTCTTCGCCGCCGCGCGGAACATCTATCTGGAAGAGCCACACGGCGCGGACGGCTTCTACGCCCGGCTCGCCGGACTCGAGCCCCCGGCCCTGTTCATCTGGGGCGATCGAGACCGGATCGTTCCAGCGGCCTTCGCTCGCCACGTCGAGCGCGCGTGCCCGCGGTCGTGCCAGGTCGTCCTCGCCGAGTGTGGCCACGCTCCCCAGGTCGAGCTCGCGGAGCGAACCAATCGGCTGGTCCGGGATCAGATCGAGTCGTGCGCGCCGGGGGCCGCGGTGGCACCCCCGCGGCGGCTGGCGGACGCGATCGGCCGGCGCGCCGCGGTCTGATCCGACCACCTTGCCCTGGTGCACATAGAATCGCGTCGATGGCTGATCCGGCGATTCTCGCCGAGCGGGCGAAGAAGAATGGTGGCGGCGAGGCCGGCGCGGGCGAGGGCTCGAGCTCCTTTGCGGAGCGGATGGCGCCGCTGGGAGTCGCCGGGGACGCATTCGCCCGGGTCGGCGGCGGGGTCGCCGACGCCGCGACGGCGGTCGCCGGAGGGATCGTGGGACGAGTCGGGCGCCGGATCGGCCAGGTCCTGAGCGCCGACCTCGACGACCGCGACCCCGACTACATCCGCGAGAACCTGCCCCTCTCCTGGCTCGCGGCGACGCTCTGGTATCGCGCCGAGGTGCGCAACATGGGCAACGTGCCCGAGCGGGGGGCGGTGCTACTGGTCGGCAACCACACCGGCGGCAACATGTCGCCCGAGGTGATCGTGCTGCCGCTGGCCTTCTCGACCTACTTCGGCGTCGAGCGGCCCTTCTACCAGCTCGCCCACAACCTCGTCCTCGCCTCCCCCCTGGGCCCGTTCCTGCGCCGCTACGGCGCGATGCCGGCCTCGCACGAGCATGCGCGAGAGGCACTGCGCTCGGGGGCCGCCGTGCTCGTCTTCCCCGGCGGGGACTGGGAGGTCCACCGGCCGTCCTGGGAGGGCAACCGGGTCGACTTCGCCGGTCGCACGGGCTTCGTCAAGCTCGCCCTCTCGGAGAACGTCGAGATCGTTCCGGTGGTCACGATCGGCGGTCAGGAGACGGCGCTGTTCCTCAGCCGCGGCGCCTGGCTCGCGAAGCTGACCCGGGCGGACAGGCTGTTGCGGCTGAAGGTGATTCCTATTTCGCTCGCGCTTCCGTGGATTCTCAACGTCGGCGATCTGCTCGGCCATCTGCCGCTGCCGGCCAAGATCACGATCGAGGTGCTGCCGCCGATCGACCCGCACGAGCGCTTCGGTCACGAACCGGACCCCGACGAGGTCTACGAGCACGTCATCGGGGTGATGCAAGAGGCGCTCGACGGGCTCGCCGCAGAGCGCCGGTTTCCGGTGATCGGCTGATGCGTCTGAACGAGTCGACGATCGTCTCGGCCTCGCCGAAGCTGATCTGGGACTACATCGCCGACCCGGGCAACGCGCTCCACTACATGTCGGGCGTCACCCGCTGGGAGGTGGTCTCCGAGCGGCGCTCGGGGCTCGGGGCTCGTTACCGGATGCTGATCCAGGTCGGCTCGGCCGAGGTCGGCGGGCTGATCGAGGTGGTCGAGTTCAGCCCCGAGCGCGACATGGCCTGGTCGTCGGTGACCGGCGTCGACCAGCGTGGACGCTGGCGCCTGCGCGGGGTCGGCGGTAGTCGCACCCGGGTCGAGTTCCGCTTCGCCTATGGCGTCGCCGGCGCCGGGATCACCGGCTACATCTCCGAGCTGGTCGCGGCGCCCTCTCTGCGTCGGCACCTACGGCGCTCGCTGCAGCTGCTCAAGCGCCAGGTCGAGCACGAGAGGCTGCGCCGGGACGCCGCCGCACGGCAAGCCACGCCCGAGGCGACAACGGCCTAGCGGCCGCGACTGCTCGGCTCAGCCCGTCAGCTCCGCTTGCGGTTCACCGCTGTCAGCAGCTGCCGCTTGCTCATCTTCGAGCGCCCCGAGATCTTCAGCCGCTTGGCTTCGTTGTAGAGCTGCTCGCGGGTGCGCCCGCCCGGGCCGGATCCCGAGCGCTTGCCGCCGCGGCGACCCGACGAGATGTCGCGAGTCGAGCTGCGCGAGCCGGTACGGGATTCGCCGGCACGCGCCCTCTCCTTGTTCACGGTCCGCGCCGCGATCTCCTCGGCGCGGCGCGCCGAGCGGCCCTGCTTGCGCTCGCTCTTCTTCACGTGCTCGTACTGGCGGGCGCGCTTGCTGCCCTTCTTGACTCCGCGTGGTGGCATCGTCTTCCTCCTAGTCGTCAGTTGGTGGGCGCTTGGGTTGAAGCGGGTGCACTGCCGGCCCGGTGAGGACCGCGCCGCCGGTCTCGAAGCGGGAACCGTGGCAGGGGCAGTCCCAGGTGCGCTCGGCATCGTTCCAACGCACGATGCAGCCAAGGTGGGTGCAGCGTGCGGAAACCGCGTGCAATCTCCCGGCGTCGTCGCGATGGACGGCCGTCTGGCCGAGCCCGTCGCCGATCACCCGGCCCTCCCCGGGTGCCAGGCCGGCCACGCCCCCGCGCTTGACGCGATCGGCGAAGAAGTGCAGCCCCGCGTCGGCGTTGTGCTTCAGCAGCTCGGGCGCCGAGCCGACCGGAGGTATTCGCCAAGGGTCAAACGACGCGGTCCACGGATGCTCGCGGCCGAGCGCCTCGTCGGCGAGCATCCGCGCCGCCGCGGTACCCATCGCGAGGCCCCACTTGCGCATCCCGGTCGCGGTCAGGACCCGATGCGAGAACGGCCACGCCCTGCCGATGTAGGGCAGGCCGTCCTCCGGCATGTAGTCGTGCGCGGACCAGCGATGCTCGAAGCCGGCGACGTCGAACCGCTCGCGTGCATAGCGCTCCAGGGCCTTGAAGCGCCGGACAGGGTCGCCCCTGCCGAGCACGTGCGACTCACCGCCGACGATCAACAGCTCCTCGTCGTTCCAGCGGGCGGCGCGCAGCGAGCGACCCGGCTGCTCGGCCTGCAGGTACATCCCCAGCGGCGGCTGGGTGCGAACCCGCACGCTGGTCGCGTAGGAGCGCATCGGGTAGGCACGGGCGAAGAACAGCCCCCGGTCGAGGAACGGCAGCTGGGTGGCGACGATCACGCGCTCGGCCAGCACCGCCTGCCCCGCCTCGGTTCGCACCCGTGCGCCGGTCAGACCGACGGCCCGGGTCCGCTCAAACACGCTCGTCCCCCCCTTCTCCAGCGCCGCGGCGATGCCGAGCAGGTACTTGACCGGGTGAAACTCGGCCTGTCGCTCGACACGCACGGCGGCGGCAACCTCGAACGGCAGATCCGTCTTCTCCACGTAGGCGGCCGACAGCCCCGCTGCTGTCGCGGCCTCGGCCTCGGCCTCGATCTCGCCGCGGCGCGCCGGGTCCTCGGTGTAGGTGAAGTTCGGCTTGCGGCGAAGCTCGCAGTCGATCCCGAGCTCGCTCGCCAGCCGCTCGACCCTTTCCACTCCCCATTCGTTCGCCTCGCCGTAGATCTGGGCGACGTCGCGGCCGTGGGTGGAGGTGATCGTGTCGTAGCTGAGGCCGTGCAGCGAGGACAGCTTCGCGGTCGTGTTGCCGCTCACCCCCGACGCCACCCGCCGGCCCTCGAGCACGGCCACCTCGGCGCCCCCCCGCTGCAGCTCCAGCGCCGCGGTCAGGCCGACGATCCCGCCGCCGATGACGGCGACGTCGACCTCGAGGTCGCGCTTGAGCGGCGGGCGCTGCGGGTGCTCAGCGCCGTCCAGCCACAGCGACACGCCGGTGCCGGGCAGGCCCTGAATCGTCTCGGCGCCCATGGACGGCGGGTACCCCGGGCGGGAAACCGAAAACGATCAGGCGAGCTCGCGCTTGAGGATCTTGCCGGTCGCGTTGCGGGGCAGCGAGTCGAGAAACTCGACCTCGCGCGGAACCTTGTAGCCGGCGAGGTTCTGCTTCACGTGGCCGTTGAGCTCGTCATCGGTCACCGAGCCGTGCTCGGTGAGGACGACGAAGGCCTTCAGCCGCTGGCCGAACTCCTCGTCGTCAACGCCGATCACGGCAACCTCCTTGACCGCGTCGTGGCCGGCGAGCAGGTCCTCGACCTCGCGCGGGAAGACGTTCTCGCCGCCGGAAACGATCATCTCGTCCTCGCGACCGTCGATGAACAGGCGTCCCCCCTCGTCGAAATGCCCGACATCGCCGGAGGAGAGCAGGCCCTCATATTCGTCCTTCGACCCACCGCCGGTGTAACCCTCGAAGGCCATCTCGTTGCCGACGAACACCCGGCCCGTTTCCCCGGTCGGGAGCTCGCTTTCCCCCGCGGAGTCGACGATCCTGACCCTGGTGCCCCGGGGCGGCTTGCCGGCGGTGCCGGGCGCCTCGCGCAGGTCCTCGGGCGTCGCGATCGTCGCCCAGGCGACCTCGGTCGAGCCGTAGAGGTTGTAGAGGTTGTCGCCGAAGTGATCCATCCACTTGGTCGCCAGCGGTCCCGGCAGCGCCGAGCCGCTCGCGGCGGTGACGCGGAGGGTCGGCAGCTCATAGGAGGCCAGTGTCGGCTCGGGGAGCTGGAGGATGCGCTGCATCATCACCGGGACGACCACCAGCGCACTCGCCTCATTCTCCTCGACCGCCCGCAGCGTCCGCTCGGGATCGAACCGGCGCTGCAGCACGTAGGTCGAGTTCAGCGACAGCCCGAGCATGAAGTGAGCGAATCCCCAGGAGTGGAACAGGGGCGCGGCGATCACGGTTGTCTCCTCGGCCTTGAGCGGGATCCGCGAGAACATCGCCGCCAGCGGGGCGAGGCTTTCGGGCGCCCCGCGCTGGGCGCCCTTGGGCGTGCCGGTGGTCCCGGAGGTGAGGATGACGAAGCGAGCGGACTCGGCCGGCGGATCGAGATCCGCGTTGCCGTCGGACCCGTCGATCAGCTCGTCGATCGTCGTGTCACCGCTGGAGCCGTCCTCGCGCCAGCCGACGAAGCTCGTCAGCCTCTGGCTCGCTTCGTCGAGAAGCTCGGCAAACTCCTCGTCGTAGATCAGCGCAGCCGGTCGCTCCCGCTCGACCACGCCGGCGAGCTGCGGCCCGGAGAACGCCGTGTTCATATAGAGCCCGTGCGCGCCGAGCTTCGAGACCGCCAGGGTCGCATCGACAAAGCGGCGATGGTTACGGCACATGATCGCGATCCCGTCGCCGGGGTCGACTCCCCTCGCGGCAAGCGCGCGCGCGAGCGCGTTCGAGCGCCGGTGCATCTCGGCGAAGCTGACCGTGCCATCCTCGTCGACGATCATCGTCCGGTCCGGGTTGTGGATCGCCGCGCTCGCAACTCCGGCGGCGGGCGAGGCGCCCCATCGGCGCAGCTCACGCAGCATCCGTACCAGCTTGTCCGGGCGCACCGGGCGCACCACCCCGGCCTCGGCCAGCGCGACGAGGTTGAATGGCACGTCGGGCAGCGGGCCGAGCGACCCGACCTTGACCCGGCGCAGCAGCCCGCCAGGCGAGGCGAGTTGACCGAGATCCATCGCGCTTAACTCTACGCGCCGCCGCTATCCGGAGGCGCCGATGAGCACGACCGCCACGCACGCGATCCCCTCGCCCCGTCCGACCCACCCCATGCCCTCGTTCGAGCTCGCCTTGACGCTCACCGGCGCCCCCAGGGTGGCGGAGAGGTTGCGCTCCATCTCCCCGCGATGCGGGCCGAGCCGCGGCGACTCGCAGATCACGCTCGCGTCGACGTTGATCACGGGACCACCGAGGAGGCCGAGCACGGTGCGCAGCAGATCGAGCGAGTCGGCATCGCGCCAGCGGTCGTCATCAGGCGGAAAGTGGGTCCCGAGGTCGCCCATCCCGGCGGCTCCGAGCAGTGCGTCGATCACGGCGTGGGTGAGGACATCGGCGTCGGAGTGACCCCCGAGCCCGGCCTCGTGCTCGATTTCGACCCCGCCCAGCACCAGTCGGCGCCCGGGCGCGAAGCGGTGGCTGTCATAGCCGACCCCGATTCTCATCCGAGCGGCTCCAGCCGGCGCTCGCGGCGCTCGAAGACCGCGATCTCCTCGACCCCCCAGCCGTGCATCGCCTCGATCGCCCGGTCGTAGTCCCGGCCGACCTCCTCGGGCGCATGGGCATCCGAGGAGAGTGAGAACGCGGCGCCCGCCTCGACGCACATCGCCGCGAACGCCGGAGCCGGATAGAGCTCGGCGACGGGCTTGCGCAGCCCGGCGGTCGAGACCTCAACCGCGACGCCGGCCTCGGCGATCGCCTCGACCGCCGGCTCGTAGTGAAAGCGCGGGTCGCGGTCGGGCGCCGGCCGGGCACGACCCCAGACCTTGACCAAGTCGGGGTGGGCGACGACGTCGTAGAGCCCCGACCGGACCAGCTCGGCCAGGGCCTCGAAGTAGCGGCGCCAGATCCGATCCGGGTCGCCGCCCCGCTCCCAGATGTCGTAGCCGTCGTGGTCGACGGCGCGGTCACCGACGAAGTGGACCGAGCCGAGCACGTAGTCGAACTCGCGCGCCTCGAGCAGGGCGGCGATCCTGTCCTCACGACCGGGGACGTGATCCATCTCGATCCCGAGCCGCAGCGGGCTCGCGGCGACGAAATCGCAGTACGAGTCCAGATCGCCGACGGCCTGCTCGCGCCAGAACTCGTGGTCCCAGACGTCGAGCGCTGCGGTGAACCGGTAGACGTGCTCGGACACCCCGAGCTCCTCGACGCCGGCCTCCCGTGCCGCCTGGAGGTAGCGGTCTACGTTGCCGGGGGTGAAGTAGCGCTCGGCGCTCGCTTCGAGCTCGTCCGGTCGCAGGTGAACGTGGTAGTCCGTGAGCATCCGCCGGTACGCTAGCCGCCGATGGTCCACATGCGGATCGTGGTGCCGAGCTACCAGTCCGAGCACGTGCTCGAGCTGCTGCAGCATCTGCCCTCGGCGTGCAACGTGATCTTCCTCGAGCGCGCGGCCCGCAAGCCCGAGGGCGACGTGATCCTCTTCGACGTCGCCCGCGAGGACGCGAGCGTGATCGTCTCCGATTTGCGCGAGCTCGACGTCGACACGGAGGGTTCGATCGCTATCGAGCACATCGACTCCGCGATCTCGGCGGTGGCGGCGGCTGCGGAACGGGCGGCCGAGGGCAGCCCCGGAGACGCCGTCGTCTGGGAGGAGGTCGAGTCGCGGACCTCGGAGAACATCGAGCTCAACGGCGTCTTCCTCGCCTTCTTCGCCCTCTCCTGCCTGATCGCCTCGGTCGGCATCCTGCTCGACTCGCCGATCCTGATCATCGGCGCGATGATCGTCGGTCCGGAGTTCGGGCCGATCGCCGGGCTCTGCGTCGCTCTGGTCCAGCGCCGCCGGGACGTCGCCCGGCGCTCGTTCACCGCGCTCGCGGTGGGCTTTCCGGTCGGGATCACCGCCGCCTTCCTGTTCGCGCTCATCGTCCGCGCCGTCGACCTGACCCCAGCCGGCTTCACGGTCGTCGACCACCCGCTGACCGACTTCATCTCCGACCCCGACGAGTTCTCGTTCATCGTCGCGGTCTTCGCCGGCATCGTCGGCATGCTCTCGCTGACCGCCGCCAAGTCGGGGGCGCTGGTCGGCGTCCTGGTCTCGATCACCACGATCCCGGCGGCCGCCAACATCGGCGTCGCCGCCGCCTACACCGAGTGGTCGGAGTGGCGCGGGGCGATGCTGCAGTTGACGCTCAACCTGACCGCGATCCTGCTCGCCGGGGTCGCCACCCTGTTCGTGCAGCGGCTCGTCTACGTGCGCCGCCGCCACGCCCATCTGCACGACTCGGCCCGCGAGGCCGCCGGCCTGCCGCTGGGGCGAAGCCGGCGCGTCGGCGGCGCGACCTACGGCCGTGCCACCGGCGAGGGCGAGGCGCCCCGGTGAGCCGCACGGCCGCCGATCTTGGCCTCTTCGCCGTCGCCTTCGCCGGCGCGACCGGACTCGCCGAGCTGTTCGGCGCCGCGAACATGGGCACGGCGCTCAGCTTCGGCGTGCTCGCGTTCACGGCGGCGCTGATCTGGGTGCTGCGGCGACCGAACGACCGGCGATGAGTCCCGAGGCGCGCCGCAGTCTCAGGAATGAATTGCGAACGAGGTCGGGATCGAGATCGGCTTGTTCACCGATCCCGAGGGCCACGTTATCGGCGTCGTCAAGTAACGACGGTCACCGCGGCGCCCCCGAGGGGGGGCAAGGGCGTGCCTTCGTCTGCCCGCGGGCCGAACGGGAATTCAGCGGCCCAGCTCGATGTGGCTGTGGACGTTGATCACCGTGCCGTCGGGGTCCTCGACGAAGAAGCGCCTGATCCCCCAGGGCTCGTCGGTGAGCGGATAGACGACCGGCAGGCCGAGCCGCTGCGCCTCGGCGTGCACGGCGTCGACGTCGGCGACCTCAATCGCGATCGTGGTCCGGTGAGTCTCGGGGTCCCACTCGCGCTGCTCCTCGGAGCCGACGGTGAGCTCCGAGGTCGGGTGCGATGGCGAGGCGAGCATCAGAAAGCCCTGCTCGTCCATCGCCACCATCAGGCCGAGGAAGTCAGCGTAGAACGCCCTGCTCGCGTCGAGGTCGCGCGCGACGACGTTCGGCATCACCCGCCTGATCCATCTCCGCGGCCGCTCGCGCTCACGTTCGGCGAGCAGCAGCTCCGCCAGCCGGAGGTCGGCACCGGTGGTCACCTTCAGGTTTTCCGCCGGCGCCGGCTCGACCAGGACCGTGCCTCCCCGCCGCTCGACCAGGACCGCGTCGTCGGTCGCTTCGGCAAGCGCGCCCGAGGAGGCGGCGTGCGCGTCGCGCAGGCGCCGGGCCCGGAACAGCTGCGGGGTCTGCGCCGCCCACAGCTGCTCGCGGTCCTCGGTGGCCTGCACCGTGGCGGAATCGGCGACCCGCTTGATCGTGTCGGTGACGGGCGCCGCGGCGATCACCCCGTCGGCCCCGGGACTCGAGCCGAGCCTCGTGATCAGCGCCTCGATCAGCTCGGGCGTGACCAGTGGCCGCGCCGCGTCGTGGACGGCGACCAGATCGGTCTCGACCCACTCCAGCCCGACGCCCACCGACTCCCCGCGGCTCGATCCCCCGGTCACAACCGTGATCGGGAGCTCGCCCCCGGCCTCGGCGGCGGCGCCCTCGAGCGCACCCTCGTAGCCGGCGGGCGCGGCGATCACCGCGGCGCGGACGCTCGCCGCGGCGGCGAACGCCTCCACGCACCAAGCGATCAGGGGACGGTCGGCGGCCACCACCAGCGCCTTCGGACCGCCGGCTCCGAGCCTGGCGCCGGAGCCGGCGGCCGCGATCACCGCCGTTGCCTGGAGGCCCTCAGCGGGCGCCATGGGCGGCCCGTTAGGCCGTGGCCTTGGCGCCGAAGCGCTCCTCCAGCAACTCGTCGATGTACTCCTCGGCGCCCTCCTCATCCTTGTCGAGCGCGTACATGAACTCCGAGGCGAGGATCTTCTTCGCCCGCGTGTACATCTGCTTTTCGCCGGTGGACAGGCCCTTCTCCCACTCGCGGATCGCGAGGTTGCGGACGACCTCGGCGAGCTCGTAGACGTCGCCGGTCTTGATCTTCTCGCGGTTGTACTTGAAGCGACGGTTCCAGTTCTTGGGCATCTCGGACACCTCACCGGTGAGCACGTCGATCACGCGCCGCACCTGCTCCTCGTCGATCACCCGTCGCAGTCCGGCGCGGTGCGCGTTCTCGCACGGCACCATCACCGTCATGTCGTTGTGCAGGATCTTGATCGTCAGGTAATCCCGCGATTCGCCCATCATGTCGCGCGTTTCCTTCTTCAGCACGACCCCGGCACCGTGGTGCGGGTAGACGACGTTGTCGCCGACCTCGTACTCGCACACGGTGGTGTCGAGCTCGATCTCGGCCGCGGAGTCCTCTACTGCTACCTCTGTGATGTCTGCCTCCTCAATCAGCGACGGCCGCATCTGCGGCCGCCTGGTTCACGCGTAACGGTCGACGATGTCGACCTCCTGAAGCCTGCGGAGTCCCTCGCGGATCTCCTTCGCCCGACCCTCGCCGACCCCCTCGACCGCGATCAACTCGGCGTCCGAGGCCGCCATCAGCGCCTCGAGGTCACCGAAGTGGTTGACCACCTTCTGCGCCACCAGGCGGGGAAGACGCGGCACGCTCGCCAGCGCTCGGTAGCCGCGCGAGCTGACCGGGAAATCGAGCGTGTTGGTCTTGCGGTCGTAACCGAGCAGCTCGGCCAGGCGCCCGAAATCGAGCAATTCGGTGTGCGGCAAGGTTGCCAGCTCGGCGAGCACCTGCTCGATCGCGGGCTCGGACCCCGTCGCGCTGTAATCGCGAACGAGCGCCGCGCGGTCGGCCATCACCCCGACGACGGTCTCCTCGAGCTGCATCTCGATCAGCCGCCCCTCGGCCCCGAGCTCGATGATGTAGCGCTCGACCTCGGCCGCCATCCGCGTCACCAGCTCGGCACGCTGGAGGGCGGAGAGCACGTCGTAGAGGACGACGCCGCCGGCAAACTCGAGCGCCGTCAGTCGCCCGGCGACCTGGTCGAGGCGCGAGCGGTACTTCTCCAGCGTCGCCAGGCCCTGGTTCGCCTTCGAGAGCACCGTGGGGATGTCCTGGAGGATGTACTTGAAGCCCTCGACGTAGAGCGAGACCACGTCCCGGCGCTGCGAGATCGCGATCACCAGCGCCTTGGTCTGCTTCGAGACGCGCTCGGCGGTGCGGTGGCGGGTGCCCGTCTCCATCGAGAGGATGGTCGGGTCCGGCATCAGCTGCACGTTCGCCCAGCCGATCGTCTCGGCGCCCGGCGGCAGCACGATCGCGCCGTCCATCTTCGCCAGCTGGTACAGCAACGCCGGGGCGTAGTCGACGTCGAGCTTGATCCCGCCCGAGAACAGGAACGAGACCTCGTCGGCTTCGGCGATCAGGATCAGCCCGCCGGTGCGCGCGTGGATGATGTTGTCGATCCCCTCGCGCAAGGGGGTGCCGGGCGCGACCATGTCGAGCGCCCGCAGAAGCCGGGGATCCTGGCGCGCCTCCAGCTCGTTCAACTCATCCCCGGCGTGCGGCACTTAGCCATGATGGCAAACACCTGCTGGTCGGGCGTCCAGCCCAATCCCGGGTGGAGAGGTCGGATTGGCGCTTGTCAAGGGGTGGGCCCGCGGCGGCGCAACCGAGCGTCGAGTTGCAGGGTCGTGACCGCGTCAAGCTGCCTGTACGCGGGGGCGCCCGGGCATGAATGCGTCGCCGAGCGCGGCCCGGACGGTCTGCGCCGGCGCGAGGCCGTCGACGCGCTCGCTCGCCGGCGGCGCGAGCACCGGACCGAGTCCGAACTTGAGCGCCTCGGCGACCCGTCGCTCGGCGTGGCCGACCGCGCGCAGCTCGCCGGTGAGCCCGACCTCGCCAAAGCATGCAAGCGGGCGCCCATCGGTGCCGGCGAGCGGCTCGCCGCGGTGCGCGGAGGCGAGCGCCAGCGCCACCGCGAGGTCGGCTCCCGGCTCCTCGACCCGCACCCCGCCGGCGACGTTGACGAACACGTCGGCGCCCGCGAGCGAGGGGCCGCCGTGGCGCGAGAGCACGGCCAGCACCATCGCCATCCGGTTGCGATCGATCCCGTTCGCGACCCGCCGCGGCGGCACGATCTCGGTCGGCGCGACCAGCGCCTGGACCTCGACCAGCAACGGCCGCGTGCCCTCCATCGAGCAGAGAACGACCGAGCCGGCGGTCGCGCTCGCCTCGCCGGCGAAGCGCGCGGACGGGTCGACGACCTCGACCAGGCCGCCGGAGCGCATCTCGAACACACCCACCTCGCTGGTAGCGCCGAAGCGATTCTTGAGCGCCCGCACGGTGCGGAAGCTGCGCTCGCGCTCGCCCTCGAAGAAGAGCACGCAGTCGACAAGGTGCTCGAGCACCCGCGGTCCCGCCACCGCGCCCTCCTTGGTCACGTGCCCGACCAGGACCACGGCGCAGTCAAGCCGCTTCGCCACCTCCATCACCGCGCTCGCAGCCTCGCGTACCTGGCCGACCGATCCCGGCGCACCGCTCATCCCCTCGGCGTTCAAGGTCTGGACGGAATCGATCACACAGGCATCGGGCCGCTCGGATTCGAGCGTCGCCAACACCGCCTCCAGCGATGTCTCCGCCAGCGCCGGCACCGCGAGCGCGGCTTCGCCGAGCCGCTCGGCGCGCAGTCGCACCTGCGCCGCCGACTCCTCGCCGGAGACATAGAGCACACGGTGGCCGGCGGTGCCGAGGTTGCCGAGCGCCATCCCGGTGAGGGTCGACTTGCCGATCCCCGGCGCGCCGCCCAGCAACACCAGAGAGCCCGGGACCAGGCCCCCGCCGAGGACGCGGTCGAGCTCGTCGATCCCGGTTCGCAGCCTGGCGACCTCCGGGGAGGCGACGTCGCGCAGCGGGATCGGTGTCCCAGGCGCGGCCCGCTTGGCCAGCCGCGTGCCCTTGCCGCTCGCGGGTTCGGCCCTCGGCGCCTCGACCAGCGTGTTCCATTCGCCGCAGCCGGCACAACGACCCGACCAGGTCAGCCACTCATTGCCGCAGGACTGGCAGAAGTAACTCGAGCGGGAACGGGCCACGCGGCGATCGTACGTACCGGACCCGACGAACTGCCGCGACCCCGCCCTACGTTTCGCTCAGCGAAACAAACGCCCGGGTCACTCGTCGGCGGGCGACTCGGCGTCCGGCACCGGCTCGTCGCGCTCCGGCGCCCGGTCCCCGGATTTCTTCGCCCCGACCCCGACGGGCTCCTTGGCCTCGTCCTTCTTCTTCGCCGAGGACTTGCGCGGCTTGACCATCTTCAGCGACAGGGGGCGGTCCTCATCGTCGCCGGACTCGTCGCGATCGACGACCACGGTGGTGCCGGAGATGATCGTCTCCGGGCCTTGGCGCAGGACCTCGTCGGCGAGCGGATCCTCGATGTAGCGCTGGATCGCGCGCCGCAGCGGCCGCGCCCCCATCGCCGGGTCCCAGCCCTTCTCGGCGAGCAGGTCCTTGGCCTCGTCGGTGAGCTCGAGCTGCAGCTCGTGCTCGGCGACCTGCGCCCTCACGCGGCTGATCATCAGGTCGATGATCTCCTTGATCTCCTCGCGGGTCAGCTTGTGGAAGACGATCACCTCGTCGATCCGGTTCAAAAACTCGGGCCGGAAGACCTTCTTCAGCTCGCCCATGATCCGGTCCTTCATGTCCTGATAGGAGGCGCCGGTCTCGTCGTCGGAGCTGCCGAAGCCGAAGGACACGTTGCGGGCGATGTCCTTGGCGCCGATGTTCGAGGTCATGATCACGATCGCGTTGCGGAAGTCGACCGTGCGGCCCTGGGCGTCGGTGAGCCGGCCGTCCTCGAGGATCTGGAGCAGGATGTTGAAGACGTCCGGGTGGGCCTTCTCGATCTCGTCGAGCAGCAGCACCGAGTAGGGCTTGCGGCGCACGGCCTCGGTCAGCTGGCCACCCTCGTCGTAGCCGACGTAGCCGGGCGGCGAGCCGACCAGGCGCGAGACGGCGTGCTTCTCCATGTACTCGGACATGTCGATGCGGACCATCGCGTCCTCGTCGCCGAACAGGAACTCGGCGAGCGTGCGGGCGAGCTCGGTCTTGCCGACGCCCGACGGGCCGAGAAAGACGAACGAGCCGGCGGGGCGCTTGGGATCCTTGATCCCGGCACGCGAGCGGCGGATCGCCTTCGAGACGGCCTCGATCGCGACGTGCTGGCCAATCACCCGCTTGTGCAGCTCCTCCTCCATGCGGATGAGCTTCTTGGTCTCAGCCTCGGTCAGCTTGAAGACCGGGATCCCGGTCCACATCGAGACGATGTCGGCGATCTCCTCCTCGCCGACCGCGGGGCGCTCGCCGTCCTCGCCCGAGTCCCACTGGTCCTCGAGCTCGCGCTTTCGGTTCGTCAGCTGGCGCTCCTTGTCGCGCAGGTTCGCGGCCTTCTCGAACTCCTGCGCCTCGATCGCGGCCTCCTTGGCCCGCCTCGTCTCCTCGATCTCCTCCTCGAGGTCGCGATAGACGGGAGGCTGCGACATCGACTTGATCCGCATCCGCGAGGCGGCCTCGTCGATCAGGTCGATCGCCTTGTCCGGCAGGAACCGGTCCGAGATGTAGCGGTCGGCGAGCTCGGCGGCGGCGGCGAGCGCGTCGTCGGTGATCTGAACCTTGTGATGGTCCTCGTAGCGCTCACGCAGTCCCTCGAGAATCTTCACCGTGTCGCCGATCGAGGGTTCGTCCACCTTGATCTGCTGGAAGCGCCGCTCGAGCGCCGAGTCGCGCTCGAGGTACTTGCGGTACTCGTCGAGCGTGGTCGCGCCGATCGTCTGCAGCTCGCCGCGCGCCAGTGCCGGCTTCAGGATCGAGGCGGCGTCGATCGCGCCTTCGGCGGCGCCGGCGCCGACGAGGTTGTGGAGCTCGTCAATGAACAGCACGATGTCGCCGCGCTGGGTGATCTCCTTCATCACCTTCTTCAGCCGCTCCTCGAACTCGCCCCGGTACTTGGAGCCGGCGACGAGCGCGGCGAGGTCGAGGGTGTAGATCTGCTTGTTCTTGAGCAGCTCGGGGACCTCGCCGCGGGTGATCCGCGAGGCGAGGCCCTCGACGATCGCCGTCTTGCCCACCCCGGGCTCGCCGAGCAGCACCGGGTTGTTCTTCTGGCGCCGGGAGAGGATCTGCATGATCCGCTCGACCTCGGTCTCGCGCCCGATCACCGGGTCGAGCTTGCCCTCGGAGGCGAGCTTGGTCAGGTTGCGGCCGAACTGGTCGAGCAGCTTCGAGGACTTCTTGCCCTCGCCGGTGCCCCCGCCGGAGCCCTGGCGTCGGCCTCCGGGTCCGGAGAGCATGCGGATGACCTCGTTGCGGATCTTCTCCGAGTCGGCGTCGAAGTCGAGCAGGATGCGAGCGGCGACGCCCTCGTTCTCACGCACGAGGCCGAGCAGGATGTGCTCGGTGCCGATGTAGTTGTGACCGAGGGAGAGCGCCTCTCGAAGCGCCAGCTCGAGCACCTTCTTCGCCCGGGGGGTGAACGGGATCTGGCCCGAGGTCACCTCCTCGCCGGATCCGACGATGCGGACCACCTGGGCGCGCACGCGCTCGACCGTGATGTCGAGCGACTCGAGCACGCGCGCGGCGAGGCCCTCCTCCTCGCGCAGCAGCCCGAGCAGGATGTGCTCGGTGCCGATGTAGTTGTGCTTCAGCGTGCGGGCCTCCTCCTGGGCGAGGACGACCACCTGCCGGGCGCGCTCTGTGAATCTCTCGAACAAACTCTTTCCGCCTTGCTCTTTGTCCTCGATGCCTGTGCCTAAGTTCTAGCCGTGCCTGGGGACGCGACAGCGCCGGAAGCTCTAACCACTTCTTCGGCTGCCGGCTGCAGTCGGATTAGAACCTCCGGGTTGTCGTTTACCGCGAGTCGCCAGTATATCGGGGCGCCCGTGCCCGCCGGCCGGCCTCACAGGCACAAACCGCCGCCCGGGCCGCAGGTTGCGGATTAGCCGCTCGCGACCCGGACCTCGGTCGCCTCGATCTGGCGCTGTTGGTAGGAGCCGCGAAACACGGGGCCGGCGGCGCTGAGCAGATCGCCGACCTCCGGCAGCGGTCGCGGGCGCAGCCGTCGGGCGACGTCGATCACCGAGATACCGGGGGCGGTCACGCTGCCCGGGTCGAGGAGGACGAAGTGGGCGTCACCGTCGCCGTCGGGATCCACCGCCTCGACGTAGGCGATCTCGCCGCTGGCGCTGCGGCAGCCGTCGACGCCGCCGGGACAGCCCACCGGTTCGGCCCCGCAGGGGCCGATCCCGAGCACGCAGAGCAGAGCGGCGATGCCGGTCACCTCAGCTCCGCATCGCCGGGAACAGGACCACCTCGCGCAGGCTCCTCGCGCCGGTGAGCAGCATCACCAGGCGGTCGATCCCGAGGCCGACGCCACCGGTCGGCGGCATCCCGTGCTCGAGCGCCCGCAGGTAGCTCTCGTCGAACGGCTGCGCTTCCTCGTCACCGCGGCGCAGCTCCTCGGCCTGCTGCTCGAAGCGGTGCCGCTGGTCGTCGGGGTCGTTGAGCTCGGTGAACGCGTTCGCGATCTCGAAGCCCCCCACGTAGGCTTCCCAGCGCTCCACCAGGCCCTCCTCGGAACGGTGGCGCTTTGCGAACGGCGACATCTCCACCGGGTAGTCGAGAACGAAGGTCGGCTCGATCAGGTTCGGCTCGACCTCCTTCGACAACAACCCGTCGACCAGCTTTCCCCAGCCCTCTTTCGGCGTCGGCTCGGAGCCCATCGCCGCTGCCAACGCCTCGCGGGTCGGATGCTCGAGCACGTCGATCCCGGTGCGCTCGCGGATCGCCTCACGCAGCGTCAGCCGCCGCCACGGGGGCGAAAGCTCGATCTCGACCCCGTCGCGCTCGACCCTCGTCGTGCCCAGCACCGCCTCCGCGACCCCTGCGACCAGCCTCTCGAGCCGCTCGGCGGCATCGGCGTAGTCGGCATAGGCCTCATACCACTCGAGCATCGTGAACTCGGGGTTGTGCTTATAGGAGACGCCCTCGTTTCGAAAGTCCTTGCCGAGCTCATAGACGCGGTCGATGCCCCCGACGATCAGCCGCTTGAGGTAGAGCTCGGTGGCGATCCGAAGGTAGAGGTCGCGGTCGAGGGCGTTGTGGTGGGTTGTGAAGGGTCGTGCCAGCGCGCCGCCGTAGAGCGGCTGCAGGACGGGCGTCTCGACCTCGACGAAGCCCTCCGCGTCGAGGTGGGCGCGCACGGCGGCGATCGTCGCGCGGCGGCGATAGAAGAGCTCACGCGTCTCGGGGTTGGCGATCAGGTCGAGCTCCCGGTGGCGGAAGCGAAGCTCGGTGTCCTCGAGGCCGTGGAACTTGTCGGGCGGAGGGCGCAGGCTCTTCGCCAGCAGCGTCCAGCCGGCAACCCGCAGTGAGAGCTCGCCGCGGCGCGTCTTGAACGCGGTCCCCTCGACGCCGACGATATCGCCGAGGTCGAGCCCGGTCAGCAACTCGTGCTGGCGCTCGCCGACCACGTCTGCGCGTGAGTGGAGCTGGATCCGGCCGCTGCCGTCGACGAGATCGATGAATGCCGCCTTGCCATGCCCGCGCCGCGCCGCGATCCGGCCGGCGACTCGGTAGGCGGCCTCGGTCTCCTCGCCGTCCTCGAGGTCGTCGTGGGCGGCGTGGACAACGGCGATCTCCGTGCGGCCGTCGAAATCCGGCGGGTAGGGATCGATCCCCTCGGCGCGCAGCTGCTCGAGCTTCTCCCGCCGCTCGGCGATCACATGGGACTCGGAGCGCTGCTCGGGGCGCTCGGGCTCGGCCATCGCGGGCGAGCCTAGATCACCTGCGGGCGATTACGCAGCCTCGATCTTGGTGATCTTCAGCTTCTTCTTCGGTCCGCGCGGGACGTCGATGGTGACGACCTCGCCCCGCTTGTGGCCGAGCAGCGCCTTGCCGATCGGCGACTCGTTGGAGAGCTTCTGCTCGGCCGGATCGGCCTCGGTCGGGCCGACGATCTGGAACTTCCGCGACTCACCCGACTTCTGGTCCTTGACGTACACGCGGACGCCGACGCCGACGGTCTCGGTGTCGATCGCCTTCTCGTCGATCACGCTCGCGCGTCGCAACCGCTCCTCGAGCTGGGCGATTCGCTGCTCGAGCAGGGCCTGCTCGTTCTTGGCGTCGTCGTACTCCGAGTTCTCGGCGATGTCACCGAACTCCCGCGCCTCCTTGATCCGCGCGGCGACCTCACGACGCTTGGTGGTCGAGAGGTGCTCGATCTCCGTCTTCAGCTTCTCCAGCCCTTCCTGGGTGATCAGCGCTTCGCGGGCCACTGCCTTCCTCTTCCTCGCCTTTGGGTCTACTGCGTGAAAAAACGCCCGAAACCCCGCTTACGACGCGTACACAGGGCCGAGCCGGCGGGCGATTATAGCGATGCCGCTGCGCGTGCTTCGCGGAGCAGATCGCGCACCTGATCGAGGCTCTCGGTGCGCTGAAAACGGTCGGCCTCGGGGCCGCTGAAACCGAGCCGCTCGACATACCATGGATAGAACTTGCGCAGGTTGCGGGCCGCCCGCTCCGCCCCCCAATGCTCCTCGGCGCGGTCGAGGATCCAGCGCAGCTCGGCCTCGATCTCGTCCCGCCCGGGCTCGGCCGGGTCCCCCGCCAGGTCGGCGAAGATCCACGGGTTGCCGAGCGAGCCGCGGGCGATCATCAAGGCGTCGGCGCCGGAGCGCTCGTACGCCCGACGGGCGCTCTCGGCTGTGCTCAGCCCCCCGGAGACGATCACCGGCACGTCCACCGAAGTCGCCAGCTCGCGGACCGCGGCGTAGTCCGGCTCGCCCCTGTGCTGAACCCGGGCCGGGCGCGGGTGCATCGTCACCGCCGCCACCCCCGCCTCGGCGACGAGCCGCCGGGCAAGGTCGATGCCCGTGCGATCCTCCGGCTCGAGCCCCGAGCGCAGCTTCACGGTCACCGGCAGTCCGGCGCCCTCGATCGCCGCCGTCGCCACCGCGACGGCCCGTCCGGGGTCGCGAAGCAGGGCAGCGCCGGCCCCCGTCTTGACCACCTTCGACACCGGGCAGCCCATGTTCAGGTCGACGATGTCCGGACCGGCCTCCGCGGCGATCCCGGCCGCGGTTCGCATCACCTCGGGATCGGAGCCGAAGAGCTGCAGCGAGACCACGCGCTCGTCGGGGTGGATACGGAGCATCTCGGAGAGCGTTCGCCGGTTGCCGTGCGCGAGGGCGAAGCTCGAGATCATCTCCGAGACCGCCATCCCGGCGCCGTGTCGGCCCGCCTGCAGGCGCACGAACCAGTTGCCGATCCCGGCCAGGGGGGCGAGCAGGATGCGGTTGGGAACGTCGATGCCTCCGATTGCGAACGGGGATGTGAGGGGCGGGTGGCCGCTGCTCATCTGTTCCGCTCCCAGATCAACCGCAACCCGGTCAAGGTCAGCAGATCGTCGACCTCGTCGATCGACTCGCAGAAGGGCACGATCGCGCCCGCCAGCCCGCCGGTGGCGATGAAGTCGGGGTCGCCGCCGAGCTCCCGCTCGACCCGCCGCGCGATGCCGTCGACGAGCCCGGCGAAGCCGAAGATGACCCCGGACTGGATCGCGCCGCGGGTCGACTTGCCGATCGCCGTTGCGGGCTCGGCGAGGTCGATGCGCGGGATCCGGGCGCCGCGCTCGGTCAGCGCCGTGAGCGAGATCTCGACCCCGGGCGCGATCGCGCCGCCGAGGTACTCGCCGTTGGAGGAGACCACGTCGAAGTTGATCCCGGTGCCGAAGTCGACCACAACGCAGCAGCCGCCGATCCGCTCGTAGGCGGCGATCGCGTTGACCAGCCTGTCGGCCCCGACCTCGTACGGGGTGTCGATCCGGATCGGCATGCCGGTCTTGATCTTCGGCCCGACCGTGAGGCAGGAGGCGTCGTAGTAACGCCTCGCCATCGCCTCGTACTCGGCCCCGAGCGGCGGCACAACGGATGAGACCACGATCGCCTCGATCACGGCGATCTCGATCCCGCTCAGGCCGAGCAACCCGGCGATTCGCTCGGCGAGCTCGTCGCCGGTCGCCCCGGCGCGGGTCTGAAAGCGCCAATGCTCGGCGAGCTCGTCGCCACGGAAGGCACCGAGGTGGGTCTGCGTATTACCGACGTCGATCGCGAGCAGCACGCGCGGGATTATCGCCGCTGCAGAACCTGCGGCCCGTGATCGCCGCGCGGGCGGCGGGCCAGCTGGCGATGCGGGCGCCGCCGGGTACTCGGGCGACACGCCGCCTGCCGAGCCAGATCAGATCGGCTCGCGGCCCGGGCGATCAGAGCGCGCCCACGCGCTGCACCTGCTCCCCCTCACCGAGCCGATCCAGGGCCTCGCGCAACACCGTCCCGTCGGGCAGTCGCAGCCCCGACTCGAGCTCCAACAGCGGCACGAGCACGAAGCGCCGGGCCGCCACCTGCGGGTGCGGCAGCGTCAGGCGCTCGGTCTGCAGCTCCAGGTCGCCGAGCAGCAAGAGGTCGACATCGAGCGGCCGGGGCCCGTGGCGCGGCCCACCCATCATCCGCCCCTGCTCGACCTCGACTGCCTTGCAGAGATCGAGCAGCGCCTCGGGCTCGAGCGTCGTCGCCACCCGCGCAGCGGCGTTGAGAAAGTCGGGCTGGTCGAGGATCTCGCCCACCGGCTCGGTCTCGTACACCGACGAAAGCGACTGCACCTCCACCCCGTGCTCGCCAAGCAGCTCGACCGCCGCACGCAGATGGCCGAGCCGGTCGCCGACATTGGAGCCGAGGCCGAGGAAGCCAATCCGCGACACCTCCTCGGTGGTCACTCGGCCTCCCCGCGCCCGGCCTCCTCATCCTCGTCCTCCTCGGGGGGGCGGCTGCGGACGACCTCGACCGCGACCTCCTCGATCGCGAGTGGGATCGGCGGCTCGGGCTTCGCGGCGCGGACCCGCACCGAGTCGGAGCCGAAGCGTTCCATCAGGCGCTCGGCGATCACGTGTCCGAGCCGCTCGAGCGTCCGATAGCTGCGCTCGGTCGCGGCGAGGGCGACGATGTCGGCGACCTCGGCGTAGTCGATCGTGTCCTCGAGCCGGTCGGTGAGCACCGCGTCACAGTCGGGGACGTCGAAGCCGACGTCGATCACGAGCCGCTGGCCGACCTCCTGCTCGGCGTCGGTGACGCCATGGCGGGTGTAGATCGAGAGACCGTGGAGCTCGACATCGACGGAGGACTCGGCGCCATCGGAGTGACCTTCCACGGCGCGATCCTAGTTGGATCGGGGGTGAGCTTGGTCACTCGGCGACCGCGTCCCCGCGGCGCCATTCGCGGCGCCCGAGGATCGTTTCGGCGACGTCGAGCGCCTGGCGGACGGCGAGCACGTCGTGGACCCGGAGGACATCGGCCCCGGAGGCGAGGGCGAGCACGTTCGATGCCACGGTGCCGCCGAGCCGCTCGCCGACTTGGCGCCCGGTGAGCGCCCCGAGGAACCGCTTGCGTGAGGTGCCGACGACGATCGGCCGCCCCAGCGCGCGCAGCTCCCCGAGCCGTCGCAACAGCTCGATGTTGTGCTCGACCGTCTTCCCGAAGCCGATCCCCGGATCGACCCAGATCCGTCCCTCCGCGATCCCGGCGGCGAGCGCCGCCTCGATCCGCCCGGCGAGGAACGCCCGTACCTCCTCGACCACGTCATCGTAGGTCGGGTTGTCCTGCATCGTGCGCGGGCTGCCGAGCATGTGCATCAAGACCAGTTCGCAGCCGCGCTCGGCGCAGAGGCCGGCGATCTCGGGGTCGGCGCGTAGCGCGGTGACGTCGTTGACGATCGAAGCCCCGGCGTCGAGCGCCGCTCGCGCCACCTCTGCCTTGGAGGTGTCAATCGAGACCGGGACCCCGGGACCATCGGCCGCGGCCAGTGACTCGACCACCGGGGCGGTGCGCTCGAGCTCGACCCGCTCCGAAACCGCGTTCGCCCCGGGCCGGGTGGACTCGCCGCCGACGTCGAGCACTGCAGCCCCGTCGGCCGCGAGCTCGCGCCCGTGGGCGATCGCCCGCTCGGGCTCGAGGAACTGCCCGCCATCGGAGAACGAGTCGGGGGTGACGTTGACGATGCCCATGACCCGCGCCGTCATCGTTCCAACACCGGACGAGTATCGCGCAGCGCCTGGGCCGAGCGAAGCGTTTGTTTCGCTGAGCGAAACATCGAGCGGGGTCGGGCAGCTCGTCGGGTGCGGTACGTACGATCGCGCCGGAAGGTCCTAGCTGCCGCGGGCGTTGGGCTCGTCGGCGCGCATCTCGGCGCCACCGCCGGCGAAGCCGGGGCGCGGCTGAGGTACGGGGCGCGGGCCCTCGCGGCCGGCGCTGCGCTCGGGCTCCGGCTCCGGCTCGGGCGACTCCGCCTCCTCGTCCTCGGCGCCGAAGACCTCCTCCTCGGCGGCGCCCTCGAGCAGCTTCGCGAACTGCTCGGCATCGATCGTCTCGCGCTCGAGCAGGATCTTCGAGATCCGTTCGAGCTGCTCGCGGCGCTCGACCAGGATGTCCTTGGCGGTCTGATGCGCCTCCTCGACGATCCGCCGGATCTCGTCGTCGATCTCACGCGCGATCTCATCGGAATAGTCGGGCTCGGCGGAGAACTCGCGGCCGAGGAAGGGCTGCGAGCGATCGTGGCCGAAGACGCGCGGGCCGAGGCGCTCGGACATCCCGAAACGCATCACCATTCCCTTCGCCGTCTCGGTCACCTTCTCGAGGTCGTTCGAGGCCCCGGTGGTGATCTCGCTGAAGATGATCTCCTCCGCCGCGCGCCCACCGAGGGTCATCGACATGTTGTCGGCGAGTTCGGCCCGCGTGGTGAGGAACTTGTCCTCGCCGGGCAACGCGATCGTGTAGCCGAGTGCCTGGCCGCGGCCGATGATCGAGATCTTGTGCACCGGGTCGCAGTTCGGCAGCACGTGACCGACGATCGCGTGCCCCATCTCGTGGTAGGCGGTGACCAGCCGCTCCTTCTCCGACATCACCCGGGTCTTCTTCTCGGGTCCGGCGATCACGCGCATGATCCCTTCCTCGAGCTCGTCCATGGTGATCTCCCGCTTGCCCGAGCGGGCGGTGAGCAGCGCCGCCTCGTTGATCAGGTTGGCGAGGTCGGCGCCGGTGAAGCCCGGGGTCTGGCCGGCGAGCGCGTCGAGGTTGATCTGCTTCGCCAGCGGCTTGCCACGGGTGTGGACCTCGAGGATCTTCCTGCGCCCGCGGCGGTCGGGGCGGTCGACGACGATCTGGCGATCGAAGCGGCCGGGGCGCAGCAGCGCCGGGTCGAGGATGTCGGGACGGTTGGTGGCGGCGATCAGGATGATGTTGTCCTTCATCTCGAACCCGTCCATCTCGACCAGGAGCTGGTTCAGGGTCTGCTCGCGCTCGTCGTGGCCGCCGCCCATGCCGGCGCCCCGGTGGCGCCCGACGGCGTCGATCTCGTCCATGAAGATGATGCAGGGGGAGTTCTGCTTCGCCTGCTCGAACAGGTCGCGGACGCGGCTCGCGCCGACGCCGACGAACATCTCGACGAAGTCCGAGCCCGAGATCGAGAAGAACGGCACCCCGGCCTCACCGGCGACCGCGCGCGCGAGCAGGGTCTTGCCGGTCCCCGGCGGACCGTAGAGCAGCACCCCCTTGGGGATCCGGGCGCCCAGCGCCTGAAACTTCTTCGGGTTCTCGAGGAACTCCTTGATCTCGTGCAGCTCCTGGACCGCCTCGTCGGCGCCGGCGACGTCGCGGAAGGTGATCTTGGGCGCGTCCACCGACATCCGCTTCGCCCGCGACTTGCCGAAGCTCATCACCCGTGAGCCGCCGCCCTGCATCTGGTTCATCAAGAAGAGCCAGAAGCCAAAAAAGAGGACGAAGGGAAGTATGTATGTGAGGATCGAGAGAAAGCTCGAGCCGCCGGTGCCCTCGACCTTGGTCTCGACCCCCTGGCGCTCCAGCGTGTTGATCAGCGACGCCTCGGTTTCGGGCAGGTAGCCGACCGAGTATTCGTTGCCGTCCTGCTCGGCGACGGTCAGGCTCTGGTTCTCCTGCTCGAAGGTGACCGACTCGATCTCGTCCGGGCGGTTGTCGACCTGCGCCTGGAACTCGGTGAAGGTGGGCGCCTCCTCCGTCTCGCTCGGGCTGATCAGCCGCTGGGCGAAGAACGCGAGCACGATCACGATCAGGATCGGGAACGCGGCGCTTCTGAAGAACCGTCTCATGGGTGAACAAAGGGGGTTCGTTCCCCCGCTCGGGCTTGGATCAGCGTACCAGGGGCCATAAACCCGGCCTGAAGCGAATTACTCCTGCAACGCGGCCACGAAGCGGAGGTTGCGGTACCGCTGTCTGTGGTCGAGCCCGTAGCCGATCGCGAACCGGTTCGGGATCTCGAAGCCGACGTAGCGGATCGGCAGGTCGACCCGGCGACGCTCGGGCTTGGTCAGCAGCGCGCAGACCTCGAGCGAGCGCGGGTTTCGCGCCCCGAGGTTCTTGAGCAGGTAATGCAGCGTCAGCCCCGAGTCGACGATGTCCTCGACCAAGAGCACGTCGCGGCCCTCGATCGAAGCATCGAGGTCCTTGAGGATGCGCACGACTCCCGAGGAATCGGTCGAGGACCCGTAGCTCGAAACGGCCATGAAGTCGATCTCGCAGGGAACCTCGAGCTCGCGCAGGAGGTCGGCGAGAAACAGGACCGCTCCCTTGAGCACCCCGATCATCACCAGGTCCCTGCCGGCGTAGTCGCGGTTGATCTCGGCGCCGAGCTCGCCGACGCGCCGCTCGAGATCGTCCGCCGAGACCAGGATCTCGCCGATCGCGGGGTCCTTCACGCCCGGCAGCCTAGACCGCGCGAGAGCGGAGGACGTGGCGGGAGTTGAGTTATTCCACCGCGCGTGCGGTCAGCACCGCGACCCGCTCGGTGCCGGGATCGAGCCGGAAGCGCTCGGAGACGGCGACGCCGGCCACCCACGCGATCTCGCCGTCGACGGTGATCACGGGCAGGGCGTGGCGCAGCGAGCGTGGGACCGCACGGTCGGTGAACAGGTCCTGGAGCGTCTTCGTACCGCTCATGCCCAGTGGCCGGATGCGATCGCCGGGGCGCCACGTGCGTACCTCGATCCGGCCCACGAGCGCCTCGGCGTCGAGGGTGGCGAGGTCCGGCCCCGCGGGGTCCATCGGCCCTGGATGGAGCTCGGCTCGCACCTCCCAGCCTCCGATCCGCGCCCGACCGGGGAGCCCCAGCGCGACCGGCTCGGGTGCCGCGTCCTGCTCCGAGGTGCGGAAGCGGATGAAGCCCGATTCGCAGCTCGCCGCCAGCCCGAGGCCGAGCTCGACCTCGCCCCCCTCCGGCGTGCCGGCGAGGCGCAGGATCTCGGCGGCGCGCGCACGGCCCAGCACTACGGGGCGCCCGGAGGCCCGTTCGGCGAGCGCTCGCAGCGCGAGCCTTTGCAGCCCGGGCTCGAAGGCCTCCAGCGCCTCGGCGGCGATCGCGACGGCGCCGGCGTCGGCGCCGGCGTCGGCGAGCGCCTCGAGTACCACGCGATCGAGCAGCTGCGCCTCCTCGGCGAGCTCGGCGCGGGTCTCGGCGATGTTGCGGACCGCGGCCGGGTTGAGCTCGGTGAGCACCGGCAACAGCCCGGCGCGAATCCGATTGCGGGCGAAGGCGGGATCGTCGTTGCTCGCGTCGTCGGCGAACGGCAGCCCGGCCGCGAGGGCGAGCTCGCGCGTGCGCTCGCGCTCGAGCGCCAGCAGCGGCCGCACCACCCGCCCGCTGCGCGGCGCCAGCCCGAGCAGCGCCCGGCTCCCCGGCGAGGTAGCGAGCCGGTACAGCAGCGTCTCGGCGACGTCGGTGCGCGTCTGACCGGTGGCGATCAGATCGGCGCCGGCGCGATCGCGAAGGCGCTCGGCGGCGTCGTAGCGGATCGCGCGCGCGGCCGCCTGGAGATTGCCCTTCAGCGGTCCCTGGGGGCGCTCGATGTGGAGGTCGATCCGCAGCGCCGCACAGAGACGGCGGCAGGTCGACATGTCGTCGTCGGCCTCTGGACGGAGGCCGTAGTTCACGTGCAGGGCATGGACCGCGCCGGCGCCCAGAGCATTCGCGAGCCCCGCCGCGGCGCAGGCCGAGTCGGGGCCGCCGGAGACCATCACCACGGCGGTCGTGCTGCCTCCGAGCAGGCCGCTTGACCGAACGACATCGGCGAGCTCGGTGAGCGCCTCCTCTTTGTTGCCCACGAAGCCGATCTTACGCTCGGCCCGGGCGGATTCCTGCTCCTGACAGGCTACGTGCGGTCCTCGGGCTCCCGCGCGTGGGCGACCAAGAGCTCGGCGGGCTCCGGGAAGCCCTTCAGCTCGACCCGGCCGATCGGGTCGAACTCGAGGTAGCCGGAGCCGCCGATCGCGTCGGCGACGGCGGTGGTCACCATCACCTCGCCGCCGAGGGCCCGGGCGACGACGCGGTGGGTGAGGTTGACGTCGGTGCCGAAGTAGTCGCCGTCGCGGTAGACCGCGCGGCCGAAGTGGATGCCCACGCGCGGCTGAGGGCGCTCCTTGAACAGGGTCAAGAAGCCGACCGCCCACTCGGTCAGCGTCACCGGGTCGGGTGAGACGATCATCACCTCGTCGCCGATCGTTTTCACGACAAGCGCCTCCGCGGGGAGCGTCGCCTCGACCGTCTCGATGAAGCGCTCGATCAGGTCGAGCGCCTCCTCGTCGCCCTCCTCCTCGGTGTAGCGGACAAAGCCGGTGAGGTCGACGAAGCAGAACGCCATCTGAACGCGGCCCATCTGCCGCATGCCGCCGAAGTCGACCTCCATGTGGCCGACGACATCCTGCTCGATGTAGAAGCGCAGGTAGCGTTCGTGGATGTACTGCATCAGGGGCGAGGTCAGGGGCAGCAGGTCGCGCGCCAGCCCCTCCATCTCCTCCGCCATCTCGAGCGCGTCGACCCCTTGGCGGATCAGCGGCTCGTGGACGTAGAGGTGGAAGAGCCTCACCTCCGCCTCGGCGATCTTGCGGATCGACTGCGCGTAGACGCGCACCAGTTGCAGCAGTGCGACCAGCGGGAACCCGGCTCCGAGGACCGCGCCCATGCTCTCGATCGCGTTCACGTCCTGTTCGTTGAGCGTCCCCTCGAGGGCCGTCGGCGTGCCGAGCAGAGTCATCACCCGCTCGATCAGCTCCTCCTCGAGCCCGGTTTGCGCGGCGGCCTCGGCGCGACCGATGGGGCGCTCGCGGGCGCCCGGGATCAGGTCCTCGACATATCCGAACGCGAGCCTGCCGTCGCGAACCGCGCGGCGCAGGTCCTCGAGCGAGTGGCCGCGCTCGCGCATTCGCGCCACCACCCGCGCCTGCGCCGCGGCGGCAGTCGTCCAGCGCCCGTCCCGGACCGGGATCACCCGCGCCCCCGCCCAGCGCTTCAGCGTCGACGCCGAGACGCCCGAGATCCGAGCCGCCTCGGTGAGCGAGATCACATCCTCCGCCACCGCCCGATCGTATTGGGACCAGCTCGCCCGCAATAGGGACGGAGTCCCGGGTTACCCGCCCACGACCTGCCCGCCCACGACCTGCCTTCCCCGAACAGCACGCGACCCGCCGAGACCGGACGCGAAGCGGAGGATCTCGGCGGAGGTGTTGCAAGCGGAGGATCTCGGCGGAGGTGTTCGACCGAGGCAACGGGGCCGCTGGGGCCCCGTCACCGGTGCGGGCGTCACGGCCCGCGTCGTTCGGCCTTCGACGCCGGGGGCGCCTCGCGGACCTCGCCGTTCGTGCCCCAGTCGCCGGAGGGCCGCCGAGCAGCGAGGGCCACTGCTGGCCTGTTGCCAACTCTCTGTCGCGGAGGCTACGCCGACTGGCGGCGAAGGTCAAACGCGAAGCGCCGGGTGGCGAGCCTCGACGACCCGTCGGTAGGGCTCGCAGATCAGCCGAGCCGCCGGCAGGTACAGAAGCGCGGTTCGCGACTCGCCCCGAACCCGGACCTGTCCCCGGGCGATCGCGATCGCGAGGCTCTCGCGCCCCTGGAGATAGCGGTTGGCGACCGCGGCTTCCATCTCGAGCACGAGCTTCGGCGTCCACCCGAGCTCGTCGCCGAACGACCACACCAGGTGGGGCTCCTCCTCGCCGGCGGCGACGTTCAACGCCAGGTCGCAGTCCGCGAACACGAACCGCATCCGCAGCTTCGTCGCCCCGATCAGCGGCCCGATGCGCTCATCGGCGGCGGCCGACTCGAGCGCCTCGTCGAGCGCGGTGCGAAACTCGGACTCGCGCACGCCGTCGCTCGCTCCCGGCTCCCTCGTCGCCGTGGTCGCGGTCGCCGCCATCGGCCGCATCGTATCCGCCCATGTGACCTACGTGACATGGGTCGCGCCTCTAGAGGAACGTCGAGCCGCGCCCGACCAGGTTCTCGTAGACCTTTTCCTGGATCGTCTCGCGGACATGCTCTGAGAGGTCGAAGACGACCCGGCGATCGTCGGCCGCTGCGGGTGGGTGCTCGGAGATGTCGATTGGCTCGCAGAACTCGATCCGCCATCGGGACGGCAGCGGCACGAGCCCGAGCGGCCCGAGCCAAGGGAAGGTTGGCGTGATCGGCACGAACGGCGCCCCGACCGCGCGGGCCAGGGTCGCGCTTTCGGCGAGCTTCGGATAGATCTCCTCGGAGCCGACAACCGCCACCGGCACGATCGGCGCGCCGCTTCGCAGCGCGATCTCGACGAAGCCGCCGCGGCCGAAGCGCTGCAGCCGGTAGCGCTCCGAGAACGGCTTCGCGGTCCCCTTGACGCCCTCGGGGAAGGCCATCACGAGCTCGTTCTCGGCGAGCAGCCGGGTGGCGTTGTGGGCGCTCGCAGGGACACCGCCGCAGCGACGGATGAAACTGGAGATGAAGGGGAGCACGAACGCCCAGTCGAGGACCATGAACCGGGGCCACCGTGGCAGCGGGTGCTCCCTCATGATCGCCATCGTCATCATCGTCGCGTCGAACGGGAACAGCGACCCGGCGTGGTTTGCGACCAGCAGCGCCCGGCCGTGCGCGGGAACGTTGCGGACCCCGCGGGCCTCGACCCGCCACCAGAAGTCGTAGAGGAACTCGAACAGCGGGAGGACCGCCTCCGCGAACTGCTCGTCGAAGCCCCACTCGTCCTCGTGGTACTCGCCCCGCAGCCGCATCACGATCGCCTCCACGGAGTTGCGAAGGCGAGTCGGCAGCGACTCGGTCGCGGCCTGGGTCGCGGCCAGGGGGTCGAGCCCGGCCTCGACGCCGCGTCGCAGCTCGCGTAGGAAGTCGGCGAGCGCTTCCGCCCGCAGCGTCTGCTCCCGCGCCTCGCCGGTCATCCATCGATCCCGGTGAGGCGAGCGGCGAGCGTGCCCGGGTGCAGGTCAGGCCCCAGCCGCGTGCGCCGGCTCTTCGCGGCCAGGTCGCGAACCGCCGCGTCGGCGTCGTAGCGCGGCTCGAAGCCGATCTCCTCGCGCAGCCGGCGGTTGTCGACCCCGCGCCCGTAGCGCAGGAAACGGATGCCGTCGCCGAGCAGCCCGCCGGCGCCGAGCCACCGGCGGTTGAGCTGCTCGATCGCCGGGCCGAAGAGCGGGGGCGGGACCGGCACCGCGGGCCGGCCGCAGAGGCGCAGGATGCGGCTGAGCGAGATCGAGCCGTTCGGGGCGACGTTGACCGCCCCGCGGACGGGGGTTCGCACCGCCGCCGCCAGCGCGCCGGTCGCATCGTCGGCATGCAGCAGCTGTAGCCGGGGGTCGAACCCGAGCTGGACCGGGACGACGGGGAGCGTCAGATAGCGAACGAGGGGCGAGTCGAGGCCGGCGCCGATCTCGGGCTGGTAGCGCAGCATGCAGCAGACGAGGTCCGGCCGCCGGCGGGCGAAGTTCTCGAAGTACTGCTCGAGCTCGGAGATGTCGCGCTGGAAGCGGGTTCGGAGTGGCGCCCGGCGCGCCAGCTCCTCGGTGAAGAAGTACGGCGATGGCCCCTCGCAGCCGTAGATCGCCGCGGAGCCGCGAACGATCACCTGGCGCACCGTGTCGATCCGCTCGCAGGCGGCGAGCAGCTGGAGCGTCCCGACCACGTTGATCTCATGCAGGGCGCTCGAAGACCGTTCCCGCTCCGGGTACCAAAGGATCCCGCAGTGAACCACCGTGTCGACGCCGGTGGTCGGCAACAGGCGCGCCAGCATCGGGCTGCGGATGTCCGCCTCGATGAACTCTGTGCGCTCGAGCTCTGCCGTGGGCGGGCGGCTGTCGATGCCGGCGATGTAATCGACCGCCGGATCGCGCTCGAGCCGGCGCGCGAGCTCCGTCCCCCAGAAGCTCGAGATCCCCGTGATCGCCAGCCGGCAACCGCTCATCCTAACCCTCAGCTTCAGGCTTAGACCGCGATCCCCCTTCGCCCTCGGCCTCGGCTCGAGACTCGGCGAGTCGCCGTTCGAGCTCGGCCAGGCGGCGCTCGAGCTGCTCCAGCCGGCGGCCGACCCCCCCGGTGGCCTCCTGCCCGCGCCGCGCCAGCTCGGCGCCCGCCTCCTGTCCGCGCCGGGCAAGCTCGCCGCGGGCGTCGCGCCCGCGGCGCGCGACCTCATCGACGAGATCGGCGGCGCGGTCGGCGGTCGTTGACGCCGAGCCGGCGGTCGCGCGCATCGTTCGCTCGACCGCGGCCCGCACGGCGTCGGCGACGCCGCCCTCGGGCGTGCCCTGGTCCTGCTCACGCGGTGTCCGCGGCGGTTCGCTCATCGCCTGTGGGGAGCATAATCCGCGGCCCTTGACCGGCCACCTGCGCCCCACCGCGGCGATCGCCGCCGACGTACTACTCCCGGGGGATCCCGGGCTGGCGCTGACGCTGGCGCAGGAGCTGCTCGACAAGCCGCGGATGGCGAACCACAGCCACGGGCTCTGGGGGTACTCGGGGCGCACCGCCGCCGGCCGCGAGCTGACGATCCAGGCGACCGGCATCGGCGGCCCGAGCGCCGCGGTGGTCGTGGCCGAGCTCGCCGCTCACGGGGCGCGCCGGGCGATCCGGATCGGAACCTGCTCGGCCCTCGATCCCGCGCTCGCCGCCGGCGATCCCGTCGTGGCAGGCGCGACGCTGCCCGCCGACGGCGCCAGCCGAGCGCTGTCGGACCACCCGCCCCCGCCCGACCCGGCCCTGACCACGGCGCGCGCGAGCGCCACAGGGGCCCCGCGGGTGACCACGGCCAGCTCGGACCTCTTCCACGATCCGGACCGCCCCCGGCGCCGCCGTGGCTGGCTCGACCAAGGGGCGGCGGTCACCGACCTCGAATCCGCGGCGGTGCTCGCGGTCTCCGACCGGCTCGGGCTCGTCGCCGCCGCCGCGCTCGTGGTCGCCGAAACGGCGAACGGCGAGCACGACGAGGCGGCGACCGAGCTCGGCCTGCTGCACCTGGGCCGGGCCGGCACGGACGCCCTCGCCGCGGAGCCGAGCGCGGCTCAGCCGGCGGCGTCGGAGAAGTCCAGCTTGCTCTGATCGCTCGCGGCCCCGCTCGCGGCCTCGAGCCGCCTGGCGAGCGCGAGCATGTCGTCGGCGACCTCGTCGAGGCGATCCTCCAGCTCCTCGAGCCGTCCCGAGAGCGAGCGCAGCCGCTGTTCGAGTCGCTCGACGTCCGAGCCGGAGGCGACGTTGAGCGCACCCATCGCCGAGCGCTGCGCCGAGGCTGCGGCCTCACCCGCTCCCAACGCACGCGAGAGGGCGGTGTTGAAGAGGGGGTTCTCGAGCAGCGCCTGGGCGAGCTCGCCCACCGCCTCCTCGCCACGCGCCCGCAGCCCGCTCTTGTCGTCGAGCTCCTCCATCGCTCTCGCGCCGCAGCGTACTCGCTCCCCGCGCTCAAGGCGCGCCTGCACGAATGCCGAAACACGACTCAGCATCGTCAGCTTCGACGGGCTGCAAGTATCCGCCCGACTCGGGTACGGTTTGGGCCGTCGGTTCCACGTTGCAAAGGCGAGATCGAACAAGTAGGTTTGGCGGGGGCTCAGGAGGAGGAGCTCCGCCGCGGACTCAGGCAGGGAACGTCGTCCTGCGGCGAGGGGATCCAGGGACACCGGAATGAGACGGAAGCTTCTACTCACGATTAGCCTCGTCGTCCTCGGCGCCTGCGCCACGGCCGGCAACGCGATCGGCCAGGGCAGCGTCGGCGGCGGCGGCGGCGATCTCGACCCCGCCGCCGCCGAGAACCCCGAGGAGGCGCAGGTCCCGTCGCAGTGCTCGAACCTGGCCGACGACGACGGCGACGGCCTCGTAGACCTTTCCGACCCCGACTGCTCCGACCCGCTCGATGCGAGCGAGTCCGGGTCGAGCGGCGCCCCCGAGCCGGCGCCGGCGCCCGAGCCGGCCGCGCCATCCGAGCCGGCCGCGCCATCCGAGCCGGCGCCCGCCGAGGAGGAGGAAGGCGGCGGCACCGAAGGCGGCGGGGGCATCGGTGGAGGCGGGTTGGCGCCGGGCGCCACCGGTGGTGGTGGTGCCGGTGGCGGCGGTGGCGGCGGATTCAGCGGCCCGAGAGGCCCCGGGGACGTCGGCACCAACCAAGAGCACACCGAGGACACCGGCGGCGGCCGTGACCGTGACCGTGACCGCGACCGCGACGCCGTCGACGACAACCGCGAGTCCATGGACGAACCCGCCATCCGCGCCCCCGACGGCGCCCCGACCGACGCCAATCCCTCGCTGACGATCGCCGACTTCGGCCCCGCCCCGATCGGGGTGCCCAACTTCGTCATCGACCAGTTCACGATCCCGCCCTTCCTGTTGCCGATCTACCAGGCCTGCGGGACCCAGTACGGGATCCCCTGGCAGGTGCTCGCCTCGATCAACCGGATCGAGACCGCCTTCGGCACCAACCTCAACGTCTCCTCGGCCGGGGCGCGCGGCTGGATGCAGTTCATGCCCGCCACCTGGCGGGCCTACGGGGTCGACGCCAACTCAGACGGGCGCCGCGACCCCTACAACCCGGTCGACGCGATCTGCGCCGCGGCCCGCTATCTGCGCGCCTCGGGCGCCGAAAAGGACCTGGCGGGCGCGATCTTCGCTTACAACCACGCCGACTGGTACGTCGACGAGGTGCTGCTTTATGCGCGCCAGTACGGGCGCCTCCCCGACGATTTGGTCGGCTCGCTCACCGGGCTCACGGAGGGCGCTCGGTTCCCGGTCGCCGCCAACGCCCGCTACGCCGACGACATCTCCGAGCGCCGCGCGCTGGAGCGCTCAAAGCCCGACCAGCGCGCCTACGGCAACGCCGCCGAGGTGATCTCATCCTCACCCACACGTCGAGGGATCGACATCTACTCGCGCCGGGGCGCCCCGGTGGTCGCCGTCAACGACGGCGTGATCACCGAGATCGGCAAGTCGAAGCGGCTCGGGCGCTACCTCGTCCTGCGCGACGCCTACGGCAACCGCTTCACCTACGCCAAGCTCGGCAAGGTCTCCGAGGTCTATCCGGTGCAGAAGCGCAAGCGCCTCTCCGCCGCCGATTTCGAGCTGGTCTCGCCCGACGACCCGAAGCCGGAGCAGGCCGCGAGCGCGGGCAGCAACGACCGCGGCTCCGACGAGAGCGTCACGGCCAAGCCGAAGCCGGCCCAGGGCGGCGACGGCCCGGTCAACACCGAGGACGCGCGCGAGCGCCTCTATGCGTTCCCCGAGCGCGCCGACAACTTGGAGCGCGCCGACCTCAGCGGCCAGCTCGACTCGCTGATGAAGGACAACCTCCCCGGGTATGAGTCGTTCAAGTCCTACTTCTCCGGCGTCCTGCGCTTCGACTCCAAGACGATGGAGATGCGGCCGCTGAAGGAGGGCTCGCACGTGATCGCCGGCACCGTGCTCGGCAAGATCGCCAAGGTCGACGAGGTCGCGCCGCGGGTGCACTTCGCGATCCGCCCGGCCGGCCGCGGCGCGCCGAAGATCGATCCGAAGCCCATCCTCGACGGCTGGAAGCTGCTCGAGGCGACCGCGATCTATCGCGCCGCCGGAGAGAACCCGTTCACGGACGGTGCCACAACCGGCCAGGTGCTGCTGATGTCGAAGCCCCAGCTGGTCAAGCGGGTGCTCGCCGACCCGCGCATCGAGATCTACAGCTGCGGGCGCGAGGACATCCAGAGCGGCCAGATCGATCGCCGGGTGCTGGCGCTGCTCGAGTACCTCGTCGAGCGCGGCTTCCGGCTCACGGTCAGCTCGCTCAAGTGCGGGCACTCCGTCTACACATCGTCGGGCAACGTCAGCCACCACTCATCCGGCAACGCGGTCGACATCCCGCAGATCAACGGCATCCCGGTGCTCGGCAACCAGGGCCCCGGCTCGATCACCGAAGCGCTGGTCGAGGACGTGATGGCGCTGCAGGGCAACATGCGCCCGGACCAGATCATCTCGCTGATGGACATGGGCGCCGACAACACCTTCGCCATGGGCGACCACGCCGACCACGTGCACGTCGGCTTCCAGCCCGCCGTCGGCCCGGGGTCGGGCAGCGTCTCGCGCCAGTTCACCGAGATCCTCAAGCCCTCCCAGTGGGAGCGGCTGATCGACCGGATCGGCAAGATCGACAACCCGAGCGTGCCAACCTCCCCCTCGCGCTACACGATCCCGAGCGAGAAGGGGCACGGCGAGAAGGCGACCGACAAGGCGAGCAAGCGCCGCCGGGCGTCGAGCGCCCACCTCGGCGAGTAGCGGGTATCGGCGGCTGCCGGGTCGAATAGCGTCCGGCCCGTGAGCGGCCAGGATCGCCTGCCCTTCGTCCAATTCGAGCTCGCCGGGACCGTGGGCCTCGAGCAGGGCCGTTATCTCGGCCGCGATCCGGAGCGAGTCCTCGTCGTCATCGTCGCCGGCGCCCCGGCACCCCCGCGCCGGCGCCTCGGCAGGGCGAAGCCCACCGACGCCGACCCCGCGGCCGAGCCGCCGACCGTGCCGCTGACGACGCTGACCGCGATCCGCCCCCGGTCGCTCGGCGACCGCGCCGCCGCCGAGAGCTGGCTGGCCCGGGTCCGCGACGACCCCGAGGCGATCGGCGCCGAGCTCGCCGAGGCGCTTGCATTCGTCAACGGGGCCGTCCACGCCCACCGCGCGGCGGTCCTCGATCCAGACCTCGCCGACGTCTCGGCAGCGCACGCGCTCGCGGTGCGGATAGGCTTCGGCGGCGGCGAGCAGCTCGCCGACGGACGCTTCGCCGAGGCGATCGAGATCCCGCACTCGACCCGCCGTCGCCGGGGCGAGATGCTGCGGCCCCAGGAACGGGTGGCGGCGGTGCTCGGTGGCCGCGAGGCGGTCACCGCCTGCGAGCTGCTGCTGCTGCGCGCCCGCGCCGACCTCGACGCCGGCCGTGGACGCGAGTCCGCCCTCCAGCTCCGGGTCGGGCTCGAGGCGTTGCTCGCCGAGCGCGACGCGCTCGCCGGCCCCGGTCAGGACGAGGACCTCACCGCGCTCGCCGAGCGCCGGGCGATCACCGGGGAGGCCGCGAACGCGGCCCTCGGCGGCGAGCTCAGCGATCAGCGGATCGCCGAGGTCGCCGACACGCTCCGCCTCTGCGAGCGGGTGCTGCGCCGCCGGCGGGCGCTGGGGTGAAGGGGCCGCGGAGACTGCGTAACGCGAGAACTGGTAGGAGCACCGGCTCTCGGCCGCTACAGCGCTGCGAGCACCGCCTCGAGCTCCTCGACCACGTCGCCGTCGAGCTTCACCGCCGCCTCGCCGTCGTACGGCGTCGGTCCCTGGGTGACGATCCCGATCCTGCCCCCCGCCGCGAGCGTGACCTCGGGCAGCGATGCGACCGGGTAGACCTCGAGCGAGGAGCCGACGCAGAGCAGCAGGTCGGCGCTCGCGCAGAGCTCGTGCGCCTCGGCGATCGCCGCCTCCGGCAGCAGCTCGCCGAAGAGGACCACGTCGGGCTTTACCTTGCCCATGCAGCAGGCGCAGGTGGCGACGCCGTCGGGGTCGAAGAGCTCGCCGACGCTCTCGAGCGGGTAGCTCGCGCGGCAGGTTGTGCAACTCGAGGTGGCGATCGAGCCGTGCACCTCGACCACGCGCTCGGAGCCGGCCTTGGCGTGCAGGCGGTCGATGTTCTGGGTCACCACCGCGTCGAGCGCCCCACGGCCCTCGAGCTCCGCGAGCGCGTGGTGAGCGCCGTTCGGCGCCTTGCCGTCGAGGTCCTGGAAGCGCGGGCGATAGAACCGCCAGAAGCGCCTCGTGTCGCGGTAAAAGACGTCGATGTGGGCGACCTCCATCGGATCGACGTTCTCCCACAGGCCCTTGCCGGGAGTGCGGAAGTCGGGGATCCCCGACGGCACCGAGATCCCCGCGCCCGTCAGCGCCACCACGCGCCCGCTCTCCCTGATCATCGAGGCCAGCCGTGCGGTCTCCGCATTCGGCCGCACCGCGCCGTGCTCCGCGGCCGCCGCCACTATCGCCCGACCCACTTCGCACTCCGCTTGCCGAGGAAGGCGGCGATGCCCTCCGTCGCGTCCTCGGTCTGAAACGCCGCGGCAAAGCGGGCCTTCTCGTTGTCGATCCCCTGGTCGAGGTCGGGGTCGTCGGAGGCGCGCTTCACGTGCTCGACGGCAAGCGGCGCCTGGCCCGCAAGCTTGCGCGCCCAGGCGAGTGCCGTGTCGAGCAGCTCGTGGTCGGGGACAACGCGATTGGCGAGCCCGAAGGCCTCCGCCTCGTCGCTGAGGATCGCGTCGCCGACCAGGTTCATCTCCAGCGCCTTCGGCGGTCCGACGAGCCGCTGCAGGCGCTGGGTCCCACCGAAGCCGGGGATGATCCCGAGCTTGATCTCCGGCTGGCCGAAGACGGCCGACTGCGCCGCGATCCGAAAGTCGCAGGCCATCGCCAACTCGCACCCGCCGCCGAAGGCAAGCGCATTTACGGCCGCGATCGTCGAGACCCGGTTCTGGCTCATCTCGCGCAGCAGGGTGTGGCCGGAGTGGATCAGCTCCTCGCCGCTGCCCTCGTCCATCTGCGTGAACGCCTTGATGTCGGCGCCGGCCGAGAACACCACGGGAATCGAGGAGGCGATCACCAGCGCCCCGATCTCGCCCGAGGCCTTGACCTGCTCCCACACGGTTCCGAGATCCTTGATCACCTGCGGCGAGATCGCGTTCATGGGCGGATTCGCGAGCCAAGCGATCGCAACCTTCCCGCGCGTCTCGAGCTTCACCGTCTCGGTCTGCTCGCCGTCGTCGGCCTGGGGATAGGCGTAGAAGCCCTGACCCGACTTCTGGCCCAACCGACCCTGGGCGACCAGACGGCGCAGCACGGTCGGCGGCGCGAAGCGCTCGCCGTGCTCGGCCCGGGCGGCCTCGAGCTTCTCCAGGAGGGTGTCCAGGCCGGTCATGTCGGCGCCCATGAACGGCGGCAAGATTCCCCGGCGGGGGTCCATGCCGGCGCCGGCCATCATCCCGAGGTCGATGTCGCGGACCGTGCAGACGCGCTCCTCGAGCACGAGACAGGACTCGACCACGGCCTTCAGCTTCATCAGCTCGGCGAGCGCCTCGCCGTCGGGGTCGGCGTCGCCCTCGATCTGCGGCTCGCCGTTGTCGTAGAAGCCCGAGCCGCCCGACTTGGCGCCGAGCTTTCCGTCGGCGACGAGCTTGCGCATTCCCTCGTGGACGTAGAAGGAGTCGCCGTAGGACTCGTTCAGGTGCTCGGCGACGTTAAGCACGGTGTCGAGCCCGAGCAGATCGACGAGAAAGAAGGGGCCCATCGGCGCGACGTTGGCCGCGCCGACCGCCTCGTCGATCTTCTTGATCGACAGGCCCTGGTCCTCCTGGGCGCGCCAGATCTCACCGACGGCGCTGTTGAGGATCCGGTTGACGACGAAGCCGGGCACCTCGCCGCAGGTGATCGGCTGCTTTCGGATCGCCTGGGCGAAGTTGTGGGCCGCCTGGACCGTTTCCGGATCGGTGTCGTCGCCCTCGACGATCTCGACCAGGGGCATCACCGACGCCGGATAGAAGAAGTGGAAGCCGACCACCTTCTCGGGCCGCAGGGTCGCCCCCCCCATCTCGGTGATCGAAAGCGAGGAGGTGTTCGAGGCGAGGATCGCGTGGCCCGGTGTGACCGCGTCGAGTTCAGCGAACACCGCCCGCTTGATCTCCATCTTCTCCGGCGCCGCCTCGACGACGAAGTCGACGTCGCCGAAGGAGTCGTAGGTGGTCGCGCCCTCGATCAGGCCGATCACCTCCTCGAGCCGCGCCGAGGCCTGCTCCTCGGTCAGCCTCTCCTTCTGCACCAGACGGTCGAGCTGGCCCTTGGTCACCTCGCGCGCCTTCTCGAGGCCGTGGTCGACGAACTTCTGGTCGATGTCCTTGAGGACGACTGGGATGTCGGACGAGGCGATCGCCTGCGCGATCTCACCGCCCATCGTGCCGGCGCCGACGACGGCGGCCTTGAAGACGAACATTCGGTTGGGACCCTCCGTTTCGCTGAAAGAGCGCGCGGGAGCCTAGCGATCCGCCACCGCGGGCGGCGCAGCGCTCAGGCGGGCTGGAGGGGCTTGATGTTGTGGTGCAGGTGAAACACGTTCTCCGGGTCGTACTCGGCCTTGACCGCGGCGAGGCGATCGAGGTTCTCGCGGCCGAACCCGGCCTCGAGCCGATCCTCGCTTGCCGACTCGAAGTTCAAATAGACGGCGCCGGTGGAGAACGGGCGCAGGTCTTCGCACAGGCCCCGCGCCCACGCCCTGGCCTGCTCGTCGTCGGCCGGATCCTCCCAGAGCCCGAGCGGGTGCGCGACATAGCTCGCATCGCGGTGCGGAATCGGCCATCGCGCCCCCTGCGCACCCAGCGCGCCGCCCCAGGGGAAGAGGATGTGCTGCGAGGGCGAGGGGACAACCATGTCCTCGGCGCGCCGGCAGAAGATCTCGAGCGCCTCGTCCGGGAGGCTCGCGAGGTGCTCGGCGGACCAGTAGTTGCGGTAGCCGGGCGGGTCGTCGATCGCGCACTGAATCTCCGAGTAGGGCATCTCGGTCGGCTGCAGGCCCGCCGGCTCGAGCTCGAGGATCGGCGCGATCGCATCACGGGCCTCCTGCTCGCCGCCGGCGTAGACGAGGACCACCCCGGAGACCAGCTCGTTCTGGAGGTGCTCGGGCACGAACTCCTCCGGTGGCCCGGTGATGTAGGCGAACGCGCCGCCGAGCTCATCGGGGGCCCCCGCCTCGAACAGCTCGCGGTAGCGCCGGCCGACCTCGGGGCCGGCCTCGGCGGGCCAGAGCAACAGCGCGAAGGTCGCGGCGGGGAGCGGCTGCAACCGGAAGACGAGCTCGGTGGCGACGCCGAAGTTGCTGCCGCCGCCGTGCAGGCCCCAGAACAGCTCCGCATTATCGGACTCGCTCGCGGTCACGGTGCGCCCGTCGGCCGTCACCAGCGTCACAGATTCGAGGTTGTCGCAGGCGAGCCCGTACCTGCGCTCGAGCCAGCCCGAGCCCCCGCCGAGGGTGAGCCCGGCGACGCCGGTGGTCGAGACCCGGCCCCCGGTGCTCGTCAGCCCGTGTGGCTGGGTCGCCCGGTCGAAGTCGCTCCAGGTCGCCCCGCCCTGCACGGTCGCCGTGCGGGCGGCGGGGTCGACGTTGACCGCGCTCATTCGCCGCATGTCGATCACCATCCCGCCCTCGCTGAGCCCGGCGCCGGTGACGCTGTGGCCGCCGCTGCGGATCGCGACCTCGAGCTCGTGCTCGCGCGCGTGCTCCAGCGCCGCGGCCACATCGGTCGCCGTCTCGCATTGCGCGATCAGCGCCGGACGGCGGTCGATCATCGAGTTGAAGATCGCTCGCGCCTCCTCGTAGGGGGCGTCCTCGGGCCCGATCAGCTCGCCCTCGAATCGCTCCCGCAGGTTTCCAGCCTCCATGCTTCAGCTCCCTTCGCCGGTGGTTCGGTCGGACCGTAATACGTCGACGGCCGACAGTAAAGAGCCGCCTCGGGCGGAACCGTGAGTGTGGTCACGAAGGCTCGCCGCGGAGCGAGTCGCCGAGGTTGGCGACCTCCTCAGCCTCGTGCTTGAAGCGCAGCAGCGAGCGCTGCAGCGAGCCGCGCACCTGACCGCGGACGAACAGCCGCTCGGTGAGCCAGGCGAGCGGCCCGCCGCGTTGCAGCCCGTAGTCGAGCACCAGCGCAACCCGCGTCGCCTCGCCCTCGATCCCGAACCGGGTCACCAACTCCCCCCGGGACTCGGGATCTGAGAACTCGATCCGGTGACGCCGCCGGGGCTGATGCTCGATCACCCGTTCGCGCACCGTCCCGCGCCCGGCGGGATTCGAGCGCCAGACGAGCGTGCCGCCCTCGGAGGGGTAGCCCTCGATCGACTCGACCGCGGCAAAGCCGTCCACCCACGCCGGCCAGCCACCAGGCTCGAAGTAGTGGTCCCAGACCTCCGCCAGCGAAGCCTCGACCAGCAGCGACTCCTCCAGCCTCGGCACGTCAGTCGTCCCCGTAGACCTCACGCTTGATCAATGTCACGGAGCGGATCACCGAGTCGAGGAACGGCTCGAGCTCGGCGAGCAGGCGACGGAGCTCTCGACGGCCCGCCGCCGTGATCGAGTAGTAGCGGCGGGTGCGTCGGTCCGGGTGCTCCCAGTCCCCCTTGATCATCCCCTGGGCCTCGAGCTCGCGCAGCAGCGGGTAGATCGTGTTCGGGTTCGCCGAGATCACACCCTCGGTGATCCGCTCGATCTCCTCGATCAGGCGGTTGCCGTACTGGCGCTCGCGCGCGATCAGGTGCAGGACCAGCAGCGGGAATACGTCGCGCCGGCGGATCTCGCCCCCGAACACGTCCATCGAGCGCCCGGCTCGCCTGCCTCGCGCCGGCTCGGCGGCGCCCCGCTCGCGCGCGGTCCGGGCCGCCTCGGCGACCGCGTCGGCCACCGGCTTGCGAGGCGGCGCCGAGCCGCGCCGCTGTTGAGGCGCCTTGTTCGAACGCCGCTCCGCCATCGGCCGCCGACGATACGGCAACTCCTCGCCGACCCTCGCGTCGGGATAGTGACTTTGCGTGACGAGCCTCACTGACACGCCCGAGCGCCCAGGGTAGGGTCGGTTTGTTCCGTTCGCCACGAGGAGAGATCGAAAATGGCAAACATGAGCGTCAACCAGCGAACCCAGTTCGATCGCGTCGACCTGAGCGTGCCGACCACCGGCGTCCGGGTCCGCAATCGGCGTGCGCTGATCATCTTCACCGTGATCGCCGCCGCGATCCTCGGCGCGTTCGCCTACGCGACCGTCGTCGCAATCGACGGCTGGGCGAAGGCCGTCGTGCTCGGCGTGATCCTGCTGACCGCGGTCGGCGCGATGATCGCCGTCAACCCGGTGCGCCGGGGCTAAGCGCGGACGGAACGCCGAGGGGTCCCGTGGGGGGCGGGGCCCTTCGTGCGCCCGCTGAAGGCCGCCGCCGGGGGTGAGGCCGAGGCTAGACGGTCGCCGCTGCGGTCTCGGTCTGCTTCTCGGCGACCTCGGTCTGCGTCCTGACCGCCTCGGCCATCGGCTCGTCGACGCTGCGGCCCATCAGCACCTCCTTCGCGATCACCAGGCGCTGGATCTGCGAGGTGCCCTCGTACAGCTGCATGATCTTCGCGTCGCGCATCAGCTTTTCGACCGGATACTCCTTGATGAAGCCGTAGCCGCCGTAGACCTGGACCGCGTCGACGGTGATCTCCATCGCCGAGTCGGCCGCGAAGCGCTTCGCGTGCGAGCAGGCGAGGGTGTTGCGGATCCCCTGGTCGAGCAGCGCCGCCGATTGCCAGGTCAGCAGCCTGCCGGCCTCGACCTTGGTCGCCATGTCGGCGATCATGAAGGCGACGGCCTGGTGCATCGCGATCGGGACGCCGAACTGCACCCTTTCCTTCGAGTACTCGGCGGCGAACTCGAACGCGGCGCGGCCGATCCCGACCGCCATCGCGGCGACGCCGGGACGCGTGCGGTCGAGGGTCATCATCGCCAGCTTGAAGCCGTGGTTCTCCTCGCCGAGCAAGTGATCGGCGGGAATCTCCGTCTCGTTGAAGACCACCGTCGCCGTGTTGGAGGCGCGCTGACCGAGCTTGTCCTCCTTCTTGTCGATGATCACCGTGTCGTCGCGGGGGACGACGAAGGCGGAGATGCCCCGGTGGCCAGCGTCCTTGTCGGTCTTCGCGTAGACGGTGTACCAGTCGGCGTACTGGCCGTTGGTGATGAAGCACTTGGAGCCGTTGAGGACCCACTTGTCGCCCTTCTTCACGGCCGTCGTCTTCATCCCGGAGACATCGGAGCCCGCGTCTGGCTCGGTGAGGCAGAACGAGGCAAGCTTCGGCTCCTCGGTGAGCATCCCGAGGTACTTCGCCTTGATCTCGTCGGAGCCGCCCAGCGCCACGGGCGTCATCGCAAGGCCGTTTGCCGCCAGCGAGGTGCCGATGCCCGAACATCCCCAGCCGAACTCCTCCTCGATCAGACAACCGGAGAGGAAGTCGAGCCCGGGCCCGCCGTACTCCTCCGGGACGTGGGTGTTCATCAGCCCCACGTCCCAGGCCTTCTCGATGATCTCCTGGGGCCAGGTGCCGTCCTTGTCGTACTCCCAGGCGACCTTGCGGATCTCCTTCTCGGCGAAGTTGTGCGCCAGCTCGCGCAAGTCCTTCTGCTCGTCGGTCAGGTTGAAGTCCACGGCTGAGGGGCTCCTTTGCGTGCGTTGGAAGACTCGATTGACTGGTCAGTCAACCGTTCCCAGAGGGTAGCTGATCTACCCTTCCGGGTGTGCCATCTGCCGCCCCGAGCGTCCTACCGGCCGTCTCCAACGGCGAGGTGATCCTGATCGTGGCGCTGGCCGTGATCCCGATCGCCGCGATCGTCTTCATCGCCGGCGCCGGCAACGCGTTTCGTCAGATCGGCAGGGGGCAGCTTTCGGTCCACTTCGAGGACGACCTGCCGCAGCAGATGCGCGACTCGGATGCCGAGGCGAGCCCCGAGATGCGCGAGGAGGAGATCCGCCAGTTGCTCGAGGCGAAGGCCTACCGCCAGTCGAGCCGCGGCGAGTCGCCGCTCGACGTCGAGGCCGAGCTCGGGCGCCTGCTCAACGAGCCGGCGCAGGGCGCTTCCGCCGACGACCCCGCGCTCCGCGAGGAGGTCCGCCAGCTCGTCGTTGCCCGCAACGAGCGCCGGTTGCGCCATGGCAAGGAGCCGCTCGACGTCGAGGCCGAGATCGAGCGCCAGCTCCGCGAGCTCGAGAGCCTTGGCCAGTAGGCGATCTATAGGCTGAGGGCGTGACGCCCGAGGAGGCCGACAACGTGGTCGAGCTCGAGGACCTGCTGGTCCGTCCGGGCACCTACTTCAACCCCCAGACCGAGGTCGTGGTGGTGGTCGACGACTCCGCCTCGATCGATCAGGAGGTCTTCAACATGGAGGTCTACGAGGGCGTCGACTGGGTGCGGATCTCCGACGACGTCCCAATCGACGAGGACGCGCGGGACCGGGCGCTCGAAACCTTTCAGACGCACTATCACGCCGGCTCTGGCGGCTCGATGTCTCAAACCGCACTCGAGCAGGGCGACGACGAGTACGATTCCGACGAGGACGGCCAGGACCCCGGGCGGGAGGATTGATGAGCGGCTACTCGATCGCCAGGCGTGAGGATGCCGTCGACTGGATGGCGCAGTATCCGGGCTTCGGGGAGATGCGCTGGTACACCGAGGCGCTCGGCTGCACGCAGGTCTCCTTCTCGTGGCGCTCGATGCCGGCCGGGACCGGGGGACGCCGCAGCTACGGGCACCGCCACCCCGGCCAGGAGGAAATCTACTTCGTCATCTCGGGCACGGTCACGTTCAAGATCGGCGACGACGTCTTCGAGGCCGGCCCGCAGACGGCCGTCCGGATGACGGGCGAGGACTTCTACTCGGTCCACAACGACGCCGACGCCGAGGCCGAGCTGCTGCTGTTCTCGACCCGGCTCGAGGACGCCACCACCGAGCAGCAGCCGGACTTCTGGCCCGATTGAGGGCGCCGCGCAGCTCCCGCCTCGACGCCGAGCCCCGGAACCCGGGCTGCATCTCGAGTTCCTCGCGCGCCAGGCGTCGGACCCCGCGGTCGTGCCCTGGCACTGGCCGGCGCGCGATGGTGGCGGCGGCGGGGCGCGCTCGCGCGAGCAGGCTCGCGCGATGCTCGAGCGCTATCGCGGCCAGCTAGCGCGGCGCGGCTTCACCTGGTGGCCGTGGCGCGAGCGCTCCTCGGACGAGCTCGTCGGTCTGGTCGGGCTCAACGCGGCGGAGGTCGAAGGCAAACCTGCGGTCGAGGTCGGCTGGTCGATCGTGCCCACACGCTGGGGCGAGGGCCTGGCGACCGAGGCGGCGCGGGCATCTCTCGACTGGGGGTTCGAGCGCTGCGCGCTCGACGAGGTCGTCTCGTTCACGATGGTCGACAACGAGCGCTCGCGCAGGGTGATGGAGAAGCTCGGGCTCGAGTACGTCCGCGACTTCGATCATCTCGGCCTCCCCCACGTCCTCTATCGCGCCCGCCGCCCGCTCGGTCAGGTGAGGGAGACGTAGACGATGAAGGTGGCGAACAGTCCCGCCCAGAGCATGATCGGGAGCGGCTCGAAGCGGCCCCGAAGCCGCAGTGCCCAGTAGGCGAGCGCGCCGCCGGTGAGGCCGAGGATGCCGGAGAGGATCGCGAAGCGGTTGAGGTCCCACTCAGTGAGCGCGAGGCCGAAGGCGATCGGGATCGTCGACTGAAAGACCATCGCGCCGGTGATGTTGCCGAGCGCGAGGCTGTCCTTACCGTCCTTGACCCAGAAGAAGCTGTTCGCCTTCTCGGGCAGCTCGGTCGCCAGCGGGGCGAGCACCAGCGAGAGCACCAGCGGTTCGAGCCCGATCGACTCCGCCACGTGCAGCAGCTCCTCGACGAACAGGTGGGCGCCGCCGACGATCGCGCCGAGCCCGACCACGAACTGGATCGCGATCGTCGATCCGGGCGGCTCGTCGCCCGGCGTCCGATCCATGTACAGCGGCCCGATCGTCTCCGCCCTTTGGACCGCGCCGCCGCCGCGCAGCGTTTGGCGGACGTAGAGCGCGTAGGCGAGCACGAACACCACCGCCAGCGGGATGTGGCGACCCTTGAAGATCAGCGCCGAGATCCCGACCAAAGCCATCGCGATCGTGGCGAGCAGGAACGGCGCGCCGATGATCGCACCGATGGCAACGTCCTCGGACCCCTCGGCGCCACCGATGATGGCGACGATTGGGATCAGCGTCTCCGGCATCGCCGTGCCGACCGCGGCGAGCACGCTGCCGGTGGCGCCCTCGCCGAGCCCGAGCTTGTGCCCGGCCCACTCGACCGCGTTGGTGAACAGCAGCGCGCCCGCGAGGATCACCGCGAAGCTCAAGACGAGCAGGATCGCTTCCATCAGGCGTAAAGGAAGGCCAGGGCCAGGACCGCGTAGACAGCGAGCAGCTGTACGCCCTCGAACCAGTTCGACTCCCCCTCCTGGGTGACGTAGGCCGCGATCAGCACCGCCACCAGGACCGCGCCGAGCTCGAAGCCGTTGAACACCAGGGCCATCGGATCGGGGCCGATCGCGAACGAGAGCAGGACCAGGATCGGGGCGACGAAGAGCGCGATCTGGGCCGCCGAGCCGACCGCGATGTTGACCGCGAGATCCATTTTGTCCTTGCGCGCGACGAGTACCGCTACCCAGTGCTCGGCGGCGTTGCCGACCACGGCGACGACGATGATCCCGACGAAGAACTCGCTCAAGCCGATCGACTCCGACGCCTCCGAGATCGAGCCCACGAGCACCTCTGAGACGAGGGCGACGGCCGCGCCGGCGATCGCCAGCATCACGATCGAGCGGCGGACGCTCCAGCCGAAGCCCTCGTGCTCCTGCTCGGCGTAGGGCGGGTTGAAGACGTCGCGGTGGGTGCGCAGCGAGAACACGAGTCCGGCCAGATAGGAGATCCCGAGGATCACCGCCACCCCGATCGAGAGCTCCTCGAGGTCGCTGCCGAAGTCGACCAGCTCGGAGTCCACCGAGGGCAGCCCGCCGCCGGTGACGAGAGCGTAGATCGCCGGCATGATCAGCGCCGCGACCGCGAGGAAGAGCATCGTCGCCTGCGCGTTGGCGGCGGTGCGGTTGAACACCTGGCGCGCGCGCCCGACCCCGCCGACCACCATCGAAAGCCCGAGCACCAGTAGCAGGTTGCCGAGGATCGAGCCCACGATCGAGGCCTTGACCACCTCCTGCAGCCCCTCGGCGAGCAGGAAGACGGCGATGATCAGCTCGGCGGCGTTACCGAAGGTGACGTTGAGGAAGCCGCCGATACCCGGCCCCGAGCGCGCCGCGAGCTCCTCGGTGGCGAGCCCCATCAGCGCCGCGGTGGGGATGATCCCGAGCGCCGCGCAGGCGAAGACGAGCGTCGGCGCCGCGTGCGCCAGCTCGAGGGCCACCGCGGAGACGATGAACGGCGTCAGCAGATAGGGCCAACCCTGCGCGCTGAGCAAGAAGCCCACCGCGCCGCGCCGCCTCTGTTCCTGCGCTGGCATCGTCGTCCGGGCAGCCTATTCAGGCGTTCGCAAAACGGCCCCGGCGCACCGGGGGCCCCTCCGAGTTCGCTCGAGCGATCGAGGGCGCCCTTAGAGCTCGGACGCGCAGGCGTTGATCTCGTCCGGGGTCTGCGCCTCGGCAATGCAGTCGAGGTAGGCGTCGGCGTCGGCGTCACTGGGCGCCCCGCCTCCCCCGCCACCGGACCCCGAGCCGGCGCCCGGGATCGTGGTACCGCCGCCGAGGCCGCCGAGGCCGCCGAGCTCGTTCGGGTCGATGCCGAACTGCCCCAGCAGCTCATCGATCGGCTGGGCTTCCGAGGGAGCGGAGATCTCCTGCTCCTCGTTGACGCCGGCGAGGCGCAGCGAGAAGTCCGCGTCGACGCTCTCGATTCCCGCCTCCGAGGCATCGGGGATCGCGCTCGGATCGAGCGCCAGGTTGAAGTCGATCCCGCGCAGGACGCGATCGTCGACGCCGGAGTAGAGATCGAAGCTCGCCTCGGAGATCGCATCGGCGATCTGCTGGACCTGCTCCTCCGACGGGACCCCGGGGGCCGAGGCCTGGGGCACCGCGGCGCCGAGCTGGACCAGATCCTGAAGCATGGTCTCAACGTCGAGGCTGCCCGAGACGTGGACGGTGTCGGCGCCCTCGACCTCCTCCTCACCCTCGTTGCTGAGGTCGCCGAGCCAGGCCTGGAAATCGATCTGGCAGGCGGCCGGGTCGCCGCCCTGTGCCTCCAGCGATTGCTCGCAACCCTGGGTGAACGCCTCGGTGAACGAGAGGCCCTCGGCCTCGCTCTGCTGGGCCGAGGCCTGCTCGGCGAGCTGTTTGAACTGGCCGAATGTCTCGGCACCCACCTCGTAAGCGTCGCTGCCGTACTCGACGAAGGCATTGTCCTCGGTGACGGTGATCCCGCCCTCGAAGCTGACGCTCTGGCCCGCGCCCTCCGCCGTCAGCGACCCGCTCCAGTCGAGCTGCGGGATCGCCGCCGGGTCGTCGGGGTCGCCCTGGAACGGGCCGCTGAGGCTGGCCTCGAAGCTGCCCCCCTGCTCGCCTTCCGCCGAACCGCCGAGGCTGAGCGAGAGGTCGCCGCTGACGACCCGCTCGTCGTTGTCGAAGGTCTCGTCGAGGACCGTCTGCGGATCCACGTCGCTGGACTCGTCGTCGCCGCAACCGGCGATCAGCGGTACGGCGAGCGCCAGGACACAGAGCGCGAAGTAGGTGCGGATGCGGGTCAAGTTCTTGTTCTCCCTCTGAGCATTGTTGAGACGCGGCAGCGTAGCGGACGAAGTACGGCCGGATCGCCGATTCCTCACGGGAAGGTCGGTTAGGCAGGGGAGCGGGGCACGCAACCGGCCGATCAGGACACCACCACTCCCCCGCGTATCCTGATCACCGTGAACTGTCCGGGCTGTGGCACTGAGAATCCCGAGCGGGCTCGATTCTGCATGTCGTGCGGCACCGCGCTGCCGGCCCCCTGCCGGGCGTGCGGGGCCGAAAACCCGGCCGAGGCCAAGTTCTGCATCGAGTGCGGCAGCCCGCTCGGCGGCGAGGAAGCGCGTCCGGCGCAGCCTCCCGGCAAGGAGCCGCTGCCGGAGGAGCGGCGGACGGCGACGGTGATCTTCGCCGACCTCTCCGGCTACACCGCGGTCTCCGAGCGCCTCGACCCCGAGCGGATGAAGTCGCTCATCGATCGGGCGCTACGGCGCCTCGGCGAGGAGGTCGAGCGCCACGGCGGCACGATCGACAAGTACATCGGGGACAACGTGATGGGCGTCTTCGGCGCCCCGGTGGCCCATGAGGACGATCCCGAGCGGGCGGTGCGCGCCGGACTGGCGATGCAGATGGCGATGGAGGAGATCAACGATCGGATCGCCGCGGACATCGGCGCGAACTTCGCCCTGCGGGTCGGGATCAACTCCGGTGAGGTGCTCGCCGGCCAGGTGGGCGACGGCTACACCGTGATCGGCGACCCGGTCAACGTCGCCGCCCGCCTGCAGGCGGCGGCCAACCCGAGCACCGTGATCGTCGGCGAGACCACCCACCGGCTCACACGTGCCGCGATCGAGTACGTCGAGCTCGAGCCGCTCACGCTCAAGGGGAAGTCCGAGCCGGTGCCGGCGTGGGAGGCGGTGCGGGCGGTGGTCCGCGGCCGCGCCCCGCGGCGGCCGCGGGCCGCGACCCCGCTGGTCGGCCGCGAGGACGAATCCGACCTGCTGCTGTCGCTGTTCGAGCGCGTGGTCAGCGAGCAGCGGCCGCATCTGGTCACGGTGCTCGGCCAGGCGGGGGTGGGCAAGTCGCGGCTGTTGCGCGAGCTGGCGCTGAAGGTGGGCGAGCTCGAGTCGCCTGCGGCGGTCCGACTCGGAAGCTGCCCCGCATATGGGGCCGGGCTCGCTTACTGGGCGCTGGCCGAGGTGGTTCGTGGGACCTTCGAGATCGTCGACACCGACGACGTTTCGGCCGCCTGGCGAAAGCTGGAACGGGGGATCGCCTCGCTGGTGGCGGAGGCGGACACCGAGGAGCCGCCCGAGCGGATCGCCGCCGCCCTCGGGCGGCCGCTCGGAATCGAACCGCCGAGCCGCGACGGGGCCGACTCGAGCGAGCACGAGGATCCCCAGCAGATGCGCGACCGCCTGTTCTCGGCGGTGCGGACCCTGATCGAGGCGGCGGGCCGCCGCGAGCCGATGATCTTCGCGGTCGAGGACATCCACTGGGCGGACGAGGGAATGCTCGACCTGATCGAGTACCTGGCCCGCTGGACGCGCGGCCCGGTGCTCCTGCTCTGCCTTGCGCGCGACGAGTTGCTCGATCGCCGTCCCGGCTGGGGAGGCGGGCGGATCAACGCGACCACGATCACCCTCGAGCCGCTGGCCCGCGAGCAGGTGCGAGCGCTGGTGACCACCTTGATGCCCGACCCGCAGAGCGGCCTCGCCGCCCGGGGGCTGGTCGATCAGGTCGCCGAACGCTCCGGGGGAAACCCGCTGTTCGCCGAGGAGATGGTCAACCGGATCGTCGAGGGCGGCACGACCGACACCGAGGCGCTGCCGGAGACCGTCCACTCGGTGCTCGCCGCACGACTCGACTCGCTTCCGCGCCACGAGCGCCTCGTGTTGCAGGCGGCGTCGGTGGTCGGCCAGACGTTCTGGGAGGGATCGGTCGATCCGGGGGATGCATCGATTGAGCTCACCGCCGCGCTCGCCTCGCTGCAGGAGAAGGACCTGGTCGTGCCGACGGCCGGCAGCCGGCTGGCGGGCGAGCGCGAGTACGCGTTCAAGCACGTGCTGATCCGCGATGTCGCCTACTCGACCCTGCCGAAGGCGGTGCGCGCCCGCCGCCACGCGGAGGTCGGCGGCTTCATCTCCGCGCGGGCCGCGGATCGCTCTGAGGGCGTGGTGGCGATGGTCGCCGAGCACTACGGGCGCGCCGCGAGCCTGGGGGCGAGCGCCGATTTGGAGCCGGGCGAGCTCGACCGGATCGAGGAGCGGGCGCTCGAAGCGCTGGAGGCGGCGGGCGACGCGTCCGCGGCGCTGTATTCGAACCGCGAGGCCCAGGGCCACTACGAGAGCGCCCTCGGGCTCGAACGGCGGCTCGACGCGGCGTCCAGGGCGCGAATCGCCGAGAAGCTCGGCGACGTCGCCCTGCGACTCGGCCGTGTCGACCGGGCGGTGCGCACATGGGAGCAGGCGCTCGAGTATCACCGCGGCGAGGAGGATCTCGCCCGGGTGGGCGACCTGCACCGGAAGATCGGCGCCGGCCTCTGGCACAAGGGCGACCGCGAGGGCTCGATCGAGCACTACCAGCGCGGCATCGACCTGCTCAAGGACGGGCCACCCTGCATCGAGCTGGTGCGGCTTTACGAGGAGGCGGCCTCGCTCTACATGCACACCGGTGACAACATGCTCGCGATCTACGCCTCGGAGAAGGCCCTCCGCCTCGCCGAGCGGCTCGGCGAGGCGGCGGCCGCGAGCCGCGCGCACGGGATCTTCGGCCGCGTCTTCGGCCGCATCGGCGACTCCGAACGCGCCCGCGAGAACCTCGAGCGATCGGTCGAGCTGGCGCGGGAGAGCGACCCCGCCGAGGCGGTGCGGGCCCTGAACGCGCTCGGCTACCACCTCGAGATCTCCGAGGCCGACTACGGACACGCCCGCGGCGCCTACGGCGCGGCGCTCGATCTCGCTCTGGAGACGGGCGACCTTCCCTCGCAGGTCGAGATCCACGCGGCACTCGCTCAGCTCGCGATCTACAGCGGCGACTGGGAGACGGCCGAGCGCGAGGCCGAGGAATCCGGGATGCTCGCCGAGCGCGAGGGACTGGCCGGCAAGCTCTGCTTCCCCTATTCGATGCGCGGCGTCCTGCGCTGGCACGAGGGCGACCTCGACGAATCGGTCGAGCTGCTCCAGCGCGCCTTCGAGATCGCCGAACAGGTCGGGCGCTCCGAGGTCGCGTTCGAGTCACTGCACTGGCTCGCCGCGGCGCTGCGCGACCGCGGCGATTACGCGGACGCCGATCAGACCCTCGCCCGGGCGCTCGACCTGTGCGAGCGCGCCGGGCTCGTCGCCCAGTCGGTCGAGGCGACCGCGACCCGCGCCGTCAACCTGGCGCTCTGGGGCAAGGCCGAGCCCGCGCGCGACGTCGCCGAGGAGGCCGCGAGCCTGGCCGAGCGGCTCCGCTATCCCGTCGGTCACGCCGCCAGCCTCGAGGCTCGCGGTGCCGCCTCGGTCGACCCCGATGAGGGCGCGAAGCTGCTCGCCGAGGCCGAAGCCACCTGGGCGGGACTGGACCGCCCGATCGACGCCGAGCGCTGCGCGGCGCTGGCGGTCCGGGACCGTTCCTAGGCGAGGCCCAGGGCCTCGTACTCGCGCAGGAATCCCTCGAACAGCCGCTTGTGGCCCTGCTCGTCGTGGAGGATCTCGATCACCATGTCCTGGGTGACCGGGTCGATCGCATCGGTTTCCTCGACGATCCGGCTGTAGTGCTCGATCGCCCCCTGCTCGGCCTCGATCACACCGCGGATCACATGCACGATGTCGACCTGGTCGTCGGGGGGCTGCAGGAACGTCTGCTCCGCCGCGAAGGCGAGCGAGCCCGGGACGACCCCATAGAGCTCCTTGATCCGCGAGGCGAACTGCTGCGCGTGCCCGAGCTCCTCTTGGATGTCCTGCTCCAGCGACTCCTTGATCTCCTGGGCGCGGACCCCGTCCGGGTTGACGGCGTTCGCGATGTAGCTCATCACCGTCTCGATCTCCATCCAGTAGGCCTTGGTCAGCAGCTCGATCACGTGCTCGCGCCGCTCGGAGTTCCCCTCCGCCAGGATGTCCATGCTGCTCGTCGCCGGATCGCTCACCGCTCGCCTCCTTCGTTGCTTCGGTCGTGCCCGATCAGGCGCGTCTCCAAACCGGGCTCCTCAACGCTAGCGCGAGCTCGAACCGGCGCGCCGGATCCTCGAGCGCGGCGCCGAACAGGTCGCGCAGACGGTTGAGCCGGTAGCGCACCGTCTGCGGATGGACGTGGAGCTCGGCGGCGATGGGCGCGACCTCCCCCTGGTGGTCGAGCCAGGCCCGCAGCGTCGCCGTCAGCCTCGCTCGCGAGGCCGGCGTCTCCCCGTCCAGCGGCGCGAGCCGCGCCGCGGCGAGATCGCGCAACACGGCCGGGTCGCCATAGGTCGCGAGAATCGCGAGGTGGTCGTCGCTTGGGATCAGCCCGGCGCCCTCGACGACCCCGTCCGCGATCAGGCCGAGCAGGCTCTCGGCCCGGACCGCGCTGGCGGGCGCTTCGAGCAGCGGCACCGCCGGACCGAGCACGGCGATCGTCGAGCGGGTGGCGCGCTCGAGTTGGGCTCGAAGACCGGGCGCGGTCGGATCGGGCACCAGTGCGGTGCCACCGTCCGCGGCATCGTCCTCGACCACCAGCGCGGTCGCCGGGAGGCGCGGGCGCAGGCGGCCGCCGCCGCCGCGCCAGACGAGCGCGGCGATCGTCGCCGGCGGCTTCCAGTCGGCCTCGTTCGCGGCCGCTCGGACCGTCCCCTCGTCGGCGTCCTGCTCGAGCAACAGGCCCGCGACCCGTCGACGGCGGTGCTCGACCTCCCCCGCGGCGATTGACTGCTCCTCCGCGTAGCCCTCCGCCGAGAGCGCAGAGAGCTCGTCGATGTAGGCGAACACGGCCTCGGCAAGCAGCGCAAGCGTCCGCCGATCGACCCCTGCCCCGATCGCGATCTCGGCCACCCGCCGCCAGGAGACGCGAGCGCCGAGGCGATAGGCGGCCAGCAGCGCGTCGAGCGAGCGCCGCTCGCGGTGCTCGCCGCGTCCGAGCCCGCGGTAGATGCGCTCGGCGCCGGCGCGATCGAGGTCCGGCTCGGCGATCAGGTTCGCGAACTGGCCCAGTGCCTCCTCGACCCCGGTCCGGATCCCGGCGCCGAACCGCCCCCGCAGCGGCCGCCGGTAAGCGGGCACCCGCTCCATGATCGCCTCGATCACCTCGTCGGCGAGCGCCGGCAGGTGCGGCCCCAGGAGCTCGCCAATCCGAGGCGGGATCCCGGTCCAAGGCTGATCGGGAGGGAGAACTTGTTCCATCATCACAAGATCTTAGGGACAGGATGTGACGCCAGAGGAAGAAATAGCCCTGATTTCGGCCTAGGCTCATAAATCATGCCTGCAATTCAGCGCTACACCAACCTCGCCGCCGTCGTTCTCCCCTTCCTTGCCTTCATCGCCGCCCTGGCGCTGCTCTGGAACCGCGCCGTCGGTTTAACCGACCTCGCCGTCCTCGCCGGTATGTACCTGGTCAGTGCGCTCGGGATCACCGTCGGCTATCACCGGCTGCTCACCCATCGTGCGTTTCAGACCCACAAGCCGATGGAATACGCGCTCGCCGCGGCCGGGTCGATGGCGGTGCAGGGACCGGTGATCGACTGGGTCGCGGACCACCGCAAGCACCATGCCCACACCGATGAGGAGGGAGATCCGCACTCTCCCCACGTCGGCCACGGCAGCGGCCTGGCCGGCCTCTGGCATGCCCACGTCGGCTGGCTCTTCGAGGCCAACGGCCAGGCGGACCGGCGCAAGTACGCGCCGGACCTGATGGACGACCGCGGCATGCGGTGGCTGAACCGCACCTTCCCCGGACTCGTCGGACTCTCGCTGCTGATCCCGTTCGGGCTCGGCCTGCTGCTCACCGGCGGCTCGATCGTCGGCGGCCTCACGGCGCTGCTCTGGGGCGGGCTGGTGAGGATCTTCTTCGTCCACCACATCACCTGGTCGATCAACTCGATCTGCCACTTCCACGGCGCGCGACGCTTCGACACCGACGACCACTCCACCAACGTCTGGTGGCTCTCCCTCGCCTCGCTGGGCGAGGCATGGCACCACAACCACCACGCCTTCCCGCGCTCTGCCTTCCACGGGCTGCGTTGGTGGGAGCTCGACCCCTCGGGCCTCGTGATCCGCGCGATGAAGCGCGCCGGGCTGGCCTGGAACGTGGTCGCGATCAAACCCGAGCGCCAGCAACAGCGCCTGGCGGGGACCCGGGCCGGGTAGCGAGGGCTGACCAGCGCGGCTTCGCGGCACGGGGCCGCCCGAGGTGATCGCCGCGCATACACTGCCCCGATCGCCACCTGGATCCTCACCGGCTCGCTGGAGAACTTCCGCATCAACGTCGAGCGCGGCTTCGACGTGGTCGGGTTCAAGGAGCGTCGCCGCAACCAGGCGGCCGAGTTCGAGCCCGGTGACGAAATCGTCTTCTACATCACCGGCGTGCAGGCGTTCGGCGGCATCGCGCGGGTGCGGTCGGAGATGTTCGAGGACCGTGCGTCGATCTGGCCTCAGGGCCGCAAGAAGCATCCCGAGGACTACCCGTGGCGCGTCGAGGCCGAGCCGGTGGTGGTGCTCGACGAGGATGCCTTTGTGCCGGCGGAGTCGTTGCTCGATCAGCTCGAGCACGTTCGCAAGTGGCCGGCCGAGCACTGGCACCTCGCCTTCCAGGGTCAGCTGCGCAGCGTGTCGGAGGCCGATGCGGCCGTGCTCGGCGAGCGGATCGAAGCCGCCGCAGGCGCCGCCAGCCCGACCGGGTGACCCACGAGCCCAACCCGGGTGATCCACGAGCGCCACTTCACGGTCGCCGAAGCGAACGCGCTCCTGAAGCGGGTGGAGCCGATGCTGCGCTCGCTGCGCGGCGCCCGCAACCGACTCACCGACGCCGAGGCGCACGAGGCGCTCGCCGGCGCGGCGCCCGGCAACGGCGGCGGCGACCCGGGCCGCAACGTCGGCGAGGCCTTCCTCGAGCTGCGCCGGCTGCTGCTCGAGTTGCAGGAGCTGGGGATCGTCGTTCGCGACATCGACCGCGGGCTGATCGACTTCCCGGCGATCCTCGAGGGCCGCGAGGTGTATCTGTGCTGGCAGCTCGACGAGCCGGCGCGGATCGTCTTCTGGCACGACCTCGAAGCGGGCTTCGCCGGCCGCCGGCCGCTCGACTGAAGGGCTCGCGAGGCCCGTTCACCCACTCGGGGGTGCAATGTTTAGGCGGCGCCGAGCCCGGGAACGCAGCGGGCGCCGGGTGGCGCGCGCCGGCGAACCCCCCAGCCGCGCGCGCAGCCGCCCGGCCTTCAGGCGCCGGCGGCCGCGGGCGCCCGGGCAAACCCGTCAACGAGGATCTTTGTTCGAGCCCAGCGCTGTGCGAACCAGCTCCCGATCATGCTCGTGTGAGAGCAGCTCGAGCGCCTCGGCAGGCGCGAGCCAGCGCAGCTCGTCGACCTCGTCGCCGGGCGCGAACTCTCCTCCAAGCGGATGCATCAGCCACCAGCGCACGTACTTGAGGCGACCCTTGCCGACGCGATACCGCGATCGGCCGAGCTCCGGCCCGAGCTCGCAACGCAGCCCGGTCTCCTCCTCGACCTCGCGGAGCGCCGCCTCGCTCCAGCCCTCGCCCTCGCTGAGCTTCCCCTTCGGCAGCGACCAGTCGTCGTGGCGTGGCCGGTGAACGACCGCGAGCTGCCGCCGACCGCCGGTCTCGCGGACCACCAGGCCGCCCGCCGCCCTGACGATCATTCCGTGACGACCGAGAATCCCTGCTCGCGCACCGCGGCGACGATTTGCCCGCCGTGCTCCGGTCCGTCGGTCTGCAACACCAGCCGGACCCCGGTCTCGCGCACGTGCAGGTCCACCCCCTCGCGGATGTGGACCACGTCGAGCACGTTTGCGCCCTGCTCGGCGACCGTGCCGACCAGCCGGGCGAGCGCCCCGGGGCGGTCGGGAACGACGGTCGACAACACCAGCCGGCGCCCGGATGCGGTCTCGCCGAGGCGGATGCACTCGACCAGGCGGGCCGCATCCACGTTTCCTCCGGACAAAAGCGCGCAGATCTCACCCTCGCCCGGGAGCTCGATCCGACCGGCGAGCAGCGCCGCGACCGAGGCCGCCCCGGCACCCTCGACGACCAGCTTCGAACGCTCGAGCAGGAGGACCATCGCCTGGGCGACGTCGTCGTCGGAGACGGTGACTACCTCGTCGACGAACTCCGAGACCAGCGGCAGGGTGAGCTCGCCCGGCCGCTTGACCGCGATCCCGTCACAGATCGTGCTCGCCGCGCGGGCGCCGATCGGCCGGTGGGCCGCGAGCGATCTCGGGTACGGGGCACAGGCGTCGGACTGGACGCCGACGACCCGGACCACGGGCAGCTTCGCCTTGACCGCGATCGCAACCCCGGCGGCCAGCGCACCCCCGCCGACCGCGACCACGACCAGGCGCGTCTCGGGTGCCTGGTCGGCGATCTCGAGCCCGACGGTGCCCTGGCCGGCGAGCACCACCGGGTCGTCGAAGGGATGGATCAGGATGAGCCCGTCGCACTCCGCCGCCTCGCCGGCCGCCGCCGCGGCGTCGTCGTAGGAGCCCGGCACCAGGCGGACCTCGCCGCCGTACCCGCGGACCGCCTCAACCTTCGCGATCGGAGCGTCCTCCGGCATGTAGAGGACGGCGCGGGTGCCACGGGAGCGAGCGGCGACGGCGAGTGCCTGCGCGTGATTGCCGGCGCTCGCCGCGACCACCCCCGCGTCGAGCTCGCGTCGATTCAGCGCGGCGAGCCGATTCTGAGCGCCGCGGAGCTTGAACGAGCCCGTCCGCTGCAAGTTCTCGGCCTTGATCCGAACCGTCGCGCCGACCCGGCGCGAGATCTCGCCGGCGCTGAGGATCGGCGTCTGGCGCACCCCCCCGCGGATCGTCTCCGCAGCGCGCTCGATCTCGGTCAGCCCTACGGCTGCCGGCGTCCGAGTTGTGGCCACCGCACCAGCCTAGCCCCGGCGCTAGCCCGTGGTGCTCTCGGCGACCGGCGCGGGCGTCCCCTCCCGCCATGAGTAGGCGTACGCCGGGTCGTCGAGCGCGAGCGCGAATTCGGTCAGTCGCAGGGGACGAAAGGTGTCCCACATCACCGCCAGCTCCTCCGTCCGGCGCATGCCGAGAGCTTTCTCGACCAGGCCGGGCTGCGGGCCATGCGGTAGGCCCGAGGGGTGAACGGTGACCGAGCCCACCTCGATCCCCTTGCGACTGCCGAACTCACCCGAGACGTAGTAGATGACCTCCTCCGACTGCAGGTTGGAGTGGTGGTACGGGAGCGGCACCGCCTCCGGGTCGTAGTCGAGCTCGCGCGGGCAGAACGAGCAGATGACGAAGTTCGGCCCCTGGAAGGTCTGATGCACCGGGGGCGGCAGGTGCAGGCGCCCCGTCCGCGGCTCGAAGTCGTGCACGTTGAAGGTGTACGGGTACACGTAGCCGTCCCAGCCGACGACGTCGAACGGGTGGTAGTCGAGCAGGTAGCGCTGCAGGCCGCCGCGGACGCGCACCGTGAGATCGAAGTCGCCGCTCTCGCGATGGGTCTCGAGCTCGGCCGGCGGATGGAAGTCCCGCTGCGAGAAGGGCGCCGACTCGAGCAGCTGGCCGTAGCGGTTGCGGTAGCGGTTCGGGGTCTCGATCTCCCCCGGGGTGTGAAAGACGAGCCAGGTCTGCGGGGTCTGGTCGAGCGCGAACCGGTAGGTGGTCCCGCGGGGGACGACGACGTAGTCGTGCTCGCGGAACGGCAACGAGCCGAACACGGTCTCGAGCGCTCCCGATCCCTCGACGACGAAGAACACCTCGTCTCCCTCGCCGTCGCGGAAGAAGCACTCGGTCTCGGTGGTCGGACGGCAGAGCGAGACCTCGATGTCGGAGTTCCACATCAAGCAGCGGCGACCGCTGATCGGGTCACCGCCCGGATCGGTCGGACCGGTGGCCAGATGGCGATGGACGTGCGCGTCGGGGACCCACTCGAGGTGCTCGATCGGGGTGAACTCGCGCGCCTCCGCGATCCGGCACGGCGACTCGAGGTGGTAGAGGATCGACTCGTTGCCGGAAAAGCCCTCGTAGCCCATCACCTCCTCGACCAGCAGGCGGCCATTGGTCCGGAACTGGGTGTGGCGCTTTCTGGGAACGTCGCCGAGCTTGTGGTACCGCATCAGAGGTTGCCCCTCCTCTCCTGCTCTCTCTCGATCGCCTCGAACAGTGCCTTGAAATTCCCCTCGCCGAAGCCGCGGGCGCCGTGTCGCTCGATCACCTCGAGGAAGACCGTGGGCCGGTCGCCGATCGTCTGGGTGAAGATCTGCAGCAGGTAGCCCTCGTCGTCACGATCGGCGAGGATGCCGAGCTCGCGCAGATCGGCGAGGTCCTCGTCGATCTCACCGATCCGGCCCGGCAGCTCCTCGTAGTAGCTCTCAGGGGTGGAGAGGAAACGCACCCCGCGATCCCGCAGCTCCTTCACCGTGGCGACGATGTCGGTGGTCGCCAGAGCGATGTGCTGGGCCCCTGGGCCGCCGTAGTACTCGAGATACTCCTCGATCTGGGACTTGCGCTTGCCCTCGGCGGGCTCGTTGATCGGGAACTTGACCCGGCCCTTGCCGTCGGTCATCACCTTCGACATCAGCGCCGAGTACTCGGTGCCGATGTCCTCGTCGGTGAAATGGATCATCTCGGTCATCCCGAAGACCCGCTCGTAGTAGCCGACCCACTCGTCGAGCCGGCCGAGCTCGACGTTGCCGACGACGTGGTCGATGCCGACGAAAATCCCCGCGTCCTCGGCCGGCTCCGCGGCGGCGAACCCGGGCAGGAACGCGCCCTCATAGCCGTTGCGCTCGACGAAGGTGTGCAAGGTGTCGCCGTAGGTGGCGATCGTCGCCATCCGCACCGTGCCGTCGTCGTCGCTCTCCTCCCACGGCTCGCGCACGCCGAGGGCGCCGTGCTGGACGGCGTAGCGGTAGGCGTGCTCGGCGTCGGGGACCGACAGCGCGATCACCCGCACGCCGTCGCCGTGCGCGGCGACGTGGCGGGCGATGTCGCTGGTGCCGAGCAGTGGTGCGGTGAGCACGAAGCGCACCCGCCCCTGCTCGACCACGTGCGAGGCGCGATCGCGGACCCCCGTCTCCAGCCCCGCGTAGGCGGAGCGGCGAAAGCCGAGTGCGTGGGTGAACCAGTGCGCCGCGTGGGTCGCATTCCCCACGTACAGCTCGACATGGTCGATGCCGTGCAGCGGCATCTCGTCGGCTGCCGTCGCGTCCGGTTTCGCGGCCGTCTCGATCGCCATCTCGCTCCTCTCCTTGCCTGATCCAGCGTTGCCCTTTATGGTTACCCGCAAGGAGCGGTTGCTCAAGCGCGAATCATTGCGTCCTGGGCCCCGTCGCTCGCCCACATGGACGGAATCGACCACCGAATCGTTGCGCTGCTGCGGGAGAACGCCCGGCGCTCGTTCCAGGACATCGGCGGACGCGTCGCGCTGTCCGCTCCGGCGGTCAAGCGGCGGGTGGACCGGCTCGAGCGCGACGGCGTCATCCGGGGCTACTCGGCCAACGTCGACCCGTCCGCGATCGGCTGGAACACGCACGCCTTCGTCGAGCTCTTCTGCGAGGGAAGGATGTCGGGCGAGGAGGTTCGGACCGCGGTCGGCGAGCACCCCGAGGTCGAGGCCGCGTACACGATCGCCGGCGGGCCGAGCGCGATCCTGCACGTGCGCGCCTCCGACACGCAACACCTGGAGCAGGCGCTGGAGCGGATCCGCGAGACCGAGGGCGTGATCCGGACCGAGACCCAGGTCGTGCTCTCGACCCTGTTCGAGCGCCCGGTGGCGAACGGCAAGGGACCACAGACGTGAGCTTGCCGACCACCCCGCCGCCCCCGGATGCGGAAGCACCATCAATTGCCCGCGGCGTAGCCGCGGGCCAGAGGTTCGGGGCGAGAGCAGAGGAGGCGGCGGGCGGTTGTTAGATCACGCCGCCGACCTGAAGCTCCAGCACCTGGTCGAGCTCTCGAAGCTGGGCGACGGCTGTGCCGCGATCGAGGGCGAGATCGAGGAGTGGCTCGCCGACCACGACGTCGTCTTCGCCGAGCGCACGATCCCGTTCGTGCTCATGCCCCACTTCGTCTCACCCGGTCAGGCGCGCCGGGTGCGCCGTGCGGTCGAGTGCCTGTGCCGCGTCCTCGACCGTTTCTGCGACGCCTATCCGACGGATGAGCGCCTGCGCTCCGAGCTCGACCTGCCCTCGTTCGAGGATTCGCTCGTCCGCGTCGACCCCGGCTACGACCGGCCGCTGCGAATCTGCCGCCTGGACGCCTTTCTGATCGGCGACCGGGTGCGCTTCCTCGAGTTCAACGCCGACTCTCCCGCCGGCATCGGCTACACCGACGTGCTCGCCGAGGGACTGCGGAGGGCGATCACCCTCCCCAGCGTCGAGGCCGAGTTCGAGACCTCCTATGCGCCGATGCTGCCGCTGCTGATCGACACCCTCGGCGACGCCTACGCGCAGCTTCGCGCCACGCGCCGCCGCCAGCTTCCCGAGCGGCCCCGCATGGCGCTGGTCGATCTCCCTCGGAGCCCGTCTGTGCCCGAGTTCCGGATCGTCTGTGGCGCCGCCGGCGAGGCGGGCATCGACGCGGTCTGGACGACCACCGAGGAGCTCGACTACGACGGGTCGGCGCTGCGGGCGAGCGGCGAGCGCGTCGACCTCGTCTATCGCCGGGCGCTCGTCGACGACCTCGCCGAGGGCGACCTGACCGCCGCCTATCGCGACGGGCGCGTCTGCGTCGTCAACCCGCCGCGCGCCCGGGTCGCCAACAACAAGAAGCTCTTCGCCCTGCTCGGCGACCCCCGATTCGCCGATTTGGTCTCCTCCGGGGAGGCGGAGCTGATCGCCGAGACGGTGCCCTGGACACGGATCCTGCGCGAGGGTCGCGCCACCTATGGTGAGTGGACGATCGACCTGCTCGACTTCACCTCCGACAACCGCGAGCGGCTGGTGCTCAAGCCGGCCTCGGAGTACGGCGGCCACGGGGTCGCGCTCGGGATCGAGACCGAGCAGGCCGAGTGGGACCGGATCATCGGCGAGCACGCCGAGCGCGCCGACTTCATCGTCCAGGAATACGTCCCGATCCCCGAGGAGATGTTCCCGACGATCGAGGACGGCCATGTGCAGATGCGGCTCAAGCGCTTCAACATCAACCCGTTCGCGCTCGGCGGGCGCTACGCCGGGATGATCACCCGGATCTCCGATCAGGCGGTGATCAACGTCTCCGCCGGTGGCGGCCTCTTGCCGAGCGTCGTCGGCCGCCACCGCCGCAGGCTGATGGCCGAGGAACCGGGGGATCGAGAGGAGGCCCATGCTCAGCCATGAACCGCTCCGACGCGGTTACGACGTCGACGACAACGCGATCAGGTTCTCGAACTACTTTCACGTCCTTCGCGAGCTCGTGCACTTCTCCAACGGCTGGCTGCCGCTGGCGCCCGAGTTCGAGACCAAGTACCGCCTCGGCGATCATTTGCACGACGACGCGCGCGCCATCTCGAAGGTCAAGCGGCGCCTGTATGAGCTCCGTCACCCGAGCGAGTACCCCGGCGCGCCGGGCCCCGAGCTGAACGCGTTTCTCGACCGGATCGCCGGCGCCGGGTCGCCGGAGGAACACCTGGCGATCGCCTACGGCGAGGCAAAGCCGGCACTGGTCGAGGCGATCGAGGTTCACTTGGGCACGCTCGACCCGGTCACCGACGAGCCCTCACTGCGACTGCTGACACAGCTCCACCAACGCCAGGCCCACCACATCGCCGAGCTCGCTCCGGCGCCCCGCTCGCGCAACCAGCAGCGAGCGGCGACCAAGCTCGGGTCGCTCCCGATCGACCTCAAGGCTCCCGCGCGCGAATTGCGCCTCCTCCCCCCGCTCGAGGAGCCCGCCCGTGACGACTTCGTCGAGGTGACCGCCGACGGCGATCCGTTCCTGTCGGACGAGCTCTACGTCAACGACCCGGATGAGAACCACGTTCCGGTCGAGCCCGAGGAGCAGCGCCACTTCTTCCACGGGCTGATGGACGCGGAGCTGTGCGCCGCCGAGCTGATGGCGCGCAACTCGCACGAGCACCCGGAGATGCCCTGGGACTTCCACGTCGACATGGCGCGCCAGACCTGGGACGAGGTCCGCCACGCGCGCGTGCACGAGATCCTGATGCCGACCGAGCTCGGCTGCGCCTGGGGCGACTACCCGATCGGCTTCGGCTATTTCCGGTCGATCTACGAGCGCGATCTGCTCGACCGCCTGGCGCTGTTCAACTCGACCTCCGAGCAGAAGGCGATGTGGCGCCACTCACACCGGCGCAAGATCCTGGTCGACCGCGGCCAGGCGACGATCGCGAAGGTGTTCGACTACCTGCTCGCCGACGAGGTCCCGCACGTCCACAACGGCGTTCGCTGGGGCACCTATCTGATCGACGGCGACGAGAGGGCCTACCGGGCGTACGTGCGCGAGCTGCGGGAAGGCCTCGACCGGACCGGGGCCCCGAGTTGATTCACGTCGCCGGCTCGGGCGGCGGCTGCTGGGCCGCCGGGGGGACGAGCGGGCCGCCGCCGCTGTCGATCGGCTGCGTCAGCGCCTCGCGACGGTAGTCGCGGTACTCCCGCCACACGATTTGCAGCGTGGCCGCCGCGGGGATCGCGAGGATCGCGCCGAGCACGCCGAACAGGGTCGAGCCGAAGAGCACCGCAACGATCACGATGAAGCCCTCGACCGCGACCGCGCGCCGCTGGATCTGAGGCTGGATCACGTAGTTCTCGAACTGCTGGTAGAGGATCGCGAACACGATCCAGACGATCAGCCCGACCGGGAAGTTGACGAACAGCATCACCACCGCGATCAGCACGGCGGCAATCGTCGCGCCGACCACCGGGATCAGGTCGAAGAAGGCGACGACCAGCGCCAGTGGCGCGGCGAACGGGGCGCCGAGGATCTTCAGCATGATGAACGCCGCCAAGCCGGCGATCGTCGCCTGGACCAGCGCGCCGCCGACGTAGTTGCCGATCGCGTTGGCGACGTCCGTGAGCGCGCGCTCGATTCGGTCCTGGCGATCGGCCGGCTGCGATTGCACGAAGGCGTGCGCCCAGCGCCTGCCGCCGCTGACCATAAAGATGCTCAGGATCAGGATCGTGACCGTGGCGAAGATCGAGCTGACGACCCCGACGCCGATGTCCTGGAGCACGCCGGCCGCGTCGCCGATCCGGCTCGGCAGGTCGTCGGCGGCGCTCTGGATCTCGCTGGTGAAGTCGTACTTGTCGTTCAGGTCGTTGAGCGTCTCGTTCTCCTGCACGAACTCCTCCACGTCCTGGGCGTATTCGGGGACGTTTCCGGCCAGCTCCTCGATCTGGCTCACCATGCTCGGGATCAGCAGCACGCCGAGGCCGATTGGAATCAGGATCAGCAGCAGGTAGGCGAGCGCGACCGCGAGCCCGCGCTTCATCCGGCGCTGGAACAGGTTCACGGGCCCCGACATCGCGACCGCGATGAAGCCGGCGATCACGAGCCAGGTGAGCGGGGTCCGCAACTGATAGATGATGTAGAGCGCGAGCGCGACCGCGACCACGATCAGCACCGTGCGCAGGACGACGCGCCCGACCGGGTCCCGCGGTGTCATCACCGCCATCACGACCAGACCTATTCGGCGGGGCGCCTGGTGTTCCTACTCCACCGGCGTCTCCAGCCGCCCGAGCCCGTCTGCCTCGAGCACCACCAGGTCGCCGGGCTCGAGCCAGCGGCCCTCGCCGCGGTCGGGCGCCGGCAGCGGGCCGAGCTCGAGCAGGCAGCCGCCGGCGAGCGTGCCCGAGCCAAGCACGTCGCCGGCGCGAAGCCGCGTATCGCGGGCCGCGTGGGCGACGATCTCCTGCCAGCCGAAGTGCTTCTCGGATGCGTCCGCGGAGGCGACCTGCTCGCCGTTGACGAACACGCGGGCGCCGATCCGCAGCCGGCCGTCCTCATAGGGCAGCTCGTCCGGGGTGACTAGCCACGGCCCGAGGCTGGTGCCGAAGTCCTTCGCCTTCGCCGGCCCGAGGCCGACGGTTCGCTCGCCGGCCTGCAGGTCCCGCGCCGACCAGTCGTTCATCAGCGTGAACCCGGCGATCTCCGGCTCGCCCGCGGCGACGCCGATGATCGCCGCGATCTCGAGCTCGAAATCGAGCAGCGCGGTCGCCTGCGGACGCCGCAGCGGCTCGCCGGGGCCGAGGATCGAGGCGGGGTTGGAGAAGTAGAAGGCGGGCGCCTCGTACCAGTGCGCGGCGATCTCGCCCCCGCGCAGCCGCGCCGCGGCCGCGACGTGGCCCTCGTAGGCGTAGAAGTCACGCACGCTCGGCGGCTCGGGCACCGGCGCCAGTGGCCGCAATTCGCCGGGCTCGAACTGCTCGCCGGCGCGATCACGCCCCTCGCCCGCGAGCCAGGCGATCATCGAGGCGACCTCGAGCCGCTGGATGCGATCGTTGACCAGCTCGCCGACGAGCCGCTCGCCCCCCGGGGTCTCGAAACTGCCGAGCCGCATCGCGGCCAAGGTTCGCACAGGGCGCGGCCCGTCCGTGACCGGCCAGGTAGGTTGGCCAGCGGTGAAAGCGACGCTCGAGCCCCTGCTGACCGCACTCCACGAGATCTCCGATCTCGGCCGGGCGCGCGCCCTACTCGCCTGGGACGAGCGCACGAAGATGCCCCTGGGCGGCGCCGAGGTCCGCGCCGAGCAGATCGCGACCCTGACCCGGCTGCGACATCTGCGCCTCTGCTCCGACGAGCTCGGCGAGCTGCTCGATCGGGCCGCCGCCGGCCTCGACTCCGCCCCCCGGGACTCGTTCGAGGCCAGCCTCGTCCGGGTCACGCGGCGCGAATGGGAGAAGGCGCGCCGCGTACCCGCCGAGCTGCGCGCCGAGACCGCGCGCGTCAGCTCGATCGCCGAACGCGCCTGGGAGGGAGCGCGCGAGCGTTCCGACTTCGCCGCCTTCCTCCCCCACCTGGAGCGGATGCTCGAGCTCAAGCGCCGCTACGTCGAATGCTTCGATGCCGAGCGCCCCTACGATCCGCTGCTCGACGACTTCGAGCCCGGGATGCGCACGGCGGAGGTCGAGCCGGTGCTGGCGCGGGTGCGCGACGGGACCGTCGCTCTGTTGGCGGAGATCACCGAACGGCCACAGACCGTCGACGCCTCGTGCCTGTACGGCGAGTTCCCGGTCGAGCGCCAGGCCGAGCTCGCGCGCGAGCTCGCTCGGCGGCTGCCGCTCGAGTCAGGCGCCTGGCGCATCGACGAGACCGTGCACCCGTTCGCGACCGGGATCGCGATCTCGGACCTGCGGATCACGACGCGTTTCGACCCCGGCTACGTCGGCACCTCGCTCTGGGCCGTGATCCACGAGATCGGGCACGCCCTCTATCAGAACGGGATCGCATCCGAGCTCGAGCGGACGCCCCTGTGCCGCTCGGTCTCGCTCGGCTTCGACGAGTCGCAGAGCAGGATGTGGGAGAACTGGATCGGCCGCGGGCGCCCCTTCCTCGCCCATATCCACCCGCTGCTCACCGAGAGGTTCCCGGAGCGCTTCGCCGGCATCGACCGCGAGGCGCTCTACCGGGCCGCCAACCGCGTGCAGCCGTCGCTCGTTCGGATCGAGGCCGACGAGGTCACCTACAACCTCCACATCGTGCTGCGGTTCGAGCTCGAGCTCGAGCTGTTCGAGGGCGGGCTGGTCGCGGCCGAGCTACCCGAGGCGTGGGCGCAGCGGATGTCCGAGTACCTCGGGATCGAGGTCCCCGACGACGCCTCGGGGGTCCTCCAGGACGCGCACTGGTCGTCGGGGTCGTTCGGCTACTTCCCCACCTACACGCTGGGCAACGTGATCGCGGCCCAGCTGTGGGAGATCGTGCGCGCGGAGCTGCCCGACCTCGATGATCGCCTCGCCACCGGCGAGCTGACGCCGCTGCGCGACTTCCTCGGCGAGCGGCTCTACCGGCACGGGGGCAAGCTCGAGCCCGCGGAGATGATCGAGCGTCTCGCCGGCGGGCCGCTCGACCCCGAGCCGCTGCTTTGTCATCTGCGCCAAAAGTTCGGCGAGATCTACGAGCTCGCCTGAGCCGAGCCCTCGGGGACGTGCGAGGGGCGGCGCCATCGGCGCCGCCCCTCGAAGGCACCTATGCGGCCCGGGAGCTACAGCGTGCGCACGTTGACCGCGCGCGGGCCCTTGTCGCTCTCCTCGGACTCGTACTCGACCTTGGCGCCGTCGGCGAGGGCGCCGCCGCCCTCGACCTGACTCTGATGAACGAAGAGGTCGCGGCCCGCCTCATCGGGGGTGATGAAGCCGAAGCCCTTCTCGTGGTTGAACCACTTGACTGTTCCTGTTGCCAATGTCCCTCCAGGGAACTCGGGTGCACGCGGTACGAAGGAACCCGGGACGGGACACCTGCGAACTGCTACGCACGGTTAACGATGGCGGCAGGGTAGCTGAGCCGGCGGCCCGACGCACCCCCGGCCCGGCGGCCGGGCGCGGGTCCGGCTAGGACGCGAACGTACCGACCTCGACCTCGCCGGCGCGGCGGAAGGTGGCGATGATGACGCCGGAGGGCGAGACCTTCGAGGCGGTGAGCTCGAACGCGCGCGGGATCGTGCCGTCGCCGAACAGCCGCTTGCCCGGGCCGACGACCACCGGGTAGATCAGCACCCGGACCTCGTCGACGAGGTCGGCGGCGAGCAGGGTCTGGATCAGGTTGGCGCTGCCGTGGACCTGGAGCTCCGGGCCGTCGGCCTCCCTCAGGCTCGCGACGCCCTCGGCGACCTCGCCCTCGATCAGCTGCGAGTTCGCCCATTCGAGCTCCGTCAGGGTGGTCGAGGCGACGTGCTTGGTCGCGTCATTGAGCTCCGCGTCTTCGTCCCCGGCCTGCGGCCAATAGGCGGCGAAGATCTCGTAGGTCTTGCGGCCGAGGACGAGATCGAACGGGCGACCCATCGCCTCGCCCATGCTCTGCTCGATCACGTCATCCCAGTAGGGCACCGACCAGCCCCCGGCCGTGAACCCGCCGGACGGGTCCTCCTCGGGGCCGCCTGGCGCCTGCATCACACCGTCGAGCGTCACGAACGCCTGCACTGCCAACTCTCTCATCGCTGCCGCCTCCTTCGGCGTGGTGTCGTGGGTATGACCGCACCCGGGTGCGAGAGTAATCGCCGCTGCCCTGATCTCGGCTGCGGGCGCGGGTGGATGGCATCGAGACCTTCGCCGCGACCTCCAGGCGGCTCAGTTCGTGGCCGAAGCCGCGGCGACCTGCGCCGACGAAGGCTCGAGCTCGACATGGGCCCGGCTGTCGCGGCTGCGGATCAGGGTCAGCGCCGCGATCACGCCCACCACCGCGATTCCGGCGCCGACCGTGAACGCGTCGGCATAGCCGTCGGTGAGCATCGCCGCCGTCGGCGGGCCGCCCGCCTCGACCGCCGCGTCCTCGATCTGCGGGAAGGCGACCGTCGCAAGCACGGCGAGCCCGAGCGCACCGCCGACCTGCTGCGAGGTGTTGATCAGCCCGCTCGCCAGGCCCGCCTCCCGCTCCTTCACCCCTGAGACCGCGGCGATCGTCTGCGGCACGAAGGCGAACCCGAGGCCTACCGCGGCGAGCAGCGACGGCCCGAGGATGTCGGCGGCGAAGCCGCCATCGGGGGAGATCTGGCCGAACCAGAATAGGCCGGCGGCGATCAGCCCCATGCCCGCGACGAGGATCGGCTTGAAGCCGACCTTGGTGACGAGACCCGAGGCCGCGCCGGCGGCGAGGATGATCGTCCCCGCGAGCGGCAGGTACGAGAGCCCGGCCTTGATCGCGCTGTAGCCGAGCACGTTCTGCATGTAGAGCGAGATGAAGAAGAACATCGAGAACAGGGAGGCGCCGGTGAGGATCCCGACCACGTTGGCGCCGGTGAGCGTGCGCAAGCGGAAGATCCTGAACGGCACCAGCGGTGCGGCCGAGCGCCGCTCGATCGCGACGAACGCTCCGAGCAGCGCCAGCGAGCCGGCGAGCAGGCCGAGCGTCTGGGCCGAGCCCCAGCCGGCCCCGGGTGCCTCGACGAGCGCATAGACGAGCATCGAGAGCCCCGCGGTGACGCTCACCGCCCCGGCGAAGTCGAAGGCGCGGGTTTCGGAGTCCGACCTCGTCTCGGCGATCAGCGTCGGCGCGAGCGCGGCCGCGCCGATCCCGATCGGAACGTTCACCCACAGCACCCACTCCCAGCCCAGGTACTCGGTCAGCACGCCGCCGAGCAATACGCCCGCCGCGCCGCCCGCCCCGGCCACCGCGCCCCAGACGCCGAGCGCCTTGTTGCGCTCGGCGCCGTCGCGGAAGGTGGTGGTGACGATCGACAGCGCCGCAGGCGAGAGGATCGCCGCGCCGAGGCCCTGGACGGCGCGCGCCGCGATCAGGACCGAGTCGGACTGGGCGAAGCCGCCGGCCAGCGAGGCGAGCGCGAAAAGGACCAGCCCCCCCATGAACACCCGGCGACGCCCGAGCAAGTCGGCGAGCCGGCCGCCGAGCAGCAGAAAGCCCCCGAAGGTGAGCACGTAGGCGTTCACGACCCAGGCCAGGTTGTCCTGGGAGAAGGCGAGCGACTCGCCGATCGTCGGCAGCGCCACGTTGACGATCGAGGCGTCGAGGACGACGACGAACTGCGCCATCGCGAGCAGCGCCAGCGCGATCCATCTTCTGCTTTCGAACTGTTGCGCGGTCGTCATCGGCTTCGATCCTCCTTCTCTTCCGTCCTCTGCTGTGCCATAATCGGAAGTCGAGTTCCGGTTTCGCTTAGGACTATACGGAATCTCAGTTCCGTTTGTCGTGCGATCGGTCACAGAAACGACGAACGGCCGGACCGAGATCGACATCCGACCGCGAGAGCGAGATGACGACAACCACGATCAAAGGGGCAGCCGGCGAGGCGCGCGTCCTGCGCGCCGACGCACGACGCAACCACACCAAGGTGCTGCTCTCGGCGCGGAAGCTGTTCGCCGAGCAGGGCCTGGACGCGCAGATCGACGAGATCGCGCGCGATGCGGGCGTCGGCGTTGGCACCGTCTACCGGCACTTCCCGACCAAGGAGGACCTGCTCCAGGCGCTCGCCGACGAGCGCTTCATCGGCCTCGCCGAGGCGGCGCAGGCCGCGCTCGAGGTCGAGGACCCCGGGCAGGGGTTCGTCGAGTTCATGACCTACTCCGCGCGGGTGATGACCGAGGACCGCGCGCTCTCGGAGGCGATGGATCAGCTCCCCGGGCTCTGCCGGATGGCGGCCGAGCGGGTCGAGATGCTGCGGCTGACCGGCGAGGTACTCGCCCGGGCCCAGGCGAGCGGCGACATCCGCGAGGACATCGTCCCCGAGGACATCCCGGCGCTGATCTGCGGCCTCGGCCGAGCGGTCCGCTCCGAGGTCGAGCGTCCGACGATGAGCTGGCAGCGCTACCTCGAGATCATGCTCGCCGGCATGCGCGCCTGACCGGCGCCCGCACGCCGCCGGCCGCCCTCGGCTAGCTTCCGGGCCGATGGCCCCCGAGCACCTCACCCCCGCCGAGGCGGCAACCCGGCTGCGGCCAAAGGACACGCTCGCGATCCCCCTCGGTCCCGGCCAGCCCCCGGCCTTCCTGGCCGCGCTCGGCGAGCGCGACGATTGGCAGGGGCTGCGCATCGGCGGCGCCCTGCTGCTCGCCTGGTCGGAGGCCTACAAGCACCCCAATGTCCACGTCCTCTCCGGGTTCTGGGGGCCGGTCGAGCGCGCGCTCCGGGACCAGGGGGCGAACATCAGCTTCGCCCCGGCGGATTTCCGTCGCTTCGCGCCGCTGCTCGAGCAGCAGCGGCCCCGGGTGATGGCGTCGGTCGCCGCCCCACCCGACGAGGACGGCTGGTGCAGCCTCTCGCTGCACGCGGGTGGCACCTACGCGGAGCTCGCTCGCGCCGGCGCCGACCCCGATCGCCTGCTCGTGGTCGAGGTCTCGGAGAACTTCCCGCGCACGCACGGCCTGCCACCCGAGCACCGCCACGCGGTCCATGTCGACCAGGTCGACGTCCTGGTCGAGTCCGACGCCGAGCCCTTCGCGCTGCCCGACCCCGAGCCCGGCGAGACCGACGAGGCGATTGCGGCGCACGCGCACCGCTTCATCCCCGACGGCTCGACGCTGCAGACCGGGATCGGGACGATCCCCTCGGCGATCGTCGGCCGGCTCGCCGACGGCGGCGGCGGCGACTACGGCGTCCACAGCGAGATGTTCACCGACGGGCTGATGGCCCTGCACGAGGCGGGCAAGGTCACCAACCGCAAGGGTCAGTTCGACGGCGTCTCGGTCGCGACCTTCGCCGGCGGCTCGTCGCGGCTCTACAGCTGGCTCGACGGCAACGACGAGGTCGCCTTCCTGCCGGTCGAGGTCGTCAACTCACCCGACCTGATCGCCCGCAACCGGACGATGGTGACGATCAACGGCGCGCTCGGCGTCGACATCCATGGTCAGGTGATCGCGGACACGATCGCGGGCGTTCAGTACTCGGGCATCGGCGGCCATGAGGACTTCATCTCCGGCCCCGCGCTGGCGCTCGAGGACCGCTCCCTGCTCTGCCTGCCCTCGACCGTCGAGATCGACGGCGAGCCGCGCTCCCGGATCGTCCCCTACTTCGACGCCGGCGCTGTGATCACGACCCCGCGACACCAGGTCGATGTGATCGTCACCGAGCACGGCGCCGCCGAGCTGCAGGGCCTGACCGTCCACCAGCGCGGGCTGGCCCTGGCCGAGATCGCGCACCCCGATTTCCGCGAGCGGCTCCGCGCGGCCGCCGAGCGCGCCTCCGGAGGGCGCTCGGCGGTGCCTGCGAAGCCGTCCCCGGGCTAGCTGCGCGCGGGGGAACGCGGCCGCGAGCGATTCGCCTTCGCCGGGCGGGAGCGACGGCGGCGGCCTCCGTTCGCCTTGCTGCGCTCCTTTGCCGGCACCTCCTCGGTGACCACGGCCTTGGTCAGCACCGGAATCTGCCTGGCGAGGAACTTCGCCATCCGCTCCTCGTCGCGGCGGATCTCGCGGGCGAGCTTCGCCGTCTCGGTGTCGCCGACGCTCTCGGCGAGGGTCTCGATCGCGGTGTAGGTCGCGATCTCCTCGTGCTCGTTGAAGTACTCGGTCTTCGCGTTCTTGAGCATCTTCTCCGCCTCGCCGACCCCGCGAACCATGTGCAGCGGGCCCTTGGCCAGCGACTTGGCCTTGGCGGCGGCCTGCCCTGCGACCCGCTCGATCAGCTGCGGCGCGCCGCCGCCGATCTGCTTGATCCGCCGCTCGAGCGAGCGTGAGTGCGACTTCGTCTCCTTGAGGTGGTCCTGAAGCCGCTTCTTGTACGGCATGCGGGTGGTCATCCCGATGTGCGCCTCGAGGGCGGTCTCCAGCTCCTTCTCCTTGCCGTAGGCCTCGCTCAGGTACTGGACAAGCTTCGCGTCGCGCTTGGTCTCGGTCATCTTCGGTCTCCTTTCTCGGGTGAACCCGAACCGCTACCCAGGCCGGCGGCGCGCAATCGCGGCCGACCCAAGCTCGCGCTACTTCGTCGAGGCCGCCTCGGTCCGATCGGCGCTCGCGTCCTCGAGCGCCGGCTCGCTGTGGGCGGCCCGCTCCTCGTAGGAGGCCCGGACCGCCGTGTCGGGCTCGGCGAGCACCTTGTCGGCCTTCAGCAAGCGCGCGATGCCCTCCCGGGCGTTGCGCGGCAGCAACTGCATCAGCTTGTTGACGGCGACGCTCTCTCGCGGCACCCAAACGTCGAACTTCGGTCGCCCGAGCGCGCCGACGATCGCCTCCGCCACGTCCTCGGGCTCGACCCTCTTGATCCCCCGTGTCTCAGGCAGCCCGGAGCCGAGCTCGGTGTTGACCACCGCCGGCATCACCACCGAGATTTCGATCGCCGTGTCGCGCAATTCGGCGCGCACTGCCTCGGAGACGCCGACGACGAAGTGCTTGGTACCGCAGTAGGTGGCGCCTCCGGGGAAGCCCCCCTTCCCCGCCGCCGAGGCGAGGTTGACGATGTGACCGCTGCCGCGCCGCTGCATCCGCGGGATCGCCAGCTTCATCCCGAACATCACCCCGTGGACGTTGATGTCGACGAGCCGTCGTGCGGTCAGGTCGTCCTCGTCGACGAACGGGCCCAGGGGCATGATCCCCGCGTTGTTGACCAGCACATCGAGCGAGCCGAGTCGTTCCTCGACCTGATCGAGGAAGCCCTCGAAGGACTCGCGCCGGGTGACGTCGAGCTCGAGCGCCAGCGTCTCGTCGCCGAGCTCGGCCGCGGTTTGCTCGGCGAGCTCGCGGTCGAGGTCGCCGATCGCCACGCGGGCGCCCTTGCGCACGAGCGCCAGCGCCGTCGCCTTCCCGATCCCCCGCGCGCCGCCGGTGATCGCGATTACCTTGCCTGTGAGCGCACGCGGCTCCGCTGCCATCTCGTCTCCGTTCATGTAGTCGATCCCTGAGTAGGGGCCGAAACCCTATCGGGCCTCGGGTGGCAGTGAGCAGGGGCGTTGGGGAGATAACTTTGGGCCCAGGTGACCATCCCGGAGACCATCCCGGCCGACTCCCCGGCCTACGGGCCGCCCGACAGCGACGCCCGGCCGGAGGCCGGATCGACGAATCCGTGGGTGCGAGTGCTCGACGACATCGTCAGCGAGCGTCGGGCGAAGGTTCCCTTCCCCCCCGGGCCCGGCAACTTCGACTTCGCCCGGACCAAGCGGATGGCGCACGACCCGTTGCCGATCCTGCTCTCCAACTACGAGCGCTACGGGCCGGTCTTCAGCATTCGGATGCTGCACGCCAAGGTCGTGTTCATGCTCGGCCCGGAGGCGAACACATATGTGACCGTCACCCATCCGCACAACTTCCATTGGCGCGAGGGCAGCTTCGGCGACCTGATCCCGCTGCTCGGCGACGGCCTGTTGACGATCGACGGGGGCTACCACGACCGCGCCCGGCGGATCATGATGCCGGCGTTCCACCGCGAGCAGATCGAGGCGGCGGTCGAGGCGATGGCGCTCGAGGCGGCCGCGGCGATCGAACGGCTGACGCGGGGTGATGCGGTGGACGTCTATGAGTGGATGCGCAACCTGGCGATGCGCATCGCGATGCGCGCGCTGCTCGGACTCGATCCCGATGACGCGGGGCACGGCGCGAGCGCGGCCGAGCACTTCGAGCGCGCGCTCGGCTTCTACGGCACCGAGTACCACCTGCGGCTGCTGCGCGGCCCACGATCGCCATGGCGACGGCTGATCCGCTCGCGCGCTGTCCTCGACCGGATCGTCTACGCCGAGATCGCCCGCCGTCTCGCGAACCCGGACCCCGGGCGCCGCGACATCCTCAGCCTGCTGCTCGCCGCGCGCGACGAGGACGGCTCGGGCTTCTCGAACGAGGAGGTTCGCGATCAGCTGATGACGCTGATGTTCGCCGGCCACGACACCTCGACCTCGACCCTCTCGTTCCTGCTCTACGAGGTGGCGCGCAATCCCCATGTCCTCGCCGCGCTCCAGGCCGAGCAGGAGAGGGTGCTCGGCGGCGAGCCGCCGACCCCCGAGCAGCTCGAGCACGACCTCCCCTATCTCGAGATGGTGGTCGACGAGGTGCTGCGCCTCTATCCGCCCGCCTGGATCGGTCCGCGGCGGGCCGTGCGCGACTTCGAGTTCGGCGGTCGCACCGTACCGGCGGGGGCACACGTCAACTACTGCTCGTGGGCGAGCCACCGGATCCCCGAGATCTTCGGAGAGCCGGAGGCGTTCATCCCCGAGCGCTTCACCCGCGAGCGCAAAGCGAGCCTGCCGCGCGGCGCCTACGTCCCCTTCGGCGGCGGCTCGAGGATCTGCATCGGCAAGCGCTTCGGCCAGACCGAGGTCAAGCTGGTGGCGACGATGCTGCTCCAGCGCCTGCGGCTTGAGCTGCTCCCCGGCCGCACGATGACGATTCGCCAGATGCCGACCCTGAGTCCCGAGGGCGGGCTCGAGATGCGGGTCCGCGAGCGGGAGCTGCCCGAGCCGCTGGGCTGAGCGCCGTCCGCCTTACGCCTCCGAGCGGGTTACCGCCGGTTCCGGCAGCGGAGCGGGCAAGCCACGTGACCTCCCTCGCGACCGCCATCGTCTCACCCGATCGCCGGATCTCATAAATCGAGCGGCGGCAAACCGAACCCCCGCACGCCAGCTAGCCCTATTTGCGGACCGCGGTCCGAGTGCGACCCTGCGCTGGTCATGCACCGAGACGAGATCGACGGGATCACGGTGACCGCGGCCGAGGCGCGCGATCACGTGGCGGAGCTCGAGGCCGAGCGCGCGGTCGCCGAGGTCACCGGCGTCGCGGAGATCCACTCGTATATCAGCGATCTCGATCAGGAGCTCCAGGTCTGGCGCCAGCTTTACGTGATCTCGGCGGTGACCGAGATCGCGACCCTGCGCGGTGAGCTCTTCGGCGTCCAGGTCGGCTAAGCGGCCTCGCGCCCAGGCCCTGAGTCAGTCGATCAGGCGGGCGGTCAGCTGGCGGACGGCGAGCCGCCACATCGCGAACGAGAACCCGGCGAGGACCGCGACCCGGACCAGATCGGTCGCCTCGAACCCGAAGGCGGCGTGGCGCACCAGCTCCACCAGTTGGTAAAGCGGGTTGAACTGCGCCGCAATCTGAAAGCCCTCCGGGAGCTGGTCGATCGGAAAGAAGGTCCCGGCGACCAGGAACAGGGGCGTGATCACAAGCGTGGTCACGTAGTTGAAATGGTCGATCTTTGCGACCGTGCCCGCGACGGCGATCCCGAACGCGGCGAAGCCGAGCGCGGTGACGAAGCAGAACAGCGGCACCGACAGCATGCCCGGGGAAGGGTCGAGGCCGAAGGCGAACGAGACCAGCAGCGGAAAGCACCCGTAGAAGCCGGAGCGAATCCCGATCCACAACATCTCCGCGGTGACCAGCTCCTCGACGTCCACCGGAGCGGCGAGGATCGCGTCGTAGGTGCGTTGGAACCGGTGCTTGACGAAGGTCCCGAACATCGCCGGCAGCGCGCTCGAGAAGATCACCGCGGTCGCGACCATGCCGGTGCCGACGAACTCGACGTATTCGAGCCCGTCGACCCGGCTGACGATCGTCGCCCCGAGCCCGAGCCCGAAGGCGAGCAGGTAGACCACCGGCTCGAGCAGACTGGAGAACGTGGTCGCCTTCCAGAAGGTGCGGAAGTTCGCCACCTCGCGGCTCATCACCCCGGCGATCGCCGCCGGCTCCAGCCGCCGCACCGCCACCCCGTTCCCGCGCTTCACAGCAGGCGCCTCAACGGCGGCGCGGCTCGGCTTCGCTTCGCTCCGCCTCACTCCAGGCGCCTCAACGGCGGCGCGGCTCGGCTCCGCCTCACTCCAGGCGCCTCAACGGCGGCGCGGCTCGGCTTCGCTTCGCTCCGCCTCACTCCGCCTCCTCGCCGGTGAGCAGCACGAAGACGTCCTCGAGCGAGGCGGCGCGGCGGATCGCGTCCCCGGGAGTCGCGCCGTCGGCGGCCCGCTCGGCGCCGACGATCGCGATCGCCGGCCCGGCGGGCCGGACGCGCAGCGCCTGCATCTCGGCGGCGGCGCGAACCTCCGCCAGTCGCTCGGGAGGCCCGTAGACCTCGACGGTCTCGCGGCCGGCGTGCTCGGCGATCAGGTCCGCCGGGCGGCCGCGGGCGACGATCCTTCCATGCGCCATTACCGCGACCTCGTCGGCGAGCCGCTCCGCCTCCTCGATGTAGTGGGTCGACATCAGGATCGTCGCCCCCTGCGAGCGCAGCCCGTCGATCAGCGACCAGATCTGGGTGCGGATCTGCGGATCGAGGCCGACGGTGGGCTCGTCGAGTAAGACCAGGCGCGGGCCGTGGACGAGCCCGCGCGCCACCAAAAGCCGCCGCCGCATGCCGCCCGAGAGCTCGTCGACGGCGCTCCGGCGCCGATCGGTGAGCCGGGCGATCTCCAGGGCCCGGTCGACCGCTGCGCCGACATCGGGCACCCGGTACAGCCGGGCGAAGACCGCGAGGTTGTCCTCGACGGTGACGTCGACGTCGAGGTTGTCGAGCTGCGGGACCACGCCCATCTCGGCGCGCGCGGCCTTCGCCTCCGCGGGGAGCTCGTGGCCGAGCACCCGCAGCTCACCCGCGTCGGCGATCGCCTGCCCGGTGAGCAGCCGCATCGTGGTCGACTTGCCGGCGCCGTTGGGGCCGAGCAGCCCGAGGCAGATGCCCTTGGGCACGTCGAGGTCGATCCCGTCGACCGCGGTGATCGCGCCGAAGCGCTTGACCACCCCGCGGAGCTCGATCGCCGCCATCGCCCCAGTGTGCCAAAGCGCCTGGCGCGCTCAGGCGCGCCCGGCGACGATCGTGCGGGCAACGAGCGGCACACCCGGGCGGTAGACGAGGTGGGCGTGCGAGGGGGCGTCGAGGACGACCGCGTCGCCGCGCGCGCCGGGGGCGAGACGGCCGAGGTCGTCGCGGCGCAGCGCCAGCGCGCCCCCCAGGGTCGCGGCGCGAAGCGCCTCGTCGGCGGTCATCCGCAGATCGCGGACCGCGAGCGCGATGCAGAACGCCATCGACGTGGTGTAGCTGGAGCCGGGGTTGCAGTTGGTCGCGATCGCCACCGTCGCACCGGCGTCGATCAGCGGCCGGGCGTCCGGATAGGGCTGGCGGGTCGAGAAGTCGGTCGCGGGCAGGAAGGTGGCGACCGTCTCGGCGTCGGCGAGCGCGGCGATGTCGTCGTCGTCGAGATAGGTGCAGTGGTCGACCGAGGCGGCGCCGAGCTCGACCGCGAGCTGCACGCCGGGCCCGGGACCGAGCTGGTTTCCGTGCGCCCGCAGACCGAGGCCCGCCGCCCGGCCGGCCTCGAGCACCGCCCGCGACTGCTCCGCGTCGAAGGCGCCGCGCTCGCAGAAGACGTCGATCCAGCGGCAGTGCGGCGCGCAGGCGGCGAGCATCTCGCCGCAGACGAGCGCCACGTAGTCGTCCGCCCGGCCCTCGTACTCGACGGGCACCGCGTGGGCGCCGAGGAAGGTGACCTCGTCGGTGAGCCGGGAGGCCACCTCGCACAGGCGCCGCTCGGCCGCGACCTCCAACCCGTAGCCCGACTTGATCTCGAGCTCGGTGATCCCGGCGTGCAGCGCCTCCTCGCGGCGGACCGCGGCGGTCCGCTCGAGCTCGCTCTCCGATGCCGCCCGCGTCGCCTCGGTGGTCACCCGGATCCCGCCGGCCCCATACGGGGCGCCCGCCATCCTGGCGGCGAACTCCGCGGCGCGGTCGCCGGCGAAGACGAGGTGGGTGTGCGAATCGACGAAGCCCGGGATCACGCACCTTCCGTCGGCGTCGAGGTGCTCATCGCCGCCCGCGCCGGCGCGCTCGATCGCCGCCACCCTGCCGTGCTCGAACACCAGCGCCGCGTCGCGGACCAGTCCCAGCGGCCCCTCGCCGAGCTCGGGCTGGTTGGTGACCAGGAGCCCGATGTTGTCGATCACCAGCGCCGTCATGCCGAGTTCGTCTCGCCATGCGAGAACAACGCACCATTCAGCGCGCCAGTCGAGGAGCGCAGTTCGGCCGCGACGTCGAGCCCCACATGCCTGCCCTCGTCGACCACCTCTCGCCCGGACACCACGACATGGCTGATGTCCGCCGCACTCCCGGCGAACACCACCTGCTCGAGCGCGGACGGGGCATCGGCCCCGGCCAGGCGAACCGAGTCCATCCCCACGGTCACCAGATCGGCGATCGCGCCCGGCTCGATCCGCCCGGCCTCGGACCAGCCGATGCTCGCGTGACCGTGCTCGCAGGCCGCGCGTAGGAGCTCGCCGGCGTCGTGGTGACCGCGCTCGCCGCTGACCAGACGCTGGTCGAGCTCGACCGCCCGCATTTCCTCGAATTGGTCGATCACCGCGTGCGAGTCCGAACCCAGCGCCAGCCTCGCCCCCCCGTCGGCGATCGCCCGCCCGGCGCCGATCCCGTCGGCGAGGTCGCGCTCCGTCGTCGGGCAGAGGCAGCAGTGGCACGCGCCGCGGCCGAGCAGGCGGACATCTTCCTCGGAGACGTGAGTGAAGTGGACGGCGGTGAACCGCTCCGAGAGCGCTCCGGCATCTTCGAGCACGCCGGTCGGAGTGCGCCCGTGGGCGGCGAGGCAGGCCTCGTTCTCCGCCGGCTGCTCGGAGACGTGGGCATGCAATGGCCGGGAGCGTTCGTTGGCCCAGGCGGCGACCCGCGCGGCCGACCCGGGATCGACGGACCGCACGCTGTGGATCGCGGCGCCGACCCGCGCGCCGGCTCCGAGGTCGCCGAGCGTCTCTACCCTCTGCGCCCAGGCGTCGGCGCTGCCGTCGTCGAAGCGCGTCTGCGCGCCCTCGAGCTCCCGCCCGATGCCGCCGTGCAGATAGCAGGCGTCCAGCAGCGTGATCCGGATGCCCGCCTCGCCGGCAGCGGCGAGCAGCGCGCGGCCGATCTCGTTCGGGTCGTCGTACCGGGTGCCGCCGGGGCCGTGATGGAGGTAGTGGAACTCGCCCACGGCGGTGATCCCGGCGAGCGCCATCTCGGCATACGTCGCCCTCGCCAGGGCCCGGTAGCTGTCCGGCTCGAGCGCGCCGGCGAGCTCGTACATCGCCTCGCGCCAGCTCCAGAACGACCCCCGACCTCGCTGCGTGCGCCCGCGCAACGCACGATGAAAGGCATGCGAATGGGCGTTCGCGAACCCCGGCACGGTGATCCCGTCCAGGCGTTCGGCGCCCGGCGGCGGGGTCGGCGCTCCCGGCTCGACCCGCGCGAAGCGGTCGCCCTCGATCTCGACCACCACCCCGGGCTCGGCGTCGTCGCCGCCCAGCCACGCGAGCTCGCACCAGTAGGAGCTCACGATCCCACCAGCTCGGCGAAGGCCGTGATCCGCTCGACGAAGGCGTCGCGGTGAAATCGATCGAACTGCTCCCAGGTGGTCAGAGTCCGCGGGTCGGCCCGGTCGACGAAGAGGATCCCGTCGAGGTGGTCGACCTCGTGCTGGAAGGTCCCGGCGGTGAGGCCGCGCTTGATCTCCTCGTGCTCGGCCCCCTCGCGGTCGAGGTAGCGGAGCCTGATCGCGACCTGGCGCCGCAGGTCGCCGCGCAGCCCCGGGACCGAGAGGCATCCCTCGTTGACCTCGAACAGCTCGTCGTCGAGCGGTTCGATCGTCGGGTTGACGATCACCGTCAGCGGGATCGGCGGCTTGTAGGGATAGCGGGGATTGACGCCCTCGATCTCGGCCACCGCGATCCGGACCGCGACCCCGACCTGATTCGCCGCCAGCCCGGCGCCGTCGGCCGCGCGCCTGGTCTCGATCAGGTCGTCGATCAGTCCCTGGATCTCGGCCGAGCGCAGCTCCTCGCGGGTCAGCTCGCGGGAGCGCTCCCGCAGCACCGGATGTCCGATCTCGACGATCTCGCGAACGCTCATCGATCCGCGCTCGGCGCGCGGTGCTCGGTGCGCGTCGGCGGCTTGTCCATCGGGATCCGGACCCCGCGCTCGGAGGCCACCTGCAAAGCGCGCTCATATCCCGCGTCCGCGTGTCGCATCACCCCGGTCCCGGGATCGCACGTCAGCACCCGCTCGAGCTTCTGCGCCGCGAGCTCGGTTCCGTCGGCGACGCAGACCATCCCGGCGTGGATCGAGCGCCCGATCCCGACCCCGCCGCCGTGATGGATGCTGACCCAACTGGCGCCGGCGGCGGTGTTGACGAGCGCGTTGAGCAGCGGCCAGTCGGCGATCGCGTCGGAGCCGTCAGCCATCGCCTCCGTCTCGCGGTACGGCGAGGCGACCGAACCCGAGTCGAGGTGATCTCGGCCGATCACGATCGGCGCCCGCAGCTCCCCGCTGGCGACCATCTCGTTGAATCGCAGCCCCAGCCGGTGGCGTTCGCCGTAGCCGAGCCAGCAGATCCGCGCCGGCAGCCCCTGGAAGGCGATCCGCTCGCTCGCCATCCGGATCCAGCGCCCGAGCGCCTCGTCGTCGCCGAACTCATCCAGCACCGCGCGATCGGTGGCCGCTATGTCGGCCTCCTCGCCGGAGAGGGCGACCCAGCGAAACGGGCCCTTGCCCTCGCAGAACAGCGGGCGGATGTAGGCGGGGACGAAGCCCGGGTAATCGAAGGCGCGCTCGAAGCCGCCGAGCTTCGCCTCGGCGCGCAGGCTGTTGCCGTAGTCGAAGACCTCGGCGCCCGCGTCCTTGAAACCGACCATCGCGAAGCAGTGGGCGGCGATCGCGGCGCGGGCGCGGCGCAAATACTCCTCGGGGTCCTCACGCCGCATGCGCTCCGCCTCGCCGAGCGAGAGCGTGTTCGGCACGTAGCCGACGAGCGGGTCGTGGGCGCTGGTCTGGTCGGTGACCACATCGGCCTCGAAGCCGCGCTCGAGCAGTGCCGGCAATACGTCGGCGGCGTTCGCGCACAGGCCGACGCTCAGCGAGCGCCGCTCGGCCTTGGCGCGCCGGCAGCGAGCGATCGCGTCTTCGAGGTCGTCGGCCCGCTCGTCCAGGTAACGCGTCTGAAGCCGGCGGCGGATGCGCTCCGGGTCGACCTCGACGCAGAGCGCGACCCCCTCGTTCATGGTCACCGCCAGCGGCTGGGCGCCCCCCATCCCGCCGAGCCCGGCGGTGAGAGTGATCGTGCCCGCGAGCGAGCCGCCGAAGCGGCGCCGCGCGATCTCGGCGAAGCACTCGTAGGTGCCCTGGACGATCCCCTGGCTGCCGATGTAGATCCACGAGCCGGCGGTCATCTGCCCGTACATGGTCAGCCCGAGCTGCTCGAGCCGTCGAAACTCGTCCCAGGTCGCCCATTCGGGCACCAGGTGGGAGTTCGCGATCAGCACCCGCGGCGACCATTCGTGGGTGCGAAACACGCCCACCGGCTTGCCGGACTGGACCAGCAGGGTCTCGTCGTCGCCGAGCGCCCGCAGCGAGTCGACGATCGCATCGAAGGCCTCCCACGAGCGGGCCGCGCGGCCGGTGCCGCCGTAGACGACCAACTCGTCGGGGCGCTCGGCGACCTCGGGATCGAGGTTGTTGAGCAGCATCCGCAGCGCCGCCTCCTGCGGCCACGAGCGGCAGGAGAGCTCGGTGCCGCGCGGGGCTTGCAGATCGCCCCTCACACCGGGCGCCTCAAAGCGGCTCGGCTCGGCTCCGCTCCGCTCCGCCTCACTGGAGATCCCCGATCGCCGCTTCGACAGCCTCGAGTAGCGCACCCGAGGCGACCAGGTTCTCGGCCCGCTCGAGCTCCGGCGCCAACCAGCGGTCGGGACCGGGCCCCGCCGCGACGCCGCGCACGGCCGCCAACGCCGCCGCGGTGGCGGGGCCCGGGGCGAGCGGGGCGCGCAGGTCGAGGGCGCGGGCGGCGCAGACGACCTCCACGGCGACGATCCGGCCCAGGTTGGCGAGCACCCGGCGCAGCTTGCGCGCCGCGCCCCAGGCCATCGAGACGTGGTCCTCCTGCATCGCGCTTGTCGGCAGCGAGTCGACGCTCGCGGGGGCGGCGAGCCGGCGGTTCTCGGCCACGATCGCCGCTTGGGTGTAGTGGGCAATCATCAGCCCCGAGTCGAGGCCCGGGTCATCGGCCAAGAACGGCGGCAACCCTTGGGAGCGGTTCGGGTCCAGGAGGCGGTCGGTGCGGCGCTCGGCGATCGCGCCCGCCTCGGCGGCGCCGATCGCGAGCAGGTCGCAGACGAGCCCGAGCGGGGCGCCGTGGAAGTTTCCACATGACTCGATCCGACCGTCCGGCAGCACCATCGGGTTGTCGATCGCCGAAGCAAGCTCCTCATCGACGACCCGCTCCGCGTGCGCGAGGGCGTCACGGGCGGCGCCGTTGACCTGCGGCGCGCAGCGCAACGAGTAGGCGTCCTGCACCCGTGGATCGTCGTGGCGATGGCTGGCGACGATCTCCGAGCCGGCGAGCAGCAGGCGCAGGTTCGCGGCGCTCGCCGCCTGACCCGGTTGCGGGCGCAGCGCGATCAGATCCTCGGCAAAGGCCCGGTCGGTGCCGAGCAGGGCCTCGACCGACATCGCCGCGCCGACGTCGGCCGCCTTCAGCAGGCGGCGAAGGTCCCAGAGCGCGAGCACCAGCATCGCCAGGATCCCGTCGGTGCCGTTGATCAGCGCCAGGCCCTCCTTCGCGGTCAGCGCCAGCGGCTCGATCCCAGCGGCGGCGAGTGCCTCGGCCGCCGCAAGCCGCCGCCCGTCGTCGAGCGCGATCTCGCCCTCGCCGATCAGCGCCAGCCCGCAATGGGCGAGCGGCGCCAGGTCGCCACTCGCGCCCAGCGAGCCGTGCTCGGGAACCACCGGAGTCAGCCCGGCATTGAGCAGCGCGATGATCGTCTCGGCGACCTCCGTGCGGGTCCCCGAGTAGCCCATCGTCAGCGTGCGCGCCCGGAGCAGCATCATCGCCCGCACGACCTCGGGCTCGACCGACTCCCCGATGCCGGCGGCGTGCGAGCGAAGCAGCGAGCGCTGGAGCTGCTCGCGTCGCTCGGCGGGAATCGCAACCGTGGCCAACGAGCCGAAGCCGGTCGAGACCCCGTAGGCGGGCTCTCCCGAGTCGGCCAGCCTCTGGACGATCGCGGCGCTGGCCTCCATCGCGGCGCGCGCCTTGGCGCCGACGGCGACCGGCGCCCCACCTCGGGCGACCGCCACGACATCGGCCGGCCGCAGGCCGGTCCCGGTCAGCTCGACTTGCTCTGGTCCGCTCAAGCTCGCCCCGCAGTCAACCACGGGCCACCGGCCGCGCGCCGGCAGGCGGATCCCAGGCCGCGAGACCATCGCGAGGCCGGCCGGAATCCCCCCGCGGAGACGCTTAGCGATGGATCTCCACCAGCAGGACCCAGGCGTTCGCGACGCCGCCGCCGATCGCGCCCACTACCCCGGCGCCGATCCAGTAGAGGCCGCCGCCGGACTCCGCGAGCACACTGAACGCGCCGACGAGGAGTGGCACCGCCCCGAGACCGAGCATGACCAACCGACCGACCACCCAGGTGCGCGGTTGGTCGCGGGTGGGCATGCTGCTCCGGGAGGTGAGCACGAGACCGGCGACGTAGCCGACCGCGACGACGAGCAGCTCGACCCCGAGCGCGACGTGATCCTGGCCGGGGAGCAGCGCGACAATCGAGACCACGACGACGAGCAGCAGCATCAAGACCGTCTGCAACGCCCGCGCCGGAAGACCGGGCAGCGCGAGGATGCGCTCGAGGTTGATCGACACCGCGACGAACACGAGCCCCGCCAACGCGGCCGCTGCGCCCGCCGTCGCGACGAACAGATCGCTCCAGTCCGAGGCCTCGTACGCCACCAAGGTCGCGTAAGTCTACGGCGAGTTCTCCGGCCCCCCTCGGGCCCGTCAGTTCGCGGTGTCCAGGGCCGATCGGAGAGCAGCGAAGTCGGTCGCCCCGAAGACGACGCGATTGCGTGTGGCGACATAGACGAGATCGAGGTTGACTCCAGCCCGAGCGATCCTGCGAGTCAGGTCCGCGAGCACGCCGGGGCGGTCCTCGACATCAACCACCATGACTTCGCGCTCGCGGCTGACCGCGACATGGGAGATCGCCAACGAGTGCTTCGCGGCCTCGGCGTGCGGAACGAGAACGTGGAGCTCGGCCCGCTCGCCCGCCCCGACGCAAGTGGCGGCTGCAATGTTGACACCCGCGTCGCTGATCGCGGCCGCCACCCGGGCCAGCTGCCCCGGCGTGTTCTCGATCTCGATGACCAGGTCGACCATCTGGCCCGCCGCGTCAGCCTACAACCACCGTCGCCCTCCCCCGAGAGTCGGCGGCTCTTTGCGCGTCGCCCGAAAAGTCGATGGCCCGCGTGGGCTATCGCCCTGGGCGAGCGGCCTCGAGCGCGCGCTCGAGGTTGTCGAAGGCCTTGCCCCAACCGTCCTCGTGCGAACGCACCGATTGCTCGTCCCACAGACCGCTGTGGGTGAAGCGGACGGTAGTGATGCCTTCGGCTTCCTCGAGGTCGAGCTCGATCAGCTGGCGTTTCGTGTCGCCGTCCCAGGTCCAGGTGAACGCAAGCCGCGCCGGCGGCTCGATCTCCGTGTAGCGGCCTCCGCCGCCGTACTCGACGTCGTCGTGGGGGTTGCGCATCACCACTCGCACGGCGCCGCCCACGCGCAGGTCGACCTCGGCCTCGGTCGTCTCCCAGTCGTGCTCGGCGTGCCACCAGCGGCGAATCACATCCTCGCTGGTCCACGCGTCGAAGACCGCCTGAGCGGGCGCCCTGTAGGTGCGCTGCATGCGCAGCGTCAACTTTTCGGTCACGTTCCTGGCTCCCGTCGGCGACGCAGCAGGTGCATTATCCAGACGCGGGTGGCCACCAGCCCGGCGCCCGCGCCCGTCACCAACGGCAGCATCTCCTCGAGCGGCAAGCTTCCAACGTGGGCGATCATCCCGCCTCGCCGTACTCGTCGTGGAGGTTCCACCACTGATAGGGCGGCGTCTGCGGATAACCCTCCGGCGAGTCCTCCCACTCCTCCTGGCGTCCGAGCGCGGTGATGTCGAGGTAGCTCCAGGTGCTGCCCATCGCCTCGTCGCCGCGAGCGTCGACGAAGTAGGTGCGATAGGTCCGGTCGCCGTCACGGAGGAAGGCATTGGTGCCGTGCCATTCCTCGACGCCGAAGTCGGCGTCGAAGTCGTCGGTGATCGTGTACCACGGCATCTCCCAGCCCATCCGCGCCTTCCAGCGCTCGATGTCGGCCTGCGGGGCGCGCGAGACGAACGCGAGCGTCGTGTCGCGCGCATTCAGGTGGGCGAGATGGGCGACCTGATCGGCGAGGAACGAGCAGCCGCCGCACCCTCGCTCGGGCCAGCCGGCGACGCCGGGCTCGAAGAAGAAGCGGTAGACGATCAGCTGGCGACGGCCCTCGAACAGGTCAGCGAGGTCGGCCGGTCCCTCCGGGCCCTCGAAGCGGTAGTCCTTCTCGACGGCCATCCTCGGCATCCGGCGGCGCTCGGCGGCGAGCCCATCGCGGGCGTGGGTCAGCTCCTTCTCCTTGACCAGCAGTTCCTCGCGCGCGGACTCCCACTTCTGCGCTGACACGATCGGCGGTGTGTTCATTTCGGTCCTTCCTCCTTCAAATACTCATCGACGACGTCGAACAGGCGCCCCCAGAGGGCGCGCTGCCGCTCCATCCAGTCGGCCGCCTCGCCGAGCACCTCGGGCTCGAGCGAGACCCAGTGCGTCCGGCCCTCGACCACGCGGGTCACCACGCCGGTCTCCTCGAGCACCTTCAGATGCTTGGAGATCGCGGGCTTCGACACCCCGAAGCCGGCCGTGGCCTCTCCGACGGGCGCCGGGCCGGCTGCGAGTTGCTCGACTATGCCCCGGCGGATCGGGTGCGAGAGCGCCTTGAACGGATCATTAACCATATGGTTAACAATACCATACGGCAACCGACTCGCTGTGCGATCCGAGAGTCGCCCTCGCTCCCGGCCCGGGATCGGCGGGAGCTGGAACACTCGTCGCTGGAGTTCGATGGCCGACCTGGAGCAAGCCAAGCGGATCTTGCGGCGCATCGGCGCCGTCCCGGCCGGCTTCGTCACCACCTACGGCGACCTGTGCCCGAACGCACCGCGCCTCGCCGGCCAGGTCCTCTCACGCTGCGACGATCCGGGCATCCCCTGGCAGCGGGTGGTGCGCGCCGACGGGTCGCTGGCCAAGGGCTCCCACCAGCGCCGCCTGCTCGAAGCCGAGGGCGTCCCGTTCACCGGACGGCGCGTGGATCTGGCTCAGGCACGGGTTCCGGCCGAGGCGCTCGACCAGCTCACGACCTGATCGTGCCGCCGTCGCTCGAGCCGCGCCCGCGACCGCAGCGATCCGAAGCCTCGGGAGCTCAGCACAGATCGGGCCGGGCGGGCGCCGCGGCCCGGCGCCGGGCCGACCCTCAGCCGGTTCGCGAGGCGTCGCCCGTATCGAGGGGTGGCCCAGCAGACCGGAGCGCATCCGCCGGCGCGACCACCACCGCCGCGGCTTGCGCGCCACCGGAACATCGCTGGTCGGAGGGGCGTATGAGTTGTGCAGGTGGGCGAATGCGGAGGGATACATGGCCTTCCTTTTAGGGTCCGTTAGATCCACCACAGGAGCTTTTCGCCCGCTCGGCGATCCGTCGATCCATTTAGACTCCCCTAAATGGTCCGCTACGACTTCGGAATCGAGGATCTGGCGCGAACGCGGTTTGCGATTTCCCCGATGTGGGAGACCGCGGCGGCGATTCGGGCGCTTCGCAACCCGAGCCTGATCTCGCTTCATCTGCCTTGGGTGAAGCGGATCCGAGGCGCGATCAAGGGGCTCGACCTCTCGCTCGCCTACGCGCTCCTGCCGCGTCGCGGGTACATCGCCGACTTCCTCACCCCGCCCCCATCGACCCCCCTCGCCGACTTCGACGACGAGCTCGAGCTGGTGCGCTCCACCCCGAGCTCGCAAATCCGCAACGACGCCCAGATCCTGATCGAGACCGGCAATCCCCGCGGCAACGTGCTCCCGTTTCTCGAGCAGCCTTCCGCGGCCATCGCGTCGCTCGTCGAGGTCCTGAGCGAGTTCTGGCGACTGGGGCTGGAACCCGACTGGCCCAGGGTTCGCTCGCTGCTCGAAGCGGACCTGGCCTACCGCTCGCGCCGGCTCACCGAGGGCGGGGTCACGCTCCTGTTCTCGGATCTGCACCCCCGCGTCCGCTGGGCCGACGACGGGGTCGAGGTGACGATGGACTGTGCGGAGCGGGTCGAGCTCGCCGGCCGCGGGCTGGTGCTGGTGCCCTCCGCGTTCTCCTGCCAGAAGCCGTCGACGATGACCGAGTCGCCGTGGCAGCCGACCGTGGTCTATCCGGCGCGCGGCGTGGGGCTGCTGTGGGAATCGGCCCCCGCGCCCCCGGACGCGCTCGCCAAGGTCCTCGGCCGCAGCCGCGCCACCCTGCTCGGCGACCTCGACGCGCCCCGGTCGACGACCGATCTCGCCGCCCGTCTCGGGATGACGCCGGGTGGCGTCTCCCAGCATCTGACCGCGCTTCGCGACTCGGGCCTGGTCTCGTCGAGTCGCAGCGGCCGCCAGGTGCTCTACTGCCGCAGCCCGCTCGCCGACGAGCTCGTCGGGGCCGGCTGACCGGCGAGGCGATGAGCGAGATGGCCGCGGATCGCACGAGCGCAGCCGCCTCAGCGGAGGCGGAGCTGATCGCGGCCGCCCGCGAGGGCGACGAGGGCGCGTTCGCGAAGCTCGTCGATCCCCTGCGCGGCGAGCTGCACGCGCATTGCTATCGCATGCTCGCCTCGCTCCAGGACGCCGAGGACGCGCTGCAGGAGGCGCTTCTGCGTGCGTGGCGCGGCCTCTCGAGCTTTGCCGCGCGCAGCTCGCTAAGGGCGTGGCTGTACCGGATCGCGACCAACGTCTGCCTCGACGAGATCGCCCGGCGGCCGAAGCGAATCGTCCCGGTCGACTACGATCCGCCCGCCGATCCTCACGCCGCCCCCGGCAAGCCGCTGGTCGAGTCGGTGTGGATCGAGCCCTATCCGGACGAGACGCTCGAGGTCGGCGACGGGCGCGCCGATCCCGACGCCCGCTACGAGCAGCGCGAGAGCATCGAGCTCGCCTTCATCGCCGCGCTTCAACATCTGCCGGCGCGCCAGCGCGCGGTGCTGATACAGCGCGAGGTGCTCGGCTTCTCGGCCCGGGAGGTGGCCGAAATGCTCGACACCACCGTCGCATCGGTGAACAGCGCCCTGCAGCGCGCCCGCGCCGCGGTCGACGACCGGCTGCCGGCGGAGAGCCAGCAGGCGAACCTGCGGCAACTCGGCGACGAGCGGCTGACCGAGATCGTCGAGGCGTACGCGAACGCCTGGGAGGCCGGGAACGTGGAGGCGATCGTCGACATGCTGACCGAGGACGCGGTGTTGACGATGCCGCCGATGCCGACCTGGTACCGGGGCCGCGCCGCGGTCGCGGGCTTCCTCACCAGCTTCGCCTTCCGCGGCCAATGGGACCCGGAGCTCAACCGCTTCATCACCGGCGACCGCCGCGTCCGGCTGGTGGCGGCGAGCGCCGCCGGTCAGCCCGCCTTCGGCGCCTACTCCTGGGACCCCGCGGACGGCGGCTTCGAGCCGCTGGCGCTGCAGGTGCTCACCCTGCGCGGCACCAGGATCGCCGAGATCGACGGCTGGGGCGATGCGGCGCTCTTCGACCGCTTCGGGCTCGCTCAGCGGCTTGACGCGGCGTGACCGGCCGCGGCCGCCGATGAATCGCCGGCCGCCCACGGGTCGTAACGGTCGAGCATGACGACGTACACCCCGACGACGATCAAGCGCACCTACTACGTGCTCCTGATGGGGAACACGCTGGCGGCGTCGCTGATCTGGGGCATCAACACGATCTTCCTGCTCGACGCCGGGCTGTCGAACCTCGAGGCGTTCGCGGCAAACGCCTTCTTCACCGCCGGGATGGTGCTGTTCGAGGTCCCCACCGGAATCGTCGCCGACAAGTGGGGGCGCCGGGTCTCGTTTCTGATGGGCACGATCACGCTGGCGGCGACCACCGCGCTCTACGTCCTGCTGTGGGAGATCGAGGGGCCGTTCTGGAGCTGGGCGGTGGTCTCCCTGGGGCTCGGCCTCGGCTTCACCTTCTTCTCGGGGGCGGTCGAGGCCTGGCTCGTCGACGCGCTCGACGCGACCGGGTTCCAGGGGCCGCTGGAGTCGGTGCTCGCCAAGGGGCAGATCATCGAGGGGACCGGCATGCTGGCGGGCTCGGTCGCCGGGGGCTACCTGGCCCAGGTCAGCAGCCTCGGGGTGCCGTTCGTGGTTCGGGCCGCGGTCCTCGCGGCGATGTTCGTGGTCGCGTTTGCGCTCATGCGCGACATCGGCTTCACCCCGAAGACGGGCGGGCGCCCGTGGGCCGAGATCAAGGAAATCGCGGCGAACTCGATCGAGTACGGCTGGCGCGTGCCGGCGGTCAAGTACCTGATGCTCGCCGCCCCGTTCACCGGCGGCGTCGGCATCTACGTGTTCTACGCGCTGCAGCCGTACCTGCTCGAGCTCTACGGCGACAGCGGCGCCTACGGGATCGCGGGCCTGGTGGCGGCGATCGTCGCCGGGGCTCAGATCCTCGGCGGGCTGGCGACGCCGCAGATCCGCAAGCTGTTCCTGCGTCGCACCTCGGCGCTGCTCGCGGCCGAGGCGGTGAGCGTGCTCAGCCTGCTGGCGATCGGGCTGATCGAGAGTTTCGCCGCGGTCATCGCGCTGATCACCGTGTGGGGATTGCTGTTCGCCGCCTCGTTGCCGATTCGCCAGGCCTACATCAACGGCCTGATCCCGTCGGCGCAGCGCGCGACGATCCTCTCCTTCGACTCGCTGATGAGCTCGAGCGGCGGCGTCGTCGCCCAGCCGCTGCTCGGCCGCGCCGCCGACGTCTGGGGCTATCCCTCCACCTATCTGCTCTCGAGCGCGATCTCCGCGGTGTCGCTCCCGTTCATCGCCCGGGCGCGCCGTCAGAAAGCGCCGGCCGACTTCCGTGACGAGCCGGTCCCGGTCGAGGCGCTCGGGGCCGAGGCCGTCGCCGCCGCCGGGCCCGACCCGGCCGAGGCCCACCCAGAGTCGGGCCGAGCCTCGTCTACCGCACCACTCCAGTAGCGACTTGCCCGCCGGGGAGCTCGATGCGAAGAGCTCGCTACGCCGGCAAGCCGTGGCGGGCGACGACCCGGTCGTAGTTGAGCCGCAGCAGCTCGATCGCGTCGCCGACGTCGGCCTCGGTCTCGATCCGGCGGGCGGCGGGGCCGGCCTTGTCCGGGAACACCGGGTGTGGCTCGATCCGGCCCTGCTCGATCAGCTCGCCCCAGAGGTCCTTGGGGAAGCTGGTGTGAAGCGCGTGGTCGCCGTGCAGGTGCCCGATCTGGCGGCGGCCGAGCGTGAACGCGAACTCGCCGCGGCTGCCCGGGCCGGCCTCGACCCCGGGCCAGGAGGTGACCTCGTCGGTTATCCGCTCGCTCGCCGTCCTCGTCTCCGTCTCGGCCATCGGATCCTCCTCTTTGCGGGTTGGTCGGAATCGCCCTCCTTTCAGGGTATAAGGTCAAGTGAACTTGAAGTCAAGCCTCGACTCTGCTTTCCTCCTCCGAGATGGCCGACGTGCTGACGATCGGCGAGGTCTCGCGGCGCAGCGGCGTCGCCGCCTCGGCCCTGCGCTTCTACGAGCAGCGGGGGCTGATCGCCTCCGAGCGCGCCGGCTCGGGCCATCGCCGCTATCCGCGCCCGGTGCTGCGCCGGATCGCCTTCATCGTCTTCGCCCAGCGCATCGGCCTGACCCTGGAGGAGATCGGCGCCGAGCTCGCCAAGCTGCCCGGAGACCGCGCGCCGACCCGTCGTGACTGGTCGAGGCTCTCCAGCGGGTGGACCTCGCGGATCGATCAGCGGATCGCCGAGCTCGAGCGCCTCAAGGCCGGGCTCACGGAGTGCATCGGATGCGGCTGCCTCTCCCTGGACCGCTGCCAGCTCGCCAACCCGGGCGACCGCGTCGCCCGCCGCGGGGCCGGGCCTCGCTACTGGATCGGCGATCCGCGGCCGGGATAGCCTGCCGGTAATGGTCGAGCAGATGCGCCGCCTCTCTTCAGTGGTCGCCGCCGCCCCGCAGCCGGACGATGATCGGATCGATGCGCGCCCGCCGCTCGGCCGGGTCCACGGCCGCCGCGTACGGTCCCCCGCCGCTCGCCGCCCACGGCACCAGTAGGTCGAAGTCGAGCTCGCGAATCAGCTCGAGGCTCGCGACGTAGCGTTCCCGGTCGCTGCCATGGACCACCGCCGCGACCCACTCGCCGTCGCGGAGGAAGATCGTGTCGCCCGTGAACAGCATCCGATGGTCGCCGGCGTTCCACCGATACGCGGTCGCCCCGGCGGTGTGACCGGGCGTCGGGATCACCTCGAAGTCCGAGTCGAGGTGATGGCGGCGGGTGAAGGTCCTACCTCGGCCGCCACGCCTCTCGACATGCGGGGCCTCCGCGCGGTGATGGATCAGGCGCGCCGACAGCGACGCGGGCGCGAGCCCGAAGATCGCCTCGTGCCAGTGGTTGAGGTATTGGCGGCTGACGCCACCGCGCGAGCGCAGTGCGTCGAGGTCGCCCTCGAGGCCGCCGGTGCTGTAGAGGAGCAGGTTGCCCGCCGGGCGCTCGAGCAGGAAGGCGCGGATCGTCAGCTCGGGTGCGAACGGCAGCGCCTCCGGGGTGGTGGCGTAAAGGCCGTGGATCGCCGGCTCCGTCTCGGTCGTGGTCATCGTCGTGCCTCCTGGGATCTCGACAGGTGACCTCATGATCGACCCTCAAGTGGGCTTGAAGTCAAGCCCTGTCTGCGGGTCGATCGCGACGAGCCCGGCGGTGTGCCCACGCGCCTCGCAGCGAGCCGCGCTCAGGGCCCGTTAAGGGCCATACGAGGGTGAGCCTCAGTCGAGCCCGGCGAGTCTCGCCGCCGGGCCACTGGGCCTCTTCGACCGCTCCCCCTTCACCCGGATCGAACCGCGCATGAACGGGTGGATGCGGCAGAAGTAGGTGTAGGTCTTGCCGCGCTTCGTCAGCGGCGGCGTCGTGTAGGTGTTCGAGCCGGTCGTCACCTCGGAGCTGGTGCCGGTGCCGAAGCCGAGCTGACCCGAGTCGAACTTGATCGGCCCGCGGGCGAGCGGGTAGCCGATCCCCGAACCGCGGTTGCAGGGGGCCTTGCAGGAGGTGATGCTGTGCCACACCTGCTCGTTGTCGGGCATCACCGAGAGCGCGTCGAGGTTCGTGAACAGGACGCTCTGCCCCGGCTTGATCGCCGGCGGGCGCATCAGCCGGGCGGGAAAGTCGCGGAACGCCGAGAAGCCGCCGACCGAGTAGTTGAAGTTTTCGATCTCGATTCCCGATCCCGGGACGCGGCGGCCCTTGCTGCGAAGCTCGCGCGGATCGGGGAGCTTGAGGTTCCTTCGCGCCTTCTTGTCGACGTTCTCGGGCAGCCGCCCGTGGGTGAGGATGCCGCCGGCGTCGTACATCGCCTGCACCGCGGCGGCATCGTCGAACGGATCCCTCGCCGCCGGGTCGTGCACGGTGCTGACGGCGAGCGGCATGATGCCCATCGACTCGTACCACGATGCTCGCTTGACGTTGTAGGTGGTGTTGATCGAGACCGTGTCGCCGCCCTTGAGGCTGATCCGCCAGTCCGGCCTCGTCGCCTCCATGCTCACGTCCCAGCTCACCGCCCCGGCGGGCTCGTAGTAGCGGGCATCCGAGCGGAACAGCTGTCTCACCTCGCCCGGATCGTCGCCGTCGATCTCACCGGCGTCCGGACCGTCGCGGGCCACCTGCAGGTCCACGTGTAGCCCTCCCGGGTGCAGATGCCCGGCGCCGGAGACCAGGTTCACGCCGCCGTCCGGGACGGTCCAGCTATGGGCCGGACTGATCTTCCTGCGCTCCTCGTAACCGGGCGCCCCCGGGTCGGTCGGCACCTCGTCCGGGAACACATACTTGCCGTCGCCGTCGACGTCGAAGCCGCGCTCTGCGTCGAAGACCGGATAGAGCTGCGGGCGGCCCGCGACGTCGAACCACCTGACCCTCACCGGGTTGATGTCGGTCCGCGCCGGGCTGGTCTCCGGAACCCAGTCGATCTTCCAGGTGACGTAGACCTGCCGGCCGCCGGATGCGTTCAGGCTGTGGATCATGTAGTTGAGCCCCCAGGTCGCGTCGCCGCGGACCTTGTTCCCGTAGCCCTGGGGCAGCATGATGGTCGTCTTCTCCTCGCCCGAGGCGACGGTCGGGCCGCCATTCGGCGACACCCAGACGACGTGATGCAGGTGCAAATCCCAGACGCTCGGCGTGACCAGCTTGCCCTTGGGTTTGATCTCGACCATGCTGGGCTTGAAGCGGGTGATGAAGCCCTCGGAGGTCGAGCCCGGTGCGAACACGCTCGCGTCGCCCGGGCCGCTCACCTTCTCCGCGTTCGGGCAGGTCTTGGTCGTCGCGAACAGGTTCGTGTTCTGGCCCGGAGAGATCGGGATCGGATCCGTGCGGCAGCTGTAGGTGGTCATGCCCCGATAGCTCGCCGGCTTCAGCTTCTCGGCCGCGCTGGCGGGCCCGGCGAGGACGAGAGCTGCGGCGATCGCCGCCAGCACGGGCACCGCGCAGCGCACCGCGCCACCCGGCCGGCCGACCTCGCGCTCAGTTGCCGCGCGTCCCTGCATCGCGATCGTTCCTACCGGGAAGCTAACACCGGTCGGACCTCGGCGCTGCAGCGGTCGCCGAGAACGGACGCGATCGCCGCTGCGGGGCCCAAGGCGAGCGTTCGGAGCACCCCCGTAGCGGCTGGTCCGGGACGTTCGGCGACGAGGGGGTCGCGTTCTAGGCTCCGGCATCGGTGCTCGAGGAGCTGGTCACGAGGTCGATCGCGCTGCCCAGCGGCGGGCTTCGCCTCCTGCAACCGCAGGAGTCCGCCGAGCTGCCGGACGCGGGCGCCGTCGAATGGGCGCCAATCGCGCCCTACTGGTCCGTCCTCTGGCGCAGCGGCGTGGCGCTGGCGCGCGAACTCGACGGCTCGGAGCTCGGCGGTCTGCGCGTGGTCGAGCTCGGCTGCGGGCTCGCGGTTCCGAGCATCGCCGCGTCACGGGCCGGCGCCGCGGTGCTGGCCACGGACTCGTGCGCCGACGCGCTCGCGCTCGTCCGGCGCAACGCGTGCCTGAACGAGGTGCAAATCGAGACGGCGACGGTCGACTGGGCGCAGCCCGACGCGCTCGTCGGCCGAGCGCCCTTCGACCTCGTGCTCGCCGCCGACGTTCTCTACGAGCGCGCCAGCGTTCGGCCGCTGCTCTCGCTCTTGCCGCGCCTCGCGGAGGAGGCCTGGCTCGCCGATCCCGGCCGGCCGGCGGCCGGCGCGTTCCTCGAGCGGGCCGGCCGGGGGTGGTCGGTCGAGACGCGGGTCGGCGACTATGTCTGCCTCCACCGGCTGCGGCTCAGGGGTGCGGGCTCCGGCGAGGCTGAGCAGAGCGGCGAGCACGAGCACGTCGTTGAGCTCGGCGAGGAACCCTCGCCGGCGGACTAACGGGTCTG
>JAJNAZ010000037.1 GCA_021155855.1 Solirubrobacterales bacterium
CCAGGCGAAGCTCAACTCGGTCGCCTTCAGCCCCGACGGCGCCTCCGTCGTCACGGCGAGCGACGACGGCACCGCGAGGTTGTGGGAGGTGGACACCGGGCGCTCGCGGACTCTCGAGGGTCACAGGGCGGACGTTCGCAGCGCCGGCTTCAGCCCGGACGGGACGCTGGTGGTGACCGCCGGCGGCCGGGATCGCACCGCGCGGATCTGGGATGCGGCGACCGGCGAGCAGCTCCGAGTCCTGCGGGGTCACTCGAACATCGTCATCGCCGCGGCCTTCGGCCCCGACGGCGACCGAATCGTGACCGCGTCGGGGGACAACAGCGCGCGGATCTGGGACGCGGACAGCGGCCGGGCGCTGACCGTGCTCAACGGCCACCGCGACCTGCTGTTCGCCGCCCGCTTCAGCCCGGACGGTCGCAGCATCGTCACCGCGAGTCTCGACGGCACGGCGCGGGTTTGGGACGCCGCGACGGGCGAGCCGCTGCTCGTCCTCCTCGGCGACGGGCATCCGATCACCGACGCCGGGTTCGACCCGGCCGGGCGGCGAATCGTGACCGCGGGGCTCGGCGTCGATCCCACCCGGCGTCAACCGGCGATCGGCGCCATCCATGACACCGCCCGCATCTACGACTGCGCGGTCTGCGGCCCGCTCGACGAGTTGCGGAGCGCCGCCCGCGCCCAGGTCACGCGCGGGCTGACCGCCGCCGAGCGCCGCGAGTTTCTGGGGGAGTGATCGACCGATCCCAGCTCACGTGGCCACCAGACGACTGCGTCTCGTCCACTGCGGCACTCAGCGCCTCGCAGGGCGCGCGGCCCGGCTATAGGGTCCGACGAACGCTACCCCTGGGAGGAACCGTGCCGGCAAAGGGCATCCACCACGTTGATCTCGCGGTCGCCGATGTCGAGCGATCGCTCGCGTTCTACCTCGCCCTCCTCGGGCCTCTCGGTTGGGCAGAGGAGGTCCGGTACCCGACCTACCGAGGAACCGAGGAAGTCGTGTATCTGACAGACCCGACGACGGGGACGATGTTTGGGATAAGACCGGCCGACGACGGTGAGCACCGCTACTACTCCGTGGGAATCGAGCACCTTGCGTTCGAGGTCGACGAGCGGGATGAGGTCGACGCCGCGTACTCGCGCTGTCTCGCGCGGGAAGCAAACATCCACTTCCCTCCCGAAGAGGACCGCGACGTTGAGGACTACTACGCGTTCTTCGTCTTCGATCCTGACGGGATTCGGGTCGAAGTCTTCTGCTGGCACCGTGACGACACGGCCTAGCGGCTTCGTCTCACGTCGGCCTGTTCTCGCGGACCGACAGGCGGCGGTCTAATCCGCGACGCCCGCGGCCTCGAGCGCGTGTTCGAGATCCTGCCCCCACTCGAAGCGAACGATTCTGCCTTCGTGCAGGGTCCAGGTGTGCGCCTCTTGGTTGACGAGCTCCCTCTCGCTTCCCCGGCTGCGGATGTGCCAGCTGACGGCTGCGACAACCATGTCACCGCAGTCGTACAGCTCCCGAAGCTCATGGCGGGATTCCTCCCAGACTTCGGCGAAGCGGCGCATGGCCTGCGCGACGGGGCCGAGTCCGCGGCGCACACCCGGTTCGACCGCGTAGGGAGGATTGATGTACTCAACGTCGGGAGTCGCGAGTTTCAGCAACTCCTCAGGATCTCGATCGATCAGCCCCGACTCGTAGACGTACCGGACCATCTCGACGTTCTGCAGCGACATGGCGCGCACGGTATCGGTCCGCGCATCGTGATTTCCACAATCGCTGTGGCGACAGACGGCTCTGCGACCGCCAGCAAACCGGTCGAAACGGCGCGGGACCTTCCGCGGACGTTCTCCTGCGACATCGCCTACCCCCCAGCCCCCGGCGGCTTCGAGGGCTTCCTGCTTCTGGTGGAGCGTGAGCGAGGTCTGCGCCTTGATCGCAGAGAACGTCGCGTACCTGCGAGGACGCGACGGCATCGAAGTTCAGCTCGAAGCGCGTGGTTGATCACGATGCGGGACGGCACAGGAGGTCGAGCACGAATTCGGACCTCCCGGCGGAATGGTCTGCGCCCACTACGAAGAAGAAGCGACCCGCCTCCTGCCGGCGGGCCGCTCCAACACCGTCTCCAAAGGAAGGGGGTGCCCAAAGGAGACGGCACCCCTCGTCTGCCCGCCACGCCCGCCCCCAAACGATGAAGCGAAGGGATGACGGCCCCGTTCCAGGCCTGAACAGCGCGGGGACCCGCCGCCGAGCGCGTAGCGGGGCCCGCCCCGACCGCGTTTGCGTCAGGTGATTGCGCCAGTCGGCGCCGATGCGGTCGAATCGCGTACCTGTAGATGGAGGTTGCTCATTTCTGCGCTGCGCGAGTCCCTCACGAGGATCTCGTGCGGCGGCTTGACGCCAGGCCGCTGACGAACTACGGTCGGTCTACCTAGCCCCTGTCCTCCGAAGGGGGAGTCCATGCGCAAGCTCATCACGGTTGGGGCGCTCGGGTTGACCCTCGTTGCCATTCCAGCCTCCGCCTCGTTCGATCGCCACGCCTCCGCTCCGCTCCCGTTCGATCCCCACTTCAGGGTTTTCGAAAAGGCCGTCTTCCACGAGACGCCGGACGGTTTCCGGTACAAGGGAAAGCTCTTCGGTCGGCACAATCACGACGACCGTGTCGGTCGTGATCGCGGTCGGGCCAAGATCGGGGATAACGTGGGGCATGTTCACGGGGTCTTTCACCTAAACGGTGAGGTCGGTGGCCGCGGCGATCTCAAGTACCGGGGCGACATCGAGCGCGGTGACAACAGGCTCGTCATCGTCGGAGGCTCCGGCGACTTCAATGGAGTCGCTGGCAAGATCCTGTTCCATAACAAGAACAGGTTGGGAACGAAGACGGTCAACGAGTTCGACCTCGTGCGCTGACGAGCTTGAGCGTCTAGTACAAGGAGGCTTTCAAAACCGCCGGGGCTCGGAGTAGGCGATGTCGCAGGAGAACGTTGCGGTCGTGCAACGGATCGTTAGGGCGTTCTGCGCCGGGGACTGGAGCGCTGCCCTGAACGAATACGACGAGGCGGTCGAGCTTGACCAGAGCCGGATGCCGGACGGCGGCATCTACCACGGCCGCCATGGGATGCGCGAGTTCTACGTTCGCTGGGTCGGATCGTGGGACCACTTCGACGCCCAGCCTCTCGAGTTCATCGACGCGGGCGACGCGACAATCGTGGTCATGCGGATCAGCGGCACGGGTAAGGGCAGCGGCGCCTCCGTGACGATGCGCTCCGCCGACCTGTACACGGTTGGTGGTGGGAAGGTGGTGCGGCAGATCGGCTATCCGGATGCCTCGCAGGCCCGCGAAGCCGCCGGGCTGTCGGAGTAGGCGATGCCAGCGGAGGAGAACGTCACGCTGGTCCATCGCGGCCTCGATGCCTTCAGCCGCGGCGACTTCGACGCGGGCGTTGAGGATATGCAGCCGGACGTCGAGTGGCACGTCTCGTTCCGGCTTCCCGATCTGCCCTTGGACAAGGCGGTCTACCACGGCCATGACGAGGTCCGGCGGCTGTGGGCGGCTTTTCGGAGCGGCTGGGCGAAACTCACCGTAACCCTCGAGGAGGTGGTCGATGCCCGCGAGGACTTCGTGGTTGTCCGCACCCGGTTCGTCGGCCGGGGGAGCGCCAGCGGGATAGAGGTGGATCGCACGATCTTCTATGTGTTCGAGATCGCGGCCGGGAAGCTGAAGCGACTGCGGCCCTTCGACACAGAGGCCGCAGCCCTCGAAGCCGCCGGGCTGTCGGAGTAGTGCGGTCATCTCATCGCAGCGATGCGAATCGAGGTCCCCTGGCACCCCTCGTCGCTCGGGAGTCATTAGCTCCAGCCCTCCGTTTTGGTTGTAGCCCGGTAGATGGGTCCCCGACTGGTCGCGAGGTTGGTGCCAATTCGGTGCCGGCGCGCACCTCGAGATCGGGGGCTACAAACGACGAAGACCCCGGATTGACGCGGATAGCGGGGGCTTCCGAGTGCGGCTGAGAGGAGTCGAACCTCCACGGCCCTTGCGGGCCACAAGGCCCTCAACCTTGCGCGTCTACCAGTTCCGCCACAGCCGCTCGAGGGGAAGGCGATTCTAGACGGACTCGGCGTCTCGCTCGCAGCCGTCGGCGATGCGCTTGCATCCGTCCGCAGGGGTCTCTAGTATCCGAACATGTGTTCTGGTCGAGAGGGTGTCGCCGGTAATTCGAGCCAAGGAGCGAGCGAGCAGTGGACCTGACCAAGCGGCAGAAGGAGATCTTCGACTTCATCCGCAAGTACGCGGCCAAATACGGCTATCCGCCGACGGTGCGCGAGATCGGCAAGGCTGTTGGCCTGCATTCGTCCTCCACGGTGCACGCGCACCTCGCCAACCTGGAGAAGATCGGGCTCTTGCGCCGCGATCCGACCAAGCCACGCGCAATCGAGCTGCTCGTCGACAAGGCGAAGAAGGCGATGCGCAGCCCGGGCCTGCCGCTGGTCGGCGAGGTCGCGGCGGGCGAGCCGGTGCTCGCCGACGAGCGAATCGAGGAGTACCTCGAGGTGCCGGAGGTGATCGGCGGCGAGACCGGCGACTACATCCTCCAGGTCAAGGGGGACTCGATGAAGGACGCCGGCATTCTCGAGGGTGACTACGTGATCGTCAGGCCGGCCGAGATCGCCGACAATGGCGAGATCGTCGTCGCGCTGATCGAGGACGAGGCGACCGTGAAGCGCTTCTTCAAGGAAAAGCAGCGGATCCGGCTCGAGCCGGCAAACAAGGCCTACAAGCCGATCCGCACCAACGACGCCCATCTGCTCGGCAGGGTGGTCGGAGTCTTCAGGAAGGTTTGACGTGGGTGCGGTAGCGACAGAACCCGATCGCACGGCTCTCGTCACCGATCCGCCCGCGGCGGCGCGCTCGGCGCCGAGACTGTTCCGACCCGGCGAGATCTCGCTCGAGGACCTGATCCTCGGCACCTGGGAGGGCCTCGTCACGGACGGTCACGCCGGGTGCCCCGTCTGCGGGGGGCGAATCGAGCCCGATTCGGCGTGCGGGACCTGCGGTTCGGAGCTCAGCTGACACCAAGCGGTTCCGCGCAACCGCTGCGGGTGCCGGCCTGGCTATGGTTAGCAACATAATGTTGAGTTACATAGCTCACGTTGTGTAGCTCTCAATAGCAATTGATATACTGGCCGCCGTTATGGCGCGACGCATAGCTGCTGCACCGCAGAATCCGTTTCGGTACGGCGCTCTGGCTCTCGACGACTCGTTCGCCGATCGGGAGGCCGAGGTGCAGGAGCTCAAATTCGACGTCCTCAACGGCCAGGACGTCGTCGTCTTCGCCCCGCGGCGGTACGGCAAGTCGTCGCTGGTGTGGCGAGCGATGCAGCAGCTTCTGGCGGAGGGCGTGCTCGTCGCCTATGTGAACCTGATGACCACGCCGACCAAGGAGAAGCTGGCGGAGAAGCTGGCCGCCGCCGTTTACGAGAGCATCGCCTCGCCGCTGGCGCGCGCCAAGGAGCGGGCGCTGACTCCGTTTCGCGGCCTGCGGATCTCCCCGACGATCACCGTGGATCCCGAGCAAGGCGCCTACAGCTTCTCGTTCGGAGTCGATCACTCGCCGCCCGACATCGACGCCACCCTCGAGCGCCTGCTCGAGCTGCCGGCGGAGCTCGGCGGCGCGCCCGGCAACCGCGTTGCCCTGATCCTGGATGAGTTCCAGGAGATCGAGATGATTGATCCCGCCCTGCCGAAGCTGATGCGAACGATCTTCGAGCAGCAGCCCGAGGTCGCCCGCGTCTATCTGGGAAGCAGGCGCCATTTGATGGAGCGGCTGTTCAACGACGAGAACGAGCCGTTCTGGCGAAGCGCGAAGAAGGTCGAGCTCGGGGTGATCGCCCCGGAGCTATTTCGCGGCTTCATCGTCCGGCATTTCCGCCGGACGAGGAAGACGGTCGAGGGCAACGTCGTCGACGAGTTGTTGGAGAGGACGATGGGACATCCCTACGCGACCCAGGAGCTCTGCTACTTCCTCTGGGAGCAGACTCCCTTCGACGGCACCGCGACGACCGCCGAGCTGGCGCTCGCCCTGGCAGCCGTCCTTCGATCCGAGCACGCCCACTTCCAGCTTCGCTGGGACGCTGCGTCGGCGGTCCAGAAGCTGATCCTCGAAGCGCTCGCCCGCGAGCCCGGGCGCCCGATGACGAATGCCTATCGGACTCGCCACGCGTTGCCGCCGGTGAGCGCGATCCAAGCGGCGCTGCGGGCGCTGGTCGAGCGCGAGCTCGTGGTCAAGGAGCCGGATGGTTCCTACCGGATCTCCGAGCCTTTCCTGGATCGTTGGGTTCAAGCGCTCTAGAATTGAGACCGCTGGCTATGCAGTCGCGGGGGAGGTGAAAACCCCTCGAGGAAAGTCCGGACACCACAGGGCGCGGGCGGTGGGTAACGCCCACCCGGGGAAACCCGCGGGAAAGTGCCACAGAAACACACGGCCGATGGCGCGCCAACACGTGAGGCGCGCACAGGCAAAGGTGAAAGGGTGCGGTAAGAGCGCACCGGCGCTGCGGTGACGCGGCGGCCAGGCAAACCCCGCCCGGTGCAAGGCCAAGCAGGATCGACGACCCGGCCCGGGGAGATCCAGGTGGGCTGCGGGGCGAAAGCCCCGCCGGAGCCTAGGCCCGGCGAGAAGGATGGCTGCACCCGACAGAATCCGGCTTACAGGCCAGCTACGGAAGGGGCCCCGGCGACGGGGCCTCTTCTAGTTCTCGGGATCCCAGGGCCGCAGCCGCGGGCCCCAACGGCGGACGTTGGCGATGAAGCTAGGCAAACAGCCGAAGACCCCGATCCGGATCCCGATGAGGACGATCCCGGTGAGTTCCCTGGTCGCTCACGCTTCGCTCATCAGGGGCAAATTTCCGTCTCATGGTCTGCTAGTCTGCCGCTCGCTGAATTCCCGCCACATACAGCGGGGAGCGGGGGACCCACCTCAAGGGGGCTCCCTTTATCGGGGCGAATCGCCGGCCTCAGCCCGCGTAGCGCCATCTCTTTCGGCGCGAGCCCGTCAGCTAACCCCGCAAGCGATCGAAAGAGCGATGGACGAGCTTCGCATCCGCCGCGCCGCGGAAACGCACAACCGAAACGACAGCCGGCGCCCGACCCTCGCCGAGCGGCCCGATCGGGTCGCCCTCTGGGCGGTCGGGCTGGCGGTGGTCGCGATGGTCGCCGGCGTCGCGAGCGCCCGGGCCGGCTCCTCCGGCGGCATCGGGGGCGGTGGCGACGGCGGTGGCGGACAGGCAGAGCCGGTCGCTCCCGGCTGCGCCGCGACGGAGTTCGGCCGCCGGACCCTGCGCGAGGGCGACTGCGGCAACGACGTCGAAACGCTGAACTGGATCCTCAAGTCCAAGAAGCACCTGCGAGCCCCGCTCGCCGACCACTTCGAGGGCTCGACCGCGGAAGCGGTCCGCGCCTTCCAGCGCGAGGCGGCGCTCGGCTCCGACGGGATCGTCGACGGCGAGACGAGCTCGGCTTTGGTGCGCAGCATGCCGCGCCAGCTTGCGACCTGGTACGGCCCCGGGTTCTTCGGCAACCGCACCGCCTGCGGCCAGCGGCTCACCCACCAGACGATGGGCGTCGCGCACCGAAAGCTTCCCTGCGGGTCGAAGGTCGTGCTCCGCTACAAGGGCCGCTACGTCCGCACCAAGGTCATCGATCGCGGTCCGTTTGCAAACGGAGCCAAGTGGGACCTGACCCAGGCGGCGGCGGAGGCGCTCAAGTTCGAGTACACCGACGAGCTCCGCACGGCCAAGATCTCGAACTAGCTCAGGCGGCGTCCGGCAGCACGGCCGGGTCCGACTGGTCCTGGGGCAGCGCGGCGGCGTTGGCGATCAGGCTCTGAAACTCGTTCATCGCCAAGTGGGCGACCGCCTCGAGCAGCTCCTCGTCGCTCCAGTCGTGCTCGCGTGCCTCCTCGGCGAGGTGCTGCGCGGGCCGGCCGTCCGTCGCGACGAGCGCCGCGAGGAAGGCGAGCAGCGCCGCCTCCTTCGGATCGGTGGACTCGAACCCGCGCGCGCGGGTGATCTCGTCGAGGCCGAGGCCCGCCGCGCGGGCGGTCCTCGCGTGCTGGGCGATCGAGTACGGATCGCCGCGCAACTCGGCGACCGCGAGGCCGATCCGCTCGCGGGTCGCCGCCGGGAGCGAGCCGCCGCGCAGCTCGTGGCGCATGCGAGCGTATGAGCGCAGCGCCGCCGGCGCCCCGGCGAGGACGCCGATGAACTTCGAGATCGATCCGCCGGCGCCCTGGACGCCCTTGAGGATCTTGACGCTGCCGTCGGGTGCGGTGAGCTCGTCGTGGATGTGAAAGCGGCTGATGTCTGTCTTCACTGTCATCGGTCTGTCCTCCGTCGGTCGCGCCCGCGGGTCGCGTGACCCGACCAATTGCCCGCCTTTACTTTACTTTTAGACAGGTACTTACCTGACGTAAGTCAGGGTATCGCAGACGTCAAGCCGATGCGGCGCGGGAGGAACGTGGTTAGGGTTGGCGCCTCGCCGACAATCACCGACCGCCCGGAGGAGAGATGGCCGACCAGCCGCTTCGCACCGAGACCGCAGACGACGTGAAGAAGGCGGTCGAGGACAACGACGTCCGCTTCATCCGCCTCTGGTTCACCGACGTGCTCGGGCAGTTGAAGTCGTTCTCGATCAACTCGTCCGAGCTCGATGACGCGTTCGAAGGCGGGATGGGCTTCGACGGATCCTCGATCACCGGCTTCAACCCGATCGAGGAGTCCGACATGATCGCGATGCCGGACCCGTCGAGCTTCGCGATCCTCCCCTGGCGCCCGGCGGAGAACGCCACCGCGCGAATGTTCTGCGATGTCCAGGTGCCCGGCGGGGAGCCCTACGAGGGCGATCCGCGCTGGATCCTGCGGCGCGCGCTCCAGCGCGCCGAGGACCTCGGCTTCGACGCCTACAACATCGGGCCCGAGCTCGAGTACTTCTACTTCAAGGACGCGCGCCCCGACGACGGCGGCCCCGAGATCCTAGACGAGGGCGGCTACTTCGACCTGACCACGCTCGACGCCGGCTCCGACGTGCGCCGGGAGACGATCCTGGCGCTGGAGCAGCTCGGCATCCACGTCGAGTACGCCCACCACGAGGTCGGCCCCTCTCAGCACGAGGTCGACATGCGCTACAAGGACGCGCTCGCGATGTCGGACGACTGCATGACCTACCGGATCGTGGTCAAGGAGTACGCGATGAAGTACGGCTGGCACGCAACCTTCATGCCGAAGCCGCTGTTCGGCGAGAACGGATCGGGGATGCACGTGCACCAGTCGCTGTCGAAGGACGGGCGCAACGCGTTCTTCGACGCCGACGACCAGTACTACCTGTCGGCGACGGCGAAGGCGTTCATCGCGGGCCAGCTCCGCCACGCGCGCGAGATCGCACCGCTGTTCGCCCAGTGGGTGAACTCCTACAAGCGCCTCGTGCCCGGCTTCGAGGCGCCCGTCTACCTCGCTTGGTCACGGCGCAATCGCTCGGCGCTGATCCGGGTGCCGCTTTATCACCCCGGCAAGGAGCAGGCGACCCGGGCCGAGCTGCGCTGCCCGGACCCGGCCTGCAACCCGTACCTGTGCTTCGCCGGGATGCTTCACGCCGGCCTCGAGGGGGTCGAAAAGGGCTACGAGCTGCCCGAGCCGATGGAGCAGAACCTCTACCACCTGACCCCGGAGGAGCGGGCGCAGCGCGGGATCGAGGAGCTGCCGGAGACGCTCGGCGAGGCGATCGAGATCGCGGCCGAGTCAGAGCTCGTGCTCCGGGTTCTCGGCGAGCACACCTTCAAACGCTTCATCGAGGTCAAACGCGAGGAGTGGGAGGAGTATCGGGTACAGGTCACCCCCTGGGAGGTCGAGCGCTTCCTGCCGATCCTCTAGTCCCCGGTCCGATCCGAGCTTTCGCGGGCCGACTGGCGCGCCCGCCGGTCTCAGCCGCGCTGGCGCAGCTTGCGGATCGCCTCGGTCGCGGCCGTGCGCGCGTTGACCGAGCCGAGCAGCAGCTTCTCACCGACCGAACCGGCCGGCGGCATCGCCCCCAGCTGGCGGCCCAGCTCGGCACCGTTGGTATAGGCGAGGTTCTGGTGGATCTTGCCCTCGCGCACGGTGAGCATGTCGATCCCCTCGAGCTCGACGCGGGCACCGGTGGGGTTCAGCCCCTCGAACTGCGCCGGCCCGGTGAAGGTTCCGGCCGCCCGCCAGCGGACCGCGGCCTGCTCGCCGGCGGCGACGATCTCGAGGACCTCGAACTCGAAGTCGGGGAAGGCGTCGAAGAGGTTGCGAAACCAGGTGCCTAAGGAATCGGGAGCCTCGAGCTCGACCATCCCGTAGATGCTGCCGGTGCCCCCTGGCTCCCACAGCGAGATCATCTTGTCGATGTCGTGAGCGCCGATCGCCGCGAAGTACTCCTTGGCGATCGTCTTCGCTCCCTTCTTGCGCTTCGGCTCTGGCTTCGCGTCGGTGTCGGTGGCCATGGGCTGCAATCTATCCGGGATCAGACCTCGAGCGCATCGGCGAGCGCGGCCGGCTCGGTGACCGGCGCGCGGCAGGCGAAGCCCTCGCAGACGTAGGCGGTGGTCCGCCCCTCGACTCCGACCCGGTCGCGCATCAGCTCGGGGCGCTCGGTGCCTTCGGCACCGCCAGCGAGCACGAGGTGCGGTCGGAAGCGCGAGCGGACGGTGGTCGCGAGCTGATCGAAGCCGTCGGCTCCCGCCGGCGCCACCAGCGCCACCTCCTTGACCGTGGCGAAGTAAAAGTCGATCGCTCGCAGCAGATGGGCGACGGCGTGCGGATGGCGACCGGCGGCGCGAGCGAAGAGACGGAAGACGGAAACCGCGTGGCGCTCGTAGGTTTGTTCCCCGGTCAACGCCGCGAGCTGCAACAGGCCGAGCGCTGCCGCTGAATTCCCGGACGGAATCGGATGGTCGTCGATGTCCTTGCGACGCGCGATCAGTTGCTCGTGGTCGATCGAGGTGGTGAAAAAGCCCCCGTTCTCGGGATCGGCGAAGCGGGCGATCATCGCGTCGGCGGTCTCGCGGGCGGCGTCGAACCAGCGCACCTCGAAGGTCGACTGATACAGGGTCAGCAGCGCCTCGACCAGGTAGGCGTGATCCTCGAGGTAGGCGTTCAGCTTCGCCTCCCCGTCGTTGAACGTGCGCAGCAGGCGGCCGCCGGCGTCGCGCATCCGTTCGCGGACGAACTCCGCGCAGGCCCGCGCCGCATCCAGGTAGTCGGTGCGCCCGAGCACCGCCGCGGCATCCGCGAGCGCGGCGATCGCAAGCGCGTTCCAGGAGAGGATCCGCTTGTCGTCGAGGCCGGGCCATGCTCGCTTCGCCCGCGCCTCATACAGCGCCCGCCGAGCCTCGTCGAGGCGCGGGGGCGGCTCGGCGTTCGGCCCGCCTGGCAGATGAAGGATGCTGCTGCCCTCGAAGTTTCCACGCTGGCTGACCCCGTAATGGCCGATCACCTCGTCGGCGGAGTCGGCGAGGCCGGAGGCGCCGAGCACCTCGCGGATCTGGTCCGGGGTCCAGACGTAGAAGCGGCCCTCCTCGCCCTCCGAGTCGGCGTCGAGCGCGGAGTAAAAGCCGCCCTCGGGACCGCGCATCTCGGTCAGCATCCAGTCGAGCGTGCGCTCGCAGGTCTCGCGCCAGCGTTCGTGGCCGAGCACCTGATAACCGTGCAGGTAGGCGCGGGCGAGTAGCGCGTTGTCGTAGAGCATCTTCTCGAAATGGGGAACGAGCCAGACCTCGTCCACCGAGTAGCGGGCGAAGCCGCCGCCGATCTGATCGTTGATCCCGCCGGTCGCCATCGCGTCCAGGGTGATCTCGACCGCCTCGGTTTCGCCGCGGGCCAACAGCAGCTCGAGTGCCGACGCCGGGGGGAACTTCGGAGCCTGTCCGAAGCCGCCGTGGCGCATGTCGGCGAGCGCCTTCAACCGCTCAACGGCGGCGGCGACGATCTCACCGGAGAGCGGCTCGGCCGAGGGCTCGACGCGGGCGACGGCGGCGAGCTGGGCGCGGATGCGCCCCGCCGACTCGCGGATCTGCTCGCGCTGGGTCGCCCACGACTGGACGATCGCCTCCATCACCATGCGAAAGCTCGGCATCCCCTGCCGGGGCTCGGGCGGGAAGTAGGTGCCGCCGTAGAACGGCACGCCCTGCGGGTCGCAGAAGGCGGTCAGCGGCCAGCCGCCGTGTCCGGTCATCCCCTGCACGGCCTCCATATAGATCGAGTCGACGTCCGGGCGCTCCTCGCGATCGACCTTCACGGCGACGAAGTGTTCGTTCATGAACCGGGCCGTCTCGGGGTCCTCGAACGACTCGTGCTCCATCACGTGGCACCAGTGGCACGACGAGTATCCGATCGAGACCAGGATCGGCCGGTCGAGCTCGAGCGCCCGCTCGCGGGCCTCGTCACCCCACGGATACCAGTCGACCGGATTGTCGGCGTGCTGGAGCAGGTACGGGCTGGTCTCGGCAGCGAGGCGGTTCGCCATTGGTCCAGGGTAGAGCGACAGCGAGATCGCGTCCTGTCGACCGCCACCGGCGCACCCGGCTCGATAGGGTCGCGGTTGCAGAGATGGCCACCGACCTCACCGTGATCCTCGCGGACCGCCCCGGGGAGCTCGCCCGGCTCGGCGAGGCGACCGGCGAGGCCGGGATCAACATTCAGGGCCTGTGCGCGCTGACCGGCGAGGGCAAGGGCTTCATCCACTTGCTCGTCGACGACGCGGACGCCGGCCCGGCACGCGCCGCGCTCGAGGCCGCCGAGATGGGTGTCGCCGATGCGCGCGAGGCGCTCGTCGTCGACATCCAGGACCGCCCCGGCACCCTAGGCGAGGTCGCCGGGACCCTGGGTGAAGCCGGCGTCAACATCGAGCTCGCCTACACCACGTTCGGCGGGGTGCGGCTGGTGGTCGTCACCGACGACCTACGCTCGGCGCGCGCCGCGCTCGCCTAGCGGCGAGCGCCGGTCGACCGAACCCCAGGTAGCCGTCAGTAGGCGCGCGGGCGCTCCCCGACCCGCTCGATCCAGGCGGCGAGGTTGGGATGGTCGTCACCGAGCGGCTGGTGGTCGGCGAGGATCAGATGAAAGAGCTCGGTGTCGGCGGGATCGCGGCCCGCGGCGTACTTCAGGAACGGGTAGGCGACGCAGTCGGCGGCCCCGAAGTCGCCGAACAGGTGATCGCGGCCGTCGAGCAGGAGCTCGAAGACGCCGAGGCGCGCACGCATCTCGCTTCGCCGGCGCTCGACCAGGGACTCGTCGGGGTGCTCGCGTTCGAGCTCGTCCTCGAGCTCGTTCGGGGCCTGCTTGTAGACGCGCTCGAACCAGTCGATGAACAGCTCGACCTCGCCCCGTCGCGCCCGCTCGGCTGGGAACAGCGCCGGGTTCGGCCAGCGCCGCTCGAGGTGGTGAAGGATCGCCACCGAGTCGTTTACGACCTCGCCGGCGTCTTCGATTACCGGCACCAACCCCTGACCGCTGACCGCCTCCACCGGGCTCCGGTCGCCGTAGTCGATCAGCACCGACTGGACCTCGATCCCCTTGTGGGCGAGCGCCAGGCCGACGCGCTCGCAGTTGGTCGACCATTGGGCGCGGTAGAGGCGGATCGATGGTCCGCCGGCCATCGGCGAACGCCCCGGGCTCAGTCGCCCGTGACGTCCTTCGCGAACGCCTCCAGCGCGTTCGCGAACCGCCGCAGGTCCTCCTCGGAATGGGCGATCGACAGTGTCCACTCCTCCTCGACGCCCGGCGTCATGAAGACGCCGTTGTTCATGTGGTAGAGCCAGGCGAGGGTCGCCAGGTCGCCGTCGACCTTGGTCAGGTAGTCGCGGTACTCGCGCAGCGGCTCGCCGGCGAAGATCACACACCCCTTGGCGCCCAGCCCCTCGGTGTAGCAGGGCAAGCCGTAGCGCTCGATGATCTCGTCGCAGCGGCCGAGCAGCCAGTCGTTCGACGATTCGAGCTTCGCATAGGCGTCCTCGGTCAGCACCTGGGTCAGGGTCGCCTCCGCCGCCGCCATCACCAGCGGGTTGCCGTTGAAGGTCCCGTACTGGTGCACGCGGCCCTCCGCGATCAGGGCCGCGATCTCCTCGGTCATTCCGATCGCGCCGCCGGGATATCCCCCGCAGACCGCCTTCGCCAGCGTGACCATGTCGGCCCGCACGCCGAAGCGCCGGCTGGCGCCGCCGCGCGCGATCGTGGCGCCGGTCTTCACTTCGTCGAAAATCAGCTTCACGCCATGGGCCGTGCACAATTCGCGCACCCGCTCGAGATAGCCGTCGACCGGCGGGATGATGTTGATGTTCATCATCGCCGGCTCCATGATCAGGCCGGCGACCTGCCCATCGAGCTTCGCCAGCGCCTTCTCGAGCGCCTCCGCGTCGTTGAACGGGACCGCGCGGGTGAGCTCGGTCAACGCCTTCGGATAGCCCTCGCCGTAGGGGACCGAGCGCGGGTCATCGCGCTCGCCGAGCGCCTCCAGCGGCGGGTAGACGGAGACCATCACCGCGTCGTGATGGCCATGGTAGGAGCCTTCGATCTTCAGGATCACGTCGCGGCCGGTCGCGCCGCGGGCGAGATGGACGGCGTCCATCGTCGACTCGGTGCCGGCGTTGGTGAACCGCCATTGCGGCAGCCCGAAGCGATCGGCCAGCTCCTCGGCGACCGCGATCGAGCCGTCGGTGGGGGCGGCGAAGTGGGTGCCCTGATCGACGCGGGCCTTGACCGCGGCGCCGACCTGCGGGTTCGCGTGGCCGATGCACATGACGCCGAAGCCGTTGTGGAAGTCGACGTACTCGTGGCCGTCGACGTCCCAGACGCGGGCGCCCTCGCCGCGCTCGAGATAGACCGGCCAGGGATCGTTCTCCTGGAATGAGGAGGGAACGCCGCCGGGCATCACCTTGAGCCCGCGCTCGTGGCGTTGCTTCGACTGCGGCGTTCGGTCGGCGAGCCTGCGCAGCTCGCGTTCGGTGAGCGCGGCGACCTTCTCGCGGTTGATCGTGGACGTTCCGTGGGCGGTGGCTTCGACTGACATGAGCGGCAGCGTACAGCCCGTCAGCGGGCCGCTTCGTCCAAGCCTGCCGGATCGGCTTGGCCGGGCAGGCGCGCCCAGAGCGCCGCCAGCGCGTCGAGCTCCCCCGGCTCGAGCTGGGAGAGGAAGTGCCTGCGCACGCCCGCCAGGTGGTCGGGGCGCGCCGCGTCGAGCTTCTCGCGGCCGGCGGGGGTGAGCACGGCGTAGTAGCCGCGGCCGTCGTCCTCGCACCGTTCGCGCGCGATCATTCCCTGGCGCTCGAGCCGGTCGACGAGTCGGGTGATCCCGCTGCGGCTGAGCAGCAGCCGATCGGCGAGCTCGCCCATCCGCAGCCGCTCGTCGTCGGCGTCGGCGAGGTACATCAGCACCTCGTAGGAGCTCAGCGGGAGGCCGTGGTCGCGCTCGAGCTCCGTGTCGAGTCGCCCGATCAGGGTCGCGTGGGTGGCGAGCAACCCGCGCCAGGCGGCGAGCTCGCGAGCCGAGAGCTGAGCAGACGATGTTCCGGTCACGAGCTTGAGGGTAGCAATGCTTGCAGGCACAACTATCTGATATAGTTGCAGGCGCAATCAGTTTTCCGAATCCCTAAAGGACGGCACAGAGATGAAGCTCGAGGGCATCCACCACATCACCGCGATCACCGGCGACGCGCAGCGCAACATCGATTTCTACGCCGGCACGATGGGCTTGCGGCTGGTGAAGAAGACCGTCAACCAGGACGCGCCGAGCGTCTACCACCTCTTCTACGCGGACGAGGGCGGCAACCCCGGCGCCGATCTCACCTTTTTCGAGTTCCGCGGCGCGCCGCGGGGCCGGGCGGGGGCCGGCATGGTGCACCGGATCGGCTGGCGGGTCGCATCGACCGCGGCGGTCGACTTCTGGGCGGAGCGGTTGGAGGCGGCCGGGCGTGAGCCCGTGCGCGCAGGCGACCGGCTTCGCTTCGCCGACCACGAGGGCCTCGAGCACGAGCTCGTCGTCGCCACCGTCGACGACCAGCCGCTGATCGCCGAGCATCCTGAGGTGCCGGCGGAGTTCGCGCTCCAGGGCTTCGACTCGGCCCGCGCCTTCAGCGCCGATCCCGAGCGCAGCGCCGGCTTGCTGGACACCCTCGAGTTCGACAGCATCGACGGCGGCTGGGAGGTGCGCGGTTCCGATCGTGGCGGCACCTGGCACTACGACGACCCGCCTGCCGAGCCCGGGCTCGAGGGCGCGGGCACCGTTCACCACATCGCCTGGGCGTCGAACATGGATGAGCACCTCGACTGGCGCCGGCGCGCAATTGAAGGCGGCGCGCACCCGACCCCTGTGATCGACCGCTTCTGGTTCTTGTCGATCTACTTCCGCGAGCCGAGCGGGGTCCTGTTCGAGATTGCGACGCTCGGCCCGGGCTTCGGCGTCGACGAGGATCCCGAGCGCTTGGGCGAGAAGCTGATCCTGCCGCCGTTCCTCGAGGACCGGCGCGAGGAGATCGAGGCGCAGCTGGTCCCGGTCGAGAACCCGCGCGCCGCCGCCCGGCGATGAGCGGCGCGGGCGCGACCAGCGGCGAACTGGTCCACCTGGTGCGCGAGCCCGCCGGCGAGGCCGCCGGCGCGCTCGTCCTGAACCACGGGCGCGGCGCCGACGAGCGCGATCTCTACGGCCTCCTCGAGGCGCTCGACCCGGAGCGACGGCTGCTCGGGGTGACCACCGGCGCCCCGCTGACCGGCGTACCCCCCGGAGGCAGGCACTGGTACCTCGTACCGCGGGTCGGCTACCCGGATCCCGTCACCTTCACCGGTAGCTACAAGCAGCTCACCGGTTTCCTCGACGCGTTGCTGGCGCAACGAGGCATCGCCTGGGAGCGCACCGTGATCGGCGGCTTCTCGATGGGAGCGGTGATGTCGTATGCCGTCGGCCTCGGGCCGAGGCGGCCCTCGCCGGCGGCGATCCTCGCATTCAGCGGCTTCGTGCCGACCGTCGAGGGGTGGTCGCCCGCGCTCGACGACCGCGGCGGCCTGCCGGTGCTGATCCATCACGGGCGCAACGATCCGGTGATCGGGGTGGAGTTCGCGCGGCGGGCGCGCGAGCTGCTCGCCGGCGCCGGCCTCGAGGTCGAGTATCTCGAGTCCGACGCCGGCCACTGGCTTCCACCCGAGGCGCTGGCCCCGGCTGTGGCGCTGGTCGCCACGGCTACCGCGCCGGCCTCGAAGCCCGCGTAGCCGCCCGGCTACGCTTTCTCGGATGCCCCGGCTTCGCTTGATCGAAGACTCGGCCCCTGCCCACGAGCCCGGCTCGCCCTCGGCCTTCGACGTGCCGCTCGCCGATGGGGCGCTCGACGCGCCCGACGACGAGCAGGCGCTCGACGCCTACTCGCGGGCGGTCTCCGGGGTGGCGGAGCAGCTCGCCGTGTCGGTGGCCAGCCTTCGCGTGCAGCGCCAGACCCGGCGCGGTCGGGTCCAGAGCGGGGCCAGCAGCGGCGTGGTGCTCACCCACGACGGCTTCATCCTCACCTCCGCCCACGTGGTCGCCGGCAACGCCGCAACCGGCTCCGCGCGGTTCACCGACGGGCGGGAGCTGCGCTTCACGGTCGAGGGCCGCGACCCGCTCTCCGACCTCGCGGTCGTGCGCGCGGACGGGACCGACCTGATTCCGGCCCGGCTCGGCGATGCCGAGGAGTTGCGGGTCGGCCAGCTCGTGGTCGCGATCGGCAACCCGAACGGCTTCGAGGGCTCGGTCACGGCCGGGGTCGTCTCGGCATTGGGACGCGCGCTCCCCACCCGTGCCGGGCGCGGCGTGCGGGTGATCGACAACGTGATCCAGACCGACGCCGCGCTCAACCCCGGCAACTCCGGCGGCGCGCTCGCCGACGGTCGCGGGCGCGTGGTCGGCGTCAACACCGCCGTCGCCGGAATCGGTCTCGGCCTCGCCGTTCCGGTCAGCGCGACCACCCAGCGGATCATCGCCGCTCTGATAGCCGAGGGCCGGGTGCGACGCGCATATGTCGGGATCGCCGGCGGCCCGCGACCGCTGCCGCCGCGTGCCCGCGCCGAGACCGGCGCCGAGCGCGGGGTGGAGGTGGTCGAGGTGATCGACGGCAGCCCCGCCGCGCTCGCCGGCCTGCATGTCGGCGACGTGATCTTCGAGCTCGACGGCACCGCGACCGAGTCGGCGGCCGATCTGCAGCGGCTGATGGTCGCCGAGCGCATCGGCCGCGACGCGACCGCGAAGCTGGTCCGCGAGGGCTCGGTGCTCGAGCTGACGGTGGTCCCGGCCGAGCTCGACACCGGCCGGCTCTGATCAGAGCCGCGCCCTACCGGGCCGCCAGCGCGGCGACGCTGCGTCCGCCGGGTGTGCGAACATGTGTTCGTGCGATGGGAGAACCTCGAGAAGGGAGCCTGCACGCAGGGTGCGCTGCCCGGGGTAGGTGATGACGCGGTGGTCCGCACCTTCGACGCTCCGGAGGCGCTCGGCGTTCGCTTTCACGAAGTGGAGGCGCGCTCGGCGCTTAACCACGTTCCGAAGAGCTCGCGCATGCCGTTCCGCTGGACCATCAACCCCTACCGCGGGTGCACGCACGCCTGCGTCTACTGCTTCGCTCGTCCCACCCACACCTACCTCGACCTCAACGCCCGCGAAGACTTCGAGCGCGAGATCGTGGTCAAGGTCAACACGCCCGAGCTGCTGCGGGCGGAGCTTCGGCGGCAGACGTGGTCGGGCGATCACGTCGCGCTCGGGACCAATACCGATCCCTACCAGTGGGTCGAGAGCCGCTACCGGCTCACCCGCGGGGTCTGGGAGGCGATGCGCGACTTCTCGAATCCGTGCTCGGTGCTGACCAAGTCGCCGCTGCTGCTGCGCGACCTCGAGCTGTTCCGCGAGCTGGTGACGCGGACCGAATTCACCGCCAGCCTCTCGATCCCGACCCTCGATGAGAAGGCGTGGCGGGCGACCGAGCCGCACACCCCGCACCCGCGCAAGCGCATCGAGGCGGTCGCCGAGCTGGCGCGCAACGGGATCCCGGCCGGGGTCTTGGTCGCGCCGCTGATCCCCGGAGTCAACGACGACCCGACGCAGGTCGAGGAGCTGCTGGGGCTGATCGGGGAGACCGGTGCCGAGAGCGTCAGCGGGATTGGCCTGCACCTGCGGGGCGAGGTGAAGGAGATCTGGTTCGACTGGCTGCGCCAGTACCGGCCCGACTTGGTGCCCGCCTATGAAAAGCTCTACCGACGCGGTGCGTACCTGCCGCGCGAGGAGGCGGAGCGGCTCTCGAGGCTGGTGCGCGGTCGCTCGCGACCGCGGCGCTTCACGACCGGCCACCGCGACGACGCCCGGCCGGTGGTCGCTAAGGAGGAGCCGCCGCCGGCACCGCAGCCGAGGCTCTTCTGAGCGAGAGCGCGACGCTGACCGTCCCGAGCGCGCAGGCGGCGGCGAGCACGAACGCCGCCGAGTAGCCGCCGACGGC
>JAJNAZ010000038.1 GCA_021155855.1 Solirubrobacterales bacterium
GGTGCCGAGCTTGCCCTCCTCGTTGCGGTGGAAGGGGACGCCGAGGTGTTCGAGGTGAAGGATCTCCTCGGGCGCCTCCCGGCACATGATCGCGATCGCATCCTGGTCGCCGAGGTAGTCGGAGCCCTTGACGGTGTCAAAGGCGTGCGACTCCCACGAGTCCTCCGGGTTGAGCGCCGCGTTGATCCCGCCCTGGGCCGCGTTCGAGTGCGAGCGCACGGGGTGGACCTTGGAAACGATCGCCACCGAGACTCCCTGCTCGGCGGCCGCCAGCGCCGCCCGCTGGCCCGCCAGTCCGGCTCCGATCACCAGTACGTCATGCCGTGGCACGGGCTCGATCCTATAGATCGGTTGCTCGTCGCTTGTTGCTTGCCGCTCGGCTCAAATGTCGAGTGCCGAGCAACGAGCAACGCGCGACTACCCGCTCGAGACCGCGCTGCGGAGCGCCCTCCCGACCTGATCCGCGGTGATCACCCCGCGCAGCCTGCCATCCGCGTCGACCGCCGCGAGCCCGCCGAGGCGGCGCAGCGCGTCGTTGCCGAGCAGCGACTCGAGCGGCGCGTCGTCGCGGACCTTGAGCGTGCCGCTGGCGTCGACCTCGAACACCTCGCCGACGGTCTGCTGGGCGCGGCTCGGTTCGGGCACAGCGTCGGCGGCCTCGCGCACGAGCAGCCCGCGAAAGCGGTCGGCGCCGTCGACGACCGGGAACCACGGCCAGCGGTAGCGGAGGAAGTACTCGTCGATCGCGCGCTCGACGCTGGTGCTCTCCCGGATCGCGACCGGCTCCGCGTCCATCACGTCGGCGACGCTGATCCCCTCGATCCTGCTCGAGAACTTCGACTGCATCGCCGACCCGCGCGCCGACTGGGCGAGGATGAACCCGATCAGCGCCAGCCAGATGCCGCCGATCACGTTCCCGGCCAGCAGCCAGAGCAGGCCGAGCGCGATGAACGCGTAGGAGAAACCCTGCCCAACGAGCGCGGCGAAGCGGGTCGCCCGGTTGCGGTTCCCGGTCACCTTCCAGGCGATCGCGCGCGCGACGCGGCCGCCGTCGAGGGGGAAAGCCGGGATCAGGTTGAAGACCAGCACCAGGACGTTGATGCTCGCCAGCCAGCTCAACACGGCCAGCGCCCCCGAGATCGCAGTGTCCTCCTCGACCGTCACCGCCCGCCAGAACTCATCGGCGCCCGAGAGCGCGATCCCGAGGCCGGTGCAGGCGAGGGCGAGCAGCAGGGTCACGATCGGGCCGGCGATCGCCACCTTGAACTCGGTCCCGGGCGCGTCTGAGTCGCGGGTCATCCGCGCGACGCCACCGAACAGCCACAGGGTGATCTCCGAGATCGGGATCCCGTTGCGGGTGGCGACCACGGCGTGGCCGAGCTCGTGCAGCAGGATCGAGCCGAAGAAGCCGAGCGCGGTGATCACCGCCAGCAGGTACGGCTGCGACTCGCCGCCGTCGGCGCTGAGCACGTCGCGGTAGACGCCGGAGAGATAGATGATCAGCACGAAGAGGACGAAGAACCACGAGTAATCGACCCCGATGCGGATTCCGCGAACGGTGAACAGCGTCAGTTGGTTGCCCGCGGGCATGGGTTCATGGTAGGTAGGTTGTCGCGCCGGATGCTCGACCCAGCCACGACCACCTCCGACCGGGCGGCGCTGCGCGCGATGCTGACCGAGCTGGCGGCGATCGAGCGCCCGTCGGCGTCGGAAGGCGAGCGCGAGGCCGCCGAGTGGCTCGTCGCCCGGCTGGGCGAGCTCGGCGCCGAGGCTTTGATCGAGACCGAACGCGCCCACGGGACCTACTGGTGGCCGCTCGGGATCGGCGCCGCGGCCGGCGCGCTCGCGGGCCTCGCCGCGCTCCGCGGCCGCCGCTTCACCGCCGCCGCGCTCGGGTCGGCCGCGGCCGCGGCGCTCGCCGACGAGTTCCCCCCGGGCGCGCGCCGGCTGCGCGCCCGGCTGCCGCAGTCGCTGACCCACAACGTCGTCTGCGAGCTCGGCCCGCCCGAGGCCGAGCGGACCGTGGTCGTGGTCGCCCACCACGACGCGGCGCACTCGGGGTGGATCTTTCACCCGGCGATCCCGGAGACGATCTTCCACCGCGCTCGGGTGCCGATCGAGCTCTTCGACACCAGTCCGGCGTTGATGTGGCCGCTGCTCGCCTCACCGGTGCTCGCGGTCGCCTCGGCGCTCACCGGCAGCCGCGGTGCGGCCCGGCTCGGCGCCCTGCTCGGCTTCGGCTATGCCGCCTCGATGGCGCAGATCGGGTCGCGCGCGGCGGTTCCGGGGGCCAACGACAACGGGACCGCCGTGGTGCTGTTGGTCGAGCTCGCTCGCCACCTGCTTGCCGAGCCCACGGCCTCGACCCGGGTGATTCTGCTCTCGACCGGCTCGGAGGAGTCGTTCTCCGAGGGGATGAAGGCGTTCGGCGAGCGCCACTTCGGCGAGCTTGAGCGCGAGAGCACCTTCTTTCTCTGTGTCGACACGGTCGGCTCGCCGACGCTCAACGTGCTTCGGGGCGAGGGGTTTCTCCGCATGCACGAATACCCGCCCAAGGCGCTGGCGCTGGTCGACCGGCTCGCGGACGAGCTCGAAATCGAGACGGTGCCAAACCTGCGGCTCAGAAACGGCACCGACGGGCTCGAGCCGCTCGCCGCCGGCTATCCGACCGCGACGCTCTGCTCGGTCACCGAGCTCAAGCAACCCGCCAACTACCACTGGCCCACCGACACCCCCGAGAACGTCGACTACGGCACCTTCACCGAGGCGATCCGGCTTGCCGAGGCCGTGATCCGCCGCCTCGACGAGCGGTGGTTGTAGCGAGGCCCCGGCTCAGGCCTCGTCGTCCGCTGCGTCCTGTTCCCGGATGTCCTCGGCCACGCGGTCCTTGAACGGTTTCAGGCTTCTCGAACAGCTCCTCGGGCTGAACCTCGTCCTCGGGCCCGGCGTCGCCGACGAGCCAGGGCGCCGCCTCGACGGCGGTTCGCCAGCCCGCCTCCTCGGGATCGGTGTCATCCTGATCGGCGCCCGGGCCGTCACCGCCCAGCGGCTCGATCGCGTCGAGGTAGACGTTCGTGTACTGGCCGCGCTGCTGCTCGTCCCTTGGTCTCGAAGGTGCGAACGTCCGCGACCGAGATCTCGGCCTCCACGGTCGCTTGATAACCGGCGCCGGCGCCGCCGAACCCCGCGTTTCGCCTACGAGAACACGGCGTGGCGCTCGATGATCCGCGCGAAGTCGGTGCCGGCGGGAAGCGTGCCAAACGCGCCTCCCCAGTCGCCGCCGAGCCGCGAGGCGCAGAAGGCGTCGGCGACCGTCGGGTCGGCGAAGCGCACCGCGAGCGAGCCCTGGAGCACGAGCGCCATCCGCTCCACCAGCCTCCGCGCCCGCGCTTCGATCGCCTCGAGATCGGCGAGCTCGGCGCGCAGTGAGGCAGCGGCCGCATCCAGCCGCGCGTCGGCGCCGCTCGCCTCGTCGACCTCGGCGAAGAAGGCGTCCAGGGCCTCGGGGCCGCGAACCATCGCTCGCAGGACGTCGAGGCACTGCACGTTGCCCGAGCCCTCCCAGATCGAGTTCAGCGGCGATTCCCGGTATAGGCGCGGCATCCCCGACTCCTCGACGAAGCCGTTGCCGCCGAAGCACTCCAGCGCCTCGGCCGCATGCGCCGGCGCCCGCTTGCAGAGCCAGTACTTGAGCACCGCGTTGGCGATGCGCTTCAACTCAGTCGCCCGCTCGTCGCCGGCGATGCTCTCGTCGTAGGCGCGCGCCAGGCGAAGCGCGGAGATGGTGGCGAGCTCTGATTCGACCGCCAGGTCGGCGAGCACGTTCTGCATCAACGGCTGCTCGACCAGCAGCTTGCCGAACGCCGCCCGGTGCTGGGCGTGGTGGATCGCCTGTGCGGTCCCGGTACGCAGCCCGGCGGCGGCGCCGAGCCCGCAGTCGAGCCGCGTGTGGTTGACCATCTCGATGATCGTCGGCACGCCGCGGCCTTCCTCGCCGGCGAGCTGCGCCCAGGCGCCCCGGAACTCGACCTCGCTGGAGGCGTTCGAGCGGTTGCCGAGCTTGTCCTTGAGCCGCTGGATATGGATCGGGTTGCGCTCCCCGTCCGGGGTGAAGCGCGGCATCAAGAAGCATGAGAGCCCACCCTCCGCCTGGGCGAGGACGAGGAAGGCATCGCACATCGGGGCCGACATGAACCATTTGTGCCCGTTGAGCTCGTATTCGGCCCCCGGCCCGCCCCCGTTCAGCGGCGTCGCCGTGGTCGTGTTGGCGCGCACGTCCGAGCCGCCCTGCTTCTCGGTCATCCCCATCCCGCACAGCGCGCCGCGCTTGTCGGGCGCCGGGCGCAGCCGCTCGCCGTCGTAGGAGAGCGAGAGAAGGCGCGGCTCCCACTCCGCCGCCAGCTCCGGCTGCGCGCGCAGCGCCGGGATCGCCGAGTAGGTCATCGAGATCGGACAGCCGACGCCGGCCTCGGCCTGTGAGAAGGCCATGAACATCGCCCCGCGCGCCACGTGCGCGCCCGGCTGCGGCTCGCGCCAGGGCAGCGCGTGGAGCCCGAAGCCGACCGCGGCGCCGAGCAGTTCGTGCCAGGCGGGATGGAAGTCCACCTCGTCGACCCGGTTGCCGAACCGGTCGTGGGTGCGCAGCTTCGGCGGGTTCTCGTTCGCCTCCGCTCCCCGGCGGATGGCCCGCGCCGAGCCGGCGAAGGCGCCGACCTCGCGCGCCCGCTCCTCGGCCCAGTCCCCACCCTCGCGCCGCAGCGCCTCGACCAGGACCCGGTCGGCCTCGAAGGTGTTGTGGTCCTCCAGCGGGGTGGCCTGGTTGATGACCTCGTGGGTCGCGGAGCGCGGGCGTTCGGCGGTCGCCATGCCGGGATTGTCTCAGAGCCCGCCCCCGCCGTCGCCGGGCGCTAGACCAGCTCGATCTCGGAGATCGAGAGCAGGACGAAGCCGTGACCGCACTCGCAGCCCAACCGGTCGACATCGTCGAGCGCGTCGACGACCACCTCGAGCTCCTCGAAGCAGTCGCGCCCTGAGCAGACCACGTGCGCGAGCCACATGGCGCGAGGGTTGCGCGCGGCGCGGACGGAAACCCGCGGGGCCTACTAGCATCGCCCGCCGCGGTGGCGAAGATCGAAGTCCGAAACCCGATCGTCGAGCTCGACGGTGACGAGATGACCCGGATCATCTGGTCGTTCATCAAAGAACAGCTGATCCTTCCCTACCTAGAGCTCGAGCTCATCTACTTCGACCTCTCGATTACCAGCCGCGACGCGACCAACGACCAGATCACGGTCGACGCCGCGAACGCGATCAAGGAGCACGGGGTCGGGGTCAAGTGCGCGACGATCACCCCCGACGAGGCCCGGGTGAAGGAGTTCGGCCTCAAGCAGATGTACCGCTCGCCGAACGGCACGATCCGCAACATCCTCGGCGGGGTCATCTTTCGCGAGCCGATCGTGATCTCGAACATCCCCCGGCTCGTCCCCGGGTGGACGAAGCCGATCGTGATCGGCCGCCACGCCTTCGGCGACCAGTATCGGGCGACCGACACGAGGATCCCGGGCGACGGCAAGCTGATGCTCAGCTTCGCTCCCAACGACGGCTCGGAGCCGATCGAGCTCGAGGTCTTCGACTTCCCCCCCGGCGGCGGAATCGCGATGGCGATGTACAACCTCGACGACTCGATCCGCGACTTCGCCCGCGCCTCGTTCCGCTACGGGCTCGAACGCGAGCTGCCGGTCTACATGTCGACCAAGAACACGATCCTGAAGACCTACGACGGGCGCTTCAAGGACCTCTTCGAGGAGGTCTTCGAGGCCGAGTTCGCCGACGACTTCGAGGCCAAGGGGCTCACCTACGAGCACCGGCTGATCGACGACATGGTCGCCGCGGCGCTGAAGTGGGAGGGGGGATACCTCTGGGCCTGCAAGAATTACGACGGCGACGTTCAGTCCGACACCGTCGCCCAGGGCTTCGGTTCGCTCGGGCTGATGACGAGCGTGCTGATGACGCCCGACGGCAGGACGGTCGAGGCCGAGGCGGCGCACGGCACCGTCACCCGCCACTTCCGCCAGCACCAGCAGGGCAAGCGGACCTCGACCAACCCGATCGCCTCGATCTTCGCCTGGACGCGGGCGCTGGCCGCGCGGGGGCGGATGGACGAGACCCCCGCGGTCTCCGGGTTCGCGCAGACGCTCGAGCGGGTATGCGTGGAGACGGTCGAGAGCGGCGAGATGACCAAGGATCTTGCGCTGCTCGTCGGGGGCGACCAGGCCTTCCAGACCACCGAGGAGTTCCTCGACTCGATCGACGAGAACCTGCGGAAGGAGATGAATCAGTGAGCAGTCCCGTGAACGTCGCAGTCACCGGCGCCGCCGGTCAGATCGGCTACGCGGTCCTCTTCCGGATCGCCTCCGGTCAGATGCTCGGCGAGGACACCCCGGTGCATCTCCACCTGCTCGAGATCCCCGACGCGGTCAAGGCCGCGGAGGGAACCGCGATGGAGCTCGACGACTGCGCCTTCCCGCTGCTCGCCGGGATCGACATCCACGACGACCCCAGCCCCGCCTTCGACGGCTGCAACGTCGCCTTGCTGATCGGCGCTCGCCCGCGCGGCCCGGGGATGGAGCGCTCCGATCTGCTCGAGGCGAACGGAGGTATCTTCAAGCCCCAGGGCGAGGCGCTCAACGCCGGCGCAGCGGACGACCTCCGGGTGCTGGTGGTCGGCAATCCCGCGAACACCAACTGCCTGATCGCGATGTCGAACGCGCGCGACGTTCCCCGCGAGCGGTTCACGGCGATGATGCGGCTCGACCACAATCGCGCGATCTCACAGCTCGCCGCGAAGCTTGGGATCCCGGTGAGCGAGGTCAGCCGGATGACCAGCTGGGGCAACCACTCGACCACCCAGTACCCCGACCTCAAGCACGCCCGCGCCGGCGACCGCATTGCCTGGGACGCGGTCGACGACGAAGCCTGGGTCGCGGACGAGTTCATCCCCAAGGTCGCCAAGCGCGGCGCGGCGATCATCGAGGCCCGCGGCGCCTCCAGCGCCGCCTCGGCGGCCAATGCCGCGATCGACCACGTCCGCGACTGGGTGCACGGCACACCGGCCGACGACTGGGTCTCGATGGGGGTGTGCTCGGACGGCTCCTACGACGTTCCCGAGGGCCTGATCTCCGGCTTTCCCTGCACCTGCGCGAACGGTGAGTGGGCGATCGTCGCGGGGCTCGAGATCGACGACTTCTCGCGCGAGCGCATCCTCGCCTCCGTCGCCGAGCTCGAGGACGAGCGCAAGGCCGTCGCCGACCTCGGCCTGATCTGAACGCTAAGCGGCGTGGTAGGCGCGGCCGTCCTTGCGCACCTTGCCCTGCTTCTCGAGGTCGGCGAGCACCCGGTAGAGGTAGTTGGGCTTGATGCTCATCCTCTTCGCGATCTCCGAAGCCGAGATCCCGGGATTGGCGGCGACCAGCTTTACCGCCTGATCGGATCGGGTCCCGCCGCGGCGGCGGCGCCGGCGTCGGCGGGTGGTGGTGCCCGCCGGACGCCCCGGCCCCCGGCGACCACCGGTGAGCGTCGAAAGGGCGCGCTCGAGCTGGGCGCGCTCGGCGTCGAGCTCCCGGATGCGCGCGCGGAGCAGGCCCGCGGCCTCATCCACGGTCTTCGATGCTGGTGACATTCGATCTACCCCTTCCTAACCCACTCCACTGTGAGTTCACATTCGTGCAAGTGAACAGGTGAGAGTCCACTCTAACAGTGTGAGTTCGAGTGGCTCGGTGTCAGCCGCGGCGGGTGCGCGGCAGGGTGCGGAAGACGAGGTCCCAGAGCGGGGAGGAGACGCCGAATCCGTAGCGATGGTCCTGGAAGTGGTGGCGCATGTGCTGTTCGCGCAGGCGCTTGCCGAGCTTCGACTTGGGCACGACGTGATGCAGGTAGTAGTGCATGTAGTCGTAGGTCAAGTAGCCGACCAAGAAGCCCGCGAACAGCGGCATCGCGGTCGGCAGACCGAAGGCGAGCCAGAACAGGCCGAAGAACAACGCCGCCAACGGGATGCTGGCGCCTGGCGGCATCACCAAGCGCATGCGGTCGTTGGGGTGGTCGTGGTGAACGCCGTGGATGATGAAGTGGAGGCGGTGACCGATCGGGTGGTCCGGATCCCAGTGAAAGATCTTGCGGTGAAGCCAGTACTCCGCCAGCGTCCAGAGCACGAACCCGCCGACGACCAGCAGCACGATCTCGAGTGCGCCGAGCCCGTCGCGGGCGGCGAGCACCACCAGGGCGACGATCGTCGGGCCGTATATCAGCGCCGGCACCGCGGGGTGGATCCGGGAGAAGAAGTCGAGGAAGCGACTCTTGAAGAGCGGCGGCGAGGCGCTCAGGCGGGCAGTGCGTTCATGGGCCATCGAGGTCGAATTCTAGCGCCTCCGCGCGTATCGTTAGGCAAGCCTAATTCGTGCGCGGCGTCGCCTCGGCGGCGTCGCGCAAAAGCAGCGACGGCTGCCGCGGGGGCACCAGCCCCGCGCCCGTGTCGGGGCGGAAGGTGGAGCAGGGCGCGTCGAGGTCGAGCGCGCAGAGCATTTGCCTGTGAAAGAAGCAGTCCTCGCAGCTGCGCCCGTTCTTGCGCCGGCGCTTTGCCGCGCCCTTGCGTCTGACTCCCAACGCCTCGGCGATCTGTGTCGCCTCTTCGACCTCGATCACGGCTCCCCTCTCACCTGCGTACTCCGTAAGCGGGGGCGATCATCTCACCGGCGGGGGGAGCTCGCAGGGCCGGTTCGCGCAAATGCCGCACATTGGCCCCGAGCGGGCTCGAGGCGATCTGCGGCGTTTGCGGGAAACGACGATCCGCACGCCGGGGATATGATCGGCGCGATGGCGGATCTCGCCGAGAGACTCGCGGGCGTGCAGCTCTTCAAGCGCCTCACGGATCGCGATCGCAAGCGCCTCGCCGGTCGGATGAAGGAGCGCAGCTGGGACGAGGGCGAGGTCGTGATCGAGGAGGGCCGGGGCGCCGCCGGGTTCTGGGTGGTCGAGTCCGGCAGCGCGACGGTGAGCGTCAAGGGGGAGGTGGTCCGCGGCCTCGGCCCGGGCGACCACTTCGGCGAGATCGCACTGCTCGATGACGGCCCCCGCTCCGCGACGGTGACGGCGGCGACCGACCTGCGCTGCAACGGGATCGTCGCCTGGGAGTTCGGTCCGTTCGTCAAGGAGCACCCGGAGGTGGCGTGGGCGATGCTCCAGAGCCTCGCCGCGATGGTGCGCGCCGCCGGCGTGCGGCCGGAGCTCTGAGCCGGGGCCCTCAGCCGCCCGGCTCGGAAACCCCGAGCCGCTCGAGCGTGTGCTTCGCCGCGACGCGCTCCTCGCCTCCGAGCAGCCAGCCGGTGCGCGCCTCCTGGTAGGGGCACTCGATCTCGCGGAAGATCGCCAGCGCCTCGCGCAACGCCCCCTCGTCGCTCTCGGCGATGCCCTTGATGCGCCGCCCCACGGCCCGTCCGTAGGGATGATTGAGGGTGAGCTCCTCGATCTCGGCGATCGTGCGCTCGGCGGCGCGACCCGCGCGCACGAACGCCTCGGCCCGGACGGCGCGGATGGTCGGACCGAACCACGACCACTGATCGAAAGCCGCCGCCAGCAGATCCGCCGCCTCCTCCCAGCGCCCGTGGTGCAGGAGCACGTCCCCTCGCATCAGCAGGCCGGCCTCGCGCACCGGCGCGGTGAAGACGTCCGCGAGGGGCAGCCCGCCGGTCTGCTCCGGCATCAGCCCGAGCAGGAACTCGAGCCAATCCAGCGACTCCCGCTCCTCACCGCGACAGCCGTGGATCGCGATCGGCACCGAGAGCCCCTGCGCCCAGGCCGAGATCGGCGGCCGTCCGGCGGCGATCCAAGCCTCGCGCGTCTTGCGGGCGCCCTCGAGCGCGTGGTCCCAATGGCCGAGATAGAAGGCGGGAAGGAGGTCGCGCTCCCAGGCCGCGTGCTCGACGCCTCGCGCGAGGTCGGCCTCGCGGGTTTGGGTCGCGTAGCGGAAGGCACCCCGAAGGTCGCCGGCCTGGGTCAGGGACGAGATCATCATGTGGCGCGCGTCGACGATCTCGTACTCGACCGCGCGCGTCTCGCTCGCACGCTCGAGCAGCTCGAGACGCTCGCGACTGCTGGCGACCGAGCCGGCGAAGTCGCCGTCCAGCCACTGCAATGCCGATGCCGCGTCGAGGGCGTTGGAGATCAGCACCGGGTCGCCCGAGCGCCGCGCGAGCGCCAGTCCCTTCCGGGTCGGCTCCCGCATCTCCTCGAGACGATCGAACCGCCATGCGATCCAGGCCTCGTCCAAGAGCAGATGGGCGCGGGTGCGGGGATCGTCCTCGCCAACGAGCTCGAGCCCGCGCGCGAGCATCTGGGCGATCTCCGCCTCCGGCACGGGCCCGGTGACGCCACCCATTCGGGCCGGGATCTCGACCGCCCGCGCATAGGCGGCCGCGGCGACGGCGTCCTCGCCCGCCTCCTCGGCGATCGTCGCCTCCTCGCGTCGCAATCGCAGCGCCTCGTCGCCGCGAAACCTGCGGACCGCGACGTCCGATGCGGCGGCGAGGGAGCGCAGCCGCTCGGCCGTCGACCCGGCGAGCTCCGCCCCCTGCTCGTACAGGTGCTGCGCGCGTAGGCTGGCACCTCGTTGCGCGGTCACCGCGGCGGCCTCGGTGACGGCACGGTAGGCGCTCTCGCCGCGCTCCGTGGATCGCTCGAGCTCGGCGGCGCGAACGCGGTGGAAGGCCATGAGCTCGGCGAGCTCGGGATGGACGCCGATCACGATCCGTCCCGCCGCCCGCTCGTGCAGTCGGGCCCGCTCGGCGCGCGGCAGCGACGCGTAGGCGACGTCCGAGATCAGCTGGTGGCGGAAGGCATAGCGCCCGGCGCCCTCCGCGAGGCGCTCCTGGAGCAAGGCCTTGCGCACCAGGCCCTCGAGCGAGTCGTCAACCGGCTCGCCGGTGAGCTCGGCGAGCGCCTCACGGCCGAACGTCTGGCCGAGGACCGCGGCGTACTGGATCGCCCGCTTCTCCGCGCGAGGCAGCAGATCGAGCCGCGCGGCCACCGCCGCCTGCACCGTCTCCGGGAGCGCCCCCGCGAGCGACGCCGCCGGTTCCTCGGCGATCCGTCGGGTCATCTCCTCGGCGAAGAACGGGTTTCCTCCGGAGGCCTCGGCGACCCGCGAGGCGAGCCCCGGCGACGGGTTGGGCAGCAGCGCCGCGGCGAGCTCCGTGGCAGCCTCGGGAGCCAACGGGCGGAGCTCGATCCGGGTCACGTTCGACGCCTCGCCGCCGAAGCCCGGTCGCCGCTGGACCAGTTCGGGGCGGCTGGTGCAGAGGACGAGCAGGCGGGTCTCGTCGAGGCCGAGGACGATCTCCTCGATGAGGTCCAGGAGGCTTTCGTCGGCCCAGTGTGCGTCGTCGATCCCGACGACCAGCGGCCGCCGGCCGGCGAGCACCGCGACGAGCCGGCGCCAGGCGCGCCGCAGCGCCTCCTCCGCGTCCCCGTTGGGCTGGTCGCCGCCGAGCGCCACCGCGAGCACCGAGGCGAGCTCGGCGCCATCGTCGGCGCCGAGGCCCTCGAGCCGGGCGGCGAGCGCGTCGCGGACCGCGGCGACCGATTCGTCGGGACCGCTGCCCGCGGCCTCGCGCACGATCTCGCCCAGCGCCCAGAAGGCGATTCCACGTCCATAGGGCGGGTTGCGGCCGAGCAGCACCTCGGGCTCCTCGGATTCGCCGGCGAGCTCCGCGAGCAACTCGTTGGCGAGCCTCGTCTTGCCGATCCCGGCCTCGCCGGTGACGGTGACCAGTTGCGGGCTGCGTTGACGCACGGCCCGTCGGTAGGCGAGTCGCAGGAGCGCGATGTCGTCCTCGCGACCGACGAAAGGTGCCTCCGCGGCGTGCAGCGGCGCCTCGGCGACGGCGACGGCGCGCCATGCGGCGAGCGGCGCGGGAAAGCCCTTCGCCTCGACCGGGGGGTGTCGTTCGAGCCGCGCGGCGCGAGCCGAGCGGGCCGCCCGCTCGCCGACGAGGACGACGCCGGGCTCGGCCGCCTGCTGCAGTCGCGCCGCCACGTTGACCGTCTCGCCGGTGACCGCGAGATCGTCCTCGCGGGCGAGCGCCAGCACCTCGCCGGTCTCGACCCCGATGCGGACCCGGAGCGCGTCCTCGCGCGCCGCCAGCCGCGACACCAGCGCCAGCGCCCCCGCGACGGCGCGATCGGCGTCATCGCCGAAGGCGCGCGGAACGCCGAAGGCTGCCATCACCGCATCGCCGATGTACTTCTCCACCGTGCCGCCGTGCTCCTCCAGCGTCGCCCGGGCGAGCTCGAGAAACGGGGTCAGACGACCGCGCAGCTCCTCGGGGTCGAGCTCGGCAGCGAGCTCGGTCGAGCCGACAAGGTCCGCGAACACGATCGTCGCCAGCTTGCGCTCGGCCCCCTCGAGCGGTCGCAGTGGCGCGCCGCAGCTCGAGCAGAAGCGATACTCATCGCTCGTTTCGGCGCCGCAGCGCGCACAGGGCTGTGCCATGGGCTGAAGATAGCCCGGGGCGCCCGGGCGGCGCGATTAGAGTCTCGGAGATGAAGATCACGGTGCTCGGCAAGTCGCCGGCATGGCAGGACGCGGGGGGCGCATGCAGCGGATACCTCGTCCAGGAGGGCGAGACCACGCTGCTGCTCGACTGCGGCAACGGGGTCTTCGGCAAGCTGCGAGAGCGGGTCGACTACACCGAGGTGGACGCGGTGCTGATCTCGCACATGCACGCCGACCACTTCATCGACCTGATTCCGTACTCCTATGCGCTGCTTCTGACTCCCCGCCAGCAGCCGGTGCCGGTGGCCGGCCATCCCGGCACCGACGAGCCGGCCCGCCCGCGGCTGATCGCGCCGGCCGGCGCGGCGCAGATCCTGCGCAGCGTGGTCGGCTCCTGGGGCGACGAGCAGCTGGTCGAGCAGGCGTTTCGGATCGAGGAGTACGCCGGCGACTCCGCGATCGGGGTCGGCCCGCTGACCGCCACCTTCTCCGAGGTGCCGCACTTCGTCCTCACGTACGCCGTCAACCTGAGCTCGAGCGAGGGGGAGCGGCGGTTCACCTTCGGTGCCGACTGCCGACCCGGCGAGGAGCTGGTCGAGGCGGCGCGCGGCACCGACCTGCTGTTCGTCGAGTCGACCCTGCCCAGGCCGGAGCGGACCGGAATCCGCGGCCATCTGACCCCGAGCGAGGCCGGCGATCACGCCCGCCGCGCCGGAGCGGGACGGGTGGTGCTCACACACATCTCCGATGAGCTCGACGCCGAGTGGGCGCGCGAGCAGGGCTCGGAAGCATTCGGGGGCCCGGTCGAGGTCGCCCGCGCCGGGGACGTGTTCGAGCTCTGACCGCCCGCTAGCTAGATTTATCGCCATGTCCCGCCAGCGCGACCGGTTGGTCAACTTCGAGCGCATGTGGCGCGAGATGGACGAGATGCTCGGCCAGCCGTTCGCCGAGCAGTGGCCGCGTTCGACCCGTCCACAGCCGGGTTTCTCGCCGCGGGTCGACGTCTACTACTGCGGCGACGAGCCGCGGGCGATCGTCAAGGCCGAGCTACCGGGGGTCGACACCGACTCGGTCGCGCTCGAGGTCGCCGGGCGCGAGCTCGTGATCATGGGCGAGCGCCCGGTCCAGGAGACCGAGGGGCGCGTCTACCAGCAGGTCGAGATCGAGGCCGGCCGCTTTCGGCGCGTGGTCGAGCTCGGCGCCGACGTCGTCGCCGAGCGCGCTCGGGCCAGCTACGAGGACGGGATCCTGCGGGTCGAGCTGCCGCTCGCCGGCCAGGTCACGCGCAAGGTGCCGATCGAGCCCGCGGAATGACGACTGACGGAATTCAGGTCGTCGAGACCTCTGACATCGAGGAGGCGATCCGCGAGGGAGGCGAGAAGCCGCTGCCGGCGGCGCTGCCGGTGCTGCCGCTGAAGGAGATGGTCGCCTATCCGGACACGCTCACCCCGCTCGCGGTCGGCCAGGAGCGCTCGGTGAAGCTGATCGACGACGTGCTCTCGGGCGAGCGCACCCTGGTGATGGTGGCCTCGCGCGACCCCGAGATCGAGGAGCCCGGGCCCGACCAGCTCCACGACGTCGGCGTCGCCGGCGTCGTCGCGCGCATGCTCAAGGTCCCGGACGGGTCGATCCGCATCCTCGTCCAGGCGACCGAGCGCGTGCGCCTGGGCGAGTTCATCGCCGAGCGGCCCTACCTGGTGGCGCGGATCGAGCGGCTTCCTGACCAGATCGAGCCCTCGCCCGAGCTCGAGGCGCTGACCCGAAACGTGCAGCGCACGTTCAGCGAGATCATCGAGCAGATCCCGTACCTGCCCGAGGAGCTCCAGCTCGCGGTCACCAACATCGAGGATCCCTCCGCGCTCTCGCACCTGATCGCCGGCGCGCTGCGGATCTCGGTCGCAGAGAAGCAGGAGCTGCTCGAGGAGACCGACGTCACCAGGCGCCTGCGCCGGCTCTCCGAGGTGCTGGCGCGCGAGCTCGAGGTGATTCAGCTCGGCTCGCAAATCCAGTCCCAGGTCGAGTCGGAGATGGAGAAGGGCCAGCGCGAGTACTACCTGCGCGAGCAGCTGAAGGCGATCCAGCGGGAGCTCGGCGAGGAGGACGAGACCCAGGCCGAGGTCACCGAGCTGCGGGAGCGGATCGCCGCGGCGCAGCTGCCCGAGCACGCGCAGAAGGCGGCCGACCGCGAGCTCTCACGGCTCGAGCGCCTGCCGGCCGCCGCGGCCGAGTACGGGGTCATCCGCAGCTACCTCGAGTGGCTGGTCGAGCTGCCGTGGGCGGTGACCACCACCGACGACCTCGACATCGGCCACGCGCGTGAGATCCTCGACGCCGACCACTACGACCTCGAGAAGGTCAAGGAGCGGATCCTCGAGTATCTCGCCGTCCGTTCCCTGACAGACCAGGCCGCCGCCTCCTCAGCTTCGCTTCCGGGGGCGGCGGGCGGCAGAGGACCGATCCTCTGCTTCGTCGGCCCGCCGGGGGTCGGCAAGACCAGCCTCGGCCGCTCGATTGCCCGGGCGCTGGGGCGCGAGTTCGAGCGGATCTCGGTCGGCGGCGTTCGCGACGAGGCCGAGATCCGCGGCCACCGCCGCACCTACATCGGGGCGATGCCGGGGACAATCATCCGCGCAGTGCGCGACGCCGGCAGCCGCAACCCCGTGTTCATGATCGACGAGATCGACAAGATGGGTGCCGACTTTCGCGGTGACCCCTCGAGCGCGATGCTGGAGGTTCTCGACCCGGCGCAGAACGACGCCTTCCGCGACCACTACCTGGACCTCCCCTTCGACCTCTCCGAGGTGATGTTCATCACCACCGCGAACAACCTCGACACGATCCCGCCGCCGTTGCTCGACCGGATGGAGGTGATCCAGCTCGCCGGCTACACCTCCGACGAGAAGCTGCACATCGCGAAGCGCTACCTGGTGCCGCGCCAGCTGGCCGAGAACGGCCTCAAGCGATCCCAGGTCTCATTCACCGACGCGGCGCTGCGCGCGATCATCGACGAGTACACCCGCGAGGCGGGCGTCCGCAACCTCGAGCGCGAGATCGGCTCGGTGTGTCGCAAGATCGCCCGCGAGGTCGCCGAGGGCAAGAGCAAGGGCAAGCAGAGCGTCTCGGCGAAGCGGGTCCGCGAACTGCTCGGCCGCCGCAAATACTTCTCCGAGACCAGGCGCCGAACCAAGGTTCCCGGTGTCGCCACCGGGCTCGCCTGGACGCCCGTCGGCGGCGAGGTGCTGTTCATCGAGGCGACCGCGATGCCCGGCGCCGGCAAGCTGACGATCACCGGACAGCTCGGCGACGTGATGAAGGAGTCGGCGCAGGCGGCGCTGTCGTGGGTTCGCGGTCACGAGCGGCGGCTCAACCCCGACCTTCCGGGCGACTGGTTCACCGAGCACGACATCCACGTGCACGTCCCCGCCGGGGCGGTGCCCAAGGACGGCCCGTCGGCCGGGGTGGCGATGGCGACGGCGCTCGCCTCGCTGGTCAGCGGCCACCCGGTGTCCAGCGACGTGGCGATGACCGGCGAGGTGACCCTCACCGGCCAGGTGCTGCCGGTCGGCGGGCTGAAGGAGAAGTCTCTCGCCGCCCAGCGTGCCGGGATCAAGCGGGTGATCGTGCCCGACCGCAACGAGGGCGAGATCCTCGAGATTCCAGAGCACGAGCGCAAGGACGCAGAGTTCATCTACGTGGACCGGATCGAGAGGGCGCTCGAGGCGGCGATCCCCGACCTCTGAGCACCCGGAGATATTCGCGCGCTCCAGCGGGTATATCCTCATGCGCCTACCCGGACGACGACGAGGAGAGGGACACTGATGGCGAAGAGCAGCAAGGCGCAACGGGCACGGGACGCGGTCGGCTCGGCCGGCGACAACCCCTACCTGCGCCGCCTGATGGAGGACGAGGAGCTGCGCGACAGCGTCCGCAACGCCCTCGACGCGGCCAAGCACGCCTACGCGCGGCTGTCGCGCAACGGCAACGTGATCGACACCGCGATCGACGACAAGAAGGTCCACAAGGACCTCAAGAACGCGGCGGAGAACCTGCGCGAGGCCTCGAATCGACTCCGCGGCAAGCAGAAGAAGCGCCATTGGGGCCGGATCATTCTCGTCGGTCTCGCGGGTGCCGCGCTCGCAATCGTGCTCAGCGAGGGCCTGCGCAAAGCGGTGCTCGACAAGCTCTTCGGCGCCGAGGAGGAGTTCGAGTACACCTCGACCACCACCCCCGCGCCGACGCCCGCGGCAACTGACGCACCGACGCCCGCGGCAACTGACACCTAACCCGGGCCGCCGCTCCAAGCTCCGCTTCCCCTGCCGACGGCGGGGAGTGGGGCTGCGCGGTCGCCCGTTTCCTGCTCGCGTCGTAAACGGATAGGCTGTCGCGCGAAGCCGTCCGATTCAGGGGGAGACACGGAGGTCTTGATGAGTGCAATGCGGAGGAGCGCTGCCCTGTTCGCGGCGCTGGCGCTGATCGGCGGTGCGACGCTCGCTGCCTGCGGCGATGACGATGAGGAGTCGAACGGCGAGGAGACGGCCGAGGCCTCGGGCCCGGCCGAGGTCACGCTGACCGCCGACGACGCCGGCGGCGACTACACGTTCGAGCTCTCGGAGACGCCGACCGCCGAGACGAAGACCGTCGTCTTCGACAACCAGGGTCAGGAGCCGCACGCGCTGATTTACGCCCGCCTGGGCGAGGGCTTCACCGTCGATGAGGCGTTCGAGCTCCAGGGCAGGCAGGGATCGGCGGAGACGCTGATCGAGGGCGGCGCCGCGCCGGGCAAGTCGGAGACGATCGAGATCAAGGATCCGGTCGAGCCCGGGGACTACGTGATGCTGTGCCCGATCGGCTCGCCCCAGGGCCCGCACTACAAGCTCGGGCAGCTGGAGGAGTTCACGATCGAGTAGGCGAGACGGGCTCGGCGGGGTCCTTCGACGCGGCGGCGACCGCGGGCCTCAGGTTCGCGCCGCCCCGGCGAAGAGGGCGAACCCGACCCGCTCGCGCCCGCTCAGCCCGGCACTCATGCCTGATCGATTTCGAGCCCGTGCCGCAGCCGGTAACGCGACTCGCCGTAGCCCGTGGTCTCGTACATGATCATCGCCCAGAGCAGCAGGTTGACTCCGGCGACCGTCGCCAAGGCGCTGATCTCGAGCGCCAGCGGCCAGAGCGCGATCAGCACGAGCGCCAGCAGCAGGCGCTGGGGATTTACGCTGTGCGCGTTTCGCAGTCGCAGCGCGACGTGCGCGAGCAGGTAGATCGCGACCCCGCCGAGGAGCGCGAACGCGGGCACCGTGTGCAGGTGCTCGTCGACGTGCGCCAGCGTCTGCTCGAGCCCGAAGGCCGCAAGGATGATTCCGGCGACCATCGGATAGTGCAGGTAGGTGTAGGAGTCCCGGGCGAGGGCGTTGCGCGCTGATCCGGGCTCGGCCCGCGTCAGTCGCCGCTCGGTGACCAGGGCGACGACGTCGAAGTAGACCCACCACAGCGCCGAGGCCAGCCCGATCCCGAGCACTGCTGCGGCGACCACGCCGGCGGTGAGGTCGCCGGTGGCCCCAACCCCGAGGGCGACGATCGACTCGCCCAGCGCGAGGATGATGACCAAATTGTGGCGCTCGGCGAAGTGCGCGGGGACGAGCCTCCACGACGCTGTCGTGATGATCGCTGGGCCGCCCCAGTCGAGCGCGAGCGCGAGCACCCACAGGGCGGCCTGGCCGAGGCCGTCAAGCGGCGAGGCACCGATCAACAGGCCGACGCCGAGCGCCGAGCTGATCGCATACCCGGAGATCGAGCGGCGCAGGCCGGGGTCGTCACGACTAGCGAGCAAAAACAGGGCGATGTGGGCGGCGCGCACGATCCCGTAAGCGATCGCAAACTCGAACCCGCGCTCGTCGAATGCCTCGGGTACGCAGAGCGCGACCACCAGCAGCCCTGCCATCGCCGCGAAGAACGCGATCCGCACCGCGCCCTCCTCGGGGTCGATGACGCTCGTCAACCAGGCGTAACCCGCCCACGCCCACCAGAGCATCGCGAGCACGAGCATCGCCTGGCCGATCCCGTCCCAGGTCGGGTGTTCGACCATCAGCGCGGTGCATTGGGTGAAGCCGAGCACGAAGACGAGGTCGAAGAACAGCTCGAGCGGCTTGACGCTCGTCACCTCGTCGCGGCGCAGCTCCGCGCTCAGGCGGCGCCGCCCGACCGGTCCCGTGTCGTGCGTCACGGGAGGCTTATAGCCGGATCAGCCCAGGCGCGTGGGGCGGGGCGGGAAGACGCGCCGCATGCGCAGCAGGTCGCGAAGCGAGCCGCGCGGTCGGATGCGGCGGCGAAGCAGGGCCCGGCGCGGGTCCTCGCCCTTGATCGAGACCCCGATCCAATCGCGCCAGCTGGTCTCGACCGTGACGTCGGCGTCGGGTGCCAGACCGGGCGCGGCGGCGGTCGCGCCGTGGTCGATCCGCAGGTGCCAGGGGTCGGCGTCCTCGAAGCGCCACTGGATCGTCATCGGGCCGCCGTCGATCGCCTCGGCGCGGGCCACCCGGCAGACGATGTCGAAGTACAGGCGCTGGATCTCGGCCGAGGAGTCGGGCCGGCCGTCGGGCTCGCCCATCACGCCGGCCTTCATCAGCGCGATCTGGCGTCGGGCGACCTCCTCGGGCTGGAGCTCGGGATCCACGGGCAACACCCCGGGCATCTCCTCCATCGGATAGCCGGTGGCGCGCCACTTCGTCCGCACCGAGCGCAGGCCGAAGGCGAAGATGTCCTCGAGCTCGAACCCATA
>JAJNAZ010000039.1 GCA_021155855.1 Solirubrobacterales bacterium
TTACAAGCCGTCGGAAACCAAGTTCATCTTCGTCACCGGCGGCGTCGTCTCCTCGCTCGGCAAGGGCATCGCAGCGGCCTCGATCGGGCGGCTGCTGGTAAGCCGGGGCTTCCGGGTCCAGCTGCAGAAGTTCGACCCCTACATCAACGTCGACCCCGGGACGATGAGCCCGTTCCAGCACGGCGAGGTCTTCGTCACCGAGGACGGCGCCGAGACCGACCTCGACCTCGGCCACTACGAGCGGTTCACCGACGAGAACACCTCGCGGGCCTCGAACGTGACCGCGGGCGCCGTCTACAACTCGGTTATCCGCCGCGAGCGCCGCGGCGACTACCTCGGGGCGACCGTGCAGGTGATCCCGCACATCACCGACGAGATCAAGCAGCGAATCCTGATCGTCGCCGAGTCGCAAGCGGTCGACTTCGTGATCACCGAGATCGGCGGCACGGTCGGCGACATCGAGTCGCTGCCCTTCCTGGAGGCGATCCGCCAGCTCTTCTCCGAGCTCGGGTCGAAGCGGTGCATGTTCGTGCACCTCACCCTGGTGCCCTACATCGGCCACGCCGGCGAGCTGAAGACGAAGCCGACCCAGCACTCGGTCAACGAGCTGCGCCGGATCGGGATCCAGCCGCATGCGCTCGTCTGCCGCTCCGAGCGCGGCCTGGACCGCGATATCCGCAAGAAGATCGCCCTCTTCGCCTCCGTCCCCGAGGAGGCGGTGCTCTCCGCTCGCGACGTCGACAACATCTACAAGGTGCCACTGGTGATGCGGGCCGAGGGTGCCGACGACCTGGTCCTCGACCACTTCCGGATCGAGGCGCCGGCGCCCGACCTCGGCGAGTGGGAGGAGCTGGTCCGCCGCGCCGACGCCTGCGAGGGGACCACCCGGATCGCCCTGGTGGGCAAGTACGTGCAGCTCGCCGACGCCTACAAGTCGGTGATCGAGGCGCTCGACCACGGAGGCTTCCACCACGGCACCGAGATCGAGGTCCAGCTCGTCGACTCCGAGGACTTCGATTCCGAGTGGATCGCCGACTGGGCCGACGGGATCCTGATCCCCGGCGGCTTCGGCGAGCGTGGGATCGAGGGCAAGATCGAGGCGGCGCGGATCGCCCGCGAGCAGGGGATCCCGTACCTGGGCATCTGCCTCGGGATGCAGATCGCGGTCGCCGAGTTCGCCCGCCACGTCGCCGGCATGGACGGGGCGAACTCGACCGAGTTCGACCCCGAGACGCCATTCCCGGTCGTCGACCTGCTGCCGGAGCAGAAGGAGGTCTCCGACATGGGCGGCACGATGCGCCTCGGTGCCGACCCGGTGAAGCTCCACGACGACACCCGGGCGCGCGAGATCTTCGGCGAGGCGGTGATCTACAAGCGCCACCGGCACCGCTTCGAGGTCAACAACCAGCTCCGCCGCAGGCTCGAGGACGAGGGGCTGATCGCCAGCGGCACCTCACCCGATGAGCGGCTGGTCGAGATCATCGAGCTCGCCGGCCATCCCTACTTCGTCGCCTCGCAATTCCACCCCGAGTTCAACTCCCGCCCGACCCGGCCCGAGCCCCTGTTCGGCGAGTTCGTCGGCGCCGCGGCGCGGCGGGCCGCCGGGCGCGAAGAGGCGCCGGTCACCGAGGAGGCCGAGGCCGAGCGGGCGCCGGAGCCGGGCGCGGTCCGCGTGCGCCGCGAGGCCTGAGCCGGACCTCGCCCGCCTTGCTTTCGCACCTGGGGAGCGGCTTGTCGAGCCACCGCCGCGGCGATAGGCTGGTTTCGTGGACCTCGACCAGTACCGCGAAGAGTCACTCGAGACCTGGGATCGGTTCGCCGCCAACTGGGACCAGCAGCGCCGGTATCTGTGGGAGAAGACCCACCCGGTCAGCGAGGCCATGGTCGAGCGGCTCGACCCGCAGCCCGGCGACACCGTGCTCGAGCTCGCCTCCGGCACCGGCGAGACCAGCTTTCTGATCGCTGAGCGCGTCGGCGAGGACGGACGCGTTATCTCCACCGACTTCGCGCCGGGGATGGTCGGGGCGGCGCGCCGCCGTGGAGAGGAGCTGGGCCTGTCGAACCTCGAGCACCGCGTGCTCGACGCGGAGAAGATGGACCTCGACGACTCGAGCGTCGACGGCGTCGTCGCCCGCTTCGGCTACATGCTGATGGCCGACCCCGCCGCGGCGCTGGCCGAGACCCGCCGCGTGCTGCGCGGTGGGCGACGGCTCTCGTTCGCCGTCTGGGCCGGCCCGGAACGGAACATGTGGGCGGCGGTTCCGGGGATGGTGCTGGTCGAGGCGGGGCACATGCCACCGCCCGAGCCGGGCGCGCCGGGGATCTTCGGCATGGCCGATCCGAACCGCATGCGCGAGCTGGTCACCGGCGCCGGCTTCGGCGAGCCGAGCATCGATGAGGTGCCGGTGGTGTGGGGATATGTCGACGCCGCCGAGCATTGGGAGAAGACGAACAAGCTGGCGGCGCCGATCGCCGAGGCGGTGAACGCGCTCCCACCGGAGGAACAGGAACGCGTGCGCGCGACCGTGGCCGAGCGGGTCGAACAGCTGCTCGCCGGCGACGGCTCGGGCATCAACGGCATGACCTACGTGGTCGTCGCCGAGTAACGGCCCCGTCTCGCCGCCGCGGATAGCCTCCAGCGCGTGAGCGAGGACCGGATCCTCAACCGCTTCGTGCGGCTGTGCGAGATCCCGAGCCCGACCGGCTCCGAGCGCGCGGTCGCCGACGCCGTGCTCGCCGAGCTGCGCGGGCTCGGTGTCGAGGCAGCCGAGGACGACGCCGCGGGGCCGGCGCGCGCCGGCGCCGGCAACCTGGTCGCGCGGGTGCCGGGAACGGGGGAGGGGTGGGTGATGTTCTGCTGCCATCTCGACACCGTCCCCGAGCAGGCCCCGATCGAGGTCGAGCTCGCCGACGGCGTCTACCGCAGCCGCGGGGAAACGATCCTCGGAGCCGACAACAAGGCCGCCGTGACGGTGCTGGTCGAGCTCGCGGCGCGGCGCGTCGCCAAGCCGGCGCCCGCCGGGATCGAGCTCGTGTTCACGGTCGCCGAGGAGGACGGCCTGCGGGGCGCCGCCGAGCTCGACCTGGGCGGGCTGCGGGCGTCGTTCGGCTATGCGCTCGACCACGCGACGCCGATCGGCGAGGTGATCACCGCGGCGCCGACCCACCAGCGGCTGGTCGCCGAGTTCGAGGGCGCCGAGGCGCACGCCGGGATCCGGCCCGAGGACGGCCATTCGGCGATCGAGGCGGCCGCCGCGGCAGTGGCGGCGATGCCGCTCGGCCGGCTCGACCCCGAGACGACCGCGAACATGGGCGTGATCTCGGGGGGTACGGCGGCAAACGTCGTCGCCGGGAGCTGCCGGCTCGAGGGTGAGGCGCGCTCGCTCGACCAGGCGCGGGTCGCCGAGACGACCGGGGGCCTGGTCGACGCCTGCACCTGGGCGGCGAGCGAGCACTGCTGCGACGTGGACATCGATGTGACCGAGGTTTTTCGCGCCTACCGCCAGCCATCGAGCTCGCCCGCGGTGCGGCTGGCGAGCGAGGCGCTGCGGCGGTGTGGCCACCAGCCCCGCGAGGTTGCCACCGGCGGCGGCAGCGACGCCAACGCACTGGTCGCACGCGGCTTCGAGTGCGTGTTGCTCGCCAACGGCACCGAGGGGAACCACACCGCGGAGGAGAGCGTCGCGGCGCTACGGATCACCGAGATGCTGGCCGTGTGCGAGGCGATCGTCGAGCTTGCGGGCTCGCCGGGGGAGCGCTAGATGCTGAAGCTGCGGCGGGGAACGGTGGTCGGGCTCGAGCCGCTGACCGTCGAGGTCGGCGACGAGCAGCGTCGGGCCTGGGCCGATCGGGGCCTCGTCGGCCCGGTCGAGGTCGGCGACGAGGTGATCGTCAACACCGAGGCCGTCGACCTCGGGCTCGGCTCGGGGGGCTTCGACCTCGTGCACGCGAACCTCACCCGGGGCCTCGAGGGCCCGGGCGCCGCCGGCGCGCACGTGATCAAGCTCAACTACACCTCGCTCCAGCACCCTGTCGAGCCGGTCGAGCTCGCCCAACACCCCGCCGCCGGCGCGCCCAAGCCCCCGGTGCTCGTCATCCCGCTGCACGGCCACCTGGCGCCGGTCGCCTGGGCGGCGGCCGCGGCAGGCCCGGGCATTAGGGTCGGGTTCGTCCAAGGCGCCGGCGCCGCGCTGCCCGGCGCCCTCTCGCGCGACGTCGCCGATCTGCGCGAACGCGGCCTGCTCTGCGGGCACATGACCGCCGGCGCCGCCTACGGCGGCGAGCACGAGGCGATCAGCCTCACCGGGGGAATCGACGCCGCGGCTCGCGGGCTCGGCTGGGAGGCGATCGTCGCCGGGCCCGGGCCGGGGATCCTCGGCTCGGCGACACGGCTCGGACACGGCGGTATCGCGGCGCTCGACGCCGCCCACGCGGCGCTCGCGCTCGGGCTGCCGACCCTCGTCTGCCCCCGCCTTTCGAGCTCCGACGAGCGCGCGCGTCATCGCGGGCTCAGCCACCACTCCGCCGCCTTGCTCGAGCTGCTGCTGGCGCCGGTTCGGGTCCCGGTGCCCGAGGCCGAGCTCGAGGGCTGGCCGCTGCTCGATTCCGAGGCCCCGGAGGGGGGCTCCGCCGAGGCGGCGCTCGACGACCTGATCGAGATCTGCCGCGGGCGCCACGACCTCGCGGTCGAGCCGATCGACCTCGACGGCTATGCGGCAAGCGGGCTGCCGACGGAGACGATGGGAAGGTCGATCGAACATGACCCGCTGTTCTTCGCCGCGCCGCTTGCGGCCGGCAGGGCGCTCGCCGGGGCCGTGGCCGGGTAGGGAGGAGAGCACGATGGAGAGGATCGGATCGAAGACCGTCCACGAGGGGCCGGTCGCGAGCGTCCGAATCGACCGCTTCCGTTATGCCGACGGCACCGAGGCGGAGCGCGAGGTCGTCGCCCATCCCGGGGCCGTGGCCGTGATCGCCCACGACGACGTTCACGTCTACCTGGTGCGCCAGCCACGCGAGGCGGTGGGCGAGGAGGCGACCCTGGAGCTGCCGGCGGGAAAGCTCGACGTGCCCGGCGAGGCGCCGGTGGAGTGCGCCCGCCGCGAGCTCGCCGAGGAGGTTGGCCTGGCGGCCGGAAGGTGGACCGAGCTGAAGCGCTTCTACACCAGCCCCGGGTTCGCCGACGAACAGGTGACCCTCTATCTCGCCACCGGCCTGCGATGGGTCGAGCACCGGTCGGAGCCCGAGGAGAGGATCGAGGTTGCACCGTGGCCGCTCGACGACCTCGACGGCGCGATCGCCGAGTGCGACGACGCGAAGTCGTTGATCGGGCTGCTGATGCTGCGCGAGATGCTGCGGTAGTCCGCTTGCACCGGCAGGTGCGGCGCGCAGCCGGGAGAAACCCCGGCCCATGGCGGTCGCCGTCCAAAGGCCCGATCAGCTCCGCACCGATCCACGTTACGAGGCGCTGGTGCTCGACTTCCTCGCCTACCTGGAGTTCGAGCGCGGGCTGGCGCGCAATACGCTCGACGCCTACCGCACCGACCTGCTGCAGTTCGGCGCCTTCCTCGGTCGGCGCGAACGGGACGCGACCGAGGCCGAGCGCGCCGACATCGCCGACTTCCTCGCCGACCTCGCCACCGGGGCGCCGCCCGACGCCGAGGGGAACGGCGGGCGGCCGGCGTGCTCACCGGCGACGATCAGCCGCAAGACGGCCTGCCTGCGCTCCTTCTATCGCCACCTGCGCCGCGAGGAGCTGATCGCCGACGATCCAACCGCGACCCTGACCCCGCCGAGCCAGGGCCGCAAGCTGCCGCACGTGCTCAGCCACGGGGAGGTGACCAAGCTGCTCGAGAGCGCCGCGGGCGCCGATTCGATCGCGCTCCGCGACCGGGCGTTGCTCGAGGTCATGTACGGCTGCGGCCTGCGCGCCTCGGAGGCGACCGGGCTCGAGATCGGCGACGTCGACATGCGTCGCGGGTTCGTGCGCCCGCACGGCAAGGGCTCGAAGGACCGCATCGTGCCGCTCGGGCGCGAGGCATCGCGAGCGATCGATCGCTACCTGCGCTCGGGCCGCCCCGAGCTCGTCGGCGAGCGGGTCGAGCGCAAGCTGTTCGTCAACTTTCGCGGCGGGGCGCTCACCCGCCAGGGCCTCTACAAGATCATCCAGCGCCACGCCAAGGCGGTCGGGCTCGAGGGGCGGATGAGCCCCCACACGCTGCGCCACACCTTCGCCACCCATCTGCTCGCGGGCGGCTGCGACCTGCGCTCGGTGCAGGAGATGCTCGGGCACGCCGACGTCGCCACCACTCAGCTCTACACGCACCTCTCGCGCGAGAAGATCAAAGAGGTCTATTTCGCTGCGCATCCGAGGGCGACAATCCCGCATAGATAAGCGGTGTTCAGCCCGCGAGCAATTCTTGTTCGCCAGTCAGTTCGCCAGTCAGACAGCCGCCAGCCGCCCGAGCCGCATCCTCGGCACGTTCGCGCTGAGCGCCTAGATACGACTCGACCAGCGCCGCCGCCTCGGCCTCCGAGCCGGGCATCAGGTGCCCGTAGGTGTCCAGGGTGACGGTGATCGACGCGTGCCCCATGAACGTGCGGAGCGCCTTCGCGTTGACCCCTGACGCGATCATCACGGCGGCATAGCTATGGCGAAGCTCATGCGGGACGACTCGCCCTAGCCCAGCCACCTTCCACGCTTCGTCTGCGTGGCGCTGGAGTCGATTCGCTGCGAACGGGTCCCGTGGCGTTCGACCAAAAATGAGGTCCGAGCCGCGTCTATCCGAACGCGCCAGAAGATCGCCGACCGCTTCGACGCGATGCTTAGCACGAAGGAGATGGTCGAGGATGGCCTCGGTCGCTTCAACGTCGCGCCGACCCAGAGCGTTCCCGCCGTGGTCACGAACGACGATGGGGAGCGCGAGCTCCGGCTGCTGCGCTGGGGGCTGGTCCCGAAGTGGGCCAAGGACCTCAAGGTCGGCTACAAGATGATCAACGCGAAGGCCGAGACGATCACCGAGAAGAAGACCTACGCTCCGCTGAAACTGTTCTCGTTCGCCGCCCTGTGGACGCGAAGCCGAGTCGGAGACGAACTGGTCGAGTCGGCGACGATGCTCATCACGAAGGCGAACGCGGTCGCTGCTCGCGTTCTCAACCGGATGCCGGTGATCCTGCCGGGGCCGGAGGAGGAGGAGGTCTGACCCGGGAGGGGCCGGAGCTTCTGGTCGCGCCAGCCTGATTTCTAGGAAGCCACGGACGCTGGCTCGCCGCTAGCGCGTTCCGTGCTGCGGATCCCTGCCGGTCTTGAGATCGGGGTCGGTCGGGGAGCCCTCGCCCTGGTCGGTCCCGCTCGCCTCCGAGGGACCCCAGGCACCTGGCGGCGCGTGGCGACCCTCGTAGCGGCTCTCACTGATACCGCTGCCTCTTACGGTGAATAGGCCGTAGGCAACGGCGAATACGAGGATTACCAGCACGGCAAGCAAGACGAGGCTCATGGCTATCGCGATCCAGCTACCCGGGTCGGGTCGTCACATGCGCCAGGTCGAGCCGAAATCGGACCTCGCCCCTTGCCTCACTGTTGGTTGCGTTCGCTAGCGACGCCTAGAGCAAAGAAGGGGGTGCGCTGAAAAGCGCACCCCTTTCGTCTGGTCGAGCGGTTCCCGGCCTCGACTTCCGTTTTTTTGAGCGCCGCTCCCCGGACACCGTGGAGTTGCGGCCCCGCCCCTGTAAGGGCCTTCGGCTAGTCCATCAGTCCGAGAGCCTGCCAGATGACACGAGGTGGCCCCCGATTGTTATGAACGATGGCACCCCATACAAAGCAGGCACTCTGGGCATCGCAGTAACCCGGGGGGCAGCGGCGGGATAGATCAACGCGGATCAGACCAGTCCGCTGAGCTGCAGAGCCGCACCAATCACCCCGCAGCCGAGGACGACGTAGAGCACGGTCAGTTTGCCGTGCCAGCGGCTCAGGACCAGAAACCCACCGATGGCCAGCAAGGCGGTGACCACGTCCACGACGCCGATGTCGATGATGTCGACTGTCACGGCTGCGATCAGGCCGATCACCCCCGCCGCCACGCCGAGCAGGAACGGATGCAGACGGTCGTTCTCAGCGATGGCCACGAGTTGGCGATGGAAGAAGATCGGGAAGGCGAATGCCGGAATGAAGATGCCGACGGTCATCACAAGCCCGCCGACAAGCCCACCGGCGATATAGCCAACGAAGGTCGAGAAGATGATCAACGGAGCGGGCAGGATGCCGCCAAGCGCGAGGCCGTCGACGAACTGGCCCTCGCTCAACCAGCCCTTGCCCTGCACGGCGACGTCGTGCAGGTAGGGAATGACGGTGAAGGCACCACCGAAGGTGACCAAACCCGCCTTCAGGCCCTCCCAGAAGATTTCGGCAGTTAGCGAAACGGTGATCGCCCCGGCCAGGATGAGCAGCACGCCAGGCAGACTGAGCGAGAACGAGTGATTTCGACCAACCCACGACCGGGCGTTGGTCCACAGCTCGTAGAGCAGACCGGCGCCAAGCAGGACGATCGCGAACCCGGCATCCGCGAAGAGGGTGAGGGCGAGGGCGGCAACGGCCAACGCGGCCAGCGGGACATCAGTGATGAACGTCCGGCTGAGCCGGACGAGGGCTCTGACGATGATCGCCACCACCGCCGCCTTGAGCCCGTAGAACAGCTCGTCGAGGTTGTCCGACAGCTCCGCCTCGACGTAGAGAACCGAGAGCCCCAGCATGAGCAGGAAGCCCGGCAACATGAAGCCGACGCCGGCGAGAAAGCCCCCGAGCTTGCCGCCCCGACTGCGACCGAAATAGACGCACAGTTCGTGCGCCTCAGGCCCCGGCAGCACCTGATAGACGGCGAGGGTCTTCTTAAAGGTCGTCTCGTCGACCCAGCCCTCCTCGTCCACGCACTCCCTCTTGATCATCGCGATCTGAGCCGCCGGTCCGCCCCAGGCCAGAGCGCCGAACTTCAGGAAGCGAACGAAGATCGAGCCGGGCGGGTCTCCGTGTTCGCCGACCTCGTCTGCGACTTTGCGCGCGGACATGGGGGAGGCAGTCTCTCCGATGCCCGCTGTGATTGGGACGGGTCGCCGGGCGACCTAGCGCCGACCTCGGTTGCAGCGAACACACGATGGGCCGCAGGTTCGCCAGCGAATCGTCTCCACCGACGTTGATAGTGGATCAGATGGTCGATGATCGGTGCCAGGTGCCCGGCATGGCCGAGAGCGCGCGCTCAAGGTCCGCCGCCGCGCGGATATTCCGCATTCATGTGTTGAGGCGTTGCCAGATGGCCCTACGAAACGTCACCGTAAAGCCATTTGTGGATGGGCTTGCTCATTTTTCTACGCTGCGTGGGTCCCTCGGTTCGAAAATTTTCCTCGCGGCGAGTCGCGCTCACGGTCTGAGAGGGGCCGCCTGGGCTTGCCCCCTCCCTAGAGCGGTGGATACTGCGTGGGCGATGTCGGAGAACGTCGAGACAGTTCGCCGGGTCTACGAAGGGGTGAACGCCCGCTTGGAGGCACCCCGGGAGCTGTTCGACCCGGACTATGAGTTCGACAACACGGAGCTCTGGCCGGATGTTGTCGAAGTCCTGGGATTTGAAGCTGCACAGGAAGCTATGCGCGAGTACTGGGAAACGTTCGAGGCTTACCACGTCGAGATCGACGAGGTGATCTACACCGACGAGGGGCGGGTGGTCGACGTCGTCCGCGATGGCGGGCGGATGAGAGGGACCGACGCCGAGGTGTGGAACCGCTTCTTCCACGTCTGGACCTTTCGTGATGGGAGGATCGTTCGCCTCTCGATACACACCGACCGGAACCGAGCCCTCGAAGCCGCCGGGCTTCAGGAGTAGGCGATGTCGACGGAGAACATCGCGAACGTCAGGCGCGGGATCGACGCCTGGAACCGGGGCGCCCTCGACGATTGGCTTGCTGGCTTCGCACCGGAAGCGGAGCTTCATACCACCGGCCGGTTCCCGGATGAGCGGGTCTATCGGGGGCGTGCGGGGGTGGAGCGGTATTGGGCGGAAATCCACGAGGCCGCCGAGGAAATAACCCTTTCGATTTCCGACTTGCGGGCTAGCGGCGACCGGGTGTTTGAGGCCATGACGGGCAGGGCGCGGGGCAAGCGGAGCAAGGTCCCGGTGGAGGAGCCGATCTGGCTCGTCACGACATTGCGCGACGGGCTGGCCGTGCGCGTCGAGACTCACGTCGATCGGGCCGACGCCCTCGAAGCCGCCGGGCTGTCGGAGTAGGCGATGTCGCAGGAGAACGTGGAGCTGGTGCGTCGTGGCTACGAGCTGTTTGCAGCCGGCGATTTGGCAGGGGTCGTCGCGCTGTTGTCGGACGACGCCGCCCTGGCGGACGCCGGTGGCCTGGGCATAGTGGGCACGGCAGCTGGCACTCGGTACGGTCCGCAGGGATTTTTTCGGGCCGTCGAGGAAGTGGAGGAGGCCTTCGAGGACTACCGCGTCGAGCCAGAGGATTTCATCGACGCCGGCGAGGCGGTCGTGGTGCCGGTTCGGATCACTGGTCGAGGGAAGGCGAGCGGAGCGGAGATGGAGCTGCGCGCCGCCCACCTCTGGGTCATCCGGAAGGGCAAGGCCACTCGCTCGGACGTTTACCGGACCCTCGGGGAGGCCCTCGAAGCCGCCGGGCTATCGGAGTAGGCGATGTCGCGGGAGAATGTCGAGCTGCTGCGCCAGTCTTACGAGGCGTGGAATCGAAGGGACTTCGATTCCGCGCTCGCCATCTATGAACCCGATGTGGTGTGGACGTTCACGGCCGAGGCTCGGGGAGCGGCGTTTAAGTCCGTCTATCGCGGACCCGACGGGGTGCGTGAGTTCTGGGACACCTTCGTCGAACCCTGGGAGGACGTGAACATCGAGATCGAGGAAATCCGCGACGCCGGCGATTCCGTTCTCGCCTTGGTGGTGTTTCACGCCCGGGCACGTGACGGGCTTGAGATCGACCAGCCCTTCGTGCATGTCATTACCTTCCGGGGCTCGCGAGGCATCCGGTTCGAAGCGTTCGCGAAGCGGGAGCTGGAGCAGGCCCTCGAAGCCGCCGGGCTGTCGGAGTAGCTCGGTCACGCTCCCCGCCGTCTCCAGCGGTCCTCCTGGAGCAACTGTGCGATCACCGCGTTGTGATCCGTTTCGGGGTCGGTCAACGGAGGTCAAGGAGCCCGAGCGACCGCAGCAGCTCCCGGTCTCGGTCCATTATCAGGACTCCTGTGGGATCGTCGGCGGGGGTAGTTCCACGCGCTCGGCTGTCCTCTTCAGCTCGGCTGCTGCGTCCAGGCCGGCGACCCGTGCCGTGTCTCCGCCCGCCGCTGCGACCAGCCCGTTTATGCGCCGTGAGTCGCGAGATAAGAGTCGAGTGCGACGACGAACTCGGCGGCCTTGGCATTGGCCTCTGCGGCCACCGCCTCGGCTTCTGGCCGTAGCCCCTCCAGGATCGCCTCCAGATGCTCGACGCTGAACGCGTCAACGTCGCGTTTGGCCCGGAAACAATCGGTGCTAACCGGAACACGGATGGCTTGAGCAAGCGGAATCCCGCTAGCGAAGCCGAGCGCGGCGGATCAAAGAGGTCTACTTCGCCGCGCACCCGCGGGCGACCGGCTAGCGGCGGCTGCCAACCGGCGCACCTCGGGGCTATGTTCAGGGGCATGCCCGAGTTGCCCGAGGTCGAGACCGTGCGCCGCCAGCTCGAGCCCGAGGTGCGCGGGCGGCGGATCGAGCGCGCCGAGGTTCTGGACCAGCGCTGGACGCGCCCGGAGCCGCCGGCGATCGCCGAAGCGGCGCTCGCCGGACGCACGATCGAGGGCGTCGATCGTCGCGGCAAGTACCTGATCGTCCGCCTCGACGGCGGCGCGGCGCTGATCATGCACCTGCGGATGACCGGCAATCTGCTGCTGCGGCCCGCCGGCTCGGCCGAGGTCGCCGACCTGATGGAGAGCGAGCGCTTCGGCGGCCCCCGGCTGTACGAGTCGCATCCCGAGGCCCGGCACCTGCGCGCGCGGCTGACGCTCGATGACGGCTCGGAGCTCTGGTTCACCGATGCGCGGCGCTTCGGCCACGGGGTCGTCCTTCGCGACGGCGAGATCGAGGAGTACTTCGCTGCCCGGCTCGGGGTCGAGCCGCTGTCAGAGGAGCTCACAGCGGAGGGGATGCTGGCACTGGCGTCCGGCCGGCGCGCGCCGCTGAAGTCGTTTCTGCTCAACCAGACCGGGATCGCGGGAATCGGCAACATCTACGCTGACGAGGCGCTCTTTCGCGCCCGCCTCCACCCGCTCTCGCCGGCCGGCTCGATGCGGCTCGAGCACTGCGAGGAGTTGCGCGACGGGATCGTCGAGGCGCTCGATTTGGCGCTGGAGATGCGGGGCTCCTCGATCGACGACTACCGTGACGCCCGCGGGGAGCGGGGTTCGATGCAGGACGAGTTCCTCGTCCACACCCGCGAGGGTGAGCCGTGCCCGCGCTGCGGCGAGCAGATCAGACGGATCGTGATCTCCGGACGCTCGACCTACTTCTGTCCCGGCTGCCAGCGGCGGCTGCGCGCACGACCGCGCCGGAGGCGTCGCCGATGAGCGATGAGCCGATCGGCCCTCCGGACGGCTTTTCGATCGGGCACTGGACCGATCAGGTCGGGGTCACCGGATGCACGGCGGTGATCGCGCCCCCGGGAAGCAGCGGCGGCGTCGACGTTCGCGGTGGCGGGCCGGGGACCCGCGAGACCGACATCATCGGCCCGCTCGCGGGCACTGCCGAGGTGAGCGCGGTGATGCTCAGCGGCGGCAGCGCCTTCGGGCTCGCCACCGCCGACGGCGCGATGCGCTGGCTCGACGAGCGCGGCCGCGGCTACGAGACACCCGGCGGGCAGGTGCCGATCGTTCCGGCCGCGATCATCTACGACCTGATCGAGGGCGACGCGGCCGCCCGTCCCGACGCCGCGGCAGGTTACGCGGCCTGCGAGGCCGCGACCGCCGCGGTTCCCGAACGGGGGCGGGTCGGAGCCGGGACCGGCGCCGCGGTGGGCAAGATCCTCGGCCGCGAGCGGGCGACGCCTTCGGGGATCGGCTACGCCGCGGCGCGCTCGGGCCGAGGCGAGACGGTCGCCGCGCTCGCCGTGGTCAACGCGTTCGGCGATGTGGTCGGCGCCGACGGGCGGATCCTCGCCGGGGCCCGGGGCCCGGAGGGCGAGACGGTTTCGACTTCAGCCACGCTTGCCGGGACGAGCGAGCCGCCCGACTGGACGCGGCTCGAGGAGCGCAACACGACGCTGGTCTGCGTGCTCACCGACGGGGCGCTCGACAAGCCAGCCTGCACGCGCGTCGCCCGGATGGCCAGCGGCGGAGTCGCCAGGGCGGTTGATCCGGTCTTCTCCGGGGTCGACGGCGACGTCGCCTTCTGCCTTGCCTCGGGCGTCCAGACAGGCTCGCCGGACGGCTTCGCCCCGCTGGCGATCGGGACCTTGGCCGCGACCGTCACCGCCGCCGCGATCCGCGACTCGGTGACGGCATAGGCTTCGCCCGCGATGGCGATCGACGAGTTTCTGCTGCGGCGCTTCGAGCAGCCCGACGAGGTCCGGGAGTTCCCCCTCGGCCGGCTCGAGCTGGTCGAGATCGGCGGCATGACCCTCGGCCGAGCGACGTATGAGCCCGGCTGGAGGTGGAGCGAGCACATCGGCTCCTCAGCGGACGAGCGCTGCCAGGTGGAGCACCTCGGGATCGTGGTCTCGGGCCGGGCGGCCGTCTCGGGCGCCGGATACGAGGCCGTGATGGGCCCCGGCGACATCTTCGCGGTGCCGCCCGACCACGACAGCTGGGTGGTCGGCGACGAGCCCTACGTCTCGTTGCACTTCCTCGGCGCCGATAGCTACGCGTCCTAGCCATCCGCCGTTCGGCGATGGCAAGGAATGTGGGCCCAGGGGCCAAGAGCCTTCAGCCGCTGCGGCGCCGATGGCATCCGAGCCGAGCGGCACGCTATGCGGTCCGTGCGGGGTAAGTTCAAGACCGAGGCAGTCGTGCTGCGCAGCATCCGCTACGGCGAGGCCGACCGGGTGTTGCACCTCTACAGCGCCACGCGGGGGCGAATCGGGGCGATCGCCAAGGGGGTGAGGCGGCCGCGCTCGCGTTTCGGCGGGCGGCTGGAGCCGTTCTTCCGCCTCGACCTCGTCCTCCACCAGGGCCGCGGCGACCTCGCCACGGTGACCGCCGCCCACACCCTCGCCGCGCACCCGAACCTGCGCGCGAACGGTCCCGCGCTCGGGGCCGCCGCCCGCGCCTGCGACGCGGTCCTGCGCCTGCTCGACTCCGAGGAGGCGAACCCGGCCGCCTACAACCTGCTCTGCCGCTATCTCGCGATCCTCGACGGCCGCGAGTCGCCGGCCGGCGAGGGCGACGGTGTCGGGGCGGCCGGCCTCGCAACCGCGGTTGCGTTCCGGCTCAAGCTGGCGCTCGCCGCCGGGTTCGCCCCCGAGCTCGTCTCGTGCGCGCGCTGCGGCGAGGGCGGCGGGCTGGCGGGCTTCTCGGGCGCCGCGGGCGGGGTGGTCTGCGGCGCCTGCGGCGGCTTCGCGCTCTCCGGCGAGGCGCACGGGTTCATGGTCGAGGCGCTCGGTCGCCCGCTCGCCCAGGTGCCGCCGGCCGGCGACCGGGCGCTGCGCCAGGCCGAGCGCGCGATCGGCGAGACGCTCGAGCACCACGCCCACGTGCAGCTGCGGGCCGCGGCCTAGGCGGCGATTCCACGCAAAGTCGCGAGATCGGCGATGCCGGAGGACGAGGGCCCGGGGCTGGTTGGCTCCTCTTGGGCCCTATGGACCCATAACGCGCCACTCGGCGTGGGTCATCCCTCCGGAAGGCTGCCGCTCGGCCGGTAGAGCCGCTCGGTCACCCGCAGCTTGAGCGCCCGCGGGCCCAGCGCCGAGGCGCGCATCGCCCAGCGAAAGAGCGCCCCGGGGACGATTGAGCCGGCGCCGCGGTCGTAGGCGGCGAGCGATTCGCGGACGACCTGCTCGGCGCCGATCGTGCCCGGCATCCTGGTCATCTCGTCCCAACCGGCGACGCGCTGCCACTCGGTCGGCACCGGGCCCGGGGTGACGGCGAGACAGCGGACGCCGCTGCCGCGGAGCTCGGCGTTCAGCGCCCCGGCGAAGTTGAACGCGAACGCCTTCGAGGCGGCGTATACGGCCTCGTAGGGAAGCGGCTGCATGCCGGCGGTCGATGCGACCACGATCACGCCGCCGGCGCGGCGCTCGACCATCCGGGGGAGGAAAGCCCGGGTGAGCACCACGACCGCCTCGCAGTTGACCCGCACGAGCTCCGCATCGCGGCCCTCGGGGAGCTCCCAGAAGCGGCCGTGGGTGCCGAAGCCCGCGTTGTTGACCAGCAGCTCGACCTCGAGTCCGAGCTCGGCGACCCGGGCGGGGAGCGAGGCCGCGTCGGCGCCCAGGTCGCAGGCGATCACCCGGGCCTCGGTGGGCAGCTCGGCGGCGACCGCCTCGAGTCGGTCGGCTCGCCTCGCGACGAGCACCAGGTCGTGTCCGCGGGCGGCGAGCTGGCGGGCGAATTGCTCGCCGATCCCCGAGGAGGCGCCGGTGACGAGCGCGGTGCCGGGCACGCGCGAAGCCTATTGCGCCCCGGTGCGCGAAGATCGGCGACGTGCGGGACGAACCACAGCCGGACCTGCTCACCAGCCTCGGCGGGCCGCAGGGGATCGCGGACTCGAGCCTGCCGGCGCTCGCCTTCGTGATCGCCTACACCGTCGGCGGCAACGAGATCGGGCTCGCGGCGTGGATCGCGATCGGGGTCGGCGCGGCGATGGCGGTCGTGCGGTTGCTGAGGCGGGAGCCGCTGCAGTTCGTGCTCGCGGGGTTCGCCGGCGTGGCGCTGGCCGCGTTCATCGCCGACCGCACGGGGCGCGCGGAGGACTTCTTCCTTCCCGGGCTGCTGCTGAACGCCGCCTACGCGACTGCGTATCTGCTCTCGATCGCGATCCGATGGCCGCTGCTGGGGGTGATCCTGGGCCCGATCACGGGCGAGGGCATGAGCTGGCGCAAGGATCCCGAGCGGGTGCGGCTGTACTCGCGGGCGAGCTGGATCTGGGTCGGGGTGTTCACCCTGCGGCTCGCGGTTCAGCTGCCGTTGTATCTGGCCGGCGCCGTGCTCGCGCTCGGGATCGCGAAGACGGCGATGGGATTGCCGATCTTCTTGGTCGCGATCTGGCTCTCCTACCTCGTCCTGCGGGGCGAACCGGGGCTTCGGGGGGAGGGCTCGGGCGCGCGTATGCTCAATTGACCTTGGGCGAAATCGAGCAAGCGCAGGCGGACGCCTTCAAGGAGCGCATCGCGCACTTCGAGCGCGAGTTCCTCACCGAGCGCGCGACGCGCTCCTACCCGGCCGCGCGCCGCGAGCCCGAGCCCGAGAGCCCGCTGCGGACGCCGTTTCAGCGCGATCGCGACCGGATCGTGCACTCGAAGGCGTTCCGGCGGCTGAAGCACAAGACGCAGGTCTTCATCGCGCCCGAGGGCGACCACTACCGGACCCGCCTCACGCACACGCTGGAGACGGGCTGCATCGCCCGCACGGTCGCCCGCGCGCTGGGCCTGAACGAGGACCTGACCGAGGCGATCGGGCTCGGGCACGACCTCGGCCACCCCCCGTTCGGCCACATCGGCGAAGAGGCGCTCGACCGGGCGCTGCGCGAGCGCGGGGCGCCGGGCTTCAAGCACAACCTGCATTCGCTGCGCGTGGTCGACGTGCTCGAGCGCGATGGGCAGGGCCTGAACCTGACCGAACCCGTGCGCGACGGGATCCTCAATCACACCGGCCCGCAGCGCCCGGCGACGCTCGAGGGAAGGATCGTGCGGCTGGTCGATCGCGTCGCCTACATCAACCACGACATCGACGACGCCGTGCGCGCCGGGATCTTGGCCGAGAGCGACCTGCCCGCGGACGAGATCGCGCTGCTCGGGCCGACCGGCGCCGCCCGGATCGACACGCTCGTTCGCGACATCGTCGCCAGCTCGCGGGAGCGCGGCGATGTGGAGCAGTCGGATGAGGTCGGCGGGGCGATGCTGCGGCTGCGCAAGTTCATGTTCGAGCGCGTCTATCTGGGCCCCGAGGCGCGCAGCGAGCACGACCGGGTGATCAGGATGCTGAGCGGGCTCTTCGACCACTACCTCGATGACCCCGCGCTCGTCACCGACGGCACCGCCGAGGTTGACGAGCTGCAGCGGGTCACCGACTACGTCGCGGGGATGACCGACCGGTTCGCGATCGCCAGCTTCAGGCGCCTCGCGCTGCCGGAGGAAAGCCGACTGTGAGCACATCCGCCGGAACGCTCGGCTTCGCTGCCGCTCTCGGCGGGCGGCGGTGATGATGAGTCGCTTCAGGCAGGAGAGCGTTGAGCGAGTCAAGGAGGCGACCGACATCGTCGAGGTCGTCTCCGCCTACACCGACCTGCGCCGGTCCGGTGCCAGGTTCACCGGCCTGTGCCCGTTTCACGACGAGCGCACGCCGTCGTTCTCGGTCGACCCGCAGGAGAAGCTCTACCACTGCTTCGGCTGCGAGGTCGGCGGCGACGTGATCCGGTTCGTCGAGGAGAAGGAGGGGCTGCCGTTCGCCGACGCGGTTGAGACACTGGCCGAGCGCTATGGGGTCGAGCTCGAGCGCGAGCAGGAGGACCCTCGGGCGGAAGAGCTGCGGAAAAAGCGGGCGCGGCTGAGCGAGCTGCTCGAGCGGACCGCCGGCTTCTACGCGACCTTCTTGCGCGAGGCGCCGCAGGCCGCCAGGGCGCGGGAGTATCTGGCCGCGCGGGGGCTCGGAGAGGAGGTGCTGGAGGAGTTCGGCGTCGGCTGCGCCCCCGGGACCTGGCACACGGTGCTGACCCGCGGGCAGCAGGCCGGCTATTCGATGGGCGAGATCGAGGCCGCCGGGCTGATCCTTCGCAGCCAGAAGGGCAGCGGGCATTACGACCGCTTCCGCTCGCGGATCGTGTTCCCGATTCGCGACGCGCGCGGGCGGGTGCAGGGCTTCGGCGCCCGGGCGCTGCTGCCCGACCAGCAACCGAAGTACGTCAACTCGCCCGAGTCCGAGCACTACCGCAAGCGGCGCACGCTGTACGGGATCGAGCGCGCGCGTCGGGAGATCGCGAAGGCGGGGCGGGCGGTGGTGGTCGAGGGCTACACCGACGTGCTCGCCTGCCACCAGGCTCAGATTCGCGACGCGGTCGCGGTGATGGGCACGGCGATCACGCCCGAGCAGGTGAAGCTGCTCTCGGCCTACGCGGAGGAGGCCGTGCTGGCCCTCGACGCCGATCGGGCTGGGCGGGAGGCGATGCTGCGGGCCCAGGGGGTCGCGAGCGGCAAGCGGCTGCGGCTGCGGGTGGCGAGGATGCCGGCGGGCAAGGACCCGGCGGATCTGCTCGCCGGCGGCGACGGCGCGAGCGCGACCGCGTTTCGCGAGGCGATCGAAGCCGCCGAGGACCTACCCGTGTTCCATGTGCGGATGCTGCTCGACGACGCCGACACCAGCTCGCCGTCGGGGCGCGACCGGGGGCTCGACGAGGTGGTCGGGGTGATCGCGGCGATGCCGGACTCGATCACGCGCGAGGAGCTGATGCGCGAGGTGGGCGACCGCCTCGACGCCGACCCTGGGTTGGTGTCGCGCCGGGTCGCCGGGGCGCGCCGGACCGAGACGGCGGGATCGTCGACGCCGGAGGCGGAACCGGGCCGGGTCGCGGCGCCGCGGCCGCTCAGCGGCCGCGCTCAGCGCGAGATGTACCTGCTGGCGATGTGCGTGCGGCTGCCCGCCGAGGGTCGCGGGTACGTCGAGAGGCTCGCCGACGAGCACTTCTCCTCACCGGTCGCTGCGCGGGCCCGAGCATGGTTGCGCGATCACCTCGACGAGCCGACGCAGGGGCTGTCGCGAGACGACCACGAGCTGGTCGCCTACGTGACCCAGGTGAAGATGTACTCCGAGCGCGAGCCGGCGAGCCCCGAGGCGATGGAGCTGAATTTCCTCGAGCTCGAGAAGGCGCGTCTCGACGATCAGATCGCCGCCGTCGAGGCAAACGGGGGAGAGCCCCCGGTCGAGCTTCAGCGCCGCCGCGCCGAGCTCACCGAGCGGATCGCCCGGGCGCATTCCTGAGTGGCTGCCGGGAGCAACTCCAAGCTCGACCGCGAGACCTTGGCTCCGCTCGTCTACGAGGGGCTGGCGCTTGCGGTGATTGAGAAGCGCCTGGGTCGGCCGGCACAAACGATCAGGCGCGCAATCGAACGAGCTGGGCTTCCGCAGCCGATCGAGGTCCGTCGCCGGCTGATACAGGACGCCCTGAGGTCTGGGACCAACTCTGTTGTTCGCGAGTGCAGACGCCACGGCGCCACGTCGTTCGCGATCGTAGGGTCGGAGCGACGGCTCCGCTGCAAGGCCTGCCGGGCCGAGGCGGTGGCCCGGCGTAGGCGGAAGGTCAAGCGCATTCTGGTGGAAGAGGCCGGCGGCCGGTGCGAGCTTTGCGGATATGACCGCTGTGTGCATGCGCTTGGAGTTCCATAATCGAGACCCCCACACCAAGGAGTTCGGGATCGCGATGCGAGGCATCACGCGATCGATCTCGGCGGTCCGTCGCGAGGTGGCCAAGTGCGCCCTGTTGTGCGCGAATTGCCATGCGGAGGTTGAGGCGGGAATTACGGGGGTCTCGCTACAGTCCTGAGTTCGGTCGAGAAATCCGCGGTGGCGCATCGCGATTACACGATCGTGTAATCCGGGGTAGCTCAATTGGCAGAGCATTCGGTTGTTACCCGAAGGGTTGTCGGTTCGAGTCCGACCCCCGGAGTTCATCGACGCCCGCACACGCCGGCGTCGGCGTGAGCTACGAACGCGCCAGCCCCTCGACCAGCTTCGCCCCTCGTGCAGCCCCGTCGTTCCGCCGCGCCCAGACCGCGATCTCGCCCGCCCGGGCGCGGAATGATGCCTCGCCCAGCATCCGCCGCACTGTCGCCCGCAACGCCCCCGCCCCGGTCAGCCGCCAGGGCAGCATCGCGCCGGCGCCAGACCAGGCCGCCCGCGCCTCCCGTGCCCGCCGTGGCAGAGCACCAGGTCCGCAGCCGCCATCGCCTGCGAGTAGCTGAGCCAATCGACCACGACCGCGTTAGCCGGCGCCTCCGGCGGCGGCTCCGCGGCTGGCGGCTCCGCGATCTCCACCGCGCGCGGCTGGTCCGGCGCCGGGCGATTGGTCGTCGCCAGGACCCGCACCGGCTCGTCCGCGAGCGCCTCGAGCGCCGTCCGCACCAGCCTTCCCTCGGGGTCCTGCGCCGTCGACGGCGCCACCAGCACCAGCGGTCCCTCGCCCCGTGGCAGTTCCACATCCGGATACGGCAGCTCGAAGCCGATCGGACCGGTCACCCGCACGTGCGCCGGCCATTGGCGCGGGTACTCGAGCTGCGGAAAGCTCGCCACCAGCGCCAGCTGCTCGCTGATCCCGGCGTGAAACCGGCTCGTCGGCGCCAGCCCGACCACCGCCCGCGACCGGTTCATCTCCTCGCGCCCGCGCCGCAGCCCACTCTCGAGCACCGGCAGCGCGCCGCGCCACAGCGCCCGCCCGAGCGCGGTGCGCGGCGGCAGCGCGCCGAAGGAGAAGAACGGCATCCCCGGGTCGTGCACCGGGTAGACGTGCGGGATCAGCGTCGCCCGCCGCAGCCCCGCCCGCTCCGCCGCCAGCGCCGGCGCCAGCGTGAGGATGTCGCTGACGACCGTGTCGAACCGCTCCCGCTCGAGGTACGGGAGCAGCGCGAGCGCCGCGTCGGCGGCCGACGGCCCCTGATCCGAGCCGGGCGGGGGAGGAGGAAAGGCCTTGTACTCCTCCGCCGCGGTGAACCCCAGGCCGGCGCCCTCGACCGCGTCGCGCCAGTGCTCCCAGGTCTCGACCACGACCTCGTGCCCGCGGGCCGCCAGCGCCCGCGCCAGCCCGATCGCCGGGAAGGCGTGCCCGGCGTCGCCGAAGGCCGCGACCAGGAATCTGCAAGATCGCTGTCCACCGGCGCCCGGCGCGTTGACTGACGGCTCCACGTGGCGCACCATTCTCGCGATGCGACGCCCGACCCGCGACCCGGCCCGCCGCCTGCGCATCGCCGTCGAGCGGCTGCCGCGCCACACCAAGGAGGCGATGCTGCGTGGCATCGCCTCCAACCGGATCATCGTCGGCGCCTACGTCGACGCCGAGTCCGGCGGCATCTGCCCGATGCTTGCCGCGCACCGCAACGGCGGCCGCACCAACGTCGCCAGCTTCGCCCGCGCCTGGGATGAGTACACCGACGCCCGTCGGCGCCGGCGCGCCACCCGCCGCGAGGTCCGCACGCTGCGCACCCTGCTCGAGCACAGTCTCGACCTCGATCCGGCGATCGAGCACGGGTCGATCGCCGAGCTCGCCGCCCAGATACGAGCCGAGCGGGAGCAGCTTGCGCGGTGCACGCCGCCGGCGGCGCCGAGCCCGAGCGAGCCCGAGGTCACCGTCCCCGAGCCCGATCCCGCCAGCATCCGCGTCCGCCGCCGCTACCCGATCCGCGATCTCCTCACGGCCGCCGAACGCGAGCTGGCGACCCGCGCCGAGCCGGCCACCCCGGCCGAGCCAGCGAAGCCCCCGGCGGCCCCCGCTCCCGCCGCTCCCACCGAGCCCGCCGCTCCCGCCTAGCGCTCGAGTCGGAGGCCAGCGGCCGGTCACCACCCGCCCGCAAGACCCGAAAGGCGGCTCCCTAGACCGCCTCGCCCGGGCGGGTGAAGACGATTTCAGGTATCAGGCAGGCCGGCGAAGTGCGCAGCAGGAAGCGGACCGCCTCGGCGATGTCCTCCGGGCGGATCATCTGCTCCTGGGCGACGTGCTCGCGGATGAACTCGGTCATCGGCGTGTCGACGAACCCCGGACAGAGCGCGGTCACCTGGATCCCCTGGCCCTGGCACTCCTTCTGGGTCGCCTGGCTGAAGCCGACCACCCCGGCCTTGGTCGCCGAATAGACCGAGAGCCATCCCTGGCCCTGCTTGCCGGCGATCGAGGCCATGTTGGCGATCAGGGCCTTGCCGTGCTCGGCTCCGGCCTCCCGCAGCATCGGCAGCCCCTCGCGCGTGGCGAGAATCAGCCCGCGCAGGTTGGCGCCGAGCTGGATATCGAGCTTCTTCGCCGTGATCTGCTCCATCGCCTCGCCGATCCCGACCCCGGCGTTGTTGGCGAGCACGTCGAGGCGGCCGAAGCGCTCGTGATGAGACGCGAACAGCGCCGCGATCTGCTCCTCCTCGGTCATCTGCGCGGCGACGTGATGGACGTCGAGCCCCTCGCCCGCGAGCTCCCCCGCGGCCGCCTCGAGCTTGTCCGGCCGGCGGCCCGAGATCGTTACCCCGTAGCCGTCCTCGGCCAGTCCTCGCGCGATCGCCAGCCCGATGCCGCTCGAACCACCGGTGATCAGCGCCGCCCGTTCCGCCACTTGTTCCTCCTTCGCTCGCCCGCTTGGCGCGACGACCCTACCTCGCCGCTCCGATTAGTCCACCATTAGCCGCTCTCGCTAGCCTGCCCCGGTGCGTTCGTCACCAACCCGCACCAACCGTTTCTCTCTGCTCGCCCTCGCGGCGGGCGCGCTCATTCTCCCCGCCGCCGGGTGCGGCGACGATGAGGAGACCGGCGACGCGAGTGGCGCCGAGGCGCCCGCGGCGTCCACCTTCCCGTCGCCCGACGGCCGCTCCCTCTCGGAGCTCGCCACCGATGCCGCGCCCGACGACGAGCTGGTCGTTTCACCCGCGGGACAGGTCTTCACCGAGGGTCGCAACCGGTTCGGATTCGGCGTCTTCACCGTCGATCGCGAGCAGCTCACCGACGCCGACGTGGCGATCTACGTCGCCCCGGGCCCCGATGGCGAGGCCCAGGGCCCGTTTCCGGCCCGGGTCGAGAGCCTCGAGACCGAGCCCGCGTTCACGGCCGAGAACACCGCCAGTGACCCGGACGCGGCGAAGGCTGTCTACGTCACCGACCTGCAGCTCGACCAGTCCGGCGAGTGGCGAATGCTCGCCCTGGTCAAGCGCGACGACGAGTTTGCGGCGGTGCGGATGCCGAGCATCGTCGTCCAGCGCCAGGATCCCGTCCCGGCCCCGGGCCAGCGGGCCCCGAGCGTGCACACGCCGACCGCCGACGAGGTCTCCGACATCCAGGACATCGATACCCGGATTCCGCCGGGCACGATGCATGAGGACGACCTCGCGGAGGTGCTGGGCAAGAAGCCAGTGGTGCTGCTCTTCGCCACCCCGGCGCTCTGCCAGAGCCGGGTCTGCGGCCCGGTCGTCGACATCGCCGAGCAGGTCAAGCGAGACCGTGGCGACGAAGCCGCCTTCATCCACATGGAGATCTACAACGACAACCTCGCCAACAAGGGCCTGCGCAGGCAGGTCCAGGCCTACAACCTGCCGACCGAGCCGTGGCTGTTCGCGATCGACTGCGACGGCAAGGTGGACAGCAGGATCGAGGGGGCATTCAGCATCGCCGAGCTCGAGCAGGCGCTCGATCGGATCAGCGACAGCTGCTAGGCCGCCCCGAGGCCTCCGCCCGTTAGGGGAGGTGGAGACAGAACATCCCATCGACCGTCGATGAGGTCGCGGGTGCTCGGCGAGCGCCATAGGATCGCCGCGTGGCGGTCTTCGATTACGTGATCGTGGGCGCCGGATCCGCGGGATGCGTGCTCGCCAACCGGCTCAGCGCGGACCCCTCGACCCGGGTGCTGCTGATCGAGGCGGGCGGCCGCGACCGGCACCCGAACATCAGCATTCCGGCGGCGTTCGCGAACCAGTTCCACACCCGGCTCGACTGGGACTACTGCACCGAGCCCGAGCCGCACGTCGACGGCCGCTCGCTCTACATCCCCCGCGGGAAGACCCTCGGCGGGTCGAGCTCGATGAACGCGATGCTCTACGTGCGCGGCCGGCCGCTCGACTACGACCTGTGGGAGAGGCAGGGCGCGGCGGGGTGGGGCTGGGACGACGTCCTTCCCTATTTCTTGAGGTCCGAGGACAACGCCCGCGGCGAGTCGGAGTTCCATCGCACGGGCGGCGAGCTGCGTGTCGAGGACCAGCGATCGCCCCGGCCCCTCGACCGGCGGCTGCTCGACGCGAGCGCCACCCTCGGCATCCCGGTGATCGCCGACTACAACGGGCCCGAGCAGGACGGGGCGGCGATGTTCCAGATCACGCAGCGAAACGGCCGCCGGTGGAGCGCCGCCGACGCGTTCCTGCGCCCGGCGCGCTCGCGCCCCAATCTCGAGCTGATGACTCGCGCGACCGTGACCGGGCTCGAGCTCGAGGGCGGACGCGCCGTCGGCGTCCGCCACCGGCGCCGCGGGGGAGGGGAGGAGATCGCCCGCGCCGAGCGCGAGGTGATCCTCGCGGCGGGCGCGATCGGCTCACCCCAGATCCTGCTGCTCTCGGGCATCGGCCCGGCCGAGCACCTGCGCGAGGTCGGCGTCCCGGTCTCCCACGAGCTTCCCGGAGTCGGGGCGAACCTCCAGGACCACCCGTTCGTGACCATGCTCTGGGAGGTCTCGGAGGGCCCGACGCTCCACAACGCCGACAAGCCCAAGCACCTGGCGGAGTGGCTGCTGCGCAGATCCGGCCCGCTGACCTCGACGGTCGCCGAGGTTGCCGCCTTCGTCCGCACCCGCCCGGGCTTGCCCGCCGCCGACATCGAGTTCCACATGGGCGCGGTCTACTTCGAGGACCACGGCAGCGAGGAGTTCGACGGCCACGCGATGACGATCGGCCCGGTCCTGATCAGCCCCGAGGCTCGCGGCCGCCTCTGGCTGCGCTCCGCGGACCCGCTAACGAAGCCGCGCATCCTGACCAACTCGCTCTCGAGCCCAAACGACGTCGACTCGCTCGTCGCCGGCATGGAGCTGGCGCGCGAGATCGCCGCGCAGCCGGCGTTGCGCGAGGTCGTCGCGCGCGAGCTCAAACCGGGGCCGGCCGCGACCGACCGCGGCGCGCTTGAGGCCGATCTGCGCCGGCGTCTGATGCTGATCTACCACCCCGCCGGCACCTGCCGGATGAGCGATGGCGGCGAGGACGCGGTGGTCGACTCCGAGCTGCGCGTGCACGGCATCGACGGCCTGCGGGTCGTCGACGCCTCGGTTTTCCCGGTGATCCCGGGCGGCAACACGAACGCGCCCACGATCATGGTCGCCGAGCGGGCCAGCGATCTGATCCGCGGCCGCAGCGTGCTCGCCCCCGCGGCACCACCGAAAGCGGCCTGAACGCGCGCTACGCTCGCCCAGGCCGGGCCGGTAGCTCAGTTGGTCAGAGCAGCGGACTCATAATCCGTTAGACGGTGGTTCGAATCCACCCCGGCCCATCTAGAAAGCCCCGCACAGACCCCTTTTCCCCGGACAGGGGCCGCTTCAGAGAGTGAAGCGTGTCCCGGAAATGTCCCGAAACTCCCAGTCGAGATCGCACCCGGTCCGCGACGGATCACGCGCGGTCGCGCCCCGCATCGCCACGAGGTGACGGGAAGTCCCGCTTTTCGTGCAAAGCGGCTATCTCCTCACTCACCCCGCCCGCCGGTAGCGGATGTGCGTGGCGAGCGGAGAGTGGAGCACCTCGACCGGCTCGAACCCGAGTGACTCGACTCCGTCGAACAGCCGCTCGCCGGACCCTAAAAGGACGGGGGCCACGTCGAGCGTGAGTTCGTCGATCACTCCGGCGGCGAGCGCCTGACGGACGGTCGAGGCGCCGCCCGCGATGTCGATGCCATCCTCG
>JAJNAZ010000055.1 GCA_021155855.1 Solirubrobacterales bacterium
TTCGCGTCCCAGCGCCACAGCGGGCCGGGGCCGAGCGGGGCGAGCGTGCGTCCGGCCACCGCCGGCAGTTCCGCCATGCGATCGAAGGCGAAGCCGCCGCCTTCCTTCTCGCGCCACACCGCGACCGCGCCGGGCCAGGGCTCGGCCGCGACCGCGAGATATTGCAGCACGGTCGGGGCGACGCGCGCGGCCGGCAGGTCGAGCACGATCGGCTCCGGAGCGCCGGCGACGAGCGGCGGCCGGCGCGGCTGCTTTGGGCCCACTCCGGCGGGCGCATCGAACACGGCGGGCTCGGCGGCGTGGGTTGAAATGCGGCGTGTCGGCCCGTCGGCGATGCGCGTGATGCGGTGAAGCCGCGGTCCCGCCTCGGTCGGCACCGAGACCAAGTCGCCGACCTCCAGTCCCAGGTGGCGGCGCGTCAGATCGAATTCCGTGCTCTCGCGCCCGGCCCACAGATCCTGCAACCAGGAATCGGCGAGCCGCTGCGCCTCGGACCTGCGGGTCACGGCGGCGATCTCGGTTCGCGCCTCGCGTCGGCTCGAGCCTGCAAGCCGCCGCGAGGCGACGACGGCGCGGCGGTAATCCATCTCGCCGTCGCTGAAGCCGAGCTCGACCTGGTGTGGCAGCTCGGTCTCCTGGGCACGGACGAGGCGCAGCGCCGCGTCCTTCGGGGGCTTCACGAGATCGTCCGCGGAGATCGCCGCCGCAGCGCGCCCGCCGCGTCCCGAGAAGGCGAGCCGGCCCGCGCGCGCGAGGGCGTCGACGCCGAAGGCGCGGGCGAGCGGCTCGATCGCCTCGCGCGCCGACATCGGACGGTCGATCGCATAGCCCTCGAGAAAGGCGTCCACCGCGAAGTCGACCTCGACCCCGATGCCGAACTCGGCCAGCACCGCGGCGATCAGCCGGTCGAGCGGCACGCCCTCGAGCCGGCCGGTGATCCAGTGGCCGGTCTGCCAGTTCGCAGCGTCGGCCCAGACCAGCTCGAAATCGGGAAAGGCCGGGAACGGCCGGGCGTCCCATGCCCAGACGAACACGTTCGCCGGGTCGACCATCGGCCCGCCATAGATCGGCGAGACCGGGTTCGCGCCCAGCGCGTGGCCGGCGAGCGCGGCATCGAAGCGCGAGAGGATCGCTTGGAGCGCGCGCGCCTGGACAAGATCGTCGCGAGTCCCGCGCGAGAAGGGCGGGACTGCCGATTCCGAGGACTTCGGGTCAGGGAAGACGTTCGGCGCGTTCGCACCCTTGTCGACCGCGGGCACCCCGATTTCGGTCAGCCAGATCGGCTTTGCCTGCGGTGTCCAGGCCGTCGCCGCGGTCTCGATCCCGCCGACCCGCTCGACATGGGGGTTCGACCACCAGCCCACGAGGTCCTTGGCCCTGAAGACCCAGGGCTTGGCATGGGCGCCGTCGGTGATCGGCGTGCGAAGCTGCGCGCGCCGGTCCGCGGCGCTCGCGTAGAACCAATCGAAAGCCTCGCCTTCCGCCACCCGGCGCCGCAGATAGTCGAGGTCGCATCCGCTGCGCGCCTCGGCCGCATCGGCATGCCCGGTACCGTCGCGCCAGTCGGCGATCGGCGGGTAGAAATCGATGCCGACGGCGTCGACCGCCGGATGGGACCACAGGGGGTCGAGCGGGAAGCGGAGCTCGGCGCCCCCAACAGCGCATGCGCGCCGTATTCGGTCCAATCGGCGGCGTACACGATCTTCGTCGCCGGGCCGACCACGGCGCGCACGTCGGCCGCGAGCGCACAGAGCTCGCCGGCGGCCGGGTAGACGCCCGGCGCCGAGCGCACGCGCGTGAGCGAGACGAGCTCCGACCCCATGATGAAGCCGTCGACTCCGCCAGCGGTTTGCGCGAGATGCGCATAGTGCAGGATGTGGCGCCGGAAGCTCCACTCGTTGGGGCCGCCATAGGTCACCTCTCCGCCGGTGATCGCGAAATCTGCGGGCGCGGCGATACCGAAGAAGGCATCGACTTGCTCTCCCGCGGCGGCGGTCGCATCGACCGTGCCGGGCCGGCCGGGCGCCGGATCGCAGGTGATGCGCCCGCGCCAGGGATAGGGCGGCTGTCCCGGCGAGCCGGTCCACGGGTCGGGCAGCAGGTTGCCGGCCGGCACATCCATCATCACGAAGGGATAGAGCACGACCTCCAGCCCCCGCGCCTTGAGGTGCTGGATGAGGCGAACGACGCTCGCGTCGGAGGGCGTGCCGCCATAGGCGGCGGCGCCGGAGGCTTGCGAGACGGCATGCGCGATCGAGCGGTCGAGGCCGGCCACGGACCATTCGCCGCCTTTGGTGACCTTCGTCGCGGTCTCGGTGCGCGGCGCGATCGTGCAGTGACCGGCGCGCAGATCGTCGCCGAACCAGCTCGCGACGAGCGAGACCCGGCGCAGGTTCGGGCATAGCGCCTGCAGCACATCGAGCGAGGCGACGACGTTCGCGCTCGCCTGGAGCTGATGCTGGTTCTCAGCCCGCGTCGCGCCGAGGCCGAGCGCCTGCGTGACCGGCGTGGTCTCGTATCCGAATTCGGTCGCGCCGGGGATGAGGCATACGGCGCGGATCATTCCGCCGAGCCCCTCGACGGGACGCACCACCTCGAAGGAAAACTGCGGCACGCGGTCCCCGAAGTTCTCCAGCGCGAGCCGCTCGAACACCACATAGGCGAGGCTGCGATAGGCCGGCGCGTTCTCGGCGCCTTCCTTTGCGACGATCAGCGGGTCCGGCGCCTGATCCTCGGTGCCGCGATGCACCCGCATGGTCACTGTGGTGAGGTCGAGCTCGCGCCCGTCCACCCAGACCCGCCGCACGAAGCCGATCGAGCCTTCGCAGAGCCCGACCGCGAGATTGGCGAAATAGCTGTCGGTAGTGCGGACCGTCTTCGACCCGCCCCCACCGCCCTTGCCGCCGCGCGCACCGGTGCGCTCGACCGTGGTGTTCGCGACCTCCTCGAAGCGCGTCGCCCAGATCAGCTGGCCGCCGATGCGGGCGCGTCCATAGACCCGCGGGATCGCCGCGCCCTCGGTCGAGGCGAGCCCGTCGAGCTCCTTCAGCCGCGGCCGCTGGACGAAGCGCGGGCTGTCCGAGCTGGAGAGCAGCGACTGGTCGATGAGCGATCCCGCGACGGCGCCGAGCACGCGCCCGATCGCGCTTCCGACCGGGCCGCCGGTTGCCGTCCCGAGAGCGGAACCGACGGTGGAGAGGAGGAGGGTAGCCATGAGCAATTCTCTCGAAACGGCGCGCGCCCCTATGCCTGCGGGAGAGGCCGGGCGACGCCGAAGGCGGCGTCCGCGTGAGGGGAGCGCTCGATCGGGGTCGACCCTAGCCCCTCGCCCGGACGGCTTCCGCCGTCTCGACCTCTCGCGGCGGGAGAGGTGGGGCGCTCGGAAACCGAAACACCCCCGCCAGATGGCGCGTCCACCACGGCGTGACCGCGACCTCGCAGACGGCGGCGCCGTCATGGGCATGGACCATGGTCGCGGGCGAGACCGCGATCGCGCAGTGCTTCGCCGGGAGATGCGCGCGAAAGCGGAACAGGAGGGCGTCGCCGGGCGCGAAAACGCGGCCCGGCCGCTCGAGGAGATGCCGCCGCGCGGCCTCGATCAGGGCCTCGCTCCCGCTGGCCTCGGCCCAATCGGCGGAGTACGGCCCCGGCGCTTCCGGCTCCGCCCCGATCACCGACCGCCACACCCCGCGCAAGAGGCCGAGGCAGTCGCAGCCGACGCCCTTGAGCGAGGCCTGGTGCCTATAGGGTGTGCCGATCCAGCTCCGCGCCTCGGCGATGATGAGGTCGGCGGTCATCGCAAGAGGCTCCCGCCGTCCATCCCGGCCTCGCCCTGGCGGGCGAGGCGCATGACGAAGTCGTTGCCCGGCATGTGCGGAAAGCCCCGGAAATTTGCGCTGTTGGCGAATTTTTGCCGGCAGGTCTCGAAGCGCTTGTCGCAGCCGGCGGCGACCCGGAAAGCGTCGCCCGGCGCGATCGGCCGCGCGGCCCGCTGCCACAGCTCGAGCTCGACCACCCCGTCGACGACGCGGTGAGCCTTCACCTCCGCCGCGAGCCCGGCATTCGCGCCCGTGAGCCAGGTGAGCTTTCCGCCCGTGAACCAGCCCTCGGCAAAAGCGCCGAGATCCGAGGCCGCGAGCGAAAGCGCGGCGTCCGTCGCGCTCACGGCCCCCTCGCCCGTGAGAATCGGGCTCGCGAGGTCCACACCGCATTTCGCGTCGCCGAGATCGGCCGAGCAGGTCGGCCGGTAGAGGCGTCCGCGCTCCTCGTCGAGACGGTGCATGATCCCGCGCAGCTCCGCGACGAAGGCGCCGTCGGCGCGCCGGATCTCGCCGATCGAGGCGACATCGAGCAGAAGCCGCTGATCCGGCGCGGCCCAGTTGACGAGCCAGGTTTCGATGGTGGCGTCGTCGTAGAGCCCGGCTGCAAGATCGTCCTCGGTCAGACCGGCCGCAACGAGCGCGCCCGAGACCTCGCCGCTGCCGACCGCAAAACCGAGCTCCGCCGTCGCTTCGGCCGCCTCGAGTCCAGTGCGCGCCGCGAAGGTCACGCCGCTGAAGGCAAGGTCGCGGTCGTGATCGGTGAAGCCGATAGCCGCGCCGTCGCGTCGCAACAGCTTCCAGCAATGGCAGAGCGTCGTCGCGTCCTGCGCGACATGCGCCGAGAGCAGAGGGGGGATGGTGCGCATTGGTGCTCCATCACCTCTCCCGGAGGGAGAGGTCGAGACGGCGGCAGCCGTTCGGGTGAGGGGTTGCGCGATAATCGGAGAGAGGAAGAACCCCTCACCCGGTCGCGCCTCCGGCGTGACTCGGCCTCTCCCTCCGGGAGAGGCGATCAAACCACGATCTCGATCAGCGGCACGCTCGGGATGGCGCCGGCCTCGAAGGCGGAGAGGTCGATGTCGAGCTCGTCGGCGTCGAAGCGGACCGGCACGTCGAACTCGAAGCCGGCGGTCACCGCCGCGCCGGCCGGCGGGA
>JAJNAZ010000056.1 GCA_021155855.1 Solirubrobacterales bacterium
AATGGATCGCCTCGAGGTCGATGTGATCGTGGTCGGCGCGGGTCTCGCCGGCCTCGCCGCGGCCCGCAGGCTGCGGGGAGCGGGCCGTGAGGTCGTCGTGCTCGAGGCCCGCGACCGGGTCGGCGGGCGGACGCTGAACGAGCCGATCGGCGACGGCAAGGTGGTCGAGATCGGCGCCCAGTGGGTGGGCCCGACGCAGGACCGCGTGCTGAGGCTGATCGGAGAGCTCGGGCTCGAGACCTTCCCCACCCACGCCGCCGGCGCCAACCTGTTCGAGCGCGGCGGGCGGATCAGGCGCTACTCGGGCACGATCCCGCGCACGAACCCGGTCGGGCTGGCGGAGGTAGGGCTTGCGATGCGAAGGCTGAACCGGATGGCTGCCGCCGTCCCTCCCGCGGCTCCGTGGAGCGCGCCGAAGGCCGGGGCGTGGGACGCCGAGACCTTCGCCTCGTGGGTGCGTCGCAACGTCCGCACCGGCGTCGCTCGCGACATCCTGCGGCTGGCGATCATTGGTGTCTGGGCGTGCGAGCCTCGCGATCTCTCGCTTCTCCACGTCCTCTTCTACATCCGCTCGGCCGGTTCGCTCGAACGGCTCACCGACACCGAGGGCGGCGCCCAGCAGGACCGGGTCGTCGGCGGCTCACAGTTGATCGCGCTGCGGATCGCCGACGAGCTGGGGATGGGGGTGGTCCAGCTCGACGCGCCCGTGCGGGCGATCCTCCACGGCGAACCGGGGGTGATCGCCACCGCCGACCGGCTCGAGGTCTCGGCCCGCCGGGCGATCATCGCAATCCCGCCGACGCTCGCGGGCCGGATCGCCTACGGCCCGCCACTGCCGGCGGTGCGCGATGGCCTCAGCCAGCGGATGGCGCAGGGCAGCGTGGTCAAATGCATGGCGATCTACGAGCGCCCGTTCTGGCGCGAGCGCGGGCTCTCGGGCGCGGTCACCAGCGTCAACGGTCCGGTTTCGGTCGGCTTCGACAACTCGCCGCCCGACGGTTCGCCCGGCGTCCTGCTCGGCTTCCTCGAGGGCGCGGCCGCGCGCCGGCACGCCGACCTGCCACAGTCAGAGCGCCGCCGTGTGGTCGCCGACTGCTTCTCCCGCTTGTTCGGGCGGGAGGCCGCCGACCCGGTCGGCTACGTCGACCGGGCCTGGGGCGCGGACGAGTGGTCGCGCGGCTGCTACGGCGGGTTCATGGCGCCCGGGGCCTGGACCGATCACGGCGCCGCCCTGCGTCAGCCGGTCGGCCCGCTGCACTGGGCGGGTGCGGAAACCGCGACGGTCTGGAACGGCTACATGGACGGCGCGGTCGGCTCGGGCGAGGACGCCGCCGCAGCAGTGCTCGAGAATCTCGGCTGAGCGGGCGGGGCTCGAGAACGGGGATTCCGAGGACGTCATTGGTACACCCGGAACCGGTCTCGAACGCCGCGCGGCCTCGCCGTGCGGCACAATGGCGCCCCTATCCGGCGCGACCGGCCCGGAGAAGCAAGCGCGCGAGAGCGCCACGAGAGAGGAGTTGAGCCACAACTTGAGCGAGACCACGGCCGGCACCCAGGCCCCGACCAAAAACGCCAAGCTGAGCGTTTGGGTGGAGCAGGTCGCCGAGCTGACCCAGCCCGACTCGATCCACTGGTGCGACGGCTCGGCGGAGGAGTACGACCTTTTTTGCCAGGAGATGGTCGAGGCCGGCACTTTCGTGAAGCTCTCCGAGGCCAAGCGCCCGAACTCCTACCTCGCCCGGTCCGACCCGGGTGACGTCGCCCGGGTCGAGGACCGCACCTTCATCTGCTCCGAGCGCGAGCAGGATGCCGGGCCGACCAACAACTGGCGCGAGCCGCAGCAGATGCGCGCGGAGCTGGATCGGCTCTTCCGGGGCTCGATGAAGGGCCGGACGATGTACGTGGTCCCGTTCTCGATGGGGCCGCTGGGCTCGCCGATCGCCCACATCGGGGTCCAGCTCACCGACTCGCTCTACGTCGCCACCTCGATGCGGATCATGACCCGAATGGGCGACGCAGCGCTCGAGGTGCTCGGCTCGGACGGCGACTTCGTGCCCTGCCTGCACTCGGTCGGGATGCCCCTCGCCGAGGGCCAGGAGGACGTGCCGTGGCCCTGTGACGCGGAGAACAAGTACATCGTCCACTTCCCCGAGACGCGGGAGATCTGGTCCTACGGCTCCGGCTACGGAGGCAACGCCCTGCTGGGCAAGAAGTGCTTGGCGCTTCGGATCGCCGCGGTGATGGCCCGCGACGAGGGCTGGATGGCCGAGCACATGCTGATCCTGAAGCTGACCTCGCCGGAGGGCAGGGTCAAGTACGTCGCCGGCGCCTTTCCTTCGGCCTCCGGGAAGACCAATCTGGCGATGCTCATCCCGACGCTCGAGGGCTGGACCGCGGAGACGATCGGCGACGACATCGCCTGGATGAAGTTCGGCGCGGACGGGAGGCTCTACGCCGTCAATCCCGAGGCCGGCTTCTTCGGGGTCGCCCCCGGGACCGGTCACAAGACGAACCCGAACGCGATGGCGACGGTGGAGAAGAACACGATCTTCACCAACTGCGCGCTCACCGACGAGGGCGACGTTTGGTGGGAGGGAATGACCGGCGAGCCGCCCGAGCACGCGATCGACTGGAAGGGCAACGAGTGGACGCCCGACTCCGACGGGCCGGCCGCGCACCCGAACGCACGCTTCACCACCCCGGCGGCACAGTGCCCCTCGATCGCTCCCGAGTGGGAGGACCCCGCCGGTGTACCGATCGACGCCTTTCTCTTCGGCGGGCGGCGGGCGACCGTCGTGCCGCTGGTCAGCGAGGCCTTCGACTGGGAGCACGGCGTGTTCCTGGGCGCGATCATGTCGGTGGAGACGACCGCAGCGGCCACGGGCGAGGTCGGCAGGCTGCGCTTCGACCCGATGGCGATGCTGCCCTTCGCCGGCTACAACATCGCCGACTACTTCGGCCATTGGCTGAAGCTGGGAGACGCCGCCGACCCGGACAAGCTGCCGAAGGTCTTCCTCGTCAACTGGTTTCGCAAGGACGAGGCCGGCAGGTTCATCTGGCCGGGCTTCGGCGAGAACAGCCGCGTGCTCGCGTGGATCTGCCGCCGCTGCGACGGCGACGGCGAGACGGTCGAGACGCCGATCGGCCTCGTCCCGGCCGAGGGCGAGCTCGAGCTCGAGGGCGCCGATGTCTCCGACGAGCAGATGCGCGAGCTGCTCGCCGTCGACGCCGGCGGAGTCCGCGAGCAGCTTCCCCAGGTGGAGGAGTTCCTGGCGCAGTTCGGCGACCGGCTCCCGGATGAGATTCGGGGACAGCTCGAGGCGCTGAAGCGGCGGCTGGGCTGACGCCACCAGGCACCTTCTAGGTCTCGCCGACGATCGAGACCCTGCGATCGCTCCTTCACCTGCTCGGCGAGGACCTCGTGCTCGACTCGGCCGAGCGCAACTCGGGCATCGACCGAGGTCTGACGCGGAGCAACCTCGCGCGCAGTCCCGCTGACCGCGTGCGCCGTGGCCTTGAGTTCGCCGATTTCGTCCGTCGTAACCGCGGCTCCGCAAAGGCCGCCGCTTGAGCGGCTGCTCCCCGACCGGCCGCTGCAGCTGCCCCCGATCCTTGCCGCGCTGTCGAGGTGTGGCGTCGACTACGTCATCGTCGGCGGCCTCGCCGGCACGGCACACGGCTCCTCGTATCCGAGCTTCGATCTCGACATCGCCTATTCGCGCGCTGAGGCGAACCTCGAGCGCGTCGCCGAGGCGCTGCGCCAGCTTGAGGTGACGCTCACGAACGCACCGCCCGATTTGCCGCTCCAGATCGACACGACGACCTTGCGCAACGGCGCGAAGCTTACGTTCGACACTGCGTTCGGCCGCTTCGACATCTTCGGGCACATCGACGGGATCAAGTCGTGCGACGATCTGAGGGCGCGCAGCGTGACAGCGACGCTCGAGGGCGCGGAGGTCCGCGTCGCCTCGATCGACGACCTGATCGCGATGAAGCGAGCCTCGAACAGGGCCAAGGACCGGTTGATGGTCGAGGAGTACATCGTGATCGCCGACGAGCAACGGCGCCTGACAGAGAAGGGTCAGAGCTCGTAGGCGTCGGCGAGCTCTGGGTCCTTGCGGGCCAGCATCTCGGCCAGCTCGACCATCACCTTGCACTGCTTCCAGGTCGCGTCGTCCTGCATCTTGCCGTCGATCATGTGCACGCCGCGGCCGTCGGGGATCGCCTCGAGCACCTTCTTCGCGAACCTGACCTCGTCCGGCGGCGGGCTGAAGACCTTCTTCGCGATCTCGATCTGGACCGGATGCAGCGACCAGGCGCCGACGCAGCCGAGCAGGAAAGCCGCCCGGAACTGCGCCTCGCATCCGGCGACGTCCTTGATGTCGCCGTAGGGGCCGTAGAAGGGCAGGATCCCGGCCGAGGTGCAGGCGTCGACCATGCGGGCAATCGAGTAATGCCACGGGTCCTGCTGGGCGGTCGCGCGCGGCGCCTCGGCGTCGTCGGGGTCGGGGTCCGCGATCACCCGGTAGCCGGGATGCCCGCCCCCGACCCGAGTCGTCTTCATCCGCCGCGATGCGGCGAGGTCGGCGGGGCCGAAGCTCATCCCCTGCATGCGCGGCGAGGCGGTCGCGATTTGCTCGACGTTGACGACCCCGAGCGAGGTCTCGAGGATCGCGTGCACGAGCAGCGGGCGGTCGAGCCCGGCCTTCGCCTCGAGCTGGGCGAGCAGCCGGTCGACGTAGTGGATGTCCCAGGCGCCCTCCACCTTGGGGACCATGACCACGTCGAGCTTGTCGCCGATCTCGCTCACAAGCGTGGTCAGGTCGTCGAGCACCCACGGGCTCTCGAGCGAGTTGACCCGCGTCCAGAGCGCGGTCTCGCCGAAGTCGGTGTCCTTCGCGACCCGGACCAGGCCCTCGCGCGCCGC
>JAJNAZ010000075.1 GCA_021155855.1 Solirubrobacterales bacterium
GCGATCATCGGCGCGCTGATCGTCTATCCGTTCTTCTACTCGATCTACCTCTCGACCCTGAACAAGGCCGAGACCGAGTTCATCGGGTTCGGCAATTTCCTGTTCCTGTTCGATCGCGGCACGTTCTGGATGGTGGTCCGGCAATCGATCATGTTCACCGCCTTCGCGGTGCTGTTCAAGGCCTTGATCGGGTTCGTCTGCGCCCACCTGATCCACAACGTCTCCGAGCGCGGGCAACGGGTCTGGCGCGGCCTCATGCTGATCCCGTGGGTGATTCCGCCGGCGCTCAGCACCTTGGGCTGGTGGTGGCTGTTCGACCCGACCCATTCCGCCGTGAACTGGCTCCTGGTGAACCTGGGCGGACCGCACATCCCGTGGCTCTCGGAGACCTTCTGGGCGCGCTTCGCCGTGATCCTGGTCAACATCTGGTACGGCGCGCCGTTCTTCATGATCATGTACCTCGCGGCGCTGAAGTCGATCCCCGAGGAACTCTATGACGCCGCCAAGGTCGACGGCGCCAGCGCGTGGCAGCGGCTGGTCTACGTGACGCTCCCGATGATGCGCAACATCGTCGCGATCACGATGTTGTTCTCGACGATCGTGACGTTCGCCAACTTCGACATCGTCCGGGTGCTGACCGGCGGCGGGCCGCGCAACACCACGCACCTGTTCGGCACCTGGGCGTTCGACCTCGGCATCCGCAGCGGCGACATCCCGCTCGGCGCCGCGGTGTCGCTGTTCATGTTCCCGATCCTCGCGATCTTCGCCTTCCTCATCCTGCGCGACGTGCGCCAGCGAGCGAGCCGACTCTGATGGCAACTCAAGTCGCGGCCAGCGCGTCTGGCGCGTTCACGAGCAGCAGCGGCATGAGCAATCGCCGTTGGGCGCTCTGGGCTTCCTATTTCTTCCTGTTCCTGTTCATCGTCTTCTTCCTGTTCCCGCCCTACTACATGCTGATCACCTCGTTCAAGACCAACGAGGAGATCTCGAGCCTGGCCGGCAACCCATGGCTCATCAACATGGCGCCGACCCTCGATCACTACACCAACCTTCTGTTCAACACCTCCTTCCCGACCTACTTCAAGAACACGGTGATCGTGACCTTCTGCACGGTCGCGATCTCGATGGTGGTGAGCGTGCTCGCCGCCTACTCGCTCGCGCGCATGCGCTTCCTCGGCTCGGCGACGATCGCGACCGGCGTGTTCCTCACCTACCTGGTGCCGGAGACGCTGCTGTTCATCCCGCTGTTCAAGGTCGTGGGCGGGCTCAATCTCCTCAACTCGTACTGGGCGCTGGTCCTGGTCTATCCGACCATCGCGGTGCCGTTCTGCACCTGGATCCTGATCGGCTACTTCTCGTCGATCCCGCGCGAGCTCGACGAGGCGGCGCTGATCGACGGCTGCAACCACCGACGAGGCGGCGCTGATCGACGGCTGCAACCACCTGCAGATGCTGCTCAAGATCTTCATCCCCGTGGCGCTCCCCGGGCTGATCGCGGCCACCATCTTCGCCTTCACGGTCGCCTGGGCGCAGTTCCTCTACCCGCTCGCCTTCCTCTACAGCGAGGACCAGCTGGTGCTGACCGTCGGCACCGTGACCACGCTGATCCGCGGCGACGTCTACCACTGGGGCGGGCTGATGGCGGGCGCGCTCCTGGCCGCCGCCCCGCCGGTGATCCTCTACGCCTTCCTGATGGACTACTACATCGCCGGCCTGACCTCGGGCGCGACCAAGAGCTGAGGCCGGCCACGACGCGTGGCGGCGGTCGGTTCGCCCGCCCGTGCGAGCCCGTTCCGTAGGCCTCGCCGCCGGTGATGAAAGAGGAGGGAACGTCCTGGAAACCCGTCGCATCGGCTCGCTCGAGGTCTCGGTGGTCGGGCTCGGGTGCAACAACTTCGGCGGCCGTCTCGATAGGGACGCCACGGCCCGGGTGGTGGACGCGGCGCTTGCCGCCGGCATCACCTTCCTCGACACCGCCGACATCTACGGCGGCACGCTGAGCGAGGACTACCTCGGCCAAGCCCTGCAGGGCCGCCGCGAGAGCGTGGTGCTCGCGACCAAGTTCGGCATGAAGGTCGACGAGGAGCGGCAGGGCGCTGCGCCCGGCTACGTCCGGCAGGCGCTCGAGGACAGCCTGCGCCGCCTGCGGACCGACCGCATCGACCTCTACCAGCTCCACCAGCCCGACCCTGCGGTGCCGATCGCATCGCGGACACGCTGGCGGCGCTCGGCGAGGCGGTGCGCGCCGGCAAGGTGCGCGAGATCGGCTGCTCGAACTTCACCGCCGTCCAGCTGCGCGAGGCGGAAGGCGCGGTGCGGGTCGGCGCCGCCCGCTTCGTCTCGGTGCAGAACGAGTACAGCCTGCTCCAGCGCGAGCCGGAGCGCGAGCTGCTGGCCGAGTGCGAGCGCCAGGGCCTCGCCTTCATCCCCTACTTCCCGCTCGCGAGCGGCCTCTTGACCGGCAAGTACCGGCGCGGGCGGCCGGCGCCCAAGGGCAGCCGGATCGAGGCCGGCGGCCGCTTCGGCGACCTGCTCGCGGAGCGCAACCTCGAGGTGGTCGAGAAACTCGTCGCCTTCGCCG
>JAJNAZ010000057.1 GCA_021155855.1 Solirubrobacterales bacterium
GCCGCGCGACCCCCGACCACGAGGCCCAGTCGAGCGGCCGGTCGAGCTTCAACCCGGTGCCGAACAGGGCGATGATCACCGCCAGCTCGCTGAGGCGCTCGACCAACTCGGCGTCCTCGAGCGGGTCGACCCAGGCGATGTCGAAGACCTCGATCGCGACCGCCGCGGCGGCGCCGAGGCCGAGGTAGATGATCGCCGCCGAGAACGCCCGCTCGCGCTCGTGCGAGAGCGCGCCGATCGCGGCGAACACGGCAAGCGCGCAGAACAGCAGGCCGACGACGTATGGGTCGGCGAACGAGAAGCCGCGCTCGGCGGCGACGGGCGGCGGAAGCATCCCGTCCTTCTACCCGGATCGCCGCCGCCGCGTCGGACTAGGCTCTCCGGCTGCGATGGCGGCATCCGACTCGCAGCGAGCCAACGTGGTCGCGCTTCCCGGCGACGACCCCGGCCCGCTGCGCAAGATCGGCCGCCGATTGGCGGTGGCGCTCGGGCTGATCGTCTTCGTCGCCGTGGTCACCTACATCGGCCGCGACGGCTACGTCGATCCCGAGGGGGACGGCGTCAGCCTCCTCGACGCCTTCTACTACTCGACCGTCACAATCACCACGACCGGTTACGGTGACGTGCGGCCGGTCAGCGACGAGGCGCGGTTGGTGACCACGCTGCTGGTCACCCCGGCGCGGGTCCTGTTTCTGATCCTGCTCGTCGGCACCACCTTGGAGATACTCGCGGAGCGAAGTCGTCACGCCTACCGCGTCGGGCGCTGGAGGAAGCGATTGCGAGACCACACGATCGTCTGCGGATACGGGACCAAGGGCCAGAGCGCGGTGCACCTGCTGCGGAGCAAGGGCACGGAGGCCGAGCGGATCGTCGTCATCGACGAGAGCCCGGCGGCACGCAACCGCGCCACCGCCGACGGGCTCGCGGCCGTCGCCGGCAACGCGAGCTCGCAGGAGGTGCTCGCCGAGGCCGGGATCGCGGCCGCGCGCTCGGTGATCGTCGCCGTCGACGGCGACGACAGTGCGATCCTGATCACGCTGACCGCGCGCGAGCTCAACCCCAGGGCGGCGATCGTCGCCGCGGTGCGCGAGGAGGAGAACGTTCACCTGCTGCACCAGAGCGGCGCCAGCGGCGTGATCACCTCCTCGGCCGCCGCCGGGCGCCTGCTCGGCCTCTGCAGCGAGACCCCGCAGGTGACCGAGCTGCTCGAGGACCTGCTCACCGTCGGCGAGGGCATCGACATCGTCGAGCGCGAGGTCGGGCCCGAGGAGGCGGGACCGGTGCCCGCGACCCTGAGCGAGGGCGTCGTGCTCGGCATCGTCCGCGACGGCGAGCTGCTTCGCTTCGGGGATCCCGCAGCAGCGGAGCTCCGCCCCCGCGACCGGCTGATCGAGCTGCAGAGCCGGCCGAGGACATCCGAGGCGGAATCGCGCCGATGAGCGTCGAGCGGATCAGCCGCTTCGGGTTGGTCAACTGCTACCTGGTCGACGAGCCCGAGGGCCTGACGGTGATCGACACGATGATCCCGCGGTCGGGCAAGGCGATCCTCGCCGCCGCCGAGGCGCGCGGCAAGGCGATCGTCCGCGTCCTGCTCACCCACGCCCACAACGACCACGTCGGCTCGCTCGACGAGCTGCACGCCGCGCTGCCCGACGCCGACGTGATCATCTCCGCCCGCGACGCGCGGCTACTGGCCAAGACATGAGCCTCGATCCCGGCGAGCCCGAGGACAAGCTGCGCGGTGGGTATTCGGGCGCCGAGACCAAGCCCAACCGCGAGATCGGGCCCGGCGACAGGGTCGGCTCGCTGGAGGCGATCGCCGCGCCGGGGCACACCCCCGGTCACCTCGCCTTCCTCGACGGCCGCGACGGCACCCTGTATTGCGGCGATGCGTACGCGACCCTGGGCGGCGTCGCCACTCCGGTGAAACTCAACCCGCGCTTTCCGCTCGTCTACATGGCGACCTGGCACCGCCCGACCGCGCTCGAGAGCTGCCGGGCGCTGCGGGCATTGGAGCCGAGGCGGCTCGCGCCGGGCCACGGCAAGGTGGTCGAGGACCCCGGCGCGGCGATCGAGCGGGCGGCCGGGTAGCGGTTCGAACTCGGCAGCGGGCACCTCGCCGGAGTCGTCGCGACCCGGGAGCTGCTCCTCGGCCGCGGCTAGGGTCGGCGCAGCGCCGGGAGCACGTCCGCGGCGAAGTGAGCGTTCGCCTGCTCGACTGCGGCGGGGTCGGCGTCGACCGAGCCCGGGACGACGATCAGGCGCTCGATCCCGAGCTCCGCCAGGCCGCCGAGGCGCTCGGCGACCGCTGCGGCCGGGCCGACGACCGCGAACCGGTCGATGAACTCGTCCGGGAGCGCCCGCGCGTGGGCGGCCTTCGCCTGGCCGTGGCGGGACTCGTCGTAGGAGGAGGCGAGCTCAGCGATCCCCGCGCGGGTGACCTCGGAGAGCCCGTCGGCGGGCGCACCCTCGGTGGCGAAGCGGGCGAGAATCGCGGTGCTGCCGCGGACCAGGTCGCGAGCCGCCGCAATGTCGGCATCGACCGCGACGTTGACGAAGGCGCCCAGCGAGGGGCCGTCGGGCGCCGCCGCGCGTGCCGTCGTCACCGCCCAGCGCAGGCGGTCGGACTCGGCGCCGACGGTGAAGTCGAGCTGCTCGGCGTGCCGCGCCCCGACCTCGATCACGTGCGGTCCGGTGGCCGCGACGGCGACCGGCACCTTCGGCTGCTCCGAGTCGGCGATCCAGGTAATCCGGCTCCTCGCCCCGTCGGCGAGCTCGACCTCCTCGCCGCGCAGAAAGCCCTGGATCTCGACCAGTCCCCGCTCGAGCTCGGAGACGTGGACCGGCCGGCGGCCGAGTTGCAGCAGCGCCGAATCGCCGCGCCCGAGCCCGAGCACCGCGCGCCCGCCGCTCTCTGCCTGCAGGGTGGCGACCGCCGAGGCGGTGACCGCCGGCAGCCGGGTCGCCGGGTTGGTGACCCCGGGGCCGAGCCCGATGCGCTCGGTCGCCGCGGCGGCGAGCCCGAGCTCGACCCAGATGTCGGCGTTCAGATTCTGGCTGTCGGCGAGCAGCATCCCGTCGAACCCCCACGCCTCGATCTGCGCGGCATGCCGCGCGACCTTGCCCGCGACCGAGAACGAGTGCAGCCAGACCTCGATCGCGGGATTCTCGCAGCACCCGCGACCGGGCGAAAAATTCTCCGTTGCGTTTGCATCGAGCGAGCGAGGGGTAGGGCTCCGCTCATCAAGTCACGGAAAGGGGACTTGGAGGTCCACGGATGTATCACCTCAGTCGATCGCTCTACCGCGAGCTAGCTCCGCTGCTATCCGAGACCGAGGGGGTGGACGACCGCCAGCGCCTGCTCGAGGCCTGCGAGTCGACGCTCACCCGCCTGGCCACCGATCCCGACTACTTCGCCCACCCGGAGCGCTTTTTGTTCCGCGAGGTGCGAACGATGTTCGGGTTTTGCGAGCAGCAGCGCGTGTGTCGGATCATCACCACGAGGCTGTCGATGGCGCGGGCGAAGATCGAGGCCGAGCGCGCTCTGATGCGTCGCGACTGCGACGCCTTCACCCGCAGTGGCTCACGCTGCCAGCGTGAGGCGGTCGAGGGCCGCAAGTACTGTCCCTCACACCGCCACCTCGACCCGGTGGCCGAACCGGCGGTCGCCTGACGGTCAGCCGGAGCCGGCCCGGCGCTCGTCGCCGGCGCCCCTTCCGCGCCGGACCAAGAGGACCAGGGCCAGCAGGGGCAGCGCCAGCGACCCGATTCCGAGCAGCCAGAAATCGGCGCTCGACTCGATGTTGCCGACCAGCCAGCCAAAGTTCATGCCGAAGAAGCCGGTGATGAACGTCAATGGCAAGAAGATCGTGGCGACGACCGTGAGCCGGTAGGTCGTCTCGTTGAGCTTCACCTGGAGCGCATTCGTAAGTGCTCCGCTGGCGGCGTCGATGCGGTCCACGGTGCGGTCGAGCTGGGTGAGGATGCGTTCGAAGTATTGGTCCGGGTCGGTCCCGAGCTCCGACACGTGCTCGATCTCCTCGCTCACCCGCTCGAACAGGCTGCGCTCGGGCCCCACTCGAAGCCTCAGCGTGGTCAGGTCGGAGCGCATGTCCCTGATCAGCCCCTGGTCGCGCGGGCGCGGTTGCAGGCCCGACCCGAGCAGAGTGTTCTCGAGCCTGCCGATCTCGACCTCGATCCCCGACAGCGTCTCGAGCAGCGCGTTGGTCATCCCGTCGAGGACCACGTAGACAACGTAACTTTCGCTGCGCCCGGCGGCGATCCCGCCCTCGGCGACGAGCTCCGGGAGGTCGACGCGGCGCTCGTGCACGGTGAGCAGGAAGTCGCCGTGGACGAGCACGTTGACCCGAAACAGCGACAGCCTCTTTTTCGTCGGCATCTCCTCGTCGGGCCGGGCTCGAGCACCAGAACGGGAACACGATCAGCTCGCTCTCGACCTCGATCTTGCTCGCCGGCGAGCCACCTTCGACGAAGCTCTCGAGGCGCTGCGCGGCCGCCGCCGAGATGTCGAGCGCGGCGGCGATCTCCGCCGCCGAGACGCGATCCTCGAGCGCTAGGTCGACCCAGAAGAACTCCTTGCGGAGGCGAAGCTGCCAAATCTCGTCCCGATCGAGGCGGTGCAGGATGGAGACCCGCGGCGAGGACATCTCGCGCGACTGTAGGGGCGCGATCGGACCGCGCGGCGGGCGGCGGGCGGGCGCCGCCTTCAGCCGGGCTCGGCGATCTCGGCCACCGCCGCCGCGTGGCGGCGGACCTCGCGG
>JAJNAZ010000040.1 GCA_021155855.1 Solirubrobacterales bacterium
CCGGTGTCCACCTCCCACAACCTCGCGGTGCCGTCGTCGCTCGCCGTGACGACGGAGGCGCCGTCGGGGCTGAAGGCGACCGAGTTGAGCTTCGCCTGGTGCCCGCGGAGCTCCTTCGCGAGCTCCCCCCCGCTCGTCCACAGGCGCGCAACCCCGTCCTGGCCCGCAGTGACGACGAGGCTGCCATCGGGGCTGAGGTCGGCGTCGTTGGCGACCGTGTCGCCGTTCGGCAGCACGAGCTCGGGCGAGGGGTTCGAGAGGTCCCACAGGCGCACGTCCAAGGCGCCCGCGGTGAGCACCGAGTTCGGCTCCGCGGTGAACGATGCGCTGACGAGCAGCGGCCCTGCGTCGAGCTCCTCGCGGCTCTCCCCGGCGGTCGCGTCCCAGATCCGCGCCGTGCCGTCCTGGCTCGCGGTCAGGACCGTCCGCCCGTTCGGGGCGAACGCCGCGGTCGTCACCCAGCCGTCGTGGCCCCGCAGCTCCTCGATCACGCGTCTCTCCCTCACATCCCAGAGTCGCGCCGTGCCGTCGCCGCTCGCGGTGAGCAGACGGGAGTCGCCCGCGCCGAAGGCGAGCTCGGTGATTGGCCCGCCTTGGTCGGCGAGCGTCGAGAGGAGCTTGCCCGACGCCGCGCTCCGAAGGCGCACGGCGCCGTCCGAGTGTCCGGTCGCCAGCAGCCTGCCGTCGTCGGAGAAGGCCGCCGACAGCGCGAGGCTGCCCTGATTGGGAAGCCGGCGAAGCTCGCGGCCGGTGCTCGAGTCCCAGAGCACCGCGGCATTGCGGCCCACATAGCCGAAGCCGAAGATGCGCCCATCGGCCGGACTCACCGCGAGGGTCAGGACCCGGCGCCCGCCCGGGCGCAGGGTCGCCTGGGGCGCGCCCGAGCCGGCGTCCCAGAGCCTCACCGAGCCGTCCTCACTCGCGGTGACGATGGTGCCGCCGTCCGCGGTGTATTCGACCCGGGTCACCCATCGGCTGTGGCCCCTGAGCGTGGCCAGCGATTTCCCCGTGGCGACATCCCAGATTCGCGCCGTCGCGTCCCTGCCGGCGGTGACGAGTCGCCTCCCCGTCGGGCTGAACGCGAGCCTGCTGACGAAATCCTTGTGCCCGTCGAGGCGCGCCCGGGCCTCGCCGGTGAACGCGTCCCAGATCCGCGCCGTGCCGTCGCGACTGGCCGTGGCGACGAGCTCTCCGTCAGGGCTGAACTCCGCCCACGACACCCGATCTCGATGGCCCTCGAGCCAGGCGATGTTCGCCCCGGTCGACGCCTCCCAGAGCCCCGCACGTCCGTCCCGGCTCGCGGTGACGACACGCTCGCCATCCGGGCTGAAGGCGGCGTGAGCGACCCAGTCGCGGTGCCCGCGCAAGTCAACCTCGACGTGCGAGAGCGCTAGCGCCCGCCGCAACGCTCGCTCCGCCTCGATCGTCGGGCTGATCGAGGCGGCGCGCTCGGCGAGCAGGACGCTGAGCTCCGGGTCGATCTGGAGTTGTGAGACCGCCGCCGAGGCGAGCTCGCGAGACTGAGCCACTTGCGCCTGTCGCACCGCCTCGTCGCGCTGCTCCTCCGCCTCGTTGCGCTCGAGCACGGCGACGACCGCGAGCACCACGGCGACCGCGAACGCGGCGAGCACGGCTGCGATCGTGAGCCGCTGGCGCCGGGTCGCTGCGTTTCGGCTGCAGAGCACGTACTCGGCCTGCAGCGGCGTCGGCTGCGGCTCCGTGTGTGCAGGCCGTTCAGAGAGCCAGCGTTCGGCCTGCCGCAGGTCGCTGCCCCGCAGCAGGAGGCTTGCGTCCCGATCGCCGTGGTCCCATTCCTCGGCTCGCTCGAGCAGGCGGGTGTGCCGGCGCGCCCACTCGGGCAGGTCGTCGATCGCCGCGAGCAGCGAGGCGAAGCCGGGCGCGAACTCCTCGTCGGTGCGAAAGAAGATGAAATTGCGGCTCGCGAGATCGTCAGGTACCGCGAGCCCATCGGGCTCGCGGCGCAGGAGGGGCACGATCCGCTTGTTCTTCGCCAGCGCGTATTCGCGCTCCCGGCGGCAGGGCTCGGAACGTAGCGCCTCCGGGGTCATGACGAAGGCGAAGATGTCGGCGCCTTCGATCCCGAGCTCGATCTCGCGGCGCCACTCGACCGCAGGCCCGATGTCCTCGCGGTCGACCCACACGTCCTTGCCGCTCGCCGCCAGCGCGGCACGCAGCCGCTGGACGAACTCCTCGTCGCGACGCGAGTATGAGATGAAGACATCGGCCATCTCAGACCACCGATTCACTCAGTCTCGCCAACCGCCGAGCGGATGCGACCGTCAATGCGACATCGTGTCCAGTATCGCGCCAGGCGCCGGCCGTGACTAGGGGGCGTCCGTTGGCCCTTGGTCGGGCCTCGGATACGCTCCGCCGCCTGATCGACCGCCCCCTTGGTCGCCGCGGATCACGGGGCCGCGTCGATGCCCGTTCGCCAGGCGCCGTTCAGGGGCGGCGCCGGATCGCCCGCGGGAACGCCGCGCACGGAACGCTCGATCCCGAGCCCGCCTCCGCCTCGCCCCGCGACGGCGGTGAGCAGCGGATCTCGCCGCACCCGTGCGAGCTGCTCGGGTCCAAGGGCGGCGACCTGCGCGGTTCCGTCCTCCAGCAGCGAGACGCGCTCCCGGGAATCGGGCACGACCGTGAACTCGAGCTGGTCGATCGCCGGGCCGAGTTCCCGGTCGGTGCCCCACCAGTCGGTGTTGTGTGCGAGCAGCAAGCGGTCGGCGGCGCGCTCGCGAAGCTCGAACGGGCCGCTGCCGCTGCGCGCCGCCTCGCCCGTTTCGAGCTTCGCCCCTCCGGCGCGAGCGAGCGCTCGCGGCGAGACGATCCCGAGCCGCGGCGAGGCCAGGCGTGAATCGAAGCTCGGCTCCGGCGCGGAGAGGATGAAACGGACGAGATCGGGGCGTGGCGCGTCGGCGAGCGCGTCGCCGATCAAGGTCCGGCCCTGGACGGTCGCGCGCCAGCGCTCGACGTTGGCGAGCACCGCCGAGGCGTTGAACGGCGTCCCGTCGTGAAAGCGGACACCCGAGCGGAGGCGCAACCGCCAGACCGTCCGGTCGCTGGACGGGAGCGCGGACAGCGCCAGCCCGGCGACCCGCCGGGCCTCGTCGAAGGGGCCGTTGAGCTCGGCCACCAGCGGCTCATGGATCTGGCGGGTGACGAGTTGCTCGGCTTCGGTCTCGGCGAACAGCGGGTCGAGGCCGGCGGGGCGATTTGGAAGCGCCCAGACCAGGGTCCCGCCCGCGGCGGGCTCGCCGCCGGGATCGATCGCCGCGCTGTCCGCCTCCCCTCCTGCGCAGCCGGCGACCGCGAGCAGCGCCGCGGCCGAGACGGCGAGCGAGGCGAGGAGGCGGATCCGGGTCAGATCTTGAGCAGGACGAGCGTGTTGACCACGAACAGGATGCCGAAGAAGATCGTCCAGCGGTCGAGGTTTCGCTCGACCAGCGAGCCGCCACCGAACGAGCCCCCCGTCTGGCCGATCCCGAAGGCCCCCGAGAGCCCCGTGTCCTTCCCCGAGTGCAGGAGCACGAGGAAGATCAGGATCACGGAGATCAGGACCTGTACTGCGCTGAGCACGCTTTCCATCGCTGCGGGAGTGTAGATAAGTGCTCCGCAACGCCGCGCTCAGCGATCGAGCGCCTTCAGCACCTCGATCGCCTCGCGCCGCAGCTCGGCGTCGAGCCGCCGCCAATCGGCGTTCGAGAGCTTGCCCTGGGCGCGATCGAGCTCCGCGTCGCGAATCTGGCGATAGAGCGCCTCCTTTCGCGCCTCGAGGTCGGCCCGCCGGGGATCCTCGGTCGCGGTCTCCTCGCTCCGCTCGCGATGGCGCAGCGGCGCGACGACGAATGCCGCCACCACGGCCAGGACCACGAGTGCGAGCACGATCTCCACCGCGGCCAGCGTACGGGTCGTGAGCCGGCGTCCCGGCCGCTAGACCCGCTCGAGGTCGCGCGCGAGGCGGGCGGCGTAGACGTCGGAGACGCGCCGGCGGCGTGCCTCGGGCGCCGGCCAGACCGCGATCAGCGCGCCGACTATCGCGATCGCGCCGCCGACCCAGATCCAGATCACGAGCGGGTTCACGTTGACGCGGATATCTACGGGGACGGGCTCGGATCGATAGCGCTCGGCCAGCGCGGCGACCGCCACCCCCTGGAGGCTGCTGCGCAGGTCGCTGAGGAACGGTGCCTCGGGGCCGGCGTCGCCGGCAGCGCGCTCGATCCGCCGGTCGGCGCCGTCGATGAACGCGTCGTAGCCGGTCAGGTCGGGCCGCATCGCCGTCCACAGGTCGCCCCCGGGCGACTCGCGGCGACCGACCTCGCTCGTCGCCTCGCCCTCGAAGAAGCCCCGCACGGTGCCCTCGGCGCCAACCGAGGAGTAGAAGTTGCGCGACGGGTGCAGGAGCGCGAACTGCTCGCCCCCGCGCTCGACGTCGAGCACGGCTCCCAAAGTCAGGCGCTGCTCCTGGTCATCGATCGAGCTCGTCGGCTCGACGTAGGTGACGGTGTAGTCGCCGACCTCACCCGATTCACCCGGCAGCAGGCGTAGGTCGACACTGGTCTGGAAGCTGGAGGAGGCGGCGACCGCGATCATCGCGAGCGCGAAGCCGGCGTGGACGGTGTAGCCGCCGTAGCGACGCCGGTTCCGGGAGACGACCCGGCCGAGGGCGGCGAGCCGGCCGCCGCCGGCCAGCGCCCGCTGGGCCGCGGCCCCGCGCCAGAACTCGGCAGCGAGCGCGGCAAGGGCAAAGGCGGCGAACCCGAACAGCACCGCAGCCAGCGGTTCGCTGAGCGCGTCGGTGAGCACGGCCACCGCGATCGTGGCGAGGGCGGCGGCCGCGAGCGGCCCGCGCAGCAGCCGCCAGAGCGAGCCGGCGCTCACCCGCCGCCAGGCCAGCAGCGGGCCGATCCCGGTGAACAGGACGAGCAGGATCGCGAGCGGAGCCGTGTAACGGTCGAACCAGGGTGAGCCGAGCGAGGAGCGCTCGCCGGTGATCGCCTCCGAGATCAGCGGGAAGAAGGTTCCCCAGAAGATCACCAAACAGAGCCCCACCAGGAGCAGGTTGTTGACCAGAAAGACCGACTCGCGCGAGGCCAGCGACTCGATCCGACGCGCCGAGCGCAGGTCGTCGAGCCGCGAGACGATCAGGGCCGCCGAGCCGATGACGACGATCGCGATCAGCCCCAGCAGCGGGCCCCCTACGGTCGAGGCGCCGAAGGCGTGGATCGATTCGAGGATGCCGGAGCGGACGAGAAAAGTCCCCAGCAGCGCGAGCGTGAACGTGGCGACGATCAGCGACACGTTCCAGACCTTGAGCATCCCACGCCTCTCCTGGACCATCACCGAGTGCAGGAACGCGGTCCCGAGCAGCCACGGCATCAGCGAGGCGTTCTCGACCGCGTCCCAGCCCCAGTACCCACCCCAGCCGAGCTCCGCGTACGACCAGCGGGCGCCGAGCAGGATCCCGATCCCGAGGAAGATCCAGGCGACGAGGGCGAAGCGCCTGGTGGTGCGGATCCAGCTGGCGTCGAGCCGCCTCGAGATCAGGGCCCCGATCGCGAACGCGAACGGGATCGAGAAGAACACGTAGCCCGAGTAGAGCATCGGCGGGTGCACGGCCATCGCCGGGTGACGCAGCAGCGGGTTGAGGCCGACACCCTCGGCGGGCGCGGGGTCGAGCCGGGCGAATGGGTTCGCGCCGTCGGCGAACAGCATCAGCGCGGCGAAGAAGAGGCCGAGGCCGGCGAGCACGGCTGTCGCGTACGGGACCACCTCCCGGTGACGCCTGCGGGTCAGATAGAGCACCGCGCTGGCGGCGATCGAGAGCACCCAGGCCCAAAGCAGCAGCGAGCCGCCCTGGCTCGACCACATTGCGGTCAGCTTGTAGAAGGTCGGGGTCGTGGTCGAGGAGTGATCGGCGACCAGCTCGACCGAGAAGTCGGAACGCAGAAAGGCCGCCTCGAGGACGACCACGCACACGGTCAGCAGCGCGCAGAGCGCGTACACCGCCCGCCTCGAGGAGTCGACCAGGCGCCGGTCGTGGCGCCGGGCCCCGAGCAGCGCCGCGCCGGCCGCATAGAGGCAGGCGAAGGGCGCCGCGATCAGGCAGGCTGCTCCCAACGGGACCATGGGCGGGCGATTATCGCAACGCCGATCGCGCGGCTAGGGTCCGTTCATGAATCGCCTCCGCCGCGCGGTCGGCCTGCCGCTGCTCGCCGGCGCGCTCGCACTCGTCGCCTGCGGCTCGGACGAGGAGGCCAACGACTACGTCGATCAGGTCAACGGGAGCCAGGTCGAGCTGGTCGACGAGGTCACCGAGACGATCTCCGGCGCGCCGCCCGCCGATCCGAAGACCGCCGCCGAGGTGGCGACCGAGCTCGAGGGCGTCTTCGTCGCCACCGCCGACGAGCTCGAGGCGATCACGCCGCCGGAGGACGTGAGCCGGTTGCACGGCGAGCTGGTCGCCGTGATCCGAGGCGTCGGCGCCCGGATTGGCGAGGCCGAGAAGGCATTTTCGAGCGGCAGCCCGCAGCGGGCCGCCGATGCGGCGCGCGAGCTGCAAGCCACGACCACCGACCTGCAGAGCGAGCTCAACGCGCTGATCAACGAGATCAACGCCCAACTCCCGGAATGACGGCCTGGGCGAGTTATTGGCGCTCCCGCGCCCGAAACTCGCCCCTGTCGCCTACTCGATGATGACCTGATCCGGGTTCTCTTCCGCCTCGTCCGCGAACTTGGACGGGCACTTGGTGATCAGGCTGTCCTTCTCGGCGACGAAGGTGCCGTCGTTCACCGTACCCGACACGATCACTTCGCGGCCCTCGCGAAACGGGTCCGGGATGGTGCCCGTGTAGGTGACCGGGATCGTCGCGGCCGGGTCCTCGCGGTCGGCGACCTCGAAGCGAAGCTCGCTGCCCTGGTGCTCGACCGAGTCCGGCGCCACCTTGCCGGTGAGGTCGTAGCTGCCGCCGCTGACCCCGGCGAGCTCGGACGGTTGCTTCGCCTCGCTCGAAGCGCTGAACGAGGTGTAGACGAGGCCCGCGGCCAGCAGCACGGCGGCGCCGAGCGCGACCACGAGCCTGATCTTGCGCTTGCGATCCGGGTCCATCGAGCCCCAATTATCGCAAGCGCCCCGCCGCCCGCCATGCGTCCGGACTCCACACCGCGGACAACTAGGATCTCGCCTGATGACCGACGGGCCCGTCCTGCTGATCACCGGGGCGTCGAGCGGGATCGGCGCGGCCACCGCCCGAGCCGCCGCCGAGGCCGGTTACCGGCTGGTGCTCGGGGCGCGGCGCGAGGACAGGTTGCGCCGGCTCGCCGACGAGCTCGGCGGCGATCGGCGCGCGCTCGCGGTCGCCTGCGACGTGACCGAGTTCGCCGACAACGAAGGGCTCGCACGTGCCGCGATCGACGCCTTCGGCCGCATCGATGCGGTGTTCGCCAACGCCGGGTTCGGGGCCGCCCGCGGCTTTCTCGAGGAGTCGCCGGAGCAGTGGCGCTCGATGGTGCTCACCAACGTGCTCGGGGTCGCCTACACGATCCGCGCCACCCTTCCGCATTTGCTCGAGCGCGGCGACGGCCACTACCTGATCACCAGCTCGGTCGCCGGGCGGCGGGCGCTGCCCGGGTCGCTGTACTCGGCGACCAAGTGGGCGGTGACCGCGATCGGCGAGGCCCTGCGCGCCGAGCTGCGCACGATGCACGACAACCGGGGCATCCGCGTCACCGTGATCGAGCCGGGGATGGTCGACACGCCGTTCTTCGACCAGCGCCCCAGCCCCGACCAGGCCCTGCGGGACACCGACGTCGCCGACGCGATCGTCTACGCGCTCTCCCAGCCGCAGCGCGTCGACCTCAACGAGATCCTGATCCGCCCCTCCGGCCAAGCCACTTAGCCGAGGCGAGGTGCGATCGATCGAAGGCTCGCCGGTCGGGATGGAGCCCGCACCGCAGGCCCGACTCCCCCGGCCCAGGGCGCGGGCGTCCCGCAATCCATCCACCTATGACTACGGGCGCGGGGCCCGAACGGTTCACCGGGCGTCGATGATCAGGTCGGTTGCGCCGCAAACGAGACGGCGTACCCTGAACCCCGTGGACACCGGCTCCCCCACCCACGATGCTGAGGCCGACTTCGGCCGGGCGCGCCGGCGGCAGCAACTGGCGCGGCTGGCCTCGCGGCTGCGTCGCGAGCCCGACGACGTCAACCTGATCCTGCCGTTCGACGAGGTCGTCGAGGCGCTCGGCCGGCGGGGTGAGAGGCGGCTCGGCCTGGAGACGATCGAGCTCGACTCGATCGTCGGCACCGTGGACCGCTCGCGGCGCGAGTTCGATCGCAACTTCAGGCCGACCTCGCGGCGGGTTCGCCGCCGCTGGCAGGGAATCGCGACCGCCATGCGTCGCGGCGAGTCGATGCCGCCGGTCGAGCTCTACCGGGTCGGCAAGATGCACTTCGTGATCGACGGGCACCACCGTGTCTCCGTCGCGCGCCAGATGGGGCTTGAAAAGATCGACGCGGTGGTCACCGAGATCGTCACCGAGGTCCAGGTCGACGAGGGGCTCTCACCCCGCGACCTGCCGCTCAAGTCACATCAGCGGCTGTTCTTCGAGCGGGTGCCGTTGCCGGCGTCGATGCGCTCCCGGATCCAGCTCGCCAACGGCTTCGACTACGCCGGCCTGGCGGAGGGTGTCGAGGCCTGGGGACTCCGCGTGATGCAGGCACGCCGTCAGTTCATGACTCGCGAGCAGGTCGCCGAAGCCTGGTTTAGTGAGGAGTACGAGCCGGTGACCGAGATGATGCGCGAGGCCGGCCTCTGCGGCCGTGGCTCGGAGACCGAGGCCTATGTCCGGGTTGTCAGTCTCCGCTATCTGCTGCTGCGCACCCACGCCTGGAACGACGAGGTGATCGAGCGTCTACGAGAGGAGCTGCGCCGGCCGCCGGCCGACGAGGACACCTTCGTTCACCGCCTGCGCAGCGATCTCGCCTAGCGCTGCTCGGCTCCGAGCCGCTCGCCGCTCTGCGGATCGAAGAACAAGACCGTCGTGGTGTCGAGCCAGATCTCGGCCTCCTCGCCGCGCTGCACCTTGCTCGCCGGGTCGAGCCGAGCGACCACCTGGTTCACGTCCGACCCCGGCACATCGGCGGCGCCGGAGTCGGCCGCCAGCTCGTCCAAATCCTTCGACTCCAGCCGCTCGGACTCGATCGGGAAGTAGACGTAGAGCTCGGACCCCATCGACTCGACCAGGTCGACCTTGGCCTTGAAGGTCTGCCCGCGCTCCCTGCCCTCGCCGACCAGCGCGGCATCCTCGAACGCCTCCGGACGGGCGCCGGCGATCACGTCTCCGTCGCGGTCGCCGAGCGCCCGGCGCTGTTCGTCGGTGAGCCGTACGTCACCGAACGGCAGCTTCACGGTCGCGCCCTCGAGCTTGGCCGGCATGAAGTTCATCGCCGGCGAGCCGATGAACCCGGCGACGAACAGGTTTCTTGGCCGCTGGTAGAGCTCCGCCGGCGTGTCGACCTGCTGCAATACGCCCGAGCGCATCACCGCGACCCGGTCGCCGAGCGTCATCGCCTCGGTCTGGTCGTGGGTGACGTAGACGGTGGTCGTGCTCAGGTCCTTTTGCAGCCGGGCGACTTCGGTCCGCATCTGCACCCTGAGCTTCGCGTCCAGGTTCGACAGCGGCTCGTCCATCAGAAAGGCCTTCGGGTCGCGGACGATCGCCCGTCCCATCGCGACCCGCTGGCGCTGGCCGCCCGAGAGGTTGGCCGGCTTGCGGTCGAGGTGCTGCTCGAGATCGAGGATCTTCGCCGCGTCCTCGACCTTGGGGTTGATCTCCTCCTTCGGCACCTCACCGAGCTTCAACGGGAAGGCCATGTTCTCGCGCACGGTCATGTGCGGGTAGAGCGCGTAGTTCTGGAACACCATCGCGACGTCGCGGTCCTTGGGCGCGTACTGGTTGACGACGTCGCCGCCGATCCGCAGCTCGCCCTCGGTGATGTCCTCGAGCCCGGCGATCATCCGCAGCGCGGTCGACTTACCGCACCCGGACGGTCCGACCAAGATCACGAACTCACCGTCTTTGATCTCGAGGTCCATGTCCTTGACGGCCTCATAGCCGTCGTCAAAGCGCTTCGAGACGCCGTCGAGAACGATGTCAGCCATGGCTGCGGAGCTCCTTTGGGTCGAGGGTCATCCCTTGACCGCTCCCGCGGTCAGGCCGGCGACGATCCGCCGCTGGAAGATGAGCACGAAGATGATGATCGGGATTGTGACCAGGGTCGCAGCGGCGGCGATGTTGCCGGTCGGGGCGGTGAACTGGGACTCGCCGGTGAAGAAGGCAAGCGCCGCGGGCACCGTGCGCGACGCGTCAGACGAGGTGAGCGAGATCGCGAACACGAAGTCGTTCCAACAGAAGATGAAGACGAGGATCGCTGCGGTGAACATCCCCGGCGCCGCCAGCGGGACGATCACCTTGCGAAATGCCTGCAACGGCGTTGCCCCGTCGACCTGCGCCGCCTCCTCGAGGTCGAACGGGATCTCGCGGAAGAAGGCGACAAGCGTGTAGATCGCGAGCGGCAGGGCGAAGGTCAGGTAGGGGATGATCAGGCCGGCGTAGGTGTCGTAGAGCCCGAGGTTGCGCCACATGTCGAACAGCGGCCCGACGGTCGAGATCGGCGGGAACATCGCGATCGCCAGCGCACCGCCGAGGATCAGCAGCTTGCCCGGGAACTCGAGGCGCGCGATCGCGTAGGCGGTGAACGAGGCGAGCACGATTGCGATCGTGGTCGCGATCAGCGCAATCACGATCGAGTTGATCAGCGGCCGCAGCAGCGGGCTGTCGAGGCCGCCCTTGAACAGACTCTCGTAGTTGTCGAACGTCCACTCGGTCGGAAAGAACCCGCCCTCGCCGATCGTCGCCGGCGCCTTCAGCGACAGCGAGGCGATCCAGATCACCGGAATCAGCGACGCGGCGAGGATCACGAACAGTCCGATGCTCCAGAGCGTGTACTCGCGGGTGCCGCGCTTCATCAGTTCGCTCCCCTCTCGCGCCCGGGGATCGCGGTGCCGAAGCCGCGCACGTAGATGAAGGCGATCAGCAGCACGAGCACGAAGATCAGCACCGAGACGGCTGAGCCGAGGCCGAGGTTGACCCTCGAGATCAACTGGTTGTAGCCGATGATCGAGACCGACTCGGTGTCCTGACCGCCTCCGGTCATCACGAAGATCGAGTCGAAGACGCGGAAGGCGTCGAGCGTGCGGAACAGGAGCGCGACCAGGATCGCCGGCTTCATCAGCGGCAGCGTGATCCGCCAGAACCGCTGCCAGGCGTTGGCGCCGTCGACCTTCGCCGCCTCGTAGAGGCCCTCGTCGATCGTCGTCAGCCCGGCGAGCAGCAGCAGGGCGATAAACGGCGTCGTCTTCCAAACCTCGGCGGCGATGATCACGGACATCGCGCTCCAGCGGTCGCCGAACCAGGCCTTGTCGTCGGCCACGAACGGAAGCTGGTTGACGAAGCCCGAGGTCGGGTCGAAGGCGAAGAACCAGGCGAACGCCGCGACCACGGTGACGATCCCGTACGGGATCAGGACCGAGGTCCGGACCAGGGCGCGGCCGAAGATCGCCCTGTACATGACCAGGGCGATGATCATTCCGAGCACGAGCTCGATCGCGACCGAGACCACGGTGATGAACAGGGTGTTGAACAGCCCCTGCCACCAGAGGTCCGAGCTCAGCACCGTGGCGTAGTTTTCGAAGCCGACGAAGCCGCCCTCGTCGGGGAACCGCAGGTCGACCTCCTGCAAGGAGAGCACCAGCGCGTAGCCGATCGGGTACGCGGTCACGAGCAGCATCGCAATCACCGCGGGCGCGCACAGCATCCACGCCAGGCGGCGCTCGGAGCGGGTGCGGTCGGAGACCTTGGGCGCGGGCTCCGGGCTCGCGGCCTCAGAGGCGGCCGGCTCGGCTGCACCGGTCACAGCAAACCCTCCCGGTTGATCGCCTGCTCGAGCAGCTCGCGCAGGTCGTCATAGGTCACGCTCGGGTCCTCCGGGTCGATATCGGTGGTCGGGTGCACGGCGGTCTGGATCGCGAGCGAGATGTCCTGATAGGCGGGCGACTCCGAGGGCCGCGCCGCGGCGTCGGCAATCGACTTGCGGATGATCTGCGAGAACCCCGGGTAGACCTTCTTGATCTCCTTCGAGTCATAGAGGTCCTCGCGCACCGGGGGCAGGCCGCCGGCGCTCGCGGTCGCGATCTGATTTTCGGCGCCGACCAGGCACTCGACCGCCTTCCAGGCGAGGTCCTGGTTCTGAGAAAAGGCGGAGACGCCGAGGTTGACGCCGCCGAGCGGGGGCGCGGAAGGAGTCCCCGGGTCGATCGCCGGGTACTTCGCCGCCTTCATCACCTTGAAGATGTCGGGCGCCTCGGCCTCGGCGCTCGGGTACACGAACGGGTAATTGATCATGAACGCGGAGCTGCCGGTCTGGAAGGCGAGCCGGTTGGGGTCCTCCTGCGAGGTCGTGATCGCCGGGTCGGCCGCGTCGGAGGTGGAGAGCCTCCCCATCACCTCGAGCGCCCGCTCGGTCTCCGCGCGCGGCAGGGCAAGCTCCTGCGGGCCGGCGAGGATCTGCCCGCCCGCCGACGCGACCATCTGGTTGAACCAGACGACCAGGCCCTCGTACTTGTTGGCCTGGACCTGGATCAGGTTTTCGCCCGGTTTGAGGCTCTCGGCCTCGTCGATCATCTCGTCCCAGGTCTTCGGCGGCCGCTTGACGAGGTCGGAGCGGTACCAGAGCAGCTCTGTGTTCGACCAGAGCGGCGCCGCGTAGAGCTCGCCCTCGAACTTCGCCGTCTCGAGCACGCTCGGGAAGACGTCCTTGGAGACCACCTGCGCGGTCGCCTCGGGCACCGGCACGATCCACTCCGCGCTCGCGAACTCGCCGGTCCAGATCACGTCCATGCCGATCAGGTCGATCGAGTCGTCCTCGGCCCCGAGCCGGCGGACGAGTTGCTCGCGCTGTCCGTCGGCATCGGCGGGCAGGAACTCGAACTCGATCTCATACTCGCCGCCCGACTCCTTCGAGCACTTCTCGGCGGCGGTCTGCGGCGAGGCGCTGGGCTCATTGAAGATGAACCAGGTGAGGGTGTTGGAACCACCGCCGGGGTCACCGCCGCAACCGCCCGCGACGAGCGCAAGCACCGCTGTGGTCAGAGCCAGTAGTCCCTTGCTGGTGCGGCCTGCGGCCACCTTCTCCTCTCTCGTCCTCGGCCTGCCGGCCAGACGCCGCTCAAATGCCCCGACGAGCAGATCCTCAAACCCCGGCGCGGCGAATGACCGCAGCACCGCCCGGCGGCAGCTGCGCGCCCCATCCGGGCTCGCTCGCGAGCAGGACCTCTCCGGCAACCGGTGCGGGCTCCTGGCGGGCGCTGAAATTGACCGCGATCGCGTGTTCACCGCGCCCGTAGGCGAACTGCTCGGCGGGCGCCTCGAGCGGCTCGAGCTCGCCGCGGAGCTCACGCCGCAGCGAGATCAACCGCCGGTAGAGGTGCAGCAGCGAGGCCGGGTCGCGGCGTTGCTCGGCGACGCTCGCGGGCGCCGGGTCGGCGAGCGGCAGCCAGGGCTCGCCCTTGGTGAAACCGCCATGCGGACCGGGCTCCCAGCACATCGGGTTGCGGTGGCGATCGCGACCGGCGCGATCGCGCGGCGGGTCGCCCTCTGGGCCGTCCGCGATCCCGATCTCATCGCCCTGGTAGACGAACGCGGCCCCGGGCAGGGTCAGCAGCAGCACGGCCGCCGCTCGTGCGGCTCGCTCGCCGAGCCGAGTCGCGAGCCGCGGGAAGTCGTGGTTGGATAGCACCCAGGCGATCCCCTCGAGCGCCGCCGCCGGCCCGATCGCGCGGCTCATCGCCGCGGCGTTCCACGGCGCGTGCAGGAACTCGAACGCGAACGCGAGGTCGAGGTGCTCGAGGTATTCGGCGAGCGCCGTGCTGGGCACATAGACCTCGCCCACCAACAGCGCCTCGCCTGCGGCTTCGCGCAGGGCCGCGAGCGCGATCCCGATCTCGGGGTCGGTGCGCGAACGCACACCCTCGAGCGCGGCGAGCTCGGGATGGAGCGGCAGCGGGAAACGCCCGCTGGCCGGCGGCTCGTCACGCAACTCGCGATCCTTCATCAGCTGCTGCACCGCGTCGACGCGGAAGCCGTCGACGCCGCGCTCGCGCCAGAAGCCGATCACGGCGCCGATCGCCGCATGCACCTCGGGGTTGCGCCAGTCGAGGTCGGGCTGCTCGGGATAGAAGGAGTGCAGGTACCAGCGGCCGCTGCGCTCGTCGCGGGTCCACGCCGGTCCCCCGAACGCAGTCCGCCAGTTGTTGGGCGGCCCGCCGTCGGCCCACACGTACCAGTCGGGGTGCTCGCGGAACCAGGGGTGCTCGATCGAGGTGTGCGAGGCGACCAGGTCGAGCAGCACCCGGATCCCGCGCTCCCGGCAGGCGGCGACCAGCGCGTCGAAGTCGGCGAGGTTGCCGTAGACGGGGTCGATCGCGGCGTGATCGGCGACGTCGTAGCCGGAGTCGGCGAGCGGCGAGGGATAGATCGGCGAGAGCCAGAGCGCGTCGACGCCGAGCCACCGGAGGTGGTCGAGCCGCGCGGCGATCCCGGGAAGGTCGCCGACCCCATCGCCGTCGGAATCCTGAAACGAGCGCGGGTAGACCTGGTAGACGACCGCGTCGCGCCGCCAGGCAGCGTCGTTCATGTTTCGTCCTCGACGCGCAGGCGATCGATGTGGCGGGCCTCGATCTCGTTGCCGGCGCGCATCATCTCGACCATCAGCGCCAGCTCCTGGGTCGTGTAGCGACGAATCATCCGCTGCCAAGCGGCCGCGGTCGGGCCCCAGATCGGCTTTGCGCGCCGAAGGAACTCCGGTGTCGCTTCGATCATCACCCGGCGGCGGTCCTCGTCGTCGCGGGCCCGGCGGGCGTAGCCGGCGCGCTCGAGGCGATCGACCACCGCGGTCACCGCTCCGGTCGTCAGCCCGGCCTCGCCCGCGATTTCGCCGGCGGTCACCGGTCCGGCGCGAGTGATCACGTCCAGGCACGCCAGGTCGGTGCGGTTGATCCCGAGCCGGCCGGCGGCGACGTTGTCGAAGGCGTGGTTTTGGCTGCCGCTGATCCGGAACTGCTCGAGCAGCTCTGCGATCAGCTTCTCCTTCGGCGATTGTCTCGTCACGTAATTATCTTAGTCAATAAGATATCTGCGTCGTAAGCGATCTTAGCCGAGGGGGTAATCGAGTGCTTCCCTCGACGCCCGCTGCCGCATGCGGGCGTTTCGGACCTACCAGCGCTCGGGGCAGCCGGTGTAGGACGATGCCGGCGTGGCCATCGAGCCCCAGCTGCTCGGCTCCCAGCGGGACGAGTTCGACGTCCCGCCTCAGGTCGCCTACTTCAACACCGCCAACCTCTCGCCGCTAACCCATCGGGTGCGCGAGGCCGGGGAGCGGGCGCTCGAGCGCCGGACGCGGCCGTGGACGATCGAGGCCGAGGACTGGTTCACCGACGTCGAGCGCCTGCGGGGGCTGTTCGGGCGGCTGCTCGGCGCCGACGCCGACGGCGTGGCGCTGGTCCCGGCGACCAGCTACGGCTTCGCGGCGGCGGCCCGCAACCTCGAGCTCGGGCCCGGCGACCGCATCCTCGTGCTCGCCGCCGAGTATCCGTCCGGGATCTACACCTGGCGCGCCGCCGCCCGCGGCTCGGGCGCCGCGATCGTCACGGTCGAGCGCGAGCGAGGCCAGGCCTGGGTCGAGGCGATCCTGGCGGCGCTCGACGAGCGGGTCGCGGTGGTCAGCGTCCCCAACGTCCATTGGACCGACGGCGCGCTGGTCGACCTCGGCCCGATCGCCGATCGCGCCCGGGCGCTCGGCTGTCGGCTGGTGGTCGACGCGAGCCAGTCGGCGGGCGCGATGGCGCTCGACCTCGCGCGCCTGCGGCCCGACTACTTGATCTCGGTCGGCTACAAGTGGCTGCTGGGCCCGTTCGCGGTCTCCTATCTGTTCGTCGCGCCCGAGCACCGCGAGGGCGAGCCGCTGGAGCAGAACTGGATCCTGCGCGCCGGCCCGGAGGACTTCGCCCGGCTGATCGACTACCGCGACGACTACCAGGCCGGCGCGCGGCGCTTCGACATGGGCCAGCGCTCGAGCTTTCAGCTCGTGCCGATGGCGATCGCGGCGCTCGAGCAGCTGCTCGCCTGGCGGGTTCCGCGGATCGCGGCGACGCTCGCCGAGCTCAACTCCGGCCTGGCCGAGCGGCTGAGGGGCATCGGCCTCGAGCCACTGCCCGCCGCCGACCGCGGCCCCCACATGCTCGGCGTCGTTTTGCCCCCGGCCGCCCGCGATCGGGCGCCTGCGGCGCTCGCCGCCGCCGATTGCTACGCCGCCGTACGCGGCGACTCGCTGCGCATCTCCCCCACCTCCACAACACTCTCGCCGAGGTCGAACGGCTCACCGCCGCGCTCGCCGCCGCGGTCGCGGGCTGATCAGTCCAGCGCCCCCCAGTGCGTGCAGGCCCGCGCCGCCGCCTCGAGCGCCGGGCCGAGCGCCTCGCCGGCGCGGGCGGCATCCCAGCCGCGGCTCGCGATCCCCGCGACCAGCGTGCCCATGAACGCGTCGCCGGCGCCGATCGTGGAGACGACCTCGACCTCGGGCGGGCGGGATTCCGCCTCGCAGGCTCCGCGGATCAGCGCGCCCTGCCCGGCGAGCGTGACCACCGCCAGCTCCGCTCCCATCGCCGCCAGGCGTTCGGCGGCGGCGCGCGGGTCGTTCACCCCGGCGATCGCGATCGCCTCTTCACGATTGGCGCGGACCAGGAACGAGCCCTCGATCAGCTCGCGCGCCGCCTCGGCCGCCCGGCGCGGGTCGCCGCCCCAGCGGTTCGGTCTGATGTTGGGATCGAAGCACACCCGCGCGCCGCGCTCGAGCGCCAGCTCGCGGGCGCGCAGGGTGACCTCGCGCTCGGCCGGGGTGGCGAGCGTGGTCGAGCCGTAGGCGATGGCGCTCGCCGCGCCGATCGCCTCCTCGACCCTCGGGGCGACCGACTCGACCGCGACCGCGACCGCGTCGCCATAGATCTCGAAGCTGGGCTCGCGACGCTCGTCGAACCAGGCAAAGGCGATCGGCGTCCGCTCGTCCGCGAGCAGCTCGAAGAAGCGCAGGTCGACGCGCTCGCGCTCGAGCCGCGCGCGCAGCCATCTCCCCCATCCGTCCTCGCCCGCGGCCCCGGCTAGCCCGGCGTCGGCGCCGGCCCGGCTCGCCGCCACCGCGAAGTTGGCGAGCGCGCCACCGAAGTGGGGCCTGAACGAGTCGGCCTCGGTGAGCGCGCGCACCGGCCGCTCGCAAACCAGGTCGACCAGCGCTTCGCCAAGAGAGAGGATCACGGGCGTCTCTCGCACTGTGACGATCCTTCGCAACCGCTGATCGCCGCCGGCCTTCGGCCGGTCGGTCGCCGAGCCGCTACGGGCACGGAATCGTCGCGATCACGGTCGTGCCGCCGCCCGGCGGCGAGTCGATCTCGAGCCGGCCCTCGAGCGCCGCGACGCGGTCCTCGAGCCCGCGCAGGCCCGACCCCTTCGCGGGGTCGGCGCCGCCGACCCCGTCGTCGGCGATCTCGACCCGCACCAGCCCGTCCTGCCGCGAGACTTCGACCCTTGCGCGCGTCGCCCGCGCGTACTTGGCGACGTTGGTGAGCGCCTCGGCGACCACGAAGTACGCCGCCGCCTCGACTCGCTCGGGGAGGCGGTCGCCCCCGCAGATCTCGAGCTCGACCGGCACGTTGGCGCGGCTCGCGAGC
>JAJNAZ010000041.1 GCA_021155855.1 Solirubrobacterales bacterium
CCTGCTCGACCGGCTCGTCGACTCCGGCAAGTCGGTCATCGTCATCGAGCACCACCAGGCGGTCATGGCGCACGCCGACTGGATCATCGACCTCGGCCCGGGTGCCGGCCACGATGGCGGCCGGGTCGTCTTCGAGGGCACACCCGCCGACCTCGCCGCCGCCCGCTCCACCCTCACCGGCGAGCACCTCGCGGCCTACGTCGGCACCTGACCGAAGCCTCGCGGACGCCGACGCCGCCCGCTCGATTGAGGTCACTGGCGCATGGCTACGTCACGGCCAGGGCGAGATACTGAAGGGGCGATGTCGCAGCGAAGTGAGGAACTCGTCCGCCAGGTAGTCGAGGCGACGAATCGAAAGGACCCGGAGGCGTTCGTAGCCACGCTCAGTCCGGACGTGGACTGGGAGGACGCCGTCTTTTGGACCGAGGGACCGCGCATCTTTCGCGGCAGGGCCGCGGTGCGAGGCTGGCTGGAGCGCGTCTGGGAGCCGTGGGAGGACCTGCAGATGGAGGCGCAGGAGATCGTCGGCGCGAGCAACGGCCGACTGTTCGTCGAGCTCGGTCTCACGGCGCGCGGCAAAGGAAGTGGCGTAGAAACGCAGCTTCGCTTCTGGACCGTCTCCTGGATCGCCGACGGAAGGATCGCAAAGCGCCGAGCCTTTCGCGACAGAGCCGACGCCCTCAAAGCCGCCGGCCTGCGGGAGTAGGTGATGTCGCAGGAGAACGTCGAGCTTTACCGGCAGGGCATAGACGCTTTCAACCGCCGAGATCTCGAGGCGTTTCTCGCGTTGGCCGACCCCGATGTGATCGGGATCTCGCGCGTCCTCGCGATCGAGGGCGGCTCCTATCGGGGTCATGAGGGCGCCCGGGAATGGTGGAAGACCTTGCTCGACGTATTTCCCGACTTCACCATCGAGGTCGTGTCCGTCCGCGACGCCGGGCAGCGGACCGTCGCGGCACTGCGCAACCGGGCGCACGGCGAGGCGAGCGCCGCGGCGCTCGAGGAGCTCGTGTGGCAGGTTTCCGAATGGCGCGATGGACGGGTAGTGCGGTGGGAGATTCACGCAAGCGAGCAAGACGCCCTTAAAGCCGCCGGGCTGCGGGACTAGGCGCTGTCGCAGGTCTAGCGCTGAGGCCTCTCGAGCAGCCTGGCCGAGTCCTCCAGGCCGGCGTGACGCAGTAGCACGGCAAGCTGTGAGCGGGCCACGTTTGCTGAAGCTCCGTCCAGCGCTTCGAGGCAGGTCGCGATCTCAGCCACGCCCCGGAGCCCGAAAAGCCTCGGCTGCTCGCTCAGAATGCGGCCCAGCCACTTGACCGCGGCGGGCTCGTAGCGGTAGTCGTGCGCCGTAAGCAACAGCAGGACGAGGCGAAGGGCGTCCTCGAGAGAAACGCGGTCGAGCTCCCTGGCCGCTCTCTCCGCCTCCCGTAGCTGACCGGCGTCGAGCGCTCGTCGCAGACGGGCGTAGACGGGCGCACGTGACATCGAACAGATGTTCGCATCGACGTCAACCTCAGCGCTGGCCGCGATACAGCTCGGCGACCGCGAAGGCGAGATCGAGCGACTGGCGGCGATTGAGCCGCGGGTCGCATGCCGTCTCATAACGGCGGTGCAGATCGTCCTCGACGATCTCGTGGCCCCCACCGACGCATTCGGTCACGTTGTCGCCCGTGAACTCGACATGGATGCCCCCCGGATGGGTGCCGAGCGCGCGGTGAACCTCGAAGAACCCGGCCACCTCGTCGAGAACGTGCTCCAACCGGCGGGTCTTGTGCCCGCTGGGCGCCTCGAAGGTGTTCCCGTGCATCGGATCGCAGATCCATGCGACGGGCGAATCATGCTGGGTGACCTTCTCCACCAGCGACGGGAGGACGTCGCGGACCCGGTCGGCGCCCAGCCGGGTGATCAAAGCGAGCCGGCCGGGCTCCCGATCGGGGTTGAGCCGCTCGATCAGCGAGAGGGTGGTGTCGGGCGAGATCGTCGGGCCGAGCTTCACCGCGATCGGATTGCGGACGTGGCGGAAGAACTCAACGTGCGCGCCGTCCAGGTCCCTGGTGCGATCGCCGATCCACAGCAGATGCGCGGAGACGTCGTAGGGCATCCCGGTGCGGCTGTCGATGCGAGTCAGCGCCCGCTCGTACTCCAGCAGAAGCCCCTCGTGGCTGGAGTAGAACTCCACTCCGTGGAGCTCCTCCGGGTCGGCGCCACACGCCTTCATGAACGACAGCGCACGGTCGATCTCGCCTGCAAGCTGCTCGTAGCGGCGCCCGGCCGGGCTCTGCGCCACGAAGTCCTGGTTCCAGGCGTGCACCTCGTGCAGGTCGGCGTAGCCGCCGTTCGTGAACGCCCGGCAGAGATTGAGGGTGATCGCCGCGCAGTTGTAGGCGTGGAGCAGCCGCGCCGGGTCGGGGCGGCGAGACTCGGCCGTGAACTCGAACCCGTTCACGGCCTCGCCACGGTAGGCCGGGAGCTCGACCCCGTCCCTTGACTCGGTTGGGCGCGATCGGGGTTTCGCGAACTGCCCCGCCATCCGGCCGATCTTCACCACCGGGACGCTCGCCGCGTAGGTGAGCACGACCGCCATCTGCAGCAGCGTCTCCAGCTTGTCCCGTACGGCGTCCGCCGTCGACCCCGAAAATGTCTCCGCGCAGTCGCCGCCCTGGAGGACGAACGCCTCGCCCCGGGACACGGCAGCCAGGCGGTCCTTGAGCTGGTCGCATTCTCCGGCGAAGACCAGCGGCGGCTGCTCTGCCAGCTCGGCCGTGACGGCGCTGACACGCGCGGGGTCCGGCCAGTCCGGCTGCTGGGTGCTGGGAAGCGCGCGCCAGCTGTCGAGATCGCCGGGGGTGATCGAGCTCGCACTCACGGGTCCAAGGCTAGGCCACGCCGCAGCGCGCGCGATCGGCACGGTCCCGAACCTGATCGATGGGTCCGGCAACGGCGCCGGTCTATGCTCGTGAGGATGCGCCGTACGAGGCCAAGCGCGACCGTAGACGAGCGAACGCTGGTCGCGGCCGCGGCCGGCGACGAGGACGCTTTTCGCCGCCTGGTCGAGCCGCACCGGACGGAGCTCCATGCCCATTGCTACCGCATGCTGGGCTCGCTGCACGATGCCGAGGACGCGCTCCAGGATGCCCTGCTGCGGGCATGGCGGGGGCTGAGCAGCTTCGACGGCCGCGGCTCATTCCGCGCCTGGCTGTACAAGATCGCGACCAACGCCTGCCTCGACGCGATCGCCCGGCGACCGAAGCGGGTGCTGCCGATGGACTATGGCCCGTCGGCCCGGCCCGGCCTCGACGAGCCCGAGGAGCGCCCGGCCGAGACGGTGTGGGTCGAGCCCTACCCGGACGAGCAGCTCGGGCTCGAGGACGGCTATGCCGCTCCCGAGGCTCGTTACGAGCAGCGTGAGGGAGTCGAGCTCGCCTTCATCGCCGCCTTGCAGCACCTGCCCGCCAGGCAGCGCGCCGCGCTCATCCTCCGCGAGGTGCTCGGGTTTTCCGCCCGCGAGGTTGCCGAGGCGCTGGAGACGACCGTCGCGTCGGTGAACAGCGCGTTGCAGCGCGCGCGAAAGAGGATCGACGAGCGACTTCCCCAGCTCAGCCAGCAGGCCACCATGCGATCGCTCGGCGACGGCGCGATCCGCGAGATCGTGCAGCGGTTCATCGATGCCTTCGAGCGGGGTGAGGTGGACGCCATCCTCGCCCTGTTGGCCGAGGACGTGGTCTTCGCGATGCCGCCGTACTCGAGCTGGTATCGCGGTCGCGAGACGATCGGCGATTCGTGGTTGATGCCCGGCGGCCCACCGCCGCGTCTGCGTTACGTCCCCACGCGGGCGAACGGGCAGCCGGCGCTGGGCACCTACCAGCTCGACCCGCATACGGGCAGCTATGTGCCGCTGGCGCTCGACGTGCTCACCCTCGAGGACTCGCTGATCACCGAGGTGATCGCCTTCCGAACGCCCGAGCTGTTTCCGTTCTTCGGCCTCCCGGAAAAGCTCCCGGACTAGCGCCAGCCTTCAGCAAGGATGGGTCGGATAGTCGGGCGGAGTCGGGGTAGTAGATCGCTGGGCGATCACCAGGTGGCTTCGATCGGTTACACGCTCTCGAGTGAGGAATTCGGACCACGCGAGCTGGTCGGATTCGCGCGGAGGGCGGAGGCGGTGGGCTTCGACTTCCTCTCGATCTCCGACCACTTCCATCCCTGGGTAGACCGACAGGGCAACAGCCCGTTCGTCTGGGCCGTGCTGGGGGGAGTCGCCGAGGCGACCGAGCGGATCGAGGTGGGCACGGGTGTCACCTGTCCAACGACCCGAATCCACCCCGCGATCGTCGCCCAGGCGGCGGCCACGGCTGCGGCGATGCTTCCGGGACGTTTCTTTCTCGGCGTTGGCAGCGGCGAGAATCTCAATGAGCACATCCTCGCGGAGCACTGGCCCGAGACCAAGATTCGCCAAGAGCGCTTGGAGGAGGCCGTCGAGGTGATCCGCCTGCTGTGGCAAGGCGGCCTCAAGAGCCATCGCGGCCGGCACTACACGGTCGAGAATGCGCGCATTTACACCCTGCCGGATGAGCTCCCGCCGATCATCGTCGCCGGGGCGGGCCCGCAGGCCACCGACTTGGCCGGCCGAATCGGCGACGGGTTCTTCGGCCTCGTCCCCGATCCGGAGGTGATCGAGCAGTTCGAGCGCTCCGGAGGCGAGGGGAAGCCCCGGTTCGGGCAGGTGCACGTTTGTTGGGCAGAGGATGAGCGCGAGGCGAAGTCCACGGCGCTCGAGTGGTGGCCCAACGCCGTTGCCGGAGGGAACCTGAACTGGGAGCTGCCATTGCCCTCGCTGTTCGACGATGCAACCGAATGGGCCGGCGAGGACGACGTTGCGAACGTCCTCGAATTCGTCGACGCGGGCTACGACCACGTCTACCTGCATCAGGTGGGGCCGAACCAGGAGGGATTTCTGCGGTACGCCGAGGCTGAGCTTCTACCGCGGCTCGAGGAGGTGCGGAGCCGATGACAACCCGCGTGCTGCCAGCGCAGTCGTCGTATGCGCGCGTCTTCTCATCGAGGAGGTCCCGTTGACCGACTCACAGGGACCCATCGCCGGCCCCCGTCACTGTCGCGTGCGCGTCGTGCACTAGGTGCCCGCGGCCGGCGACAACACGGCGGCGCCACTGGTGCCGAGCGGGGGAGGGGTCAAGGCGCTGCGCCAAGCGGCCGCCGGCTGCCGCGCCTGCCCCCTGTGGCGCGGCGGCACGCAGACCGTCTTCGGCGCCGGTGCGGCGCGGGCGCCGGTGATGCTGATCGGCGAGCAGCCCGGTGATCGCGAGGACCGCGAGGGGTTGCCTTTCGTCGGTCCCGCCGGACGGCTGCTCGACCGCGCGCTGGACGAGGCCGGGATTGAGCCGCGCCGTACCTACCGCACCAACGTCGTCAAGCACTTCAAGTGGAAGCCGAAGGGCAAGCGGCGGATCCATCAGACCCCGTCGAAGCTCGAGGTCGAAGCCTGTCGCCCATGGCTCGACGCCGAGCTCGAACGGGTGCGCCCAGATGTGGTCGCGATCCTCGGCGCGACCGCGGCGAAGTCGCTGCTCGGCAGCGGCTTTCGGGTCACCAAGCAGCACGGCGAGCTGATCGAGGTCGAGTTCGCGCCGGTGGCGGTGGCGACGTTTCACCCATCGGCGATCCTGCGCGCCGACGACGAAGACCGCGAGCGGGCGTTCGCCGAGCTGGTCACCGATCTTCGAGTCGCTTCCGAAGCCCTTTAGCGGCCGATCGCTCGCGCAGCAATCCGGTGCCGGCAACCATGCGGGCGGCGGCAAGCTCTGCCCGCGCAAGCGCCGTCAGCCCGAGGAGATCATGTCGCCGTGAGTTCGACCGGTCACTCGCGCGGAGGTAAGACTCGACCCCATCGGCTCTGCACTGTGGACAGACCACAAGTCGCGCGGTCGGGTCGATCTCTGTCTGAAAGCCACAATGCGGGCAGACGGCCATCGGATGGATCTCCTTCGTTCTTGGGCGAAGTCGAATCCGGTAGACCCGGCCGAAGGAGCCGGCGCCGTGAACTCGGCGGGGTGGACTGAACGCGCCCCCACAGTGCGCCTCAGCTACGACGTTGATACCCGTCCCGCCCCGAGGTAAGCGACCCCGCCGGTCGCTACCCGAGTAATCTGCAGGGGTCGGCCCCGCCTCGAGTGGCCCCACCATGCATCACAGCCCCTTCTTATTCGCTTCGGCGTCTGACTAGCGGCCGAGGCGCAAGGATCTAGCCATTCCAGAGCGGGGCCGGTCCTCGTTCCGAAGCGAAGCCCGGCTTCCACGGCGCTGTCGCCCTCATCCCTCGGTGTGCTCGGCTTCCTGAGGCACATCAGGCGGCGGCTTTTCGCTGGGCTCGAGGATGAAGACCTCCGCCGCGAGGTCGGGATCGAAGTGATTGGCGCTCATGAAGCCGATCACGCTGCGATACAGCGTCTCCTCGATCAATTTCGTCGCTTCGTCTCTGAGCAGCTCCTGGTAGGCGCTGCGCAGGGCCTCGACCTCGTCCCTCCGGTTCGCTGCGATCAGGTTGCGCTCACCCTCGGTCAACGTCTCGCGAAGCATCACCAGCACATGGTCACGGCCGATCGTCGTCCGCGCTCGTTCGGGCCCGCGACCGGAGACCCTGCGCATCAGCCTGACCATGCCGCGCGAGATCGTCGCCGCCTGGTCCCCCCGGGGCGTTGCGTCATTCATGGGGACCGTCCGTTTCCCGTCTCCCTCGGTGGCGGCCGCGCGGTCAAGAAAGAGAGACGAAAAGACTCGAAGCGCGTTAGGTCCTTAGACGATTCTACATGCGTACTCGTGCGGCTGAAGGGCGAGCTCCACCCGCGCCACGCTCATATGCCGACCGAGGAACTGCTCCGCTTGCTCGAGACGATCAGCCCCGAGAGCTCGTCCACGCTCTTCCGATGCATCCGGGCATGACTCTACGCTCGCCAGTGTGCGCCTGATGATGTTGATCTGGGCCGTGATCCTGGTCGGAGGAATCGCGTTCTTCACCATCGTGGGGCTGACCCACGGCTGAACGCGGCGAGATGACCGGCGCCAGGCGCTTTCTGAGGGAGAACTCGCCAGCGCGGGTCACCCGAGTCGAAGCCGGTCGCCGCCTCGACCAGGGACGCGACCGGCCAGGAGGGCGGTTCGACCTAACGGCGACGACCCGCTCCGCGATAGAAATCGACGCCGTCGGGATGCGCCTCCCTCTCTCGGTACTCAGGGCGGATTTGTGACACGCCGCTGGGGGTAACTCCGAAAACGGAGGTGTACAGCAATGGCTAAGGATCACGGTTCAAGCGTCAAGCAGGACAAACAGTACGAAGGCCTGCGCAAGAAGGGGATGAGCAAGCAGCGCGCCGCCTCGATCGCCAACTCCCCCGGCGCCTCGAGCAAGGGCGGCAAGAAGAGCGGCAAGGGAAGCGGAGGCTCCAAGTCCCAGAAACGGGCGGCGGGCCGCGAGGGCGGCAAGAAGTCGAAATGACCTGCGTTCCGGTGCGGAATCCCGCTCGGGGCGCGCCGGTCTGACCAGCGCGCTCAGGGCGCTCAGCGTGGACCCATTCAGAGGTTTGCTCCTGCTCACATGCATGGTTAGCCGGGCATTCGACGGGTAGGCAATTGACTGCGATGAGAACTCGGATCAGGGAGACATCGGCAAACGCTGCGAATCCGGCGTGTACAACGGATCCGGACCTGCCGCCACCTCCATCGATCGGCGAGTTGTGCGACCCCGCGGAGCCTCATCCCGATGAGCCCGGGGTGCCGGCAGACGCTCCCGCCCGTCGGTCTTTGCCGGCGCAGAGCATCCCGGAGATCCCTCGGAACGGCCAGTCGCTGCCGGCCGATCGGTAAAGGGACGCGTAGTGTCCCAGGTGGGCCCGAGCCCAGCGGGCAGGCGGGCCTTGCCCGCTGCCGATGCAGATTACGTCCCCACGAGCCAGCGCTCGGCTAGCCACGAAACGACCTGCTGTACGCCCTCGCTCTCACCGACGGCCCGCTGACGCAGAGCTCCGTTTTCTTCGACGAGCCGCTGTGCCTGAGCCAGCTCCGCCTCGCAGCCCAGCTGCCCCGCCACCGGGACCAGCTCAGTCAGCAGCGCACGCAACCGCGAGCGGGTCGCGCGGCGCTCCCCGGTGGCGAGGTCGGCAAGCCGACCCTCGACACCGTCACGCGCGGCCCGCCAGCGGTTCTCCTCGATCCGCCACGTCGGCGCTGTCGCGAGTCGGACGCCGGAGTCGCACCGATCGCCTAGCGCCGCGACCAGGCATTGCGCGAACGCCGCCACTCCCGCCGCCTCGAAGACCGTCGTCTGGGCGTCGGCGACTCGCAACTCGAGGGTGCCAAACCTCGGGTGCGGCCGCAGCTCCCACCACCATCCGCCGGGATCGGTGAACGACCCGGAGCTCACGCCCCAGTCGAGCGCCGCCTCATACTGATCCCAGCTCTCGAGTGGCGGCGGCACGCCCTGGCGCGGCAGCAGTTCGGCGAGCTTCGGTCGCATCGATGCGAGCCCGGTATCGCGGCCCTGATGGAAGGGGGCGTTGGCGGCCAGCGCGGCGATCTCGGGCAGGTAGGAGCGGAGCGCGTTGTAGATCGCCAGCGCCCGATCGGAGGAGCCCGGCGCGATGTGGATCTGGAGCGCGAACACGAGCTGTCGGCGTGCGAAGGAGCCGTACTCGCGCGCGAGCTCGCGGGAGCGACGGTCGCGGCTCAGCTTTCCTTCTTCGGGCGCCAGGGGGTGAAGGCCGGCTGCGGCGAGCCCGACGAGGCCGTCGACGGCGGCCGCGAGCGCGCGGCGGCCCGCAGCTAGCTGGGCGATTGCCTCGGCCACCGTGGGCGCAGGCGAGGTCATGATCTCCAGCTGGGCGGCGGGCAGCTCGCGCTTGAATCGAGGATCTCCTTCGACCCGGCTCAGGATCTCGCCCGCAAGGGGCGCGAGATCGCCGGTTTCGCGGTCGAGCAACATCAGCTCCTCCTCGACCCCGATGCTGAGCGGGCGCTGCCTGTCGAAGGTCGCCCGCAGCTCGGCGGCGCTCGGCGTCGAGGCCTTCGCTGCGTCACGCATGATTAGCGGGGCGAGGTGCGGGAAGCGGGCGGAGGATGCGACTGCTCACGGTCCCGGGCGTGTTCCGTCCCCGCAGCGACAGCCTGATGCTGGCTCGCCGCGTTGCCGCCGAGGTCGAGCCCGGCCAGGTCGTGCTCGATCCCTTCACCGGGAGCGGCGTGCTCGCGATCACCGCGGCGCTGGCCGGCGCCAAGGCCACCGCGGTCGACATCTCCCGGCGGGCGGTCGCGTGCGCATGGTCGAATGCGCGCTTGAACGGAACGCGGATCCGAGCCCGCTGCGGCGACATGTTCGCCCCCGTCGCCGAGGAGCAGTTCGACCTGATCGTCGCCAATCCGCCTTACCTGCCTGCGGTCTCGGACCCGCCGGCGCGGGGCGCTGCGCGCGCCTGGGAGGGCGGGATCGACGGCCGGCGGGTGCTCGACCGCCTGTGCCGGTCGGCGGTTGATCAGCTGAAGCCCGGGGGACGTGTGCTCGTGGTGCAGTCATCCATCTGCGATCCGGAGGCCACGGCAGCGGCGCTTTCGTCCAGCGGACTCACCGCGGAGGTGGTCGAGCGACGGCGCGGCCCGCTCGGTCCCCTGCTGAGGGCACGCGCGCCCTTGCTCGAGCGCGCCGGCATGCTCAAGCCCGGCCAACGCGAGGAGGAGCTACTGGTGATCGCCGCTCGTCGAGCTGGCCGTGTCGGGACCCCTGTGGCGGGTAAGGGACGCTCATGACGGCACACCTTATTCCGTACCGTGATGGTCCCTATCTGGTTCGGGGGGAGTTCGAGCTCACCGACCAGGAGGGTCAGGTGATCGATACCCGGCGCGGCACGATCGCCCTCTGTCGCTGCGGCGCCTCGCGCACGAAGCCGTTTTGCGACGGTACCCACAAATTGATCGGCTTTCAGGCCTCCAGCCGTCCGGCCGAGCAGCCGCTTCGCTGAGTTGCCTGCGATCCGCCGCCAGGGTTGACGGGGTCGACCTCGGCCCGCGGTTCAGGCAACGGCCTGCGCGGGCCGCTGATCGAGCAGGGAGCTTCGCCTGTGTTGCCAGGCATCGAGGATGTGCCCGGCGAACAGGTTCTCGCAATGAAGCAGGGCGCGAACGCCGAAGAGAATGTCCCCGGCGAGCTGCGGCTCCTGGCGGGCGAGTCCACCCGCGAGGTCGTAGGCGGCGATGTTCTCGTGCACCGAGTCTGCCTCGACGTGCTCGTCGTAGAACTCGGTCGCGTCCGGACCCTGGCCGAGTCGCCGAAGGCCCTTCGCGTAGCGGCGATTCGGTCCCGGCGACGTGACCTCGAAGCAGGCCAGATGGCCGACGAGCGCGCCGCGCCAGCGCCGTCGAAGCCCGAACAGCGAGATCAGGTTGACGGTGGCCAAGCTCGTCGCCGGGATCCTCTCGAGGTAGGCGCCGAAGCTGTCGTCGAGCCCGAGCGCGCGCATCGTGCGCGCAAAGAGCGCGGAGTGCATCCGGTCCGGGTCGCCACCGCCGTACTCGTCGGCCTGGATCTCGACCATCGCTGCCTTTGCCGCGCCTCTGATCCGGGGGATCGCGAAGGTGTGTGGGTCGGCCTCCTTGAGCTGATACGCGGAGCGATGAATCACGAACTCGCGCACCTGGTCGAGGTCGGCGTGTCGTTCGATGAACCGTGCCAGCGGCGGTCCGTCATCGGCCTCGACGACGGAGAAGATCGCCTCTCCGACCCCGGTCGCAGACGCGGGCGCGGGCGCCGGGGGGCCGACCCGATCGAACAGAGCCTCGAGCATCGCCTGCTCGAGGCTCGAGCGAAAGCCGATCAGCGAAGGCAGCCACTCGCGATCGTCGCCCACGCCCTCGAGCCCTCCGTAGCTCAACTCGTGAATCAGATACAGCGAGAGCTGCAGGTCCTCGTCGACCAGCGGATCCACGCTTGGCGCGGCGGGTGCCTGCAACTCATCCGTGCTGTCCAAGAGATGCTCGACCAGCGATTCGGAGAGCGGCCCTCGTGTCTCAGGTATTTCCATCCTGGCCGAAAAGTACCCCCGAAGAGCGCCGCCAAGCCGATCCCGTTCCCCGCGCAGACGCCAAACACCGGCCGCGGCCGAGGCTGCTCTTTCGCAGGGCAACGCGCTGCGCACCGTCTGCTCAAAGCGGAATATGACGGAAGCGCACCTCGCCGCTCTCGAGCTCGGCGATGCCCATCGAATGTGTCGGCGCTCGACGCCGCTCCGTCGGGCTCCCCGGGTTGAATAGCACCAGATCGCGCTCACGATCGTGCTCGGGCAAGTGGGAATGGCCGAAGACGACGCAGTCGGCCTTGGGGAACCAAGCGCGCAGCCGCTCGACCCGGCTCGAACGAGGGCCGGGATCGTGAACGATCCCGATTCTGATGCTCTCGATCTCGATCTCGACCCTCCCCGGAAGCTGCGCTCGCAGTGCCGGCTCATCGACGTTGCCATGCACGGCGTGCAGCGGAGGACCCAGGGATGTGATCTCGGCCCAGGCCTGCACGGTGGTGAAATCGCCGGCATGGATCACGACCTCGGCCTGGGAGATCAGCTCCACGCACTGCGCCGGGAGCCTGCGCCGGCCTCGCGGGAGGTGCGTGTCGGCAATCAGTGCCACGCGAACTGCCATCGAGCTCGAGTACCCGTTGTGAGACGACCTGATTCGAGTGGCCGGTTGAAGGCATGCAAACGGATAAACGCACGGTGAGCCGGGTATCTCCCATGCAGGAGAGATCGTGATGGACTCCGAACACAGCACCGAGCGGACGCCACAGGAGAGGCGGCACGACGAGCCGGGCTCCGGCGAGCGGGGCCGGGTGCGCCAGGAGGTCGAGCCGACTCGCGCCGGCTATGCGCCCGAGGGCACCGACGCACGGGACGGGCTCTGGCCGACGCTGAAGCGGACCGCGACCGAGTTCAGCGAGGACAACATGACGGACTGGGCCGCCGCGCTCACCTACTACGGCCTTCTCTCACTGTTCCCGGCGCTGATCGCCTTGGTCTCGATACTGGGCCTGTTCGGCGACCCGGAGACCACTACCCGGCAGATCACGGACATCGTCACCGAGATAGGCCCGAGCTCGGCAGCGGAGACGTTCTCGGGCCCGATCGAGTCGATCACCTCGAACCAGGGCGCCGCCGGCATCCTCTTCGTGGTCGGCCTGGCGGTCGCGCTGTGGTCGGCTTCGAACTACGTCGGGGCGTTCATGCGCGCATCGAACGTTGCCTGGGAGACCCCCGAGGGCCGGTCGTTCTTCAAGCTTCGGCCGCTGCAGATCCTGATCACCCTGATGATGGTGATCATGCTGGCGCTGGTCGCCCTCGCGCTGGTGCTCACCGGCCCGATCGTTCAGGCTGTCGGCAGCTCGATCGGCATCGGGGACACGGCATTGCAGGTCTGGGACATCGCCAAGTGGCCGGTGCTGCTCATCGTCGTCGTCCTGATGTTCTCGGTGCTCTACTACGCCTCCCCGAACGTCAAGGTACCGGGCTTCAGGTGGGTCACCCCGGGAAGCGCGTTCGCAGTTATCGTCTGGCTGCTGGCCTCGGCGGCATTCGCCTTCTATGTCGCCAACTTCGGCGCCTACGACAAGACCTACGGGACGCTCGGGGGAGCAGTGGCGCTGTTGGTCTGGATGTGGATCACGAACCTCGCGCTGCTGTTCGGGCTCGAGCTCAACGCGGAACGCGAGCGCAGCCGCGAGCTGGGAGCGGACGTTCCGCGCGCCGAGCGCGAGATCCAGCTCGAGCCTCGCGCTGAGCCCAAGGGTCCGAAAACGATCTGAGGCTCCCACTCGGGCGCTTGGATGAATCATGCGCGTAGCCGTCACCGGGGCGACAGGAAACGTCGGCAGTGCGTTGCTTCCATTGCTTGCCCGGGAGCCGGCGGTGGAGACGATCGTCGGAATCGCTCGTCGGCGCCCTCGAATCGAGCTGACCGGTGTGGAGTGGCGACCGGCGAATATCGCTACCGACGACCTCTTGCCGCTGCTCGAGGGGGCCGACGCCGTGATTCATTTGGCCTGGCTGATTCAGCCGTCACGGGATGAAGCGACTCTGCGCTCGACCAATGTCGAGGGCAGTAGGCGCGTTTTCGAGGCTGCGGCCCGAGCCGGCGCTTCCTCGATCATCTATGCGTCGTCGGTCGGCAGCTATTCGGAGGGACCGAAGGACCGAGCGGTCGACGAAGGCTGGCCCACCGGGGGAGTGCAGACGTCGTTCTATTCCCGTCACAAGTCGGAGGTGGAGCGATACCTCGACGCCTTCGAGCCGGAGCACGCGGCGATCAGGATCGTCCGGCTGCGGCCCGGTCTGATCTTCCAGCGTCCGGCCGCGACCGGGATCCGTCGGCTCTTCCTCGGCCCGCTGTTTCCCGGCGGATTGCTGCGCTGGGGAATTCCGGTGGTTCCCGAGGTCGAACGCCTCCGATTTCAGGCGGTGCACGCCGTGGATGTCGCCCAGGCCTACCTGCTCGCGCTGCTCGGCGACGCTCGGGGCGCCTTCAACATCGCCGCCGACCCCGTCCTCGACCCCGAGCAGCTGGCTGGGCTTCTCGACGCGCGGACGGTGCGGCTTGGCGGGGCGCCACTGAGGGCCGCCGCGAAACTCAGCTGGTGGGCCCGACTGCAGCCCTCGCCGCCCGGCTGGCTGGACATGGCGCTGGCTGTTCCCGTGATGAGCACCGCGCGCGCGAGAGAGCACCTCGGCTGGCAGCCGCGACGCTCGGCCGGCGATGCGCTGCTGGAGCTGCTCGGCGGCCTGCGAGACGGGGCCGGTTATCCCACGCCCCCGCTCGATCCCGAAAGCAGCGGCCGGTTCCGGCTCGACGAGTTCCGCACCGGCCTCGGCGCGGCCTCGTACTGAGCCGGACGCCGCGCGAGCAGAAGAATCTCCGCTGCCGGCGCTTCGCCGGCAACCTGCGGGGTAGTCGGTCGCCATGAAGGCGCTGACCTGGCAGGGCGTCGAGGATGTGCGGGTCGAGGACGTCCCCGACCCGGCGATCGAGAGGCCCACAGATGCGATCATCAAGATCACCTCGTCGGGCCTGTGCGGCTCCGACCTGCACCTATACAAGGTCCTCGGAGCATTCATAGACGCCGGGGACGTGCTTGGGCACGAGCCGATGGGGATCGTCGAGGAGGTCGGCGCCGAAGTCGAGCAGATCGAGCCGGGCGACCGGGTGGTGATCCCGTTCAATATCTCCTGCGGGCACTGCTGGATGTGCGAGCGCAAGCTCTTCGCCCAGTGCGAGACGACGCAGAACCGCGACACCGGCACCGGTGCGTCGCTGTTCGGCTATACGAAGCTTTACGGTCAGGTGCCTGGCGCCCAGGCCGAGTACCTGCGCGTGCCGCAGGCGCAGTTCGGGCCGATCAAGGTCCCCGAGGGGCCGCCCGACGAGCGCTTCCTGTTCCTATCCGACGTGCTGCCCACGGCGTGGCAGGCGGTCGAGTACGCGGACATTCCCGAGGGCGGCTCCGTGACGATCTTCGGGCTCGGACCCATAGGTCGGATGGCTGCTCGGATTGCGCGCCACAAGGGCAGGCGGGTGATCGGCGTGGACACGGTTCCCGAGCGGCTCGAGCGCGCCCGCGCCGACGACGTCGAGGTGCTCGAGATCGCCGATGGTGCCGGCGACGCGAGCGCGATCGCGGACCACATCCGCCACTTGACCGAGGGTCGGGGTACGGACTCCGCAATCGACGCCGTGGGCATGGAGGCGCACGGGGCGCCCTTGGCGTCGCTCGCCCAGCGTGCTGCCGGGTTGCTCCCCGACATGCTCGCTCGGCCGCTGATCGAAAGGGCCGGCATCGACAGGCTCAGCGCGCTGCTGGCCTGCTTCGAGACTGTGCGCCGCGGGGGGACCGTTTCGATCAGCGGTGTCTACGGCGGTGCGATCGATCCGCTGCCGATGATGCAGCTGTTCGACAAGGGCCTTCAGATCCGAATGGGGCAGGCGCATGTGAAGCGCTGGATCGACGAGATCATGCCCTTGGTCAGCGACGAGTCGGATCCGCTGGGCACCGAGAACTTCGCCACCCATAGGCTCCCCCTGAACGAAGCGCCGCGCGCGTACGAGGCGTTTCAGAAGAAGCAGGACGGCACCTTCAAGGTGATCTTCCAGCCCTAGGTCTGCCGCGCTCGTCCCATCGCTCGCGCCGGGAACGTCCATCCCGACGGCGTCGGCGGCTCCGCCGGTCCTCAGCCGCTGCTCGGAGGCGGGCCGATCGGGTTCGCCGCGAGCGCGCGAGCCGCGGCCGCCAGATTCGCGGCCGCGGCGGCGGCGGTCGAATGCGACCACTCCTTGCCCTCGGTCGAATCGAGGTAGTCGGCGCCCGGACCGGGTCCGCGGTTCCAATAGGTCCAGGACTGACCGGGGATGGTGAAGCCGATGTCCACCAGGGCGCCGGAGATCTCGCTGATCACGTGGTGTGCGCCGTCCTCGTTTCCGGTCACGATCACGCCCGCGACCCGGTTGTAAGCCACGGGGCGTCCCTCCTCGTCGGTCTCGCTGAGCAGCGCGTCGAGCCGTTCGAGGATCCGCTGGGCAACGCTCGACGGCCGGCCGAGCCAGGTCGGGGTCGCGATCACCAGGATCTCGGACGCAAGCACCTTCTCGAGCACGGCGGGCCACTCGTCGCCGCCGCCCTGATCCGACTTGACCCCGGGCTTGATCTCGAGGTCGACGACCCTGATCAGCTCGCAGTGGACGCCCTCGAGCTCGAGCGCGCCGATTATCACCCTTGCCAGCGCCTCGGTGTTCGAGGTCTCGGGCGACGGCTTCAGCGTGCAGTTGAGGATTGTTGCGCGTGAGCCCATGCCGGCGAGGCTGACGCGGATTCTTTAGCGCGGTCGCCCGGTAGGCGAGGTCGGAGCGCCGGACCCCTCACCGGAGACGGGGGCGCCGTCGGGGCGCCGACCCGAACCCCTCGGGGGGCCGCCGGAGACCGACGCCGCCCCCGTGCCCGCGTGCTCGGAGCCGCGCTTGATCGCGAATGCGATCGCGATCCCGATTCCGAGCAGGATCGCGACGAGCACCGGGAACAGGAGCGCCGCGGTTCCGAAGGCGATCCCGACAATCAGCAGAAGCACCAGAATCGCACCGAAGAGGATCGTGTACCAGGATCCGAACACGTTCCTGAGCTACCCGCACGGGCCCGGCCTGAACCGGGATCGCGTTTTCCCGATTGACACCGGGGTACGGCTAGCTAGGCAATTGGTCGACTGAGGAGGACGGGTGATGGCCGCATGTGAGGTCTGCGGGAACGAGTACGACAAGGCGTTCGTGATTCGGTCCAGCGACGGCAGCGAGCACCACTTCGACGCCTTCGAGTGCGCCATCCATGCCCTGGCGCCGGCCTGCGCCCATTGCGGCTGCCGTGTGATCGGCCACGGCGTCGAGGCCGGCGGGAAGATCTTTTGCTGCGCTCACTGCGCGGCGGCGGAGGGCGAGGGGGCGCTCGTCGACCGGGCCGGCTGAGCGCCGGCCCCGCCGGGCGAGGCTTGATCGGTCCCCGATCCGGGTAGAGAGCGCTGGCAAGAGACGTGCGCCGCGTCGCGGGAACCGATGCCGCGAGCGCGACGCGCCGACGAAAGGAATCGAGATGAGCACACTCGCCGTCATCCTGATCGTGATCGGGGCCGTGATCGTGATCGCGTTGATCGTTGCCGCCCTTCGCAGCGGCAGGGCCCGACAGCACGAGGACCGGCGTCAGGTCGCCTCCGCGCATCGGGAGGAGGCATCATCGCGACGGCTGGCCGCCGACCGGGAGGCCGCCGCCGCCGACGAGCAGGCGGCACGGGCACGCCGCGAGGCCGCCGAGGCCGAGGAGCGAGCCCGCGCGGCCGAACGGGACCGCGAGACCGCCGGTGCGCACGAAGAGCACGCGGCACGGGTCGACCCCGACACCGACACGCCGCCAGAGCACGACACGCGGACTTCGCGCGACGCCTGAGCGGCGGACAACACGGCACGGCGGATCCGCCGAGTGGCGCTCGGGCAGACAATCGAGGGTCGCTGGGAAAGCAACTTCGGGAGCGAGGCGCCGTTCGCGCTCGGGGTCGAGGAGGAGCTGCTTGTAGTCGGCGAGGACAACGAGCTGCTCAATCGAGGGCCCCAGGCCCCGCGCGACGCGGAGCCTGAGGCGGGTGAGGTAGACGCTGAGCTGTTCAAGGCGATGCTCGAGACGCGCTCGGAGGTGTCGGCGAACGCGCGCAAGGCGGTCGCCGAGCTCCGCGACCTGCGCCGGGAGCTGCTCGACTCGGGCACCAGGATCATGGGTGCGGGAGTGCACCCGAACGCGGCACCCGGCGAGGCCGCGGTGCATCAGAACCGGCGCTACGCGCTGACTGAGGACACACTGCAGGGAGTGCTGCGGACCCCGATCTGCGGCCAGCACATCCACGTCGGCATGCCTGACGCGGAAACGGCGGTGCGCGCCCACAACGGGATCCGCGCCCATGTCCCGCTGCTCAACGCGCTCGCCTCGAACTCCCCGCTCGCGAGCTCGCGAAGCAATGCCTGGAGACGGCCGCCACGGTCGCCCGCGAGCTCGGCTGCGAGTCCGAGCTCGACCACGTCAACGTGATCCTCGAGCAGGGATCGGGGGCCGACTTGCAGCGGGAGGTCCACGCGAGCCGCGGTATGGAGGGCCTGCTCTCCTATCTCGCCGCCGAGACGGCGAGCCTGTACTGAGCGCGTTCGCGGCTCGGCGATCGGCGCCGGCGCGCCCGTTCGACCGGCATCATCTGCGCGGTGATCCTCGCGCTCGCGATCACCGGGCTGTTCGTGCTCCCCGACCCGTGGCGGCTGGTGGTCCTCGTCTGCGCGATGTTGATCGAGGTCGGCGAGGTGTTCTTCTGGATCCGGTTTTTGCGTCGTTACCGCGTGACGACCGGGGCGGAGGGCTTGATCGGCCAGCGCGCGCAGGTGATCGAGGCGCTCGCCCCGCCCGGGCCGCTGCGGGTCCGCGTCCACGGCGAGATCTGGAACGCGCGCAGCGCGGCCGCGCTGGACGCCGGCGAGCCCGTGCGCGTGGCCGCGATCGAGGGCCTGACCCTGGTCGTAGAACCTGATCGATAGGGACACCCGGGCGCAGGCGCGGGGAGGGGATATTCTCGCCTCCGCGATGCGAAGGATGGCCGCTGCGGGGTGCCTGGGCGTGATTGCCTGCCTTGCGCTGGGCGGTGTCGCGCCGGCGGTGACCGAGCACGGCGACAACGGTCGCGACCGCATCGTGGGCACCAAGGGCGACGACACCCTCAAGGGCCTCGGCGGCCGCGACGCCCTGATCGGCGGCAAGGGCGCTGACGTACTGATCGGCGGCAAGGGTGACGACCTCCTGCGCGGCGGGCCGGGACGCGACGGCTTCAATATGCAAAACGGGGTCCAGCTCGCGGCGCCGGGGCGCGACAAGATCGACGCTCGCGACGCGGGCCCCGACGCGATCAACTGCGGCGCCGGCGAGGACGACGTCGCGATCGTCGACGCGCTCGAGGACGGGGTCTACGACTGCGAGGTGGTCAGGGAGCCGTGATCGGACGCCCGGTGGATCATTCCGTCCGCCGTGCTCGCGGCGAGCTCGCCGACCCGCAGCGGACCGAGCTGCTCGCAGCGACCGCGGGCGACGAGCTGCTGCGGCGCCGCGACTTCCTCGGCCGCACGGCGGCGTTCGCCGGGCTCGCCGGAATGGCGGGTGTGCTGCCGGCCGAGACCCTGGTCGCCGAGGCGGCGAAGCGCGCCAACCGCAAGCCGTTTCCGAAGCCGCGCGATCTGCCGCTCGACACGTTCGTCGTCCTGATGATGGAGAACCGCTCCTTCGACCACTACTTCGGCTGGCACCGCAAGGCGGACGGACAGAACGCCGGCCTGAGCTATCCCAGCCTCGACGGCTCGCAGCGGTTTGCCACCCACCACCTGACCCCGGACTTCCAGGGCTGCGACTTTCGCGACCCCGACCATGGTTGGACCGGCGGGCGCCACCAGCTCAACGGCGGCCGCATGGACGGTTTCTACACCGGCAACCCGGAGGGCGACGGCAGCGATGAGTTCGCGCTCGGCTACTACCTCAAGGGGGACCTCGGCCTCATCCCGCGCGCGGCCGACGCGTTCACCCTCTATGACCGCTGGTTCTGCTCGATCATGGCCTCGACCTATCCGAACCGCCATTACCAGCTCGGGGCCCAGAACGGCGGCCAGAAGTCGAATCAGTTCCCGTCGCAGACGACGGGCTTTGAGTGGGAGACGATCTGCGACCGGGCATTGGCGCACGGGCTCACCGTCGGCTACTACGTTTCCGACCTGCCGTTTCCGGCGCTCTACGGCCAGCGCGGACTCGCCTGGGTCCGCCCGGTGATCCAGTTCTATGACGACGCGGCCACCGGGACGCTGCCCCAGGTCTGCTTCGTCGACCCGCCGTTTCGCGACGGCGGAGGGGCCGACGGCCTCTCGGCCGACGAGCACCCGCACGGCGACATCCGCCTCGGGCAGGCGTTCATGTCCGACATCGTGCACGCGTTCGTCGCCTCGCCGCAGTACCGGCGCGGGGCGATGTTCATCAACTACGACGAGTGGGGCGGGTTCTTCGATCACGTGGTCCCGCCGCACGTCCCTGACGACCGCACCAACCGCGACGATCTTGCCGAGGACTGGTCGCTGGCCGGGTTCCGGGTGCCGGCGGTGGCGGTCTCGCCCTACACCCGCGGCGGCCGGGTCAACCACATGACCTGCACCCACGAGTCGATCCTGAAGCTGATCTCCTACCGCTACGGGCTCGGGCACCTGACCAAGCGCCACCGCTATGCCTCCAACGTCGGGCGCAGCTTCAGGTTCAGGGGCAAGCCCGATCTCGAGCCGCCGCCGCTCCCGGATCCGGCGGCGATCGCTGCGCTGCCATGCTCGCTCGGCGGCAGCGGCGGTACCGCGGCACGGCCAAAGGAGCACGACCTGGTCGGGTTGGAGACATCGGGGCTGCTCGACCGGCTCGGCTTCGAGGTCCAGGCGCCGAGCTTCGAGCGGCTGTTCCGCTACCCGGACCGGGTCCGCAAGGCGTTCGCCGAGGGCGGGCGCCGCTGAGCAACGGAAAAGGGCCCCGGATGGGGCCCTTGGTTCCGAAAGGACGTACCGCCAGTGCGATCCCGCCGCTGGCCCGTCGGTCCTTCAAGTTGCATAAATGTCCTACCCGACCGCATCTACCTTAACACTCGGGTTCGCCCGAAGTTACGGTCGTTCGAGCTCGCCGGATCATGCGTCGATGCTGGCCTTTCCCACTCGTACAAGGTGTGTCGACCGGCTTGTACTCAGGTGCCAATGGGAGGACAGCGTTCGCGGGCGGCCGCGCCACACCCACGCACGGGTGCGCGTCGGTGGAGCGCCGTCCGGGCGCTACACTCGCCGCTCCCGGGCGCTTAGCTCAGTCGGGAGAGCGCCAGCTCGACAAGCTGGAGGTCGCTGGTTCGAGCCCAGCAGCGCCCATGGGCCGGAAGCCGCTCTACCGAGCGGTTTCTGCGTTTTGGGGCCGCCCACCACCTGGCCGAGATCGCGAAGGTGGGAACGTAGGTGGGAAAAGCGCGCCGCGACCGGTCCGGCACCTGATGCATTCACCAGGGCGAGGATCAGGAGGCTCTGGACGAGCTGATCCAGCCGGGGACACGCCGCGACCCGAGCACACGACCAAATCGAGTCCGGGTGATCGCGATGGGGCAACTACGTCGCCGCGCTGATCACCGACCCGGCGACCGAAAGGAGAATGCCGGCGGCGAGCAGGATCGCGCCGGCGACGCGAGACCGAATGCCTCCGGCGAGCGGTTCGCGCAGCCCTTCCCGCAGCTCCGAGTCGCCCTCGACAACGAGCCGAAGAATGCCCAGAGTCGTCTTATCGCGCTCGGTGTCGAGCGCCTTCACGTAGCTGAGCAGTCCGTTCGCGAGCTCGGCACCGAGAGCATGCACGTCGGCCGGCGTCGCGTACTTGGCCGCGAAGCCGATCGTCCGACCGCGCGGGATCGGGCCACGGCCTATCGGCGACGGATAGCTCCGTTTCGGGAGCTTCCGCTTGGGTCGCGCCTTGAACAGCTCCCTCGCCCGCTTGCGGTCGCGCCGCGATGCCGACCGCGACCAGGCCGAGGCCGAACAGCTCGCAGGCTCCCCCGGCGGCGGAGCAGAGGATCGCCGCGGTCGATGAACTCACCCGGTAAGTGTGTTCGCGAGACCGGACGGGGTCCGCAACTCGGGTTAGCCCCGCGTCGGTCCGAGCGCCTCGATCTCGATGTGCTCGGGCAGCGCGACGACCTCGGCCTCGCCCCGCTCGAGCAGGATCGCGATCATCGATCTCGGCCGGGTGCGGGCCGGGTTCCTGCCGCGCTCAAAGAGGCACGCGGCGCCCCGGCCCGCCCGCTGGCACCGCCCCGGGCGGTCTTCAAGCTAACCCGCCTTCGGCTCGTTATGGGCACGCGGCGTTCCGGCCAAGATTCAGTCCGCGGCCAGGGCCAGCAGCTCGGCCCGGTCGGGATCGACGGCGACGACCCTGCGGCCCCGTAGGGCACCATCCTTGCCGACCGCATGGGCCGCGGTCGAGGAAGCCATCTGCCGCGCCCAGCGGCCGCGTAGCGAGGTTCCCGGCGCTCGTGAGCGCAGGCTGCTGGCGATCCCGGGGTCGGTGATCACCACCGTCTGCCCGCCGATCGCGAAGGGGAAGAGGCCGTGCCGTAGCCGGCCCACGAGCCGCGCAATGGGCTGCATCAGCCGCAGCAAGGCGAGCACGGCGATGAGTTTCGCCCGGTCGCCGAGGACGCCGAGGAGGCGGCGAGGCTGCTCGCCCAGGCCGAGCGCCCGGTGATCATGGCCGGCACGGGCCTCTACTGGGCCCACGGCGAGCTCGAGCTGCGCGCGCTCGCCGAGGCGCTCGGGATTCCGGTCTTCCTCAACGGCATGGGCCGCGGCTGCCTGCCCGCCGACCACGAGCTCTGCTTCAGCCGCGCCCGCGGCAAGGGGCTCAAGGAGG